>JAFVYV010000007.1 GCA_017508485.1 Clostridia bacterium | reverse complement strand
AAGTTCAGATATAACGGATGAAGATATTTTAGAAGATTTACCAGGGCATAAAACTCAAAATTATGCCGATGGACCATTTGTAACTAAATAGTTCAATTAAATTAGCACACGTGCAACCAAACAAAAAACGGATAGGTTTTTTACCTGTCCGTTTTTTGTTTTATTGAGAGTAGAGTTTGCGTGGGACTTGAACGGGTGGGGATCGGCAACTTAAAAGATTGATTTTAGGGATAGTTGCCGACAAACAATTGATAATTGTTTGCCACCCCGAGCCCGTGCCGACAATAGTCGGGCAAGTCTCATCTCCTAGCGGAGGACCGCAACCCTTTTGTCACAAGTGACATTTCCCCTAGTAGGGGAATTCCCCGCAACCACGTTGGAGCAAGGCAAATTGTCTTGCTCCTTTATTTTGTTGCAATTGGGTAAAACAAGTGGTATAATAATTATATAAAAACTTTAAGGATAAAAAATGACTAAAGTAAACGCAAAATGTCCGTATTGTAATGAAGTAGTTTTGACGGAAGAAGGGTTAAGATATGATGAATGCCCTAAATGTAAAAACATTTATGAAACGGAAAAAGGCTTAAAACTATATCGTGAACAACTTGAAAACAAACAAAACCCTGCACCTAAAAAGCGCCGTTTTTGGAAAACTTTTGGGTCGGTTTTACTTCTTATATTAGAGTGCATAGGCTATTTAATATACGCACTAAGTTTTGTATGGCTATTTTTTGACGTGCTTGAAGCCTTCAAAAAGAAATAAAAAGAATTTTATAAAAGCGGTAGCAATTAACTATCGCTTTTTTTATTTTATTTTTGCGTATGGATAGGGCATAAGTAGTTTGTGATTTTTATTTTAAAATTTTTTAAAATTTTTTTGATTTTGGCTAACAAAAAAATAAAAAAGGTGGTATAATAGATTTAGGTGATAAAAAAATGAGAAAAAGACTTTGTAATCCTAAAAGAACACATATGGTAAATTCGTGGCTTAGCCTAATTATATCAACCCTAATTTTTGCATTTGTTGCGATAGGTGTTGTTAATAACCTTTTGGCAGAACCTAACGAAATAGTGCAAGAAGTTGGTATAAAAACTTTCCGTATGTTTACCGTGCTATCTAATATCTTTATGGCACTAACGGCAGCCTTTTCTATACCGTTTGCGATTGACGGCATAAGAGATAAAAACTACCACCTACCAAGATGGATAGTAGATTTAACCTTTATGGGGTCAACAAGCGTTATGTTAACCTTTGTTATATCAATTTCCCTTTTAGCACCAAGGGCAGGGTTCGTTAGAATGATGGTGCAAAACGGTAATATCTTTTTGCATACGTTAGTTCCTATTTTAGCAATAATTTTGTTTACCTTTGTAAACGACTACCACACGGTTAAGTTAAACAGAACTTTCGTTGCGCTAATACCTATATTTATTTACGAACTATTGTATTTAATTTTTGCAATATTTATCGGGGAAGAAAACGGTGGTTGGCGTGACCATTATGCGTTAGAAGAACTAATGCCTTGGTACGTTTTAATGTTTTTAATTTTAGGCTTATCTTTTGGTCTTGCGACCATATTAAGGGTGGTGCATAACAGAATGCATAGGCAAGATAAAATACTAACAGAATACTACTATAGACACGCTAAAGAGTACGATAAAGAAAGTATTGAAGATGCAATAATTGCATTATCTAAAGAATATAAAAAGTACGACTCTAAAGGGGAACTTTTAGTACCAAGAAGAATTATAAAAATTCTAGACAAAAAATATAGGTCAGGAAAGTCTTTAGCCTACCTATGCAACGTTTACGTAAACGAACACTTAAAAGACGAATAAAAAGTTAACAAAAAATGCGTATCAACTGATGCGCATTTTTATTTATAAAAAATTAAAAAAATTTTTCAAATATGGCTGAAACTGTCATATTTAATAGGTAAACTTAAGGTGTTGTTAATGTTTGATAATCTTTTTGTTTTAACCTTTTATTTTTTGGCTTTTGATTTTGTTTTTTTGGCATCCTTTTTAAAGAAGGCAGGTGGCTTATGCTACTTGCTTTCTTTTTTTAAAAATTGTAACAAAAAAGGCGCTTTTACGAAAAGCACCTTTTAATATTTTAATATGGTTTAGTTGTTTATATCAATAGCGTCAATTTTGTGTGCGAAGAACATTTTGCCAAAGAAGTATTTGTTTGATGCGCTTTCATAAACGGTAATAATTTTACCTGCGTAATAGTCAAGTCCTTCAACCATAGCAGGACCTTTTATCTTTCTGCTATTTCCTAAGTGGTAAACTTTAGCACCATCTAAAACTTCGCCAGAGTCAACAATTTCGCTTTCGTTATAAACGTAAAAATAACTATCTGCAATTGCCCAAGAAGTTGAAAGAACAATCTTTCCGTCAGGGGTAAAGCATATTCCTTGAACTTTATCTGGTATAGAATAAATCTTATCGGCAACAGGACTTCCTTGTAAAATACTTTCTATAGAATATTTAGTAATTATTGCGTGATTGTCGCCATAATGGTGTTCAGTTTTATATTGATTTCCGTTATTGAATTCGCCAACGTAAAGATATTCGCCGTAAACGTAAAGGGAAGAACCTTGGTTGTTTACAGGAATTTCCTTTTCCATTTCAATAATATCGCCCTTTTTAGCGCTTAAAATTTCCGTCAAAGAAAAAACTTGTACGCTATCGTTACAGGTTGTAAAAACCTTGTCGCCATAATAAGCAACTCCACCTAAATGCCCGTCAAATTCTTCACCATTTTTGTATAAAGAAACGTAGTAGTCGTTATTGTCTTTATCAGTAACGTAAATTCTACTTGCCGTGCCGTTTGCCATATAACCTGAAACTAAAAACTTGTTTTCCGTTTCAACTGCAGCAACGCCTTGGCAAACAAACCCGTCGCCTAACCCTGGATTTCTACAAACACTATCGGTTATTGAATAATATTCAGCATAAATTGCAAATTTTGCTACATTAAGTACCGAAATAACTGCAACGAATAACCCTAAAAGACAAAGAATAATTAAACCAAAAATTTTGCCAACCTTTTTTAATATAGCCATATAAAAAACACCTTCTATAGTTTTTTTTAATTTTAGCACAACAAAAAGCAAAAAACAACCATTTTTTAAAGGTTAAAAGCAAAATAGCGTTTGACTTTTTTTAACTATTTTATTATAATTTTTAAAGTATAATATTAATTATGCGTTGTTATTGCATATAAAACAAGGTTATGCAATAAAATATACAAAATATGCATAAAATTGTATAAAAAATATGCATAAACGTATTAAATATTGTTGACAAAAAATTTTTAGTTAATTATAATTTAGGGGTAAAATAAAAAAACCTAAAGAAAGGAGATATTAAAAATGGAAAAGAAAGATATTAAAAAGGTAGTTTTAGCGTATTCAGGTGGTCTTGACACCTCTATAATAATTCCTTGGCTTAAGGAAAATTACAACAACTGTGAAGTTATTGCAGTTGCAGGTAACGTTGGCCAAGCAGATGAACTTGAAGGTTTAGAAGAAAAGGCTCTAAAAACTGGTGCAAGTAAGTTATACGTATTAGACTTAACTGACGACTACGTAGACAACTACATTATTCCTTGTGTTAAAGCAGGTGCTTTATATGAAGAATATTATTTAGGTACAAGCCACGCACGTCCTTGTATTGCAAAGGCTTTAGCAGAAATTGCTATTAAAGAAGGGGCAGACGCAATTTGCCACGGTTGTACTGGTAAAGGTAACGACCAAGTTCGTTTTGAATTAGGTTTTAAGAAGTTCGCACCAAACCTTGCAATTATCGCACCTTGGAGAGAATGGTCAATCAAATCTCGTGAAGAAGAAATTGAATACGCAGAAGCACACAATATTCCACTTAAAATAAACAGAGAAACAAACTATTCTAAAGATAAGAACTTATGGCACTTATCACACGAAGGTATGGACTTAGAAGATACTGGTAACGAACCACAATACGAAAAGAAGGGCTTTTTAGAAATGGGTGTTTCACCTATTGACGCACCAGACAAGCCAACTTATATTGAACTTGATTTTAACAAAGGCGTACCAGTTGCACTTGACGGCAAAAAGATGACTGCTAAAGAAATTATTTTAGAACTAAATAAACTTGGTGGCGCAAACGGTATTGGTATTATTGATATCGTTGAAAACCGTTTAGTTGGTATGAAATGTCGTGGTGTGTACGAAACTCCAGGTGGTGCAATTTTATATAAGGCTCACTCTGTTTTAGAAAGTTTATGTTTAGATAAGTACACAATGCACGAAAAACAAAAGTTAGCAGTAACTTTTGGCGAATTAGTTTATAACGGACAATGGTTCTCACCACTTCGTGAAGCACTTTCTGCTTTCGTTGACAAAACGCAAGAAAACGTTACTGGTAAGGTAAGACTAAAACTTTACAAAGGCAACATGATTAACGCAGGTGTTTGGAGTGATTACTCACTTTATAGCGAAGAAATTGCAACTTTTGGTGAAAGCGATTATAACCAAAAAGATTCAGAAGGTTTCATTAACCTATTCGGTCTACCTACAAAAGTTCAAGCAATGGTAGATAAGAAAAACAACAAATAAGGAAAATTAAAATGGCAAAATTATGGCAAGGCGTTACCGACGCTAACGTAGACAAAATTGCAGACGACTTTAACTCTTCAATAAGTTTTGATAGCAAAATGTATAAGGAAGACATAACTGGCAGTATTGCACACGCATATATGCTTTCTTATACAGGCATTATTGAAGAAGTAGAAGCCGATACTTTAGCAAAAGGTTTAGAAGAAATTTTAAGCGATATAGAAAGTGGCAAACTTGAAATTGATTTGAGCGTAGAAGATATTCACACCTTCGTTGAACAAGAACTTACCAAAAGGGTAGGGGACGTTGGCAAAAAACTTCACACGGCAAGAAGTAGAAACGACCAAGTTGCGCTTGATATAAGAATGTACCTTAAAAACCAAACGCTTACCATAATTGACCTACTTAAAAAACTAATAGGGGCAATAGTAGATAAGGCAGAAGAGTATAAGGGCGCTATAATGCCAGGATACACTCACCTTCAACGTGCGCAACCTATCACTTTTGGTCATCATCTTTTAGCATACGCTATGATGTTTTTAAGAGATATTGATAGGGCTAAAGACTGTTATAAAAGAACGAATATTTCACCTATCGGTAGTTGCGCCCTAGCAGGTACGACCTATCAAACGGATAGGGACTACGAAGCAAAAAAACTTGGCTTTGACGGGGTAGCGTTAAACAGTATTGACGGCGTATCTGACAGAGATTTTATAGTTGAACTTTTATCAGTTATAGCAACTATACAAATGCACTTAAGTAGGCTTTCTGAAGAAATTATTCTTTGGGCAAGTTGGGAGTTTAAGTTCGTTAAACTTTCAGACAGTTTAACAACGGGTTCATCAATTATGCCACAAAAAAAGAATCCTGATATGGCAGAACTTATCCGTGGTAAAACGGGCAGAGTTTACGGCGACCTACTAACAATTTTAACCGTACTTAAAGGTTTACCACTTGCTTACAACAAAGATATGCAAGAAGATAAAGAGTGCGTGTTTGACGGAGTTGAAACGGTAAAGAACTGTTTAACCGTTATGGAAAAGATGATTTCTTCTATCAAGGCTAATGAAGAAAATATGAAAAAGGCTGCAAAAGAAGGTTTTATTAACGCAACCGACCTTGCAGACTATTTAGTAAAAAAAGGTCTTCCTTTCCGTGAAGCATACAAAATTTCAGGTGGAATTGTTAAAGACTGTATAGAAAAGGGCAAGGTTTTAGAAAGTTTAACTTTAGATGAATACAAAACCTACTCTAATTTATTTGATGAAGAAGTTTTTGAAGCCATTGACTTAACAAATTGCGTAAACAAGCGTATTTCAAAGGGTGGCACGAGTATTTCTTCAGTAGAAATGCAAATTAAATTCATTAAGGAAAATTTATAATGACAAAGGTTTTTATAGACGGCACGAGTGGAACTACCGGATTAAACATAAGGGAGCGCTTAAGTGCTTTTGACAATATAAACTTAATAACCTTAAAAGAAGAATTTAGAAAGGACACAGTAGCAAGAAAAGATGCAATAAATAGTGCAGACGTTGTATTTTTGTGTCTTCCAGATGACGCTGCAAAAGAAGCCGTTTTACTTGTTGATGAAAGTAATAAAAATACGGCGATAATTGACGCGTCAACTGCGCATAGAACTAATGAAAATTGGGTTTATGGTTTTGCAGAAATTAAAGGACAAAAAGAAAAGATAAAATCTTCAAAAAGAATTGCAAACCCAGGTTGCCATGCAAGTGGGTTTATATCTTTAGTTAGACCACTTATTGATGAAGGCGTGTTAGATAAAAATACCTATCTAACGGCTTTTTCAATTACAGGCTACACGGGTGGCGGTAAAAATATGATAAAAGAGTATGAAGAAGATATGCCTTTTGATTATATAGCGCCAAGACAGTACGGTTTAACGCAAATGCACAAGCATATTCCAGAAATGATGAAGATAGGTGGTTTAGAAGTAAAACCAAGTTTTTGTCCTATCGTTTCTTCTTTTCCAAGGGGTATGGAAGTTAGTATTCCGTTAAACAAGGATATGCTAACTTGTGGTATTGACGACTTAAAAGACATTTACAAAAACTACTACACGGGAAACATCGTTAAGTTTGTTGAAAGTAGTGATGAAAAGGGCTTTTTAACGGCAAATAAACTAGCAGGGAAAGATAGTTTAGAAATTTCCGTTTTTGGTGGTACCGACAATATTTTGTTAGTTAGTAGGTTTGACAATTTAGGTAAGGGCGCAGGTGGTGCTGCTATACAAAATATGAACCTTTTAATTAACGAAGATGAAAATAAAGGACTTATACTATAATGATTAAATTTATATCAGGTGGCGTTTGCGCATCTAAAGGTTTTATGGCAAACGGCGTACACGCAGGAATTAGAAAGAATAGAGAAAAGAACGATTTAGGTGTTGTTTTTAGTAAAACGCCTTGTACTGCCGCTGCAGTTTATACTACTAACTTAGTTAAAGGCGCACCACTCATCGTAACTAAAAAACACTTAGAAAACGGCGTTGCAAGGGCAGTTATTTGCAATAGTGGAAACGCAAACACTTGTAATGCAAACGGCATAGAAATTGCTGAAAGTATGTCAAAATTACTTGCAGATGAATTAAATATTGACAGTAGCGACGTAGTTGTTGCATCAACTGGCGTTATCGGTCAACCTTTATCAATTGAACCTATCAAAAACGCAATTAAACCACTTTGCGCTGGTTTAAGTGAAAAAGGTAATTTAGAGTCAGCATACGCAATTATGACGACCGACACAACCCCAAAAGAAGTTGCAGTAGAATTTACCATTGACGGAAAAGTTTGTCGTCTTGGTGGTATGGCAAAGGGTAGTGGTATGATTCACCCTGATATGGCAACTATGTTAGTTTTTATCACAAGCGACGTAAAAATTAGTAGCGAAATGCTTAAAAAAGCGCTATCAACCGACGTTCAAAACACCTTTAATATGTTAAGTATTGACGGCGACACTTCTACTAACGATATGGTAACCGTTCTTTGTAACGGCGAAGCAGGTAATAAAGACATTGTTAGTGAAGATGAAGACTTTGCTATCTTTATGAAGGCGCTAAACACGGTAACCGTTGCGCTTTGTAGAAAGATTGCAGGTGACGGCGAAGGCGCAACTAAACTTTTAGAGTGCAAAGTATTAAACGCAAAAGATATTAAAACGGCAAAAGGGGTTGCAAAAAGCGTAATTTGTTCAAGCCTACTAAAGGCGGCTATGTTTGGTGCAGATGCCAACTGGGGTAGAGTGCTTTGCGCAATCGGTTATAGTAAAGAAAAGGTTGACGTAAACAAAATTGACGTTAACTTTAAGTCAGTAGCAGGGGAAATTAACGTTTGCAAAAACGGTGCAAGTGTAGATTTTTCTGAAGAACAAGCAAAAGAAATTTTATTAAAGAACGAAATAGAAATTATCATTGACCTAAAAGACGGCGAATTTACAGCGGCGGCTTGGGGTTGTGACTTAACTTACGATTACGTTAAAATTAACGGCGACTATCGTACTTAAAGGAGAAATTATGAAGCATATTGATGAAAATTTTTCAAATCAACTTCGTGCAGAAGTGTTAACTCAAGCACTTCCTTATATTAAAAGATATAACGGCAAAATCGTTGTAATTAAATACGGTGGAAACGCAATGATTAACGAAGAGTTAAAAGAACACGTTATGGAAGATATCGTACTTTTATGGCTTATCGGCGTTAAGGTTGTTTTAGTACACGGTGGTGGACCTGAAATTAGTGAAATGATGACCAAACTTGGCAAAAAGGCAGAGTTTGTTGACGGACTTAGAGTAACTGATAAAGAAACGGTTGATATCGCTCAAATGATTTTGGCAGGTAAAATAAACAAATCTTTAGTAAACTACCTTGAAAGTAAAGGTGGCAAGGCTATGGGTATTTCTGGTATAGACGGAAGACTTATTGAAGCAAAACAAAAAGATAAAAGATTAGGTTACGTTGGGGAAATTACAAAAATAAATATCGCTCCTGTACTTGACCTTTTAGAAAAGGGTTATATTCCAGTAGTTTCTACTATCGGTTGCAACAAAAAGGGGGAAGTTTTCAATATTAACGGCGACACGGCTGCATCAATGGTTGCAGGGGCGCTTAATGCTGAAAGACTTATTATGATGACGGACGTTGCCGGTATATTAAAAGATAAAGACGACCCTAAAACGCTTATTCCTTTAGTTTCTATTAAAGAAGTTGACAAACTTTTTAAAGAAGGTATCATTTCTGGTGGTATGATTCCAAAGGTAAATTGTTGCACGACTGCAATTAACCACGGCGTTGAAAAGGTTGTTATTATGGACGGAAGAATTCCACACTCAATACTTATGGAATTATTGACCAACGAAGGTGCTGGTACAATGGTTGTAGGAGATAAAAAATGACCGATTTAGTAAAAAACGACGGTCAATATATAGCAAATACCTACGCGCGTTTTAATTTACAAATTAAAAGGGGCAAAGGTGCTATCTTTTACGATTTTGATGGTAAAAAGTATATTGACTTAACTTCAGGTATAGGGGTAAACAGTTTTGGCGTTAGCGATAAAATATGGCAAAAAGCCGTAAAAAAGCAACTAAAAACCCTTCAACACACTTCTAATCTATATTACACAAAACCTTGCGTTGACCTAGCAAAACTTTTGTGTGAAAAAACGGGACTTAAAAAGGTTTTCTTTGCTAACTCTGGTGCAGAAGCAAACGAATGTGCAATTAAAACGGCAAGAAAGTACGCAGTAGATAAAAAGGGCGAAGAATACTTTAATATAATAACCTTAAAAGACAGTTTTCACGGTAGAACGATAACTACTTTATCAGCAACCGGTCAAGACCACTACCACGAACTTTTTAACCCTTTGACGACTGGCTTTTTATATGCAGAAAAGAATTTTGAAAGCGTAGAAAAGTTGGTTAAGGAAAACAAAGTCGCAGGTATTATGCTAGAAATAATCCAAGGCGAAGGCGGGGTTATTCCACTTGACAAAGAGTTTTTAACTAAAGTACAAGCCCTTTGCGAAAAGGAAGATATTCTTCTTATAATTGATGAAGTACAAACGGGTAACGGCAGAACGGGTAAACTTTACGCATATATGAACTACGGTTTAACCCCTGATATCGTAACAACGGCAAAAGGGCTTGGTGGTGGACTACCTATCGGCGCTTGTATGTTTAACGAAAAAACGGAAAAGGTTTTAGGCTATGGCGAACACGGTTCAACCTTTGGTGGCAACCCTGTTTCTTCAAGTGGCGCAGTTAGTATTTTAGAAAGATTAACGGAAGAATTTTTACAAGAAGTTAACAAAAAAAGCAAAATTATTTTTGACTTTTTCAAAGATAAACCTGGCGTAGAAAGTATAACAGGGCTAGGCTTAATGATAGGAATTAAAACGGTAAAACCTGTTAAAGAAGTAATAAAAGAGTGTATGGCAAGCGGTGTTTTATGTTTATCTGCAAAAGATAAGTTAAGACTACTTCCACCACTTAATATAAAGGAAAAAGATTTAATTAAAGCCTTAAGCATAATTGAAAAGGCTTTAGGGTAAGGAGATAAAATGAACTTAAAAGGAAGAAGTTTTTTAAAACTTTTAGATTTCACACCGGAAGAAATAAATTACCTATTAAACTTATCAGCAAAACTTAAAAAGCAAAAGAAAAAGGGTAAAAACCAAAAAAAATATCACGGCAAAAATATTGCTTTAATTTTTGAAAAGACTTCAACAAGAACTAGATGTGCTTTTGAAGTAGCAGGGGCTGACCTTGGCATACACCCAGTTTACCTTGACCCACAAGGTTCACAAATTGGCAAAAAGGAAAGTATTAAGGACACGGCAAGGGTACTTGGCAGAATGTTTGACGGTATTGAATACCGTGGTTTTGGTCAAGAAATTGTTGAAGAACTTGCAAAATACGCAGGTGTTCCTGTTTGGAACGGTTTAACAAACGAATTCCACCCAACGCAAATTTTAGCCGATTTTTTAACTATAAAAGAACATTTAGGTAGCCTAAAAGGTATCAAACTCGTTTATATGGGCGACGCAAGATATAATATGGGCAACTCTTTAATGGTAGGTGCTGCAAAAATGGGTATGCACTTTGTTGCGTGTGCCCCTAAAAAGTACTTCCCTAACGAAGATTTAATTAAAACTTGTGAAAAGATTGCGCGTGGTACAGGCGCTAAGTTAGAGTTTATTGAAGACCCTATGATAGCAACAAAAGGCGCTAACGTAATTTACACAGACGTTTGGGTATCTATGGGCGAACCTGATGAAGTTTGGGAAGAAAGAATTAAAGAACTAACACCTTATAGAGTTACTAAAGAACTTATGCAAAACGCAAGTGAAAGTTGTAAGTTTATGCATTGTTTACCTGCTTTCCACGACCTAAACACTACTATCGGCAAACAAATTTACGAAAAGTTTGGGATAACCGAAATGGAAGTAACGGACGAAGTGCTTGAAAGCAACGCATCAATCGTGTTTGATGAAGCAGAAAATAGAATGCATACTATTAAGGCTGTAATCAAAGCAACTTTATAAAAAATTTTTAATATTATATATATTGTTTAATAATAAAATTGACAAACCATTTTTAGAGTGCTATAATAGTTAAGAAAAAAATGACTTTTAAGTTGATACTGTGATATCGGCAAAGGGACTATTAATTTGTAAGCGCCAAATTTAGGCGTTTGTCTTAGTATGGTTTCGTAAGTCTTGTCGGTACACGGCAAGACTTTTTTTTAAGGAAGAATTATGACAAACTTACTAAATGAAAACTTAAAAAGCATAGCAGAAGAAAAGATTAATTCTCTTTTAAAGGATGCTTTTTTTGATTTTAGTAATATTGCTATTTTACCCGGTTTTTGTGACGTTCACGTTCACTTAAGAGAACCGGGTTTTTCATATAAAGAAACTATTGAAAGTGGAACGAAAGCATCTGCAAGGGGTGGCTACACGGCAATTTGTTCAATGCCTAACCTAAACCCTGTGCCAGACAGCGTAGAAAATTTAGCCGTTCAACAAAAACTAATTGATGAAAACGCAGTAATTTCCGTTTACCCTTACGCATCTATAACTAAAGGTCAGTTTGGAAAAGAACTTTCTGATATGGAAGAGTTATCAAACAAGGTAATTGCTTTTAGTGACGACGGCAAGGGCGTTCAAGATGAAGAAATGATAAAAAGCGCAATGTTAAAAGCCAAAAAACTTGGTAGAATTTTGGTTTGCCATTGTGAAGACAACTCACTTTTATTTAACGGTTATATTCACGACGGCGAATATGCAAAAACTCATAATCATCGTGGAATATGCAGTAAGTCAGAGTGGGGACAAATTGAAAGGGACTTAAAACTAGTTGAAGAAATTGGTTGTGATTACCACGTTTGCCACATATCTACTAAAGAAAGCGTACAGTTAATTAGAGATGCTAAGAAAAAGGGATTAAAAGTCACCTGTGAAACTGCGCCACACTATCTTATTTTAGATGATAGCGACTTAAAGGAAGACGGTTTTTACAAAATGAACCCACCACTTAGAAGTGAAGAAGATAAAAAAGCGTTAATTGAAGGTATAATTGACGGCACGATTGATATGATAGCCACCGACCACGCGCCACACTCTACCCCTGAAAAGAGTAAAGGGCTTGAAAAGAGTGCGTTTGGAATAGTTGGTATAGAAACGGCATTTCCACTTCTTTACACCTATTTAGTTAAGAAAAATATAATCAGTTTAGAAAAACTGGTTGAATTATTAAGCATAAACCCTGCTAAGCGCTTTAATATAGACTTAAGCAAAGACTATAGCGTGTGGGATTTAGATAAAGAGTACAAAATAGACCCGAAAGACTTCTTGTCAAAGGGTAAGGCAACGCCGTTTATTGGTTATAAGGTACAAGGGGAAAACCTTTTAACTGTAAAAGACGGCAAAGTAGTTTATAAAAAATAAAATTTTTAGAGGAAAGTTATGGCAAAAAGAAAGGATATTAAAAAGATACTTATTATTGGTTCTGGTCCTATTATCATAGGTCAAGCCGCTGAATTTGACTATGCGGGAACTCAAGCGTGTTTAGCGTTAAAAGAAGAAGGTTATGAAGTTGTTTTAGTAAACTCTAACCCTGCAACTATAATGACCGACACGACTATTGCAGATAAGGTTTATATGGAACCACTTACACTTGAATACGTTGCAAAAATTCTTCGTTATGAAAGACCAGATGCAATCGTACCTGGTATCGGTGGACAAACCGGCTTAAACCTTGCAATGCAACTTGAAAAGAAGGGTGTATTAAAAGAATGTAGAGTTGAACTTTTAGGTACGCCAAGTGAAAGTATTGAAAGGGCTGAAGACAGAGAACTATTTAAGGAAATGTGCTTAAAGATAGGCGAACCTGTTATTCCTTCAGAAATCACTTATAACTTAGAAGAAGCAAAAGAAGCCGCTAAGAAAATTGGTTATCCAGTAGTACTTAGACCTGCATTTACTTTAGGTGGTACGGGTGGCGGTTTTGCCGAAAACGAAAAAGAACTTGAAGATATCGGTATAAACGCATTTAAACTTTCACCAGTTCACCAAGTTTTAATTGAAAAGAGTGTAAAGGGTTATAAAGAAATTGAATTTGAAGTAATGCGTGACGCAACCGACAAGGCTATCACCATTTGTGGTATGGAAAACGTTGACCCAGTTGGCGTACACACCGGCGACAGTATCGTAGTTGCACCTATTTTATCATTAAGCGAAAAAGACCAAAAAATGCTTAACGATAGCGCAATTAAAATTATAAGAGAACTTAAAATTGAAGGTGGTTGTAACGTTCAATATGCGTTAAACCCAAAAACAAGCGAATACTATTTAATTGAAGTAAACCCAAGAGTATCTCGTTCATCAGCACTTGCATCTAAAGCAAGTGGATATCCTATTGCAAGAGTAACTGCTAAAGTTGCAGTTGGTATGACTTTAGATGAAATTGAAATTGCCAACACTAAAGCATCTACAGAGCCAAGACTTGACTATATTATTACAAAATTCCCAAGATTCCCATTT
The DNA here is from genome assembly GCA_017508485.1 of Clostridia bacterium. Classification (GTDB taxonomy): domain Bacteria; phylum Bacillota; class Clostridia; order Christensenellales; family Borkfalkiaceae; genus SIG381. The sequence goes on along the minus strand of JAFVYV010000007.1, from coordinate 10,212 downwards.
GATAAGTTCACACAAGCGTCTAACCTATTAGGTACGCAAATGAAGGCAACTGGCGAAGTTATGGGTATTGGTGCAAACCTTGAAGAAAGTATGTTAAAGGCAGTTCGTTCATTAGAAACGGGCGTAAACCACTTATACATTTCAAAGTTTGACAAAATGACAAAAGAAGAACTTTTTGAATACTTAACGGCATTTAAGCACGACAATCTTTTTGCTATTGCAGAACTAATTAGCCGTGGCGCTACTATAGAAGAAATTCACAAAGTTACAATGATAACTCCACTTTTCTTAGAATCAATTAAGAGAATAATTGATATGGAAAACGTGTTAAAAGAAAACGCATTTAATTTAGAAGAATTAACAAAAGCAAAGAAGATGGGCTTTTCAGACCTATTCGTTGCAAGACTTTGGAAATGTACTGAAAAAGAAGTTAGCGACTTTAGAAAGAAAAACGGCTTAAAACCTATCTTTAAGATGGTTGATACTTTACACGCAGGTGCTTATATACCATACTTCTACTCAAGTTATACTGGCGAAAACGACAGTATAATTACTGATAAAGAAAAGTTAATAGTTTTAGGTGCAGGTCCTATTCGTATCGGTCAAGGCGTTGAATTTGACTACTCAACCGTACACGCAGTAACGACTATTAAGAAGTCTGGTTATGAAGCAATTATCATAAACAACAACCCTGAAACAGTTTCAACCGACTACACTACAAGTGATAAACTTTACTTTGAACCATTAACGCCTGAAGACGTTATGAACATTGTAGAATTTGAAAATCCAAAAGGTGTTATCGCATCTCTTGGTGGACAAACTGCAATCAACCTTGCAGACCCACTAGATAGACTTGGCGTTAACATTGTTGGTACTGACTGTAAGGCTATTGAAAGGGCTGAAAACAGAGATAGTTTTGAAAAGATTTTACATAAACTTGGTATTCCACAACCACAAGGTAGAGCAGTTACCAAAATTGAAGACGGCGTAAAGGCGGCAAAAGAAATAGGCTACCCAGTATTAGTTAGACCATCTTTCGTATTAGGTGGTAGAGCAATGCAAATAGTTGCTAACGAAAACCAACTTCGCCATTACTTAAAAACGGCAGTTGAAATTGATGAAGACAAGCCTGTTTTAGTTGATAAATACATAGTTGGTAAGGAAGTAGAAATTGACGCAATTTGCGATGGTAAAAACGTATTCGTTCCTGGTATTATGGAACTTGTTGAAAGAACGGGTATCCACTCTGGCGACTCAATAAGCGTTTACCCAACCTTCTCTATCTCAAACAAAGTTAAAAAGACAATACTAAAGTATGCTAAAAAGTTAGGTCTTGGTATCGGCATAGTAGGTCTATATAATATTCAATTTATCGTTGATAAGAACGAAAAGGTTTATATAATAGAAGTTAACCCACGTTCATCAAGAACCGTTCCTTTCCTATCAAAAGCAACAGGCTACAGCCTTGCTGATATCGCTACGGAAGTTATTATGGGTAAATCATTAAAAGAACAAGGTATTAACAAAATTTATCCTAAAGAAAAGGATAGATGGTACGTTAAAGTTCCTGTATTCTCATTTACAAAGATTAAGGGCTTAGACGCATACCTTTCACCTGAAATGAAGTCAACTGGTGAAGCAATCGGTTATGACGATAACTTAGACCGTGCATTATATAAAGCACTTCAAGCATCTGGTATGCACTTACAAAACTACGGTACTGTATTTGCATCAATTGCAGATAAAGATAAGGAAGAAGCATTACCTTTAATTAGAAGATTCTATAACTTAGGCTTTAACATTGAAGCAACCAAAGGTACTGCAGAATTCTTAAAGAAGAACGGTATTAGAACGCATATTCACAAAAAGATTAGCCAAGGTAGTGATGAAATTGAAAAGGCAATTCGCCAAAAGCATATTGCTTACATCATCAACACGAGTGAAGCAGGTGCAAACAAAGAACAAGCAGACGGTCACGTTATTAGAAGACTTGCTACTGAAAACAATATTACAATGTTCACTTCACTTGACACGGTAAAGGTTGTTTTAGACGTAATTGAAGATTCAACCATTACAATTTCAACTATTGATGCTTAAAAGGTAAAAAATGAAACAAGTATTTTTGAAAATTACAAAAAACGAACACCTAACTAAAGACGTTCTTAAAATGGTACTTAAAGGGGACGTTAGCGATATTAAAGCAGGTCAATTCGTTAATATTAAAATTGAAGGCGAATATCTCCGTCGCCCAATATCAGTTTGCGATTTAGGTAAAAATACCCTAACCTTAATCTACAAAGTAGTAGGAAAGGGTACGGAAATTATGGCAAATATGAAAAAGGGTGAAGTTTTAGACGTTTTAACCGGTTTAGGTAACGGCTACGACTTAAGCTGTGCAGGAGAAAGACCACTTTTAGTAGGTGGTGGCGTAGGCGTACCACCATTATATCTACTTGCAAAAGAACTTAAAAAACAAGGCAAAGATATAACGGTTACTTTAGGTTTTAACACTAAAGACGAAATCTTTTATGAAAAAGAATTCAGCAAATTAGGAAAGGTTTTCGTAACCACGGTGGACGGCTCTTACGGAATTAAAGGTTTTGTTACTAACGCACTTGAAAACGTAGATGCAACTTACTTTTATTCTTGTGGACCAGAACCTATGCTTAAAGCATTATCAAACGCAACAAAAATTTCAGGCGAACTAAGTTTTGAAGAAAGAATGGGTTGTGGTTTTGGTGCTTGTATGGGTTGCTCTTGCAAAACTTTAACGGGCAACAAGCGTATTTGTAAAGAAGGTCCTGTTATGAAAAAGGAGGAAATTATATGGTAGACACTAAAGTTAATCTTTTAGGTATTGAACTTGATAACCCTATAATTCCTGCAAGTGGAACTTTTGGTTACGGTTATGAATTTGCTGAATTTTACGATATCAATATGCTTGGCACTTTCTCTTTTAAGGGAACGACTAAAGAACCAAGATTTGGTAATCCAACACCAAGAATTGCAGAATGTACTGCAGGTATGATAAACTCAGTTGGTCTTCAAAATCCAGGTGTTGAAAAGGTTATAGCAGAAGAATTGCCCAAACTTAAAAAGGTATTTAATAAAAAAGTAATGGCTAACGTTGGTGGCTTTTCTATTGATGAATACAAAGAAGTTTGTGAAAAGTTAGACAAAGAAGAACAAGTTGGCTGGATAGAAGTTAACATAAGTTGTCCTAACGTGCACGGTGGTGGTATGAGTTTTGGTACTGACCCAAAATCAGCCTTTGAAGTAACTAAAGAAGTTAAAAAGGTAACCACAAAACCTATTATCGTCAAACTTTCACCAAACGTTACGGACATAGTTTCAATGGCAAAAGCCGTTGAAGATGCAGGTGCAGACGGGGTTAGTTTAATAAACACTTTACTTGGTATGAGAATTAACTTAAAAACTAGAGAGCCTGTAATTAAAAACGTAATGGGTGGTTTTTCAGGACCAGCAATCTTCCCAGTTGCAGTTAGAATGGTTTACCAAGTAGCAAACGCAGTAAAAATTCCTGTAATCGGTATGGGTGGTATCGCGACGGCTGAAGACGTTATTGAAATGATGATGGCAGGTGCAACTGCCGTTGAAATAGGTGCGCAAAACTTAATAGACCCTTATGCATCAAAAAATATTATTGAAGATTTACCAAGGGTAATGAAAAAATATAAAATAACTTCGTTAAAAGAGTTAATTAAAGGAGAATAAAAATGGCAAAAGACGTAATTATCGCTTGTGACTTTGACAGTAAAGAAAAGGTTATGAACTTCCTTTCATTATTTAAGGACAAAAAACCTTTCGTTAAAATCGGTATGGAACTTTATTATGCAGAAGGTCCAGCAATCGTTAAAGAATTAAAAGAAAACGGACACAAAATCTTTTTAGACTTAAAACTTCACGATATTCCTAACACGGTTAAAAAGGCTATGGCAGTTTTAAGTAGACTTGACGTTGATATGTGTAATTTACACGCAAGTGGTGCAACTCAAATGATGAAAGGCGCTTTAGAAGGTTTAACAAGACCAGACGGCACAAGACCAATTCTTATCGGTGTAACTCAATTAACTTCAACCGACCAAGAAACAATGGAAAGAGACCTTTTAATTAAAGAACCTATTGACAAGGTTGTAATGCATTATGCGTTAACTGCTAAAAACGCAGGACTTGACGGCGTAGTTTGCTCTCCACTTGAAGCAGAAAAGGTACACGACGTTTGTGGCAAAGAATTCGTAACAGTAACACCAGGTATTCGTTTTGCAGACGGCGACGTTGGTGACCAAAAACGTATTATGACACCAAAAGAAGCAAGAAGAATCGGTTCAGACTACATAGTAGTTGGTAGACCAATAACTGCAGCAGAAGACCCAGTTGCTGCTTATGAAAGATGTGTAAGAGAATTTGTTTTAGGAGAATAAAAATGAGTTTAGAAAAAGTTATAGCAAAAGATTTATTATCAATAAAGGCTGTGTTCTTCCGTCCAGATGAACCATTTACTTGGGCAAGTGGTATTAAAAGCCCAGTTTACTGCGACAACCGTTTAACTTTAACAGCACCAAACGTTAGACTTGACGTTGAAAACGGCTTAGCAGAAGTTATTAAAGAAAAATTCCCAGAAGTAGAAGTATTAATGGGTACTTCAACTGCAGGTATCGCTCACGCAGCAATCACAGGCCACATTTTAGGTCTTCCTATGGGTTACGTTCGTTCAGGCGCTAAAGACCACGGCAGACAAAACCAAATTGAAGGCAAGTTAGAAAAAGGTCAAAAGGTTGTGGTTGTTGAAGACTTAATTTCAACAGGTGGTAGCGTTATTGAAGTTGTTAACGTTCTTCGTGAAGCAGGTGCAGAAGTTTTAGGTGTAGTTAGTATCTTCACTTACGGTATGCAAAAAGGTTTAACAAGACTTGCTGAAGCAAACGTAATCAACTACTCTTTAACAAACTTTGACGTTATTGCAGAAGTTGCTGCTGAAGAAGGTTATATTAAACCAGAAGACGTACAAAAACTTATTAAATTTAGAAACAACCCATCTGACGAAAGTTGGATTAAGTAAGGAGAAGTATGAGAAGAAGTCTTATAGATATTCTCGATTTATCTACGGCAGAAATTGACGAACTTATTAAAACTGCTATGGATATCATAGCAAAACCTAAAAAATACGCAAAAAAATGCCAAGGCAAAAAATTAGCAACCCTATTTTTTGAACCATCAACAAGAACAAGGCTTTCTTTTGAAGCCGCTATGCTTGAACTTGGTGGCTCTGTTATAGGTTTTTCAGATGCAAACTCATCTTCAGCAACTAAAGGGGAAAGTATTGCAGATACTGCAAAGGTAATTTCTTGCTATGCAGATATTATCGCAATGCGCCATCCGTTAGAAGGTGCGCCACTCGTTGCAGGACTAAACGCAACCGTTCCAGTTATAAACGCAGGTGACGGTGGACATTGTCATCCAACGCAAACACTTGCTGATTTACTTACTATTTATAGAGAAAAAGGAACTTTTGACAACCTAACGGTAGGTTTTTGTGGCGACTTAAAGTACGGCAGAACGGTTCACTCTTTAATAGGGGCGCTTTGTAGATATAAAAACGTAAAAATGGTACTTATTTCACCTGAAGAATTAAAACTACCTTATTACGTTATTAAAGAAATGAACAACCACGGCGTTGAGTTCGTTGAAACTACGGATTTAGAAAAAGCACTTCCTACTTTAGATGCGCTTTATATGACAAGAGTTCAAAGGGAACGTTTCCCTGACCCTGCTGAGTATGAAAGACTTAAAGATTGCTATATTTTAACGGAAGAAAAAATGAAGTTAGCAAAAAGCAATACGTCAATTCTTCATCCACTTCCAAGGGTTAACGAAATTAGCGTTCAAATTGATAAAGATGAAAGGGCTTGTTACTTTAAGCAAGTGCTAAACGGCAAATATATGCGTATGGCGTTAATACTTAAACTTCTTAGCGAAGGGGAAGTAGAAAATCTAAAATATATTGAAAGATGTGAACTTGTTGACAGTACTGATATGGTTTGTACAAATCCAAAATGTATCACCAAAAAGGAACAAGAACTTCCACAAAGTTTTAAAATAGTAGACAAAGAACACGATATTCATCGTTGCGTTTACTGTGAGCATAAGTTAAAAAGATAAATTTTACGTCAAAACGGCAGTAATTAAACTGCCGTTTTTGTTTTTTAGCATTAAAAAATAAAATTTTTTGCAAAAAACTTGTTTTATTTGTTGACAAAATTTAATTGTTTAGGTATAATACATAAGCAACTTAAATGGCGGCGTAGCTTAGTTGGTTATAGCGGCCGGTTCATACCCGGCAGGTCGTTGGTTCGAATCCGACCGCCGCTACCAATTACAAAACTAAATCGGCCCCTTGGTCAAGCGGTTAAGACATCGCCCTTTCACGGCGGTAACACGAGTTCGATTCTCGTAGGGGTCACCAAAAAAATGAGAGTACCAAACGGTACTCTTATTTTTTTGCTTTCCTATACTGTGAGAACTTGTCAGTTCGGCTTCGCCATCGTAGCAAAGCGGAGATGTTTCTCGTAGGGGTCACAAACAAAACCTAAAACGAACACGATTCGATTTAGGTTTTTTGTTTGCTATATATTTTGTATTTGACTTTTCACCGTAAAAAGTTTATAATAAAACAAATATTTTTAATATAAAGGAAAGTTTTTAATGAAAAAATGTAGATTTTTAATAGCAGTTTTTGTTTTAATAGTTATCTCTACGCAAATTTTCATGATAGGCTGTGATAAACCAAACGACAATGATGTCAATAATGAAAAGAAAGAATACGCTTCTCTTTTTCACGATATTTCAGCAGATCTTTGGAATATGACGGGGTACGTAAAACCAACAAGCACATCATTATCTTCTTTTACATTGAGGAGAAAAATTGAAACGGATAATCAAGAAGTAACCGACCCTGAAACAATTGCCGCAATACAAACTCAAGTCAACAGCATGAATGCCATTATTGAGTTAATAGCTAATTTATATGAAAACGACAATTTTATCGTTTCCGATAAACCTGTAACCTTTAATGGTACTATTACTTTGTTTGGCATGACCAATACCTACACTATGTCATTACTTCCTTTGTTGGACAAGGAAAATAATATAATCTATTTGGACTGGTATTCAGAATATCCAATGATTGGTTTAGATAATAAGCCTATTATGATAGAATACGATTATGTTGAAATAGAATATGACTTTGAAAATCGCAATGTGCTATCTTTCCGCTTTTTAACAAAGCGCGGCTACTCTAATGCATCTATGTTGTATGAAGAATATGGTCTCACGTCAACGGGCAAGGCCTTTTTTTCGAAAAATCCTGTAAGCGAAGAGTTTAAAAATATAGCAAATCAACTAAACAACTCGTTTTTAACATTGAAACAATCTGATGAGATTATCTTACCGGAAGGTATTTTTAACGAGGAACTTCAAATTTACGCACAAACAATTTCAAATATTTTGCAACACTCTTAACCTATTTGTTTGGTTTAATAAGGTTTAACTTTTATTAGGGTGGGGCTAAATGTCCTGCCCTTTTCTTTTTTACAATAGGAACTATAAACGGTGGGGGGTAAGGATATTTTAAATTGACTTATAGTTTTGCAGGTGTTATTATATAACAAATGGAAAAAATGATGACGGTTAACAAAAGAAATAATTGGTTAGACTTGATTAAGTTAATGGCTTCTTTTATGGTAGTTTTTATTCACGTTGGTTTTACCGGTACGTTTGGCAGGGTAGTAAACGCTATTGCTCGTTTTGCCGTGCCGTTATTTTTTGCTGTTTCGGGCTTCTTTTCGCTAAACGTGAGTTCAAAAACCATAAAGCGTAGGCTTTTAAAACTAATCATATTATATTTTGTTGCAACAATTATCTATCACGTTTACAACGTTTTCGGCGTAAGGTTTACGGAATACTTTACAAGCACTTTTACAATACTTGATTTTTTAGGCTTTATATTTTTAAACCTACCATTTTCATCTGTACATTTATGGTTTTTGTTAGCGCTTATTTACGTTTATTTAATTTGGTTATTAGTTATTAAATTTTCTATAAAAGAAAAAACGCTATTTATTATAAGCATAGTTTGTTTAGCGATACACCTATTTTTAGGCGAATTTTTAACCTTATTTAACGTTGATATTCCAACAAGCGTTGTTAGAAATTTTGTTTTAATGGGCTTTCCTTTCTTTACGTTAGGCTATCTTGCAAATAAACACAAAGAAAAGTTAAAAAGAACAAACAACCTGCTTTTAATCGCCTTGCTTATATTTGGGTGCGTAGAACCTGCGTTATCTGCCGTGTTCTTTGGCCTTAACGAAGTTTATATAGGGTCTATATGTTCTCTTTTTGCGTTAATTGTAATAGCAATAAAACTGCAAGAAAAAACACTTTCTAGGTTTTGGGTTTTACTGTCTTCAACAAGTGCCGACGTTTACGTTTTTCATATGCTAATTTCACGCATAGGAATATCAATTGTAAACGGACTTGATATCTCAACCGAAAGCCTTTTATTTAACAACCTATGGCCGTTAATAGTGTGCGTAATTTGTGTGGCGCTTTCACTTATAAAAAACCTTATAGTAGCAAAAATTAAGGTTAAAAAGGGCGTTTTGCAATAAAAATAACGTAAAAATCTTTAGTTTTTCGCTTAAATTGACCTATCAAAAACACTCGTTTACCACGGGTGTTTTTCTTTTTGTTTTTTACAAATTAAGTTTGCGGGTGTTTTTTAGTTGTAAAAAAGTCGGTTTTATTGTATAATATACTTACTTTAGTTTAGGTGAAATATGAAAAAATTACTTTCTATATTAATATATTTAATAGTTAGCGTAATGCTTATGGCTGTTGTTGGTTGTACACCAGCGCCTACGCCACCACCTACGCCACAACCTTCTTTACCAGCAGGTAAAATCGCCACGCGTGAAAATATAGGGTTTATAACAGGTCCCGACTATTTTGTAGGCGAAAATAAGGACACAACAAAGTTTGGTTTTGCAGGTACTGACTTAGGTTTTCCACTTTGGGACTCTACTAGGGAAAGGATGTTAGTCTTTTTTGGCGACACCTTTTCAGAACATAAAGTAGAAACGGGCAAGGGCTGGGTATCTAACATAGTAGGCGCAACGACAGACCTTGACCTATCAAACGGTATTGACTGGGACGGTTGGCTTACTAAAGACGGTATTTCTAACTATAGTGATGAACAGCAACAAGTTGTTGAAGTTGCAAAGTCATTTCAAAAAGAATATGATGAAAAAACAAAAATTCCAACCGGTGCAGTAGAAATTGACGGAACAATTTATATGTTCTATTTTTCAAAATACAGTTGGAGCATTAAAATTGACTCAATGAACTACGGTGGTTGCGTTAAGTCAATTAACGGTGGCAATACTTGGCAAAGAGTTTACGACCTAACTTGGGTAAACCACGCAACAGGCACGAACAGTAAGTATGGTTTAGAAGCAAAAAAAGGCGAAGGCAACTCTGCTGAAAACATACAAGAACTTGTAAATAAAGACAACACCTTAGATGTAAACGGTGGCAATATAAATATTGCCGACCACGAAGGTTATTTCTTTACACAAATTTTCCCTATTGACGGCAAGGACGGATATATTTATATCTTTGGCGAAGGGGGATATAGAACGCACGGTATAAAACTTGGCAGAGTAAAGAAGGAAAATATTGAAATTTTTGATGAATACGAATATTTTTGTGGCAACGTTAACGGCGAACCTACTTGGCAAAAGGGCATAGCAGGGTTAAGGGCTTGTTGTGATAGCGACAAAGCGTTTATTTTAGGCGACAAAGAGTCTGTAATAGGCGAACATTCCGTTGCATATAATCCTTACCTACAAAAGTGGATGTTAACCTATCTTGAAGGTGGGGTTGGTGTAAGTTGGGCTTACTCAAAAAATATTTGGGGACCTTATATTAAAAAGGGCGCGCTTATACCATACACTTGGGAAGACTTGCCAAAGTGGGAAGAAAAGCCTGTAACCACCCTTTACGGTGGGTTTATTCACGAAAAGTGGATGGAACAAAACGGCAAAGTAATGTATTGCGCCTATAGTCAATACTTCCCTATATACAACAGTTCAATAATGAAAATTACCTTTATGTAAAAATAAAAGCATCAACTTT
>JAFVYV010000006.1 GCA_017508485.1 Clostridia bacterium | reverse complement strand
GACTCCTATTAAGAACAACGAAACTATATATATAGAAAAAACAGATACTAATGTTGTTCCACTTAAGTTCTATTTTAATGGTACAGAACTACTATCATATAGCTCTGCTTATACACTAGTAAACTCTAATGATGATATAGAAGTAAAAAGGAGTTCTACAGTGTTTGGTTATGACTGGAGTATAAAATCTCTTGGAATAGTGGCAGACAGTGTAATAACTTTCACATACAATTGGGACACTCCGTCAGCAGAAGAAAATATAACACAATATGTGTTCAAAATAAATGTTTCTGTTTGTGATGAAAAAGAGCTTACAGGTTTAGTTGTTCCTATGGGTGCAGATGCGTTTAGTATTGTAGATAACAACGTATATGTAAACGGAAAAATTTATGCTATTTATAGTGTAGGAAATCCAGAAGCAATAAACGGGAAAGACAACTTATCTATTCAAATTTCTAATACTGCAGATGAAAATATTAAGAAAGTGACACTTTCTTATGAATATAGAGGTGTGACTAAACAATTAACTTTTGATGTAGAAGTTAATAAAACGGCAACCTTTACAAAGACAGAAATTACACAAAACTATCAAAATTATTGGCAAGAAAATGGATATGTAACAACACCTTACGAAGGAGAAGTAAAAGTTCTAGCGATACCAATTTGGTTTACAGATTCTAACGAGTTTATAAGCACGGACGATACAATTAAAGACAGCAATAACAAAACTCAAAGAGAACAAATAATTGAAGATTTAAATACAGCTCTTTTTGGAGAAAATGAGGACCTTACTTTCCGTAGTTTAAGAACTTATTATTTAGAAGAATCTTTAGGTAGACTGAAAATAAGTGGCAAAGTAACTCCTTGGTATGAGTCTAATACAAAATCAACAGATTATGGAGATAAAGATTCTGCGATTACAACACTTACAGCAGATGCGGTAAAGTGGTATTTTGACGAAAGTGGAACAAGCGAAACAAGAGCAGACTATGATGCAAATAATGATGGAAAAATAGACCATATTATAGTTTTCTATGGCTCTAATTATCACTGTTTTAGAAATGGATATGCAGTAGCTTCTGGCTGGTGTAGAAAAGTTGGTGACACAACTGATAGTTATATTTCTCGCTCAAGTTTTAGTTGGATTTCAGCTTTGGACATGTATGGAATAAATGGACTATCACCAAACGTATACGATCAACTTAACAAAAAAGACCTGTCTACAATCCATGGAATAAAAGCAAAGACAATTATTCATGAATTTGCTCACGCTATTGGTATTCTAGATATATACGACACATCAATGAAAAATGAACCAGCTGGTGGATTTAGTATGCAATCAGGCAAAACTGGTGGTCACGACCCATATAATATGATGGCTATGGGCTGGGCAAATCCTTATGTGTTTGATAGTAGCGACAACACTCTTTCTAATGAAATAACTATTACTATCAACGATTTTCAATCAAGTGGAGATATTATACTCTTAACACCTAGTTGGGATAGCGAAAAACAAATATTTGATGAGTATATCTTGCTTGAATTGTTTACCGCTACAGGCTTAAATCAATATGACGCTAATGCTGGCGAAATACACAACTTAGTAGGTATTAGACTTTGGCATATAAATGCAACTGTAGACGGCTCTACAAATAGGCATTACAATACAAATAATTCTTTAGAGAGCAATTACGACCTTGTTCATTTTATAAGAAATGATACTGAATGTGAGTATAGGTCTCTTACAGCTCTTGATAGACAGGATTACTTGTTTGATGAAGGCGACTCATTTAATATGGAAACATATAAATCTCAATTCTACAATGCAGATGGCAAACTTGATAATGGCACGTCACTTGGTTGGAGTTTTGAAGTTACAGGCATAACCGTGGACGAATACGGCAATGCAACTGCAACAATTAAGCTTGTCAAAACTGCCTAGTAATATAAGTAAACCGCAAGATAAGGAACAGACTATTTTATTTCCAAGAGCATTAAAACTTAATAGGGATAAAACTTTTCGTAGCAAGTAATATTAATCTTAAAAAATACTTTTTGTCCTACACACATACCCTAAAAACGAGAGTTGGGGGAATAACAAAAAATTAAAGCACTAGCCAAAAGGTTGGTGCTTTTTTCTATGATTTTTTATTTTTTGCAAAAAATGGAATATACCCCCCTATTGACAACATACCCTATAGGGGTATATTATTTTGGTGGAGGTAGGTTATGGAAAAAAATTGTTGTAATAAGATAACAAAAAGAGGCGCTAACGAGAAAAAATTAATAATCAACAGATTAAACAGAATTGCCGGGCAAATAGACGGAATTAAAAAAATGGTAGAAAAGGACGCGTATTGTAACGACCTACTAATTCAACTATCTGCCGTGCAGAATTCCGTTAAAAGTTTATCAACGCACGTTTTAGAAAATCACTTGTACAACTGTGTCCCAAAAGACCTTGAAAACGGTGATTATGATACTATTGACGAACTAATTAGTTTATTTAAAAGATTTAATAAATAAAGGAGGTGAAAGTTATGGAAAAAATCGTAGTATGTGAAAAATGCGGTGCAATGGTTAAGGTTTTAATTGACTGTACTTGTGAAAACTGCGGTATTCAATGTTGTGGAAAACCTATGAAAGAAATTTCAGCAGAAGAAGCAAATAAACGTTTAGAAAACAAATAAAAAACAGTAAATTTACGAAAAAGCACTAGCCAAAAGGTTGGTGCTTTTTTATTTACCACTATAACTTTGCCTATTGACAATAGGGGGAACTAATTGTATAATATATTTATTCTAAAAAGGAAGATTTTTGCATGAAAAGTTGGAGAGAAAAAGGGCTAGAAGAAGCAGAAAAACAACGTTGTATTGATGAAATACACCAAAAGCCAGAAGTTAAAAAAGTTTTCGCTATTTGTGAAATTTTTATGACTATTGACTGGATAACTAATATGATTTTTTTAGTGTTTTTAGGGATAGGCATTTGGACGCAAAACCTTGAAAACGTAATAGAATTTGAGAACGTTTTATTTCTTCTTTTAGACGCAGTAGGTGGCTATTTTGTTGCCGGTGGATTTATTTTATTAAAATTTTTATTAGGTATGCTTAAAAAGAAGTATAGAACAAAACTACAAGTGTTAGAAGACGCAGGTCTTGAAGAAATTAAAAAAGCAAAAGAAGAAGGAACTTATCAAGAAGGCAGAAAGCCAAAACTTGCATATAGGGTTTATCGTGCAATTCGTTCTTGGACTACCATTCTTTTACTAATAGGTCTTGTTGTAGTTTTCTTTATTAAGTTTTATTAAAATACAAACAAAAACGTTAATTTTACAAAAAAATCACTGGGGATAAACTGGTGATTTTTTTATTTTTAAATAAATATAAAGCGCACTTATAATTGACACTAATTTTGCCTTGTGCTATAATGTGAAAACAACAAAGGAAAAGGAAAGATTTTTATGTGGTACGCACTTGGTTTATTCGTAGTAACATATGTTTTAATGTTAATATTTGGTAAGTATAGACCGTACATTGCACTTGGTTCTGCCGTGATATTTATTGCTACGGGAATGCTACCGTTAAATAAAATTCTTGGCGAAATTGACTTTAACGTTTTATTAATGATTGCAGGTACAATGGGACTTGTTGCTTTATTTATTGAAAGTAAAATGCCATCATTACTTGCAGATTTAATTATGGAAAAGGTGCCAAACGTTAGATGGGCAGCCGTTGCGCTTTCATTATTTGCAGGGGTAATTTCTGCATTTATTGACAACGTTGCAACCGTACTTATGATAGCACCAGTTGCGCTTGAAATTTGTAAAAAACAAAAAACCAATCCTGTACCTTTTATTATTGCAGTAGCCGTTTCTTCAAACTTACAAGGTGCGGCAACCCTTGTTGGCGACACCACGGCAATTATGCTTGGCTCTGCCCTTGATATGAGTTTTATTGACTTCTTCTGGTTTAACGGAAGACCAAGTATCTTCTTTGCAGTTGAACTTGGCGCACTACTTTCTGCAATAATTTTATTCTATCTATTTAGAAAGGAAAAAGAACCTATTTTAAGAGAAAATATGCGTACAAAGGTAACCGACTACATGCCAACCATACTACTTGTTGGTGCAATTTTGCTACTAATTGTCGCATCATTTATAACCTTTAAGCCAGAAACGTTAAATAGCCTTAAAAACGGCATAATTTGCTGTATTTTACTTGTAATCGGTTTAGTTTACAACCTAATTAAAAAGAAGAAATTTTCGGCAATTATCGGTCCGTTAAAAGAAATTGACTTTCAAACGATTGGACTTTTACTTGGGCTTTTCTTAATGATAGGTGGTATAAAGGAAAAGGGCGTTATTGATGAAATAGCAAAACTTTTAGCAAAAGCAGGTGGCGGAAACGTATTCTTACTTTACACAATTATCGTATGGGCATCTGTGCTAATATCAGCCTTTATTGACAATATACCTTACGTTGCAACAATGATACCTATTATAGCAGGACTTGCAAACGAACTTGGAATTGACCCTACCGTTTTATACTTTGGCTTATTATCAGGCGCAACGCTTGGTGGTAACTGTACGCCTATCGGTGCATCTGCGAACATTACGGGTATTGGAATTTTAAGAAAAGAAGGTTATACGGTTAAAAACAAAGACTTCTTCAAAATCGGTATACCGTTTACGCTTGCGGCGATAATCCCTGCGTATATTTACATATGGTTAATGTACGGAATCTTTTAATTAACGGAAAACACTAACTAAAAAGGTTGGTGTTTTTTTAGAATATTTTTTAAATATGACCAAAACTCAACCAACGGTATGTTGATTTTTGTTAAAACGTTGACTATACTACTGTTGTAAGGAGAATTTTTATGGACCTAATTAAGATAGGCGCATTTATTGCAAAGCGCAGAAAGATGAAAAACTTAACGCAATTTGAACTTGCTGAAAGGTTAAATATAACCGACCGTGCAGTATCAAAGTGGGAAAGGGGCAAATCTCTTCCCGATTCTTCCGTTATGCTTTCACTTTGCAAGGTGCTTGAAATTAGTGTTAACGACTTACTTTCAGGGGAGATTGTATCAATGAATAACGAAGAGTTAGAAAAAAAGTTAGTAGAAGTTGTAAAGGCAAAAGAAGACGCAGACAGAAGACTTTTAGCGCTTGAGTGCGTAGTTATAACCCTTTCAATAATAATTTTACTTATAACTGCGTTAATAAGTTCATATATACCTATGGCAGACTGGAAAAGAATAGTCATTATAGTAGCAGGGTTAATCGTTTGCGTAATAGGTTTAGTCTTTTCTATGAAAATTGAACAGGTTGCCGGGTATTATGAGTGTAAACGTTGTGGGCATAGATATATTCCAACGTTAAAAAGCATGTGGACGTCAATGCATATGGGTAGAATAAGATACTTAAAATGTCCAAATTGCTTAAAAAAATCTTGGCAAAAAAAGGTAATCAGTAAAGAAAAATAAAAGTTAAAAAACCACTTAAATCAAGTGGTTTTTTTATTTTTTTATGCAAGGGCATAAGGCTTTTATACAGTTTTTTAACAAATTATTCATATAAAAATTAGCAATTTAATATAATATAAAGTGCGTTTTAGGGGCAAAAAGGGCAAAAAAGTATCAAAAAATGCTAATTTAATACTCTTTTTTTTAAAAAACCCCCTTTACAAATTATTTTGCATATTGTAAAATTATAAAGTGGAATTAAAAATTCCATATGATTTAAGGGGTAAATATATGAAGGTAATTATTAAGGAAAATTATGAAGTAATGAGTGACTGGGCGGCACAACATATTGCAGACGCCATAAATAATCACAAAGAGAATAGACCTTTCGTGTTAGGTCTTCCAACAGGTTCTTCGCCACTTGGGGTTTACAAAAAACTTGTTGAAATGAACAAAGAAGGTAAAGTTTCATTTAAAAACGTAGTCACTTTTAATATGGATGAATACGTAGGCTTGCCAAAAGAACACGACCAAAGTTATTGGTATTTTATGCACGACAACTTTTTTAACCACATAGATATTCCAAAAGAAAATATCAATATGTTAGATGGTATGACTGATGATTTAGAAGGCGAATGCCTTCGCTATGAAGAAAAGATTGCATCTTACGGTGGAATTGACCTATTCTTAGGTGGTTGTGGTGTTGATGGACACATTGCTTTTAACGAACCGTTTACTTCATTATCTTCAAGAACAGGTGTTAGAGTGCTTACTAAAAACACTTTAATGGTAAATGCGCGTTTCTTTGAAAACGACATAAACAAAGTTCCAAAAACTGCCCTATCAGTAGGGGTTGGCACCGTTTGTGATTCAAAACAAGTACTACTTTTAATTAGTGGTGAAAGCAAATCACGCGCGTTAAGACATTGTGTTTCAGGTGGTGTTGACCACGCGTGGACGGTAAGCGCACTTCAAATGCACCCAGACGGAATTATCGCTTGTGATGAAGAGGCTTGTGGCGAATTAAAGGTAGAAATTTATAAATACTTTAAAGAAGTTTATAAAGATGAAAAATAAAAAACAAAAATAAAAAGCACTTATGTGGCGTAGTGATAGGGATTTATCACTACGCCATTTTTGTTTTTATATAAACGGGTTTCCCGTTTGGTTTATCTCAAAATTGCAATTTGTGGCAATTTTCTTTACCTGCTTGGATTTTACCCCATTTTGTGGCAAAACAATTTAACAAAAATTAACTTGACAATTTGGCAATTTTTGTTGACAATACTGATTTTGTGTGGTATAGTATAATCACAAAGGTTTTTTAAGGAGAAAAGATTATGGAAAAAATGGGTGGAAGAATCGCTACGTTATTAAAGGAAATGAATATATCACAAAAAGACCTTGCTATGATGATTGGTGTTACGGAATCCGCTTTGACCAGATATATTAAAAATGAAAGAGAACCTAAAATTGAAGTTTTGGCAAATCTTGCAACAGCATTAAACACAACGGTAGATTATTTAACAACGGGTAAAAAACCTGAAACTGATT
>JAFVYV010000005.1 GCA_017508485.1 Clostridia bacterium | reverse complement strand
TCTTTATAATTTTATTATATTATTTAACTTTTGTAAAGAATTTTTACCGTTAAAAATAAAAACCCTGCTTATTTTGTTAAGCAGGGTTTGATTTTAGTTGATTATTTAAATAAACCTAATACAACACACGCTACGTAAATAGCAACTGCTACCCAAAAAGCAATTTTTAACCACTTTTTCTTCCCTTTTACAAAAGCAAAAGCACCAACACCGATTACTATAAGTACTGCTAAATCTTTAACAAGAGCAAGAATTCCAACTAATGCCCCTTTAATTTCAATACCTATCATAGGTAGTAAGTTTGATATAATAAGTAGTATTGCAGTAAGCATTAAAATAATAAATGCTAAAAAAGTTCCTATACTTTTCTTTTCCATACTTTTATCTCCTTAGTTTTTTTATTATTATACATTTTTTTTGAGAATTTTACAATAGTTTTTTAAAAAATAAAAGGGCTTAATTTTTAAGCCCTTTTGGTTTTCTATAATTAATTATTCAGCGTCAGTTTTATCTTTAGCCTTTGCTTTTTTGCATTTAATATTACCTAAAAGGTTAACTAAAATACCTAAAATTAAAGCACAAGCAACAGAAGTGATTGTTACTTTACCAAAGTTAACGGCCATTCCACCAACACCTGCAATTAAGATAACAGAAACTGTAAATAAGTTGTTGTTTTCGTTAAGGTCAACTTTTTGTATCATCTTTAAGCCTGATACTGCAATAAAGCCGTATAAAGCAAAACATACACCACCCATTATACAGTTAGGTATTGTTCTTAAGAAAACTGTAAATGGTGCAAAGAATGATGCCACTATACAAATAATTGCAGCAGTTATAATAGTTACAACTGATGCGTTACCAGAAATTGCTACGCAACCAACTGATTCGCCGTAAGTTGTGTTAGGGCAACCACCAAATAAAGCACCTGCCATTGAACCAACACCATCACCAAGTAAAGTTCTATGTAAACCTGGGTTTTCAAGTAAATCTTGTTCAATAATTGAACTGATGTTTTTGTGGTCTGCTAAGTGTTCAGCAAATACTACGAAAGCAACTGGAACGTACGCAATGAAAAGTGCTAAAAGATATGTTCCCCAATTTGTAACTTGTCCAAATCCTTTAATAGCCTCAACAAAAGTAAAATTAGGCACCCAATTGTTTATATCTCCAATTTCGGCAAATATAGAAAAATCAATAACTTGAAGCGCAGTAGTTTCTGTTAATATACCAATTACCGTAAAAATTGTTGCTACAAAATAACCTGCTAAAATACCTATAATAAAAGGTATCATTTTCATCATCTTTTTACCGTAAACTGAGCAAATAATAACTGTTGCTAAAGTTACTAAACCACAAATAAGTGCAACGTAAGGACTTGCAACTGGAACTGCTGTTGGAACTTTTATTATTTCACCTTTAATTAAGGTATCAATATTAATTATTTCTTTTAATCCACCAGTTGTCAAATCACCAACTGCATTTTTTGCTAGTGATAACCCAATAACGGCAACTGTTGGTCCAATAACAGCAACTGGCATAACTTTATTAATCCATTTTGTACCTGCAAACTTAACGATTACTGAAATAATAACGTAAACTAAACCCGCCATTAAAGCACCAATAATTAAGCCTAAATAGCCCATTCCCATAGTTGTTGCAGTAGCCCCTGCAAACGCAGCACACATTGAACCGATAAATGCAAATGAACTACCTAAGAAAACTGGGCTCTTAAACTTTGTGAATAATAGGTAGATAATTGTACCTATACCTGCACCAAATAATGCTGCTGATTGACTCATTTCAGGATAAATATGATTAACAAGATTTAAGTCAACATCATTATTTATGATAACAGGTACTACGATAGTTGCGGCTAGGATAGCAAGTACTTGTTGAAATGCAAATACTATGGTTTTCCATAAGCCTGGTCTGTCTTTAACATTGTAAGTTAACTTCATAATTTTCTCCTTTGTAAAAAAATTTTTTATTTTTCATCATTAAGCGCAACCATTTGTATATCATCAGTTGATACAAACTTTACGCTAACAACCTCTTTTAATGACGTTGGAATATTTTTACCAACGTAGTCAGCCCTTATAGGAAGTTCCCTATGTCCTCTATCAATTAAAACGGCAAGTTGAATTGACCTTGGTCTTCCTAATGCGATAATTGCTTCTATTGCAGCCCTAACCGTTCTACCTGTAAAAAGTACGTCATCACATAAAATAACGTCTTTTCCCGTTACTGAAAAAGGTATATCAGTATCGCTTACTATCGGCATTTCAGAAACTTCCGTTAGGTCGTCACGGTACATTTTTATATCTAATTTTCCAAAAGGTAAATTGACGGCTTCTAAATTGTTAATATTTGCACGAATTTTTTCTGCCATAGGTACACCCCTCGTTCTAACGCCTATTAAAACAAGGTTGTCTACCCCTTTATTCCTTTCAATAATTTCGTGCGATATTCTTTTTAAAGCACGTTCAACTGCAACGTCGTCTAATAAAATCTTCATAAATAAAAAATCTTGCCCCGATGAGGACAAGATTAAAAGCGCTCCTTTAATAAACCAAAACCTTGTCAGCCTCGCTGTACTAACGTTAAAGATTTATTCAACTATATCAATTTTACTATTACAATACCCCTTTGTCAATACCTATTTTATTTTTAAAAGCACCTTTTTAAAATAATCTGGCATAGGCGCTTCAAAAGACATTTGTTTCCCCGTTGTAGGATGCACAAATTCTAATTTACAAGCATGAAGAAGTTGACCTTCTAAATTAAATTTTTGGTTTTTATAGCCGTATTCTTTATCACCGACAACAGGGTGACCAATATGTTTTGCGTGTACCCTTATTTGATGCGTTCTACCAGTTTGAAGCATAAACTTACAAAGCGTGTAATTTTGGTATCTTTTTATAACTTCAAAATTAGTTATAGCCTTTCTACCAGCCTTAACAACAGCCATTTTCGTTCTATCTTTACTACTTCTGCCAATTTCCGTTTCAATTACGCCGTTATCTTCTTTCAAAACGCCTTCTAAAAGTGCAACGTAAGTTCTTTTTGCACTTTTTTCTTCAATTTGTTTTGCAAGTGATAAATGCGCTTTATCATTTTTTGCAACCACAAGTAGCCCTGAAGTGTTTTTGTCAATTCTATGTACTATTCCTGGTCTAACAACACCGTTTATGCCTGAAAGTTTGTCAAGTTTAAATAAAAGCGCGTTTACAAGAGTATGCCCTTTCGTACCGTTACCTGCGTGTACCGTTAAACCTTGTGGCTTGTTTATAACTGCTAAATCATCATCTTGATAAACTATGTCAATCGGTATATCTTTTGGCTCTAAATCAAGCGTTTTTACTTCAGGAAGTTGATATTCTATTTCATCAAAAGTTTTAACAACACTTTTTTTGTTAGCAAGTTTTCCATTAAGAAAAACAAGGTCTTCTTTTATAATTTTTTGAATAAAAGACCTTGTCATATCAGTATTTTCTGCTAAAAAAACGTCTAATCTGTATTTATTAAATTGTTCTTTAACAATAAGTTTATTTTGCATTTTTCTTAAACTTAAAAACTGCGTCCTTATCTAAAAATAATATATAAATTATTAGCATTATCATACCGATTACTAAATAACTGTCGGCTAGGTTAAAGGTAGGAAAATAAAAACGATAAATGCTAAAATCAGAAAAATTTATTCCCCAAAGTTTAAAAGATAAAAAGTCAACAACGTATGAAAAACAAATTCTGTCAATAAAATTACCAATTGTTCCTGCAAAAACAAGTATTAGTGAAATTCTTGCCCATTTTGATTTTTTTGCAACAAAAATATAGTATGCAAAAAATAGGCATAAAACGATAGGCGTTAAAACCTTAAAAAAGATTTGCCCCCACTCTTCATTTGCTAAAAAACTCCACGCAGCGCCTTCGTTAAAATAAAGTGAAAGTGAAAAAAAGTTAGGTATAACTTTTATGCTGTCACCTTCCGTAAAATTTGCGTGAAAATAAAGTTTTGTAATTTGGTCAATTAAAATTAAAGCAATAAGAACTAACGGAAAAATCCAACCACGTTCTTTTACTTGTCCATTAGCCCTAATTCTTTGCATAAGTCCTCCAAATCAAGTTCGCCCGGATTTAATACTTCGTTAATATCAAACCCGTTTTCTGCTTTGATAAAGGCATCAATTTTTTCTTTTGGATTGAAAGTTTTATCGGTTGCAGTTAACACGGCTTCGTTTTTAATTAGCGAATTTATTTTCTTAACCTTTTCTTTTCCATCAACTTCGCTATCAAAAATAACTTTTATATTTGCATTTAATTCGGCAAGTTCTTGATTTATTTTATAGTAAGGGTATTTTTCTTGTAAGTAATCAAAATATTTTTGCCATTTTAAAAGGAAAAATTTGAGTCTTGAAAGTTCAAGCTCATACTTTTCTTTAATTAGTTCTTCCGTTTCCTTTTTCTTTTCTTCTGCTAAAGTTAAGGCCTTGACAACTAATTCATCTTTTTGTTTTAAGTTGGCAATTTCTATACTTAATTTGCGATTTTCTTCCTTAAGCGCCAATATAACTTCCGTTTTATCCATAAGTTCTTTTTCATAATCAACGCTATTTTGGTTCAAAAGTTCTTGAACTTCGCTTTTTAAGTACTTTCTTTTTGTTAACACTTACTTTCTCACTTCTTTTAACATTTTTGTTTTTAATTCATATAAATCGTCTGATAAGTCCACTTTGTAAATATGTGGATTATCAAGTCTTTTATATTCATCCCAAAAAGAATTAAGTTCCTTTTTAACGTATTCCTTAATTTCTTTTAATGATGGCATTTTATAAACTAATTTACCGTTAATAACTATGTCTTGTTGAAGTTTTCTAAGTTCATAGTTTGTAAACTCAATTTGCTTCCATCTATCAATTGCGTGAGTTAATTTTAACGGTTTTGTTTGGTCGTAATCCCCTTCTGAACGCAAATAAATAAAGTCTGCTTCAGCCTTTTTTGTAGTTTTATCATATACTCTGTAAATATTCTTAAAACCAGGATTTGTGATTTTTATTGCGTTGTTAGAAACTTTAATTTTTGGTTGTTCAACACCGTCAGCATTATAAATTGCTGAAAGTTTATAAACACCACCAAGCGAAGGCATATCATCACTTGTAATAAGTTTTGTACCAACACCCCAAGAGTTGATTTTTGCACCTTGAATTTTTAATGATTGAATTGACCTTTCATCTAAATCGCCTGACGCACAAATAATCGTATCAGGAAAACCTGCATCATCAAGCATTTTTCTTGCTTGTTTAGATAGGTATGCAAGGTCGCCAGAGTCTAATCTTATACCCTTTGGTTTATAACCTTTTTCTTTTAGGTAATTAAAGGTTTTTATTGCGTTTGGAACACCACTTTTTAAGGTATCAAAAGTATCTACTAATAAAAGGGTGTTGTTTGGATAAATATCGGCATAACTCTTAAATGCAGTAAGTTCGTCCGGTGCGTTCATTACCCAACTGTGTGCGTGAGTACCCGCAACTGGAATATCAAACATTTTACCTGCTAATACGTTTGAAGTTGATGAACAACCACCTATAACGGCTGCTCTTGCACCATAAATACCTGCATCAGGGCCTTGAGCACGTCTTAAACCGAACTCCATAACGATATCGTCTTTAGCGGCAAATGCAATTTTTGCTGATTTTGTTGCAATTAAAGTTTGGTGGTTAATTATGTTAAGAAGTGCCGCTTCAACCAATTGCGCTTCAATTATAGGCGCTTTAATAGTTAAAATAGGTTCATCTTGGAAAACAACCGTTCCTTCAGGCACGGCGTATATATCGCCCGTGAACTTAAAGTTTTTTAAGTAATCTAAAAAATCTTCATCAAAAATATTTAAATTTCTTAAATAACTAACGTCTTCTTCAGAAAAGTGTAAGTTTAACACGTAATCAACTGCTTGTTCTAAACCACAGGCAATAGAATAAGTAATTAACTTATGTTGTCTAAAAAATAAGTCAAAAACGGCTATTTCATCAAACTTTTTTTGTTTAAAATAACCGTTCATCATTGTAAGTTCGTATAAATCTGTAAGTAAAGTTAAATTTCTCATTTTTTTACCCCGTTATTTTAAGTAAAATTTTTATTTATTATAACACCCTTTTTGCGTTTTGTAAACGCTTTAGATTATAAAAAAGCCTCAAGCCTATATATAGGAAAACCTTTTTCAGAAAACATTTTTTCATATTCCGTCATAACGTTTCCTTCAAAATCGCTTTTATGTAAATCTAAACTTATATTTCTTAACTTAAACCCGTTTTGAGAAAAAGTTTCAATTGAATATTCAAACAAAATTTGGTTGTCCGTTTTTTGATGAATTTCCCCTTTTTCTACCAAAATTTCTTTGTAAATTTCTAAAAATCTTTCGTTTGTTAGTCTATGATTTTTATACCCTTTTTTTGGATAAGGGCAAGAAAAGTTTAAGTAAATTTTTTGTACTTTGTGCGGTGTAATATAACAACGCAAATTTTCTGCACCACAGTTAATTATTTTTAAGTTTTTAAGTGGTTCTTCCTTTAGCCTTTCTGCTAAAGATAAAATTACGTTGCTTATCTTTTCAACTGCTATAAAGTTAACGGTAGGGTTTTCTTTTGCCATTTCATAGATAAAACCACCCTTACCTGAACCTATTTCCATTTCTATAGGATTATTATTACCAAAAGCCTTTTCTAAATCAAGAATATTTATTCTTTCTTCAGGTGGTTTTTTGTAAAAATCATCATCTTCAATTACTAATAAATGGTCGCTACACTCTTCAAGTCTTTCAAAAAGATGACCTTTTCTTCTCATTCTCATTTTGCAAAAAACTCCAACGCTTCTTTATATCCGTCAAAACCTTTTCCACAAATAGTTTTTGTTGCAAATAGGCTTATATAACTATTTTTTCTAAATTCTTCCCTATTATTTATGTCGGTCAAATGCACTTCAATAGTAGGAATATTAACTGCCTTTAACGCATCTAAAATTGCAATACTTGTGTGCGTATAAGCCCCTGCATTTATAATAATACCGTCAAATTTATTATAGGCTAATTGTATGTAATCAACAATTTCACCTTCGTAATTTGATTGAACGCACTTTACTTTTAAACCTAAATTTTTAGCGTTATCTTTAATATAGGAAACAAGTTCGCTATAATTTTTATTACCGTAAAGTGATGGCTCTCTTAAAGACAACATATTAAGGTTTACACCGTTAATTACTAAAATTTTCTTCATACTTAGTTATAATCTCCTTATCGACACTTTCTAAATCCTTATTGTTATCAACTACTAAATCGGCAACTTCTTGATATAAAGGCTTTCTAACCTTTTCCATATTTAATAAAGTGTCTTTATCTTTTGAAAGTGGTCTGTTTTTAGTAGAAAGTTTATCAATATCTCTTACTAAATACACCACGAAAGAATTCTTTTTTAATAAATCCCTATTATTTTCTTTTAACACAATGCCACCACCTGTTGCTATAACCTTTGAAAAGGAAGAAATAGCATCTTTTAGGGCAGTTGTTTCAAATTCTCTAAACTTTTGTTCACCAAAATTTTCAAAAATTTCAGGAATTGTTAAGTTTTGGTTTTTTACAACCAACTCATCGGTGTCAATATACGCTCTGTTTAATTTTTTTGATAAAATTTTAGCAATCGTACTTTTGCCAGAAGAAGGCATACCGACAAGTATTATGTTTGTAAGTTCTTTTTCTAAAGAATTTAACACCTTTTTTATTTCACTTTCATCAGTTTGTTTTGATAAAAATATATCTTTTGCTTTAACTGCTTGTGCAACCAACATATTAAGCCCGTTTTTTGCAGGAATTCCTAGTTTAATTGCATCTAAAACTAGTTTTGTTTTTAACGGATTATATATAACGTCATAAACTGCTTTTAAGTTAGAAAATTTTGTTAAATCAATAGGGCTTTCATTATCGTTTGGATACATACCGATAGGCGTTGTATTGATAATAACTTCAGCATCTATATCATAGCAATTTTGATAGTTTATACTTCCCTTTCTTGAAACCACAAAAACCTTGTCAGTAAACTTTTTAACTAAATAGGTTGCCGTTTTTGAAGTACCACCACTACCTAAAATTAAAACTGTTTTGTTAGTTAAATCAACCTTTAATTCTTTTAAGCCGTATTCTAAACCAAAAACGTCGGTATTATAGCCAAAATACTTGCCGTCTTTTTTGACAACCGTGTTAACTGCCCCTATTTTTAAGGCTTCAGTAGATACTTCGTCTAAAAAAGGAATTACCTTTTCTTTATAAGGTATAGTAACGTTAAACCCGTCAAAATCATTTAAAACAAAAAAATTACTTAACATATCTTCGTTAAGTTCTTTTTTTATATAATCTAAATTAAAATATTCAGTATGTATTTTAGGCGATAAAGTGTGTGGTAAACTTTTGCCTATAATTGCAAATTTCATTACTTTTTCCTTGAAAATAAATAACTAATAACCATAAACGGAAATCTAATAGGAAAAATTAAACGCCAAAAAATAGAGTAAAATTTATATCCAAAAGAATTAACGCTTATATATTTTTCTTTCTTGTAAAACCCAACCATTACGCCTAAAATATTTTTATCGGTAATAGTTTTATCAAGTCTATATTGATTATCTCCCCTTAAAAAATATTTGTCACCTTTTATTTTAATAATTCTATGTAAAATATAAGCACCGTTGTCCCTTTTGCAAAGAATAACGTCGTTAGGTTTTAATTTTTCAAAAATCGGTTTAATAACAACGTTATTAGTACGACTTTTTAGTATAGGAGCCATACTTCTACCGATAGGTGTTGCTAAATGAACTCCGTTTTTAGTTAAAGATTCTTCAATAGTCATTATTCAAGAATACCTGCTTTTTCTAATTTTTCAGTAAATTCTATAAGGTCGGCTTTTGCAACTTCTTCTGACACTTCAAAGTTGTCGCAAACAATTTTCACAAGGTCGTCAAGTTCAATATTTTCTTGAAGATTGTCCCAAAAAAACTTTGCCATATCATTTAAAATTATCATACCGTTAAAAGTTTTTGTTCTATCTCCAATAGGAACTACTAAAACCTTTTCTCCTACCTTTCTTAAAACGAATCCTGCTTTAATTTTCATTATATTCTCCTAAAAAAGTTTGATACGCAATGTCAACTGCCTCAAACGAAATATTGCACTTTAATAGATAGCAAGGAAGTGATAAAAGTTCATCAAAAAGTGCTAAAGTTTTTTCAATATCTTCTTTATTTTCCGGCATAATTACTTGTGGAATAAGTTTAAAAATCGCTTGTTCTTTAGAAAGTT
Source organism: Clostridia bacterium (assembly GCA_017508485.1). Classification (GTDB taxonomy): domain Bacteria; phylum Bacillota; class Clostridia; order Christensenellales; family Borkfalkiaceae; genus SIG381. The sequence continues at coordinate 151,030 of JAFVYV010000005.1, read as the reverse complement.
TTTTAATTTCGTTAGTTTTTGACTGTTCTAAAAAATAAAGCGCCTTTAACTCAACAAAAGTGTTGGTGTTAAAGTTCCTTTTGCCAGAATAAGGCGTTCCATAAGCCAAAAAATTACCTTCTTTTCTTATTATAGGCTTATCATCATTTATAAATACAACGTCTTCAAAACGTTTTTGCCATAAAGATGCGTGCGTGCTTTTGCCCGTACCACTTTTACCTAAAAATGCAAAGCCTTGGTTTTTGTAAGAAACAATTGATGCGTGTAGTAAAAATGCGTCAAACTCTGCAAGTTTTTTTGAAATTTCCCTATATGCACAAAAACTTTCTGCCCTGCCTTTGCCGATAGAAAAAGGGTTGTCTAAAATTTCTTTTTCAATATCTTCATCTTTTACGGTTATAACAATTTGCGCCAAAGTATCGTTATCTACTAAATAATTAGCGCATTGTCTTTCAATAAAAGAATATTTATTATTTACTTGAATTACTATACCAGCAAACTTAACTTTTACCATAAAAATATTATACTAATATTTTTTATAATAGTCAATTGCAAAAAATAAAAAACTTTAAAAAAAAACGACAGTAACCCTGTCGTTTTTTGTGCTAAAATAAATTTGGTCTCTATATATTAGTCTTCACCGAAGAAGTCATCACCAGAGTCACCTAAACTCATAGTAATAATATCTTTTTCTTCAAAAATCATTAATTCTAATTCAGCTTTTTCGTAAGGTTTTTTCATTATAACTCCCTCCAAATACAATTATTATTCATAATTACACGACAATTATACATTATTATTTTAAATATGTCAATAGAAAAATTGAAAAATTTTTAATTTAAATTAATAAATTTTAATAATTGTTTTTAATCATAAAAATACCCCTTTCACTACCCTATTTATATGTTAGAAAATCCTATTTTTTAACTTTTTAGCCTTTCTTTTTATTGACAAATGACAAAAAACTTTTTTATAATACTTTTATATATTGTTTTAAAGTTTATTTAAATGTTATTATATATAATATATTTGTTTAAGACTAAAAGGAGTTTGGGTTTATTTATGATTAAAACACTCGCTAAATCTATTCGCGAATATAAAAAATATACCATCTTAACACCTCTTCTTATGATAATTGAAGTTGCAATGGAAGTATTTATTCCACTTGTAATCGTTTGGTTTGGCGAAGCCTTAGAAAATGCCGACGTTCAAGGTATGGTTTATTATGGAGTTATGATGGTGCTTTCTGCAATTATATCTTTAATTGCAGGTATGCTTGGTGGTAAATTTTGCGCCAAAGCCTCTACTGGATTTGCTAAAAATTTAAGAAAAGATATGTATGACAATATTCAAACCTTTTCTTTTTCAAATATTGATAAATTTTCAACTTCTTCTTTAATGACAAGACTTACTACTGATATAACCAACGTTCAAATGGCGTTTATGATGATTATTCGTGTTGCCGTTAGAAGTCCACTTATGCTTATATTCTCAATAGTAATGTCTTTTGCTATTCATCCAACACTCCCTGCAATGTTTGCAGTTACTATTCCTATACTTGGATTTGGTATTTTCTTTATTATTAGAAAAGTTATGCCTATTTTTAGGAACTTATTTAAAAAGTATGACAAACTTAACAATTCTATTCAAGAAAACGTTAGGGGTATGAGAGTTGTTAAGGCTTACGTTAGAGAAGATTATGAAATTAACAAAATGACTGAAGTTTCAACTAATCTTCAAAAGGAATTTACTAAAGCAGAAAGAATTCTTGCTTTTAACGAACCACTTATGCAATTTTGCTTAAACATTTCACTTATAATGATTGCACTTTTTGGTTCAATGATTATACTTTCAGGTTCAAGCAACTTAAACGTTATCGGTTTAACAAGTATGCTTACCTATTCCCTACAAATTTTAATGTCACTTCAAATGCTTTCAATGATTTTCGTTATGCTTACTTTATCAGTTGAATCTGCAAGACGTATCGTTGAAGTTATTAATGAAAAAAGCGACCTTTCTAATCCAGAAAATCCTATATATAAAGTTGAAGACGGTTCAATTAAGTTTGATAACGTTAGTTTTAAGTATTCTTCTATTGCTGAAAAGTTTGCCCTTTCAAATATTAATTTAGATATCAAGTCTGGTCAAACTATCGGCATTTTAGGTGGAACGGGTTCATCTAAAACTACTTTAGTTAACTTAATTTCAAGACTTTATGACGTAACTGAAGGCAACCTTTACGTTGGTGGTGTTAACGTTAAAGATTACGATATGGAAGTTTTAAGAGATAACGTTGCAGTTGTTTTACAAAAGAACGTTCTATTTTCCGGCACTATTAAAGAAAATATGCGTTGGGGCGACAAAGATGCTACTGATGAAGAAATTGTAAATGCTTGTAAACTTGCGCAAGCAGATGAATTTATTAGACAATTCCCTAACGGCTACGACACCTTTATTGAACAAGGTGGCACTAACGTTTCTGGTGGACAAAGACAAAGACTTTGTATTGCAAGAGCCCTTCTAAAAAAACCAAAAGTTATCATTTTAGACGACTCTACTTCTGCCGTTGATATGAAGACCGATGCCCTACTTAGAAAGGCTTTTAAGGAAGAAATTCCTGATACTACTAAAATTATCGTTGCTCAAAGAGTAGCGTCAGTTGAAGATGCTGATAAAATAATTTTAATGGACGGTGGCAAAATCGTTGCTATCGGTGGTCACGAAGAATTAATGGAAAGTAGTGATATTTATAAAGAAATTTACTACACACAAAATAAAGCAAAAGGAGATATCGAATAATGGCTATGAAAATGTCTATGAGAAGTTCTCCTAATATGAAAAGAACTCCACCTAAAAAAGGTACTTTTAAGCGCTTAATTAAATTATTATTTACAAGTTATAAGCCTATGCTTTTAACAATTTTTATTTGTCTATTTATAAGCGCACTTGCAAGTAGTTTAAGTGGACTATTCTTAAACTCTATTTATGAAGCATTAGAATACGGCTTAAACGGAACTTTAACTGTTGATGAGGCTTGGCTACAAGTTATTAAAACTATTATAACTTTAGGCGTTTTCTATACGGTTGGCGTGGTTTGTTCTATCATTTATAACCAAATAGGCGCAATTTTAACTCAAAAGTTCTTGCGTGATATGAGAGTTAAAATGTTTGAAAAAATGCAAAAATTGCCTATTAAGTATTTTGATAGTAATGCTAACGGCGATATTATGAGTATGTACACTAACGATACTGATGCGTTAAGACAACTTATTTCTCAAAGTATCCCCCAACTTATGTCAACCATAATAACGGTTATTACCTTATGTTTTATTATGATTTATTTAAGTTTACCGTTATTCCTTGCCGTTGTAGTTGGTCTAGTTTGCATACTGTTAGTTACTAAAACCATCGGTGGTAGAAGTGCTAAATATTTTATTGCTCAACAAAAATCCGTTGGTAAAATGGAAGGTTTTGTTGAAGAAATGATTAACGGTCAAAAGGTTGTTAAAGTTTTCTGCCACGAAGATGAAGCAAAAGAATCATTTGATAAAATAAACGGCGAACTTTGTGAAGTTTCTAACAAAGCAAACGCATTTTCTAATATGCTTATGCCTATTATTCACAATATCGGCAATATTTTGTACGTATTAATTGCCTTTATCGGTGGTGCTATATTTATTATTTCTGAAGGAACAGGTATTAACTTAAGTTTTGCTAACCTATTCTCTACCGGTTCTTTCGTTGGAGTGCTTGAACTTCATATAGTTATCACCTTCTTAGGTTTAGCAAGGCGTTTTGCTAACACAACCGGTCAAATTTCTAACCAAATTAACTCAGTAGTTATGGCTATTGCAGGTGCTGGTAGAATTTTTGAACTACTTGATGAACCTATTGAACAAGACGAAGGTTACGTTACTTTAGTAAACGTTATTGAAGATGAAAACGGAAATCTTATTGAAACTGATAAAAGAACCAACTTATGGGCTTGGAAACACCCTCATAAAGCAGACGGAACTGTCACCTACACTAAACTTATGGGCGACATCACTATGCACGAAGTTGACTTTGGTTATAACGAAGACCATATAGTTCTTCACGACGTTTCACTTTATGCTAAACCTGGTCAAAAAATTGCCTTCGTTGGTGCAACTGGCGCTGGTAAAACTACTATCACCAACCTACTAAATAGATTTTACGATATTGCTGATGGTAAAATTAGATACGACAATATTAACATTAATAAAATAAAGAAAGATTCTTTAAGAAGGTCGCTTGGTATAGTTTTACAAGATACAAACCTATTTACAGATACCGTTATGAATAATATTCGTTATGGTAGATTAGATGCAACTGATGAAGAGTGTATAGATGCTGCAAAACTTGTTGGCGCAGATAGTTTTATTACAAGACTTCCTAACGGCTATAATACCATGTTAGAAGGCGATGGTGCTAATCTTTCACAAGGACAAAGGCAACTACTTTCTATCGCCCGTGCAGCCGTTTCTAACGCCCCTGTTATGATAATGGACGAAGCAACTTCTTCTATTGATACAAGAACGGAAGCACTTGTTCAAAAAGGTACGGATATGCTTATGCAAGGTAGAACGGTTTTTGTTATTGCTCATAGACTTTCTACAATTCAAAATGCCGACGTTATTATGGTACTAGATAAGGGTAGAATTATTGAACGTGGCAACCACGAAGAATTGATTGCTAAAAAAGGCACTTATTATCAACTATACACCGGTGCTTTTGAACTTGACTAATTTAATTTAAAATTAAAAAACGGATACGAAATCGTATCCGTTTTCTTTTTATCTTTTATTAGTCTTTAACAAATTCAAGTGCAGTTTCTGCAATACCTTCTTTATCAAGTTTGTAGTACTTTAATAAAGCGTCGTATGGACCAGAAGTTGCATATGACTTTGGAACACCTAACATCTTCATTTTAGTTGGGTAAGTTTCTGCTAAATATTCAGAAACTAAAGTACCTAAACCACCATATTGATAATGTTCTTCAACAGTCATAATTTTGCCAGTTTTCTTTGCTGATTCTAAAACTAATTCTTCATCAATTGGGCAAACGGTTGGCATACCAACAACTCTTGCGCTTACGCCCTTTTCCTTTAGAATTTCAGCGGCTTCAATAGCGGCTTTTGTTGTTGAACCAGTTGAGATAATTGTTAAATCATCACCTTCAACTAAAACTGTACCTTTACCAATAACGAATTCCTTATCTTCAAAAATTTGTTCAATCTTTGGATTACCTATTCTCATATAAACAGGACCTTCGTGCTTTAGCATTGCTTTTACAGCCCCTCTAATTTCAGCAGGGTCTTGTGGTGCTAATACTACAACACCAGGAATCATTCTTGTAATTGCAAAGTCTTCTAATGAGTGGTGTGTTGCACCTAGGTCAGAATAAGTAAAACCACAGTTTCTACCAACGATTTTAACGTTTTGTCTCATATAACCTAAGTCGTTACGGAACATTTCAAAGTTTCTACAAGTTACGAATGGTGCAATAGCGCAGAATACTGGGATTTTACCAGTTGTTGCTAAACCTGCAGCAACACCTGTAACACCTTGTTCCATAATACCACATTCAAAATATCTATCAGGATGTGCTTTTGCAAAATCACCAAAACCTGAACTCTTACCACTATCTGCTGATAAAATTACAATTCTTTCATCAGTTTCAGCAACTTCAGCAACTGCTTTACCAAATTCTTTTCTTGGATCTAAAATATCACCTATCATAATTATTCCTCCAATGCCTTTTCAAGTTCAGCAATCTTTGCTTCAACTTCTTCTATAGCCTTATTTAATTCTTCTTTTGAAGGAGTCCAATAGTGATATGAAGCATTGTTTTCAGCAAAAGAAATACCTTTTGACTTAATAGTGTGTGCTACGATTAAAGAAGGTTTACCTTTTTCAAGTGGTAATGAATCAAGAGTATCAACAACTTCTTGCATATTGTTACCATCAATATCTTTAACTGCCCAACCAAAAGCCTTAAAGTGTTCTGCTATATCAGTAAAGTTCATAATATCTTGAACTCTACCACTTATTTGTAATCCGTTAAAGTCAACGAATACAGTTAAGTTATCTAAACCGTAGTGAGGAGCAACTGCAGCACCTTCCCAGTTAGAACCTTCAGCAAGTTCGCCGTCGCCCATGATAACGTATACGTTTGAGTTTAATTTATCTTGTCTTAAACCCATTGCCATACCACAAGCAATTGGAAGTCCGTGTCCTAATGCACCTGTGTTTGCTTCAACACCAGGTAATTTGTACATATCAGGGTGACCTGGAATTTGTGTTTTAAATCCACCGTAAGTGTCTAATACTGATTTGTCAAAAAAGCCTTTTTCAGCAAGTACAGAGTATTGAACCATACATTTATGACCGGCTGAAAGTAAAAATCTATCTCTTTCAGGCATTTTAGGATTTTGTGGGTCAACGTTCATTTTATGGAAATATAACGCTGTTACGATATCCATACAAGAAAGAGCTCCACCTAAATGGCCGTGGTCACTTGCTTCAACCATACGAAGCAAGTTTCTTCTACATTTATAAGCAGTTAGTTCTAGTTCTTTAACGTTATTCATAGTTAATTATTCACCTTTCTTTTCAAAATCAATTATTCTTTGTACTTTTGGCATAGATGCACTCTTTTCATCAAAAGTATATTTTAAGTATTCTGATACGCACATTTTAGCAAGTGAAATACCGCAAGTAAATGCACCAAGCGTAATGATGTTTGCGTTATTACTTAAAGTTGCTCTTTGTGCTTGATATACGTTACTTACACAAGCAGCGTATGCACCTTCAACTTTGTTAGCAGCAATACTAACACCGATACCTGTTCCACAAAGTAAAATACCTCTGTCACATACCTTTTTTGCTACGTCTTTTGCTAAAGTAATTGCAACGTTAGCATAAATTGGGTCGTCACTACCGTAATCAACAACTTCATGTCCTAATGATTCGATGTGTTTAATAATGTCCTTCTTGAATTCTGTTGCGTTTGGATCACAACCTACTGCGATTTTCATAAAATATCCCTCCAAAATTTACGTTTATATTACGTTTTTATTTTTTTCTCATATTATAATAACATTTTTAATCTTTTTTGTAAATACAAAATTAACTAAAACCTTCATATTTTTAATAGTTTTCTTAAAATATTTTGTTTTTAGTGCATTTCAGAATAACTACCAAAATATCTAAACCCTTCAACTTGATTTTCAAGTTCAAACATTAATTGTTCAAACTCTTTTGAGTACACTGATGATTCTAAATCAAAATAGAATAAAAACTCAAAATCTTTACCGATAATAGGTCTACTTTCAAGCTTTATAATGTTAATTCCAAGTGCAGAAATTCTTGACATTACGTTGTAAAGCGCACCTGGTTTATGTGCCGTTGAAAAAACTATACTAGTACGATTTGCGCCTGGATAAATTTCTAAATTTTTACTGATGCAAATAAACTTTGTAAAGTTGCTATCTGTATCTTGTATTTTATCTTTGTTAATTTCTAAGCCATATTGTTCAGCACAATCAGAAGAAGATATTGCAGCAACGTCATTTCTATCTGATAACGCAACCATTTTAGCGGCAATTGCAGTATTTTCACAAACGGTAATCTTTACACCCTTTAATGAACGCAAGAAAGAACTACATTGGTTAATTGCTTGTTCGTGAGAGTAAATTTCCTTAATTTCTGAAAATTTAGCACCTTTTTTAGTTAATAACACGTGGTTGATTTGCATACGAAGACTTTTTACTATGTAAAAGTCGTGTTTTGATAGTAAATCGTAAGTTTGGTTAACTGAACCTGCCGTGCTATTTTCTAAAGGAACTATACCGTATTCACAAAGTCCACTTTCTACTGCTTGGAAAACGTTTTCAAAAGTGCTAACGTACATAATATCTGCTAATGAAAAAATCTTATCACACGCTTTTTGCGAATACGCACCTTCTATACCTTGACAAGCAACCCTTGCTTTTGTTGGAAATAACTTTTCAGTATTTTCTATTGCGTTATGAATTTTATCACATAAAATAGAATTTCCTACAAGTTTTTTGTTTTGATAAGAACGGCTTAAGTCCATTATAGTGGTAAACAAAATTTTTGAATATCCACCAAGTTCCCCTGCTTTTTCAGAAATTTTGTACAATAATTGTCTTTCTCTTTCACTATCTTTTACAGGAAGTTTATTTTCCCTTTTATATTCAGCAATTTTGCTACTTACTTCCATTCTTTCTTTAAATAAATCAACTAATTGACTGTCAATTTTATCAATATCTTTTCTATACTTATCTATCATAATTCTTCTCCTAAAAGCATATCTAAAAGGGCTATTGCAGTACACGCTTCAACAACGGGAACGGCTCTAACGCCTATACAAGGGTCGTGACGACCTTTTATTACTAACTTTTCTTCCGTTAAGGTCTTTAAGTTTACACTTTGTTGTTCTTTTGAAATTGACGGTGTTGGCTTAAAAGCAACTTTGAACACAATAGGCATACCGTTCGTTATACCACCGTTTATTCCACCATCGTTATTAGTTAAGGTAACAATTTTTCCGTCTTTAACTGTAAACTGGTCGTTGTTTTCACTACCTTTTCTTTTTACAACTTCAAAACCACCACCTATTTCAAAACCTTTTACCCCTGGAATAGCAAACATAATTCTTGCCAAATTGTTTTCTACTCCATCAAAGTAAGGGCCACCGATAGCAACGGGCATACCAGTTATTTTACACTCAACTAACGCGCCTATGCTATCCTTTTCTTCTCTTACGGCAGAGATTAATTCTTTCATCTTTTCCCCGCTTTCTTCATTGGTTACAGGGAAATCATCTAAGTTTTTATCAATAACGCCATCTAAATAAGAATATTGTTTATCTTCAATATCTCCAACCTTAAATAGGTGTGCGCCTATTTCAATACCCTTTTCTTTTAATAAAGGTATACACAAACCACCAACTATACAAAGAAGTGCCGTTAATCTTCCTGAAAACTTTCCACCACCCCTTACGTCACGATTTTCGCCATACTTTAGATATGAAACAAAATCTCCGTGAGATGGTCTTGGCAGGTCTTTTAAGTTATCGTAATCACCACTTTTTGTGTTGGTGTTTTTTATAATCGCCCTTATATCTCCAGTAGTTTCATCATTTTCATTAACGCCTTTTATAAATTCTACTATATCTCCTTCCTTTCTTGGTGTAGAAAAGGCTTGTCCTGGTGCACGGCGCTTCATAAAAGATGTCAAAAACTCTCTATCAATTTTTACACCTTTTGGAAAACCGACTATATCAACGCCTATAAATTCGCTATGCGATTCGCCAAATATAGTTATATCTAATTTTTTTCCATTCAAAGACGACATCTTTATACCTCCTCTACGCAAAAACCACACTTTTTTAATATTTCAAAAAATTGTGGATATGATTTATTTACGGCTAACGCATTTTCAATTACAACTTCTTTTTCAGTAATCAAACTTGCAACGCTTGATGCCATAACAATTCTATGGTCGTTATAAGAATTAACAACTCCACCTAAAAGGTCTTTTCCGTTAATTATAATTTCATCTTCCGTGCCATAAGCATCTCCACCTAAAGAATTAACCATATCAACTACTGATTTTATTCTATCACTTTCTTTAAGTTTAAGCCTACTTGCGTTATAAATTCTTGTTTTTCCTTTAGCAAAACAAGCAACTATAGATAAAACTGGAACTAAATCTGGAATATCTTTTACGTCAATATCTATTCCTTTTAAGTCCCCACTTTTTACGGTCATTTTGTTTTTGTTTTTAATAACAAAAGCGCCAAATCTTTCAAGAATATCTAAAATTTCTTTATCTCCTTGAGATGAGTTTTGACTAAGTCCAGTAACGGTACTTTTGCCTTTTATAGCGCCCATACTTAAAAAGAAGGCACCGTTTGACCAGTCACCACCGGCAGTTATATTTTTGCCAGTAAATTCTTTAGGAAAAACGGTATAGATATTTCCACTCTTTTCTACCTTTATGCCAAACTTTTGCATTGAAGAAAGGGTTATATCAACGTATCCTTTAGATTCAAACGGTTCTAAAACTTCAAGCTTTCCACCGTCTTTAGTTAAGGCTAGCGCCATCAAAATACCAGTTATAAATTGAGAACTTACGTCCCCTTTTATTCTAATATCTCCACCTAAAAACTTTCCTGTTACCGTTAAAGGATATCCTTCACTAAAACTAACGCCCTTTTCAATCAAAATTTCACGCATTGGAGAAAGTGGTCTTTCACTAAGTCTTCCATTTACGCTTACTTTATAATTTATACCAAGCGCTGAAAAAACAGGGATTATAAATCTTAAAGTAGAGCCACTTTCGTTTACGCAAATTTCCACCATTTCTTTAGGTAATGAAAGTGTAGGATAAACTTCTAAATACCTGTTTTTTATTTCAATTTTTGCCCCGATTTTTGTCAAACAATCAATAGTTGCCAGAACGTCTGCACTTAAAACGCCAGTATAAAATATTTTACTTTTAGTTTTTGCAAAGGCAGACAAAATTAGTAGCCTATGAAGTTCTGACTTTGATGAAATAATTTTTGTTTTTATATTAAGTTGTTTTTTACCTTTAATTTTAATTTTCATCTTTTAATATAAAATCTTTCCACTCTTCAATAGGCATTTTTTCAAGTTTACAAACGCCTAATTCTTTTGGCATAACAATAGTTATATAATCGCCCTTTCTTTTTTTGTCAATTAAAGTAGTATTTACTAACTTTTCAATTTTAATATCTGTTTTGGTTGGTAAGTTGTATTTTGTAAGTAAGGCATCTAAAAGACCTAAACAATTCATATCGCAAAGCCCTTTATTAACTGCTTTTTGCGTAATAATTCGCATACCTATTGCAACGGCACTTCCGTGAGAAATTTTAAAACCACTTTCCTTTTCAATTGCATGGCCTAAAGTATGACCAAAGTTTAGCAGTTGTCTTTCAGCATTATCTTTTTCATCACTTTCAACAACCTTTTTCTTCCACTCAACAGATTTTGCGATAGCGCTTTCTAAATCGTTTTCATTTAATAAACTTTTAATAAAATCTTTATCAAAAAGCATACCGTATTTTATAACTTCTGCCATACCGTTTGCATATTCTTCTTTTGGTAAGGTTTTTGCAGTAGATACGTCGCAAATAACTAATTTTGGTTGATAAAAAGCACCTGCTAAGTTCTTGCCTGCTTTTAAGTTTATAGCAGTTTTACCACCAACTGAAGAATCGGCAAAAGCCAAAATTGTGGTAGGAATTTGAACAAATGGAATTCCCCTTAAATAGGTTGATGCAACAAAACCGGTTAAATCGCCAACAACTCCACCACCTAAGGCAATTAAAAAGTCTGAACGAGTGAATTGATTTTTTGCCAAAAACTCTAATATCTTTAAGTAATCTTTGCCACTTTTACTTTTTTCTCCACCCTTAATAACGTACTTAAAAACGTCAAATCCATTGGCTTGTAAATTATCAATAACTACTTTTGAATAAAGTTTATCAACAGTTTTATCGGTTATAACTAAAACTTTACCAGTAAGGCCCACTTCTTTTATAAAATTAGCCGTGTTTTCAAGTAGGTTTTTACCTATTAAAACGTCATATTTAGGCATTGTGTTTACGTTTATTTTAATCATCGTGTTTATCGCACCTTTCTTTACACTCTCTACCTTCTTTTAATAAAGATTTTAAAGTGTCGTAATCGTTATTTTTAATTGCATCGTTGTATTTTGTTAATTCTTTTATGATATTTTCAATTTCAAACGAAATATTTTCTTTATTTTGCATAAACAAGGTCGCCCACATTTCTTCATTAAGCCAAGCAACCCTTGTTAAGTCTTTATAAGACCCTGCAGAAAAGCCTTTGTGTACTTTTGCGTTAGGGCTTTTTACGTAGGCATTTGACACCACGTGCGCAAGTTGTGAAGTAAAAGCAATTATTTCATCATGTTTTTCAGCAGTAGTTATAGATACGGATGAAAAACCTGCTTTTTTAAGTAAATCTTTTACCTTTTGTAAAATTAAAAGGTCTTCATCTTTTTTTGGAACTAAAACCATATTTGCGCCGACAAACATATCGTGCTTACTATTTTTTAAGCCGGAAAATTGAGTACCTGCCATAGGGTGTCCACCTATAAAACAAAAGCCGTTTTCTTTTGCAACCTTAAAACAAGGCTCACACACTGCTTCTTTAACGCCACAACAGTCTATTACTATACAGTTTTTATTAAAATCTTTAGCGTGTTCTTTTACAAACTCTACTGTAGAGTTCGCATCAACTGCGATAAAGACAAAATCACATTTATTTAGGTTGTTTAATAGATTATCGTCAATAATTTCCGACATTTTTGCAATTTCGGTAGTTAAAGGGTTCTTGTCCATACCGTAAACGGTTTGGTCGGCATACTTAAATGCTTTTGCAAGCGAACCACCTATTAAACCTAACCCTACAATTCCTATATTCATAATATTAATCCTTTAATACATTTCTAATTTTATTAACGCCGTTTGCAACGTCGGTAAACTGTTCAGGCGTAATTGATTGAGCACCGTCGCAAAGAGCGTGTTGTGGGTCGTTATGGACTTCAATAATAAGTCCGTCTGCCCCTGCTGCCGTTGCTGAAAGCGCCATAGGTTTAACTAACTTTGAAACACCAGTTGCGTGTGATGGGTCAACAACGATTGGTAAGTGCGAATATTCTTTTAACATAGGTATAGCAGATAGGTCTAAAGTATTTCTTGTATAAGTTTCAAAAGTTCTTATACCCCTTTCGCATAAAATAATTTTTTCATTACCACCTGCCATAATGTATTCAGCACTCATAAGAAGTTCTTTCATTGTGTTTGCAAGTCCACGTTTTAATAAAATAGGCTTGTCAATTTTGCCAAGTTCTTTTAATAGTTCAAAGTTTTGCATATTTCTTGCGCCAACTTGAATCATATCAACGTTTTCAAACATAGGAAGATGGTTTGCGTTCATAATTTCCGTAACGATAGGCATACCCGTTTCCTTTTTTGCTTTAAGTAAAAGGTCAATGCCTTCTGCCTTCAAACCTTGAAAATCGTAAGGAGAAGTTCTTGGCTTAAATGCACCACCACGAAGAAGTGTTGCGCCAGATTTTTTAACTGATTTTGCAATTTCAATAATTTGTTCTTCAGACTCAACTGAACAAGGTCCTGCAATTATTGCAAAATTGCCACCACCGATTTTAACGCCACTTACGTCAATTACCATATCTTCAGGGTGGAATTTACGGTTTGCTTTTTTAAACGGGTCTGACACCTTTTTTATACCTTCAACAATGTCAAGTCCACTAATTAAGTCGGCATCTAGTTTGTTTGTGTCACCAATTAAGCCTAAAACACTATTAAATTCCCCTTCTGAAATATGCACTCTTAAACCTTGTGATTCTATCCAAGATATAAGGTTATTAACTTGTTTTTCAGGGCTATCTTTTTTTATAACGATAATCATAATTCTTCTCCTAAAAAGATTTAAGAAATAAAAAAAGGAACTGTTTTACAGCTCCTTAAACTTTAACGATTTTCAAAAAAACACGCAAAAATTATGGAGCCAATCAGTTTCCATTTCTTCTAAAAAAATAATAGTTAAAGTAAAAAGATGCTTTAATCATAATTTTTGCCTTTAAAATCCTTTAATTACTAGGTTTTTGTTAACTTTATTATACTACCCTTGTTTTTTTATGTCAACAGTTTTTTTTGTTTTTTTGATTTGTTTTTTATAAAAAACACCACGGTTTATAATTTTACAAAAGGCAAATACAATCTATAAATTATATATTTTTAAATTAAAGGCTTGATAATTTTTTAATAATGTATTAAAATATAATCATACTAATATTATTGGAGAAAAATTATGAGTATTGATTTATCACTTATTGTGACCGTTTTATCAATTGTTATCGTTCTTTTTGCCTTTATTTTAGGCTTAATACGTGGTCGCAATCGTTCAATATTAAGATTTATTTTTGTAGTTATCTCTGCCGTTGTTGCTATACTTCTTCGCAAAACGGTTGTTGATTTTATTATGGGCTTACAAATTAACGGAGATACTATTCCTAACACAATTTTAAGTTCAATTTCTACAGGCGCAGTTGCTATTCCTGATAGCCTTAACAACCTATTACTTGCTTTAATTGAAATTATTATTGGTTTAGTAGCATACTACCTTGTTTTCTGGGTTGTGCTTTTTCTAACTTGGCTAATTATTTACCCTATATTCAAACTTTTCATCAAAAAAGGAAAGAAAAAAGGCGTTCTTTTCGGTGGTTTAGTTGGTATAATTCAAGGTGTTGTTGTTGCAATTTTATCTTTAGCACCTGTTTCTGGCTTAATTCTTGAAGTTAACAAAATTTCACACATTCAACTACAAGGCAAAGACTTGTTTACTATACCTGCTGATATAGGTGTTGAAAAATACTTAAATTCTACCGTTTATAAAATTTATGACAAAACTGGTTACTGGCTTTTTGATATGATGTCTACTACCGATTACGAAGGTATAGAAGACTTAAAACTTGGTGAAATTATTGATACTACTGCATCAGTTATGAAAGTTGCAGGTTTAGTTGGAGATATTTCAGGCAATATTCAAAATATGAACCCTGACCTATCTACCCCTCAAACGCAAGTTGCTACAATGAAATCAATTGGCGACACTTTAATTGAAGTTGGTACTAACCTTGACAATTTAAGTGAAAACTCTAAGGCTTTAGTTAACTCTTTAATTGACGTTGTTAAAGATTTAATAGTTCCTGAAGGAGAAACTTTACCACCTGAAATTGACGGCGCGTTAAACGACTTTGTCGTTGGACATTTTGACCTTGTTGGTGCTGGTAATGCAATTAAAGGAATTGCTACTTATATTGAAAAAAAGACAAGTGATGAATTTACAAATGACGAACCTTTATCTCAATTAGAAGTTAACGCTATTGTTAACGGTCTTGCATCTAACCCTTTCCTTATCCATATGATTGCAGGTACTAACGGCGATGGCAAACTTACTGACGTTAGCACGGAAAATGAAGGGCTTTTTGAAACGGCAATAGATAGCACTACTCTAACTCAAGAAGATAAAGATGCACTAAAAGTGATTTTAGGCGTTAACTAAATTGAATAAATAAACTAAAAAGGATATGCGATTTGCATATCCTTTTTTTATTACTTTTTATTTAGATTAAAACTTCCTCCACACCATTTTATTAACTACGCCAGTATAACTTTGAATAAGTTTTACAACTTTTGTTGAAACGTTTTCATCAGTATAGTCTGGTACTGGAATACCGTTATAATTATCGTTATTTAATAAAACTGCAGTATCAACTGCTTGTAATAAACTGTTTTCATCAATACCTGCTAAAATAAAACAAGCCTTATCAAGTGCCTCAGGTCTTTCCGTTGAAGTTCTTATACAAATCGCAGGGAAAGGCTTTCCTATACTCGTATAAAAACTACTTTCTTCAGGAAGTGTTCCACTATCAGACACAACTGCAAATGCGTTCATTTGAAGATTGTTGTAATCGTGAAAACCTAAAGGTTCGTGACAAACAACACGCTTATCAAGTTTAAAACCACTCTTTTCTAAACGATTTCTACTTCTTGGATGGCAACTATATAAAATAGGCATATCGTACTTTTCAGCCATCTTATTTATTGCAGTAAATAATGATAAAAAGTTCTTTTCAGTATCAATATTTTCTTCTCTATGAGCAGATAAAAGTATATATTTTTTAGGCTCTAAGTTTAGTTTTGTTAAAATATTACTACTTTCAATATCTTTTAAGTTCTTTCTTAAAACTTCTGCCATTGGTGAGCCTGTAACGTAAGTTCTTTCTTTTGGAAGTCCACAGTCTGCTAAATATCTACGTGCGTGTTCTGAATAAGCCATATTAACGTCAGAAATAATATCAACTATTCTTCTATTTGTTTCTTCAGGCAAACACTCGTCTTTACATCTATTACCTGCTTCCATATGGAAAATAGGTATATGAATTCTTTTTGCTGAAATTGCAGACAAGCAACTGTTTGTATCCCCTAATATAAGTAGTGCGTCAGGATTAATAGCCGTCATAAGTTTGTAAGAACAGTTAATAATATTACCTACCGTTGCGCCTAAATCGTCGCCAACTGCGTTCATATAAACTTCAGGTTCAGAAACCTTTAAATCCTTAAAGAAAATGCCGTTTAAGTTATAGTCGTAATTTTGACCGGTATGTGCTAAAACACAGTCAAAATAATCTCTACACTTGTTTATAACTTCTGCTAAACGAATAATTTCAGGGCGTGTGCCTACAATTATTAAAAGTTTTAATTTTCCATTTTCTTGAAACTTTACGTCGCTATAATCTAATTTAATAGTACTCATATTTTCCTCTAACTTTATAAAATTTTATTCTACTATTTCAAAAAAGGTGTCTGGCTTAGACTGGTCAAACTGTTCGTTTGCCCACATTACCGTAACCAAATTTTCCGTATCTGATAAGTTAATAATATTGTGAGTATAACCAGGTATCATATGAACGGCTTCTATTTTATCCCCACTTACTTCAAAATTGATAACTTCATTAGTTCCAATTTTTCTTTGTTGAATAAGTCCTTTACCAGAAACAACCATAAAGAATTCCCATTTGCTTTAGTGCCAATGTTGACCTTTAGTTATGTTTGGTTTAGAAATATTTATTGAAATTTGACCGTTATTTTTTGTTTTTAATAGTTCAGTAAAACTCCCCCTATCATCAACGTTCATCTTAAGCTTGAAAGCCATTTTTTCTTTTGGTAAATAAGTTAAGTAGGTTGAGTACAACTTTTTAGCAAAACTATTATTAGGAATTTCTGGAATAATAAGCGTTTTGCTTTGTTTAGAAAAGGCTTCTAGTAAATCCACAACTTCGCCAAGCGTTACTTTGTGCGTTATAGGTGCAAAACAATACTTGCCATCTTTACTTTCTATAGGAGTTAATCCATCGTAATTGCAACGGTGTTCCTTTCCTTCTAAAAGGTCAAGCATTTCATTGATTAAGTCGTCAATATATAAAAACTCAATTTCTACCGACCTATCATTTACGGTAATAGGTAAGTCGTTTGCTATATTATTGCAAAAAGTTGCCACTACGCTATTATAGTTTGGCTTACACCACTTACCAAAAAGGTTAGGAAAACGATATACGTAAACGGGTACGCCCGTGTTTTTCATATAATCAAAGAAAATGTTTTCCCCTTGTTGTTTACTCTTACCATAAACACCGTCAGCATATCTACCAATTAAACTTGCTTGTATGGTTGAAGAAATCATAATAGGACACTTGTTGTTTGCTTTTTTTAAAGCATTTAACAATTCTTCTTGAAAATTAACGTTCCCTTTAATAAAATCTTCTTCAGTTTTTGGACGATTTACTCCAGCCAAGTTAAAAACAAAATCGGCTTTTTTAGCAAATTCTTCTAACTCTAAATTAGTGTTATCAATATCGTATTCAAAAACTTCGTCAATTACTAAGTTAGGGCGAGTTCTATCTTTATTCTCTTTTAAGTTGTTAAGAGCAACTGAAAGATTTTTACCAACAAAACCTTTTGCCCCTGTAACTAAAATTTTCATAAAATTCCCTTTGTTACCTATTTACTTAATTCTTCTTGTATATATTTAAGTTCAGCAATTTTGTTTTTAGTTTCTTCAACCGTTAATAATTTTGTATTGCTTGAGTTAAATTCCGTTAAAGTATTTCTCTTTACGTCGCCATCTTTAAAGTACTTGTCGTAGTTAAGACCACGCTTATCGCAAGGCACACGATAGAAATTGCCAAGGTCTATTGCATTTGCGCATTCTTCGTTAGTTAACAAGGTTTCATACATCTTTTCACCGTGGCGAATACCTATAACCTTAATATTATTTTTATCTCCACCAAAAAGTTCAATAACGGCTTCGGCTTGGACTTGTATTGTACAAGCAGGTGCTTTTTGAACTAAAATATCCCCACTTTCGCCATTTTCAAAGGCAAATAGTACAAGGTCAACGGCTTCTTCAAGCGACATAATAAATCTTGTCATATTAGGGTCGGTTAAAGTGATAGGCTTTCCACTTCTAATTTGTTCTATCCAAAGTGGAATAACTGACCCACGAGAACACATTACGTTGCCGTATCTTGTGCAACAAATCTTTGTCTTTTTAGAGTCAACCGTGCGTGATTTTGCAACTATAACCTTTTCCATCATAGCCTTACTTGTACCCATTGCGTTAACTGGATAAGCAGCCTTGTCCGTTGATAAACAAACAATATTTTTAACCCCTGCTTCAATAGCGGCAGTAAGTACGTTTTCCGTACCTAAAACGTTTGTTTTAACCGCTTCAATAGGGAAAAATTCACAAGAAGGAACTTGTTTTAATGCAGCAGCGTGGAAAATATAGTCAACACCGTGCATTGCGTTTTTTACACTATTTATATCTCTTACGTCACCTATATAAAACTTAATTTTTTCAGCAACTTCCGGCATTTTTGCTTGGAATTCGTGGCGCATATCGTCTTGCTTTTTCTCATCGCGTGAAAAAATACGAATTTCCCCAATATCCGTTTGTAAAAACCTATTGAGAACGGCATTACCAAAACTGCCCGTGCCCCCTGTAATTAATAGCGTTTTATTTTTAAAAAGTGACATAACTTTCTCCTTTTTTGGCCTTTTATATTTATAATATATACTATTACATTATATAAAACCACTATTTTATTATAGCACCATATCAATATTTGTCAATACAAAATTCTAAAACACGCCTTTTTTACAGTATAATTTTTTATTTTACGGCAATAATATAAACAACTATTTTAATCACCCGTTTTTACCTTTTACACATATTATGGTATATATGCAAAAGTAAAACGGCTTGGAGATAAAAATGATAAAACGAGGAGAATTATATTACGCAGATTTAAGCCCTGTAGTTGGTAGTGAACAAGGTGGAATAAGACCAGTTTTGGTCGTTCAAAACGATATAGGAAACAAATATAGTCCTACTATAATTGCGGCGGCTATTACTAGCCAAATAAACAAAGCAAAACTACCTACTCACATAGAATTAAACGCTTTTGAATATGGTTTAAGCAAAAATTCCGTTATTTTACTAGAACAAATTAGAACTTTAGACAAAAAAAGGTTAAAAGAAAAAATAGGTACTCTCCCTTTAACCACAATGAAAAAGGTTAATAACGCACTATTAATAAGTTTAGGCTTTTTAGAAAATGAAAACCAAGCATAAAAAAAGATTGTTAAAAAAACAATCTTTTTTCTTTTTTAGGCTTTACCTATTTCCTTTTCTTTTTTATATCTTTCAACGGCTTTTAGATATCTATCTGAAAGTCTTAAGTAATATCTTTGTCGTTGGTCGTAAGTCATTTTATCAGTTTCTTCCTTATCGGCAAGGCGACCTAACGCATTAGACACTTCGCCTTCTTCATCAAGAAGGTTTTTAACCTTTTGATAAAACAATTCTTCCTCTTCATCAATTCCTATTTTAACCGTTTTTTCTACTTGTTGAGCATAGTATTCTTTTACTTTTGAAGTAGACAGTCCTTTTTCTTTAGCCTTTTCCATTTCTTCTTTTAAATTTTGCTTGTACTTTTCCCAAAATCCAGTTTTTAGTCTCATTTTGGCTTCTCTTGCTAATTCTTTTAATGATTTCATTTCGTTTTGCATAAGTTTTTCTCCGTTTTCGACAATATTCGACATTTTTTGCAATATAAAAGAAAAACCTACTAAGTTATCCTTAGTAGGCTTCTTGTTAACCTTTAATGCTTCTTTTTCTAGCGGCTTCTGCCTTCTTCTTTCTTCTTACAGAAGGTTTTTCATAATGTTGTTTTAATCTTAAATCACCAATGATGCCGTCTCTAGAACACTTTCTTTTAAAACGACGAAGTGCGCTATCAATGTTTTCGTTTTCACCAACACGTACAGTTGACATATTCACACCCCTCCTTTGCTCAAATAGCAGTTAATAATTTACTTTGTGATTATATCAAAATATGTAAAAATAAGTCAAGCATTTTTTAATACTTTTTTAACTTTATTTTAAGCAGGTGTCCAACCCATTTTTTGACCAGATAAAATATGTATATGCAAATGGAATACCGTTTGACCTGCGTCATCACCTTGATTTATTACTAATCTATATCCATTTTCAAGCCCTAATTCCTTTTTTAAGGTAGGAATTTTTGCTAAACATCTTCTAACCATTTCGCTTTGTTCAATAGTCATTTCTTCTAAAAGTTTAAAATGGCTTTTTGGAATACACAAAAAGTGGTTTTTTGCTTTTGGGTCAATATCTTTAATGATAATCATATCATCATCTTCATACATTTTTGTTGCAGGGATTTCCCCTTTTATAATTTTACAAAACAAACAATCACTCATCTTTATTTCTCCTTTATATTAATTCAACGGTTGCGCCGTCTTCATATTCGCTTAAAATTTTAACTTTAAGGATATCGTTAGTTAATTTACCACCCTTTAGATAAACCCTAATATAATTTTCAGTATAACCTAAAAGATATCCGTCCTTTTCTTCTTCAGGTAAAAAGCGTAAAACTTTACCTATATTTTCATTTATAAACCTACTTTTATACTCGTTTTTAAGTTCTAAAAGTTTGTTTAGTCTTTTCTTTTTAGTTTCGCCGTCAACTTCTTCCCAAGTATATGCTTTAGTTCCAGCCCTTCTACTATAAGGAAAAGCGTGTATATCGCTAAACTTAACGGTTTTTACTAACTCAACGGTATCTAAAAAGTCTTTGTCCGTTTCGCCTGAAAAACCTGCAATAATATCCGTTGTAATACCTGCATTTTCATAATACGACCTAATTAGTTCAACCTTTTTAATATACTCTTCTCTCGTATAGTGCCTGTTCATTAATTTTAACACGTTGTTTGAACCAGATTGAAGTGATAAGTGAAAATGTGGAGCAAAATCGTAAAGTTCTTTGGTTGCCTTCAAAAACTCGTCGTCAATAATATTAACTTCTAGTGAACCAAGTCTAATTCTCGCTTTAACGTCCTTTAATTCCTTAAGTAGCCCCGTTAAATTAGTTCCGTTAAAATTATACGCAGATAAATTTATGCCGTTTAATACGATTTCTTTAGGGTTTGTTTCAGCAATT
The DNA here is from genome assembly GCA_017508485.1 of Clostridia bacterium. Lineage (GTDB taxonomy): Bacteria > Bacillota > Clostridia > Christensenellales > Borkfalkiaceae > SIG381. The sequence goes on along the minus strand of JAFVYV010000005.1, from coordinate 129,817 downwards.
TCTCTTTTAATACTATCAATACTTCTTGAACGACTTCTTCCCCTTAAATAAGGAATTATGCAGTAACTACAAAAGTTGTTGCAACCGTCTTGCACTTTTACGTAAGTTCTTGCCCTTAGCGATTTTACTGAAAGTAAATCTTCAAAAACCTTGTCTTCTTCTTTTATAGAAAGTTGGTCTTTTTTATCGTTTTTTTCTATTTCTTTAACAATTTCTAAAATTTGGTTTTTATTAAAACTACCCGTTATGTAAGAAACGCCTTTATTCAAAAAACTTTTGTGGTCCTTTTGCGTAGCACAACCTGTAAATATAATTTTAGCGTCTTTATTGAACTTTTTTATTCTTGAAACCATTTGGCGGGACTTCTTTTCTGCCTCACTAGTAACAGCGCAAGTGTTAACAACGTAAAGGTCTGCTTTAACTAACTCGTCAAAGACTTCGTGCCCCATATCAGAAAGTCCCCTAATTAAAGAGTCGCTTTCACATTGATTAACTTTACATCCTAAAGTAAAAACTACAATTTTCATTCTAAGTCCCCAAGCATTTTAGCAACTATTCCAACCAAAACGATAGATGCAGTATCTGCCCTTAAAATTCTTTTGCCTAAAGATACGGTTGAAAAACCTTCTTTAGTAGCAAAAACAAACTCATCTTCACTAAAGCCACCTTCAGAGCCAACGACTACTGCAGTATTTCCGTTTAATGAAGAAAAATCAACTTGATTTTCATTTGCAAATTCACAAGCAAACAACTTGTTTTTATAATCTTTTGCATACTTAATTGCTTCTTCAAACGGCAAATAACTAACTTTTGGATAAATACTTCTGCCACATTGTTTTGAGGCTTCTTGGCTTACTTTATTTAGCCTTTCAAGTTTATTGTCGTTTAAAAATGCTGATGAAAATTTTGAAGAAAAAACTACGATATCTTTAACGCCAAGTTCAACGGCTTTTTGAACTACAAGTTCAGTTTTGTCCCCTTTTAAATACCCTGCAATTAACAAAATATCGTTTTTACTTTCTAAATAATTTTTTTCTTTAGAAAGCACTTTAACTTGCATTGACTTTTTTTCAATTTTAGTAACTTCAGCCAAATATTCGTATTCCGTGTTATCTAAAAGAATAATTTTATCATTTTCTCTTATTCTTAAAACGTTAACTGCGTGGCGAAATTCTTCTCCGTCAATGGTTAAAAAATCTTCAATTTTATCAACAAAAAATCTTTTATACTTTTCCATACTTTAATGCGATGGCTACCCATTCGCCCTTTCTTATAATCTCAATAGGTGTAAACCCTGCGTTTATATACGCATCTAAAACGAACTTTTCTTTAGAAAGAAGTATTCCACTTAAGATTATAACGCCGTTTTCTTTAAGGTTATTTTTAATATCCTTACTAAACATAACCAAAACTTCTGCCATAATATTTGCAACTATAATGTCGCCTTTAATAGAATTATCATCTAATAAATTCTTAAGTAAAACCTCACCATTTTTGATGTTGTTAATTTCCATATTTTGAGTGGTTGCTTCTATTGCGCACTCGTCTATGTCTGTCATAATCGCCTTAGAAATTCCTAGTAAACAAGCCGTAATACCAAGTATACCACTACCACAACCAACGTCTAATAAAACGGTGTCTTTATTTATGTATTTTTGAAGAAGTTCAACACACATTGAAGTGGTTTCGTGTTCGCCTGTACCAAACGCCATATTAGATTCTATCTTTATAACCGTTTCATCAGGCTTTTGTTCATACTTAAGCCAGTTAGGACAAACTACAACTTTACCTATTTTGATAGGCTTAAAATATTCTTTCCATTTAGTAAGCCATTCATCACCTTCAACTTCTTTAGTGTTTATTTCTAAAGAACCTACGGGAACAAATTCTCTTAATGCGTTTACCCTTTCAGTAATTTCTTCTAATACGTTAGATATATTTTCTTTTTGAACGTAAACTTTAACTAAAACTTCCTTGTTTTCAATAACCAAGTTTTCATCAATATAGTCCCAAGCCTTGTTGTCTTTAGCAAGTTCTAAAATATCGTTAAAATCATAAATTGCAACGCCTTCAGTTGAGTAGTCCCATAAAATATCGCTAACAAGTTCACCGGCTTCAGTTAAAGTATGTATCGTAATTTCTATATATTTCATAATTAATTTTCATACGGGTCTTTGCCGTACATTTTTTCCACGTTATCTTTATATTTTTTAATATCGGTATATTGTTTGATTTCAAAAGTATCGTCTAAATCTTCAATTTTCTTTCTTTGGTCTCTACTAATTTTAGTAGGAACTTCAACGTTAACTTTAATATAAAGGTCGCCAGTTCCTCTTGGACTCTTTATACCCTTACCTCTAACGTAGAAAGTTTTGCCACTTTGCGTACCTTCAGGAATAGTATAAGTTATGGTGTCTTCTATCGTTGGAACTTCAATTTTACCACCTAAAACTGCCGTTTTATAACTAATAGGCACGTCTACGTATAAATCAAACTTTTGGCGTTTAAATATAATGCTTGGTTCTACCCTAAACACAACTATTAAGTCGCCACTTGGTCCACCGTTTCTTGATGCTTCACCAAAACCTGCCTTTTTAATATAACTACCGGTATCTGCCCCTGCAGGAATATCTAAAGTAACGGTAGTTGTTTGTTTAATATAACCCTTTCCTTTACAGTCAGGGCAAGAATCTATAATCTTTTTACCCGTTCCGTTACAATCAGGACAGGCTCTAACGTTTACAGACCTAAAAATGCCGTTATTATTAACGTATTGAACTTGACCAGTACCACCACACTTTTCACAAGTTTTATATGCAGTACCACCTTTTGCGCCAGTACCTTTACAACTTGTACAAGTAGCGTTTCTTGTATAAGTAACTTCTTTTTTGCATCCTTTAGCGGCATCTAAAAAACTTAAAGATACTTCTAAAGTAATATCTTCGCCACGTTGTTTAGTTTGCGCTCTTTGTGTGCTTCTTCCACCGAAACCGAAAATATCGCCAAAAATATCTTCAAAACCACCAAAGCCACTAAATCCACCACCACTAAAGCCACCGTTACCGAATCCACCAAAACCACCCATATTAGGGTGTTCTTGTTCAAAATCGTACTGTTTTCTCTTTTTAGGGTCTGATAGCGTTTCGTTTGCTTCGTTTATTTCTTTAAATTTTTCCGCTGCAGTAGGGTCGTTAGGATGTAAGTCAGGATGGTATTGTTTAGCAAGTTTTCTATACGCTTTTTTAATATCATCTTCCGTTGCGTTTTTATCAAGACCTAACGTTTCGTAATAATTTTTAGCCATAAAATTCCCTTATTGAAAGCAACTGAAGGGCAAAATTCACCCTTCAGTCGTACTTTTATTATTTTATATTATTATTGGTTAAATTCTTGGTCGCCTGTGTTACCGTCGCCTTGTGCACCTTGTTCTGCTTGTGCTTGTTGATAAATTTTAGCAAAAATTCCTTGAGATTCGTTTGATAATCTTTCAAATGCTGCCTTCATCTTTTCATTATCGTTAGATTCAAGGTCGGCTTTTGCAGTCTTAATTTCTTCTTCAAGTTTTGCTTTATCTTCATCAGTTAACTTGTCGCCTAAATCTTTCATTGATTTTTCAATTGTGAAGATTAGACCGTCTAACTTGTTGTGGTTATCAACAACTTCCTTTCTCTTCTTATCTTCTTCTTCATATTCTTTTGCTTCCTTAATAGCCTTATCAATATCAGCATCAGAAAGGTTAGTTGAAGAAGTAATTGTAATGTTTTGAGATTTGCCTGTTCCTAAATCTTTTGCAGATACGTTTACGATACCGTTTGCGTCAATATCAAAAGTAACTTCAATTTGAGGAACACCTCTTGGTGCAGGTGGAATACCTACAAGTTCAAAACGACCTAAAGTCTTGTTGTCTTTAGCAAATTCTCTTTCACCTTGTAAAATGTGAATATCAACTTGAGTTTGATTATCTTGTGCAGTTGAGAACACTTGTGATTTGTGAGCAGGAATAGTAGTATTTCTTTCAATAAGTTTAGTTGCTACACCACCTAACGTTTCAATACCAAGTGATAATGGCATTACGTCAAGAAGTAATACGTCTTTAACTTCGCCTGAAAGAACACCACCTTGAATTGCCGCACCAATAGCAACGCATTCATCAGGGTTAATTCCCTTGAAAGGTTCTTTACCAGTAACTCTTCTAACTTCATCAACAACTGCTGGAATACGAGTTGAACCACCTACTAAAATTACCTTATCAATATCGTTATAACTTAATTTTGCGTCAGCCATTGCCTTCTTTAAAGGTTCAATAGTTGCTGAAACTAAATCAGCAGTTAACGCATCAAACTTTTGTCTTGTAATGTCAACGTCTAAGTGTTTAGGACCAGTTGCATCTGCAGTAATGAAAGGAAGGTTAACGTTTGTGTTCATAACGCCTGAAAGTTCAATTTTTGCCTTTTCTGCTGCTTCCTTTAATCTTTGAAGTGCAAGTTTGTCGTTAGATAAATCAATACCTGATTGAGTTTTGAATTCACTAACAAGGTAATCCATAACTCTCTTATCAAAGTCGTCACCACCAAGTAAGTTGTTACCGTTAGTTGCTAAAACTTCAAATACACCGTCTCCAATTTCCATAACGGATACGTCAAAAGTACCGCCACCTAAGTCATAAATAATAACCTTTTGAGTTTTGCCTTCTTTATCAAGTCCGTATGAAAGAGCAGCTGCAGTTGGTTCGTTTATAATTCTTAAAACGTTTAGACCTGCAATTTTACCTGCGTCTTTAGTTGCTTGTCTTTGGCTATCAGTAAAGTATGCAGGACAAGTGATAATTGCTTCAGTTACAGTAGTACCTAAATATGCTTCGGCATCCTTTTTAAGTTTTGTTAAAATCATTGCAGATATTTCTTGTGGAGTATAACTTTTGCCGTCAATATCTACTTTATAGTCAGAACCCATATGTCTTTTAATTGAACTAATAGTTCTATCAGGGTTTGCTACTGCTTGTCTTTTTGCTACTTGACCAACAAGTCTTTCACCATCTTTTTGAAAACCAACTACTGATGGAGTAGTTCTTGCGCCTTCAGCGTTTGCGATAACAACTGGTTCGCCGTTTTCCATAATTGCTACGCATGAGTTTGTTGTACCTAAGTCAATACCTATTGTTTTTCCCATAATCTATATATCTCCTTAATTTGTCTTTTTTTATTTTATAACGCTAACTTTAGCGTATCTTATAACTTTATCTTTTAATTGATATCCCTTTTGGAATACTTGTTTAACAATATCTGATTCTTCCCCGTCACTTCCTTCAACTTGCATAACTGCTTCGTGATAAAGCGGGTCAAACTTTTCGCCTACAGGGTTAATTTCCGTAACTTCCATACCCTTTAGAATATCGTTAAACTGTCTATATAATAAAACCAAACCTTCTTTAGTCTTTTCATCAATATCCATAGCGATTGCTCTTTCTAAATTATCGCCTATTGCTAACGCCTTTAGTATGATGTCAACCTTGCCTTCAGTAAACGCTTCTTGCCAAATTTTTGCGTTACGCTTTTTGTAGTTATCAAATTCAGCAACGTTTCTTACCCACTTATCTTTATATTCATCAACTTGTGGTTTTAATTCTTCAATTTCTTTTAAGAGTTCTTCATTTTCTTTTGCTAAAGCGTCTTTAATTTCTAAAGCCTTTTTTAATTCTTCTTTAGCCTCTTTCAAAGTCATTTTTTCAACTTCCATTTTTATTCTCCTATTTATCTTTTAGCATATCTTCTAAAACCTTACCAACGCTTTCTAAAACGGAAACAACCTTTTTGTAATCCATTCTAAGTGGTCCTATAACACCGTACGTTCCAAGGTTTACGCCACCTGCTTTATAAGATGCCGTGACTAAAGAACACTCTTTAATACTTTCTTCGTTGTCGCCACCGATTTTAATGTTAATTTCAATATTGCTACTATTTTCAGCAAGTAATGATGCAACCTTGTCTTTACTGTTAACAACTGATAAAAAGTTCTTTATCTTATTTGCGTCTTCGTATTCAGGAGAATTTAATATCTTTTCTTCCCCTTCTAAAACGACTTCTGCATTGTCGTTATTTAAGTAAGACTCAATTGCCTTTATAACACCTGTAAAGATATCTCTGTAATCGTTAAACTCTTCTAAAAAACTATCGGCATAACTTAAAATCTCTGCAAAGTCTTTACCGACAAATAATCTGTTAACCAAATTGTTTGCAACTTCTAACTGTTCGTCTGCCATTTCTTTAGGAATTGTAATAAACTTGTCCTTAATAAGGGTGTTTTCCGTAACGATTAGTAAAAGTGCTTGGTTTTCTTTATATCTAAATAGGTTAACCTTTTGCACCTTTTCTTCTTCATCGTGTTTAGCAAACCCTAAAGAAGTGTAATCAGTAAGTTCGCTTATAACCTTTACCGTGTTTTTAACAACTGCTTCTAAATTGTTTACTTCATTTAAGAAAGTGTTTTTTATAACGGCAAGTTCTTTTGAAGAAAGTTTACTTTTCTTCATAAGTTCGTTAGCATAAAGTTTATACGCTTCAGCAGATGGAACACGACCACTTGAAGTGTGTTGCTTGTCTAAAAAGCCTAGTTCTTCAAGTTGAGCAAGTTCACTTCTAACAGTTGCTGAACTTACGTCCTTCATATGCTTATCGGTTATACTTTTACTTGAAACAGGTTGCGCAGTTGAAATATAATCATCAACAACTATTTGCAAAATCTTTTTCTTTCTATCAGATAACTTCATTTATCCCTCTTTAGCAATGCGACTTTTAATTTGTTAGCACTCTTTACGTTTAACTGCTAACACGTTTATATTACTATTATTATTTACCTTTGTCAACTATTTATGATAAAAAAAATAAAAATTTTACAACAAAAAAGCACCTACTATTTAGCAAGTGCTTAACTTTAAATTATCTTTCATTAATAATTTCTTTTGCTATATCGTAAATATCCCCTGCGCCTAAAAACATAACGCTTTTTTTATTAGAGTTTGTTATCAGTTTTTTTAACGCTTCTTTATCTTCTGCATAAAAAGAGCCTGTTAAATTCTTTCTTAACGCATAAGCGCTACCCTCTAAATCAAACATTTCCCTTGCAGAATAGGTTTTGTATATTATTAGGTCTTTATTTTTAAGCACTCTAACGAATTCATCCATAAGTAATTTTGTTCTTGAATAGGTATGTGGTTGAAAAACTATTAAAAAGTCTTCCTTTAAGTTTTTCAAAGTGGCTTCAAGTTCAGTTGGATGGTGTGCGTAATCTGCATAAAACTTTTTACCCTTAAACTCCCCTAAAAATTCGTTTCTTCTTTTAACACCAGTAAAGGTTTTTAACGATTTTTTAATTTTGTCAAAAGATAAACCGTACTTTCTTGCAACGACTATTGTAGCAAGTGCGTTATAAATATTATGTTTACCTACAACGGTTAACTCTACTTTACCTAAATTTTTACCGTATTCGTAAAGATTAAAAGAGTATTTACCATCACTTTCTTTTATGTTTTTTGCCATATACATTGCATCGTTTTCAATTCCAAAAGAAATTGCCGATAGGTTGTTTAGTTTTTTACAATGCTTATCATCAGCATTATAAACGAGTATTGCGTTTTTTGAAAAATCGTTATAAGTTTTTACTAAATCATCAAAACAACTAAAACTGTCTAAATGGTCGTTATCTATGTTAAGAACGACTGCAATATCTGTTTTTAGGTCTAAAAAGTTTTTTCTAAACTCACACGCTTCAAAAATAGCGTATTCCTTTTTACCACTAACAAAGTTTGAATATACCTTATCTTCTCCACCGATAAAACAGGTCGGGTTAAGACCACCGTCGTTAAAAGCGTGTGTTAGCATAGCCGTAACGGTTGTTTTGCCGTGGCAACCAGATATGCCTATTTTATTTTTATGTAAGTTTATAATCTCGCCTAAAAACCGGCTTCTTTTAATAAGTGGAATTTTTAGTTTTTTTGCTTTTAAAATTTCTAAATTATCATCTTGTATAGCAGAAGTGTAAATTACTAAATTTGCATCTAAAACATTTTCTTCCCTATGCCCGATATAAATTTTTGCGCCAAGCCTTTCAAGGCCTAAAACCATATCCGATTTATTTATATCACTACCACTAACTTTATATCCGTTTTCTAAAAGCCATTTTGCAATACCACTCATAGATATTCCACCTATGCCTATCAAATGTATTTTTGTTTCTTTTTTTAAATCGCTAAATGTTCTCATATCACATTTTATGAAAAAAAGATGTAAAAAATTGTATTTTTCCCCATTTTTTTGAAAAAAAACAACACTTTTTTTAAAAAAGTAGTTGAAATTGTTTTTTATTTATGCTAAAATACAAATAATGATATGATAAGAGAGGCGCTTTCACAATGAACATTACAGGTGTACGTGTTCGCATGGTGAAGAAATCAGACAGCAAGTTGAAAGCAGTTGCTTCTATAACTATTGATGATTGTTTCGCAGTTCATGACATCAAGGTTATTGAAGGTAGTGAAGGGTATTTTATTGCTATGCCGAGCAGAAAAACGAACGATGGAGAATATAAAGATATTGCCCATCCAATCAAAACTTCTACAAGGGAAGAAATTATTAAACTCATTCTTGACGCATTCAAAGAAGAACAATTAAAGGAAGAATAAGGAATCGTTAGCCAAAAAAGCTAGCGATTTTATTAAAATGAGAGGTTTTTTATGAACGCAAACGTTACTATTTTTGAACATCCACTTATTACTCACAAAATCTCACTTTTAAGAGATGAAAAAACTACTTCTAAAGAATTTAGAGAGTTAGTTGAAGAAATTGCTATGCTTATGGCATACGAAGTTTTTAGGGACCTTCCTTTAAAAGAAGTTGAAGTCAAAACTCCGTTAACAGTTGCAAAAACAAAAGTTCTTGCTTGTCAAGACGTTGCAGTTGTTCCTATTTTAAGAGCAGGGCTTGGCATGACTAACGGTATTTTAGCACTATTCCCTACCGCTAAAGTTGGACACATTGGTTTGTATAGAGACCACGAAACTTTAGAACCTAAAGAATACTACTGTAAATTACCTGAAGATATTGCAAATAGAAAGGTTGTTTTACTTGACCCTATGCTTGCAACCGGTGGTTCTGCTATTGCCGCAGTTAACTTCTTAAAACAAAGAAATTGTAAAGATATTAAGTTTATGTGTATGATTGCCGCACCTGAAGGAATTAAGGCGTTTACCGACGCACACCCTGACGTTCCTGTTTATTGCGCATCAAGAGATGAAAAACTTAATGAAATCGGCTATATCCTACCTGGTCTTGGTGATGCTGGTGATAGAATTTTTGGAACGAAATAATTTATAATTAAAACAAAAAACACTCTAAATTTTAGAGTGTTTTTCTTTTTGCTTTTTTATTTTAGTCGTTTTTTACGTGAACGTCTAATTGATTGAACGGAATTTCAATTCCTTCCTTATCAAATTCAGTCTTTACGCTTTCCAATAAATCGTGCTTAACAGTCCAGTAGTCTACTTGTTTTGTCCAAACCCTTGTTGTTATGTTTATGCTACTTGCCCCGTGTTCGCTTACTCTTATAAAAGGTGCAGGGTCTTTTAACACTAAATCGTGCTTGTCGCAAAGGTTTTGAATAATGTTTTTTGCCTTTTCAAAGTCGTCAGCATAACCGATAGAAAAATTTAAATCTACACGGCGAATATCCTTTTCAGAATAATTTACTATGCAACCTGCTGAAAGTGAGCCGTTTGGTATATAAACAATTTTATTGTCTGCCGTACGAATTCTTGTTGATGTTATACGAACATCTTCTACAGTACCTTCATAACCTTGCGCTTCAATATAGTCGTCTACCCTAAAAGGTCTTGTAATTATAATCATTACCCCACCTGCTAGGTTTGAAAGCGCACCGTTTACTGCTAAGCCTACGCAAACACCAAGTGAAGTAACTAATGCCGTAATACCACTTGTGTCAATTCCTAAATAAGAAACTAAGCAAAGTACTATTAAAATTTTTAGAACAATTTTTAACGCATATAAAAGGGTATGTGATAAAGTCTTGTCAACCTTATGCTTTCCGTTTATAAGTTTCTTTTCAATTTTTCTTGTTACAACGGTTATAATTCTAAAAGAAATAAGTAAAACTAGTAAAGATATTACTACTTTTATACCCGTATGAGATGCCCACTCAATAACCGTGTTTATTATATTTTCAAGTTTTTCTTTCATCGGTTTTCTCCTTTGTTTTTTATAAGTTTAACACTATTTTTACACTATTTCAACACTTTTAGTCTTAAAAAATAAAAAAACCCTTAAAAAAGGGTTTTTAATAAAAGCATTTTATTTATTCTTTACGAATAATCTTAAAATACTTCTAATTATCTTAGGTGGTTTTATACAAATAATTTTACAGTTCATAGTAAACCTCCTAAATAATTATACGCTCGTTAGTATAAAAAGGTTAAAAATTTCTTAAATCTTCAATAATCTTTTTTCTATCAGGTGCGTTAAAAACCGTGCTACCTGCAACAATAACGTTTGCCCCTGCTGACTTTGCCCTTGACACCGTTTCAAGGTTAATTCCCCCGTCAACTTGAATATCAATTTGTTTGCCCGTTTTTATAATTAAATTTGAAAGTTCTTCAATCTTAAATAAAACGTCGTCAATAAACTTTTGACCACCAAAACCAGGATAAACACTCATACATAAAATCATATCGCAATATTCTATTACGTCTTGTATATCTTTGACAGGCGTGTTTGGATTGATAACTGCGCCACATTTTTTGTTGTAGCCTTTAATTTGCATTAGAACGTCTTTCAACTTGTCGCCACACGCTTCTTTATGAACTGTAATTATATCAGCACCTGCGTCGGCAAAAGCCCCTACGTACTTTTCTGGATTAACTATCATTAGGTGTGCGTCAAATGGTAAATCCGTAAACTTTCTACAATCTTCAACAAGTTTTGGTCCAAAAGTTATATTTTTAACAAAAACACCGTCCATAACGTCTAGGTGCACTAAATCTGCGCCACAACCTTTTAAAGTGGCAATTTCTTCACCCATTTTTGAAAAATCTGCAGATAATACTGATGGTGCAATTTTGATTGACATTTTCTTTCTCCTTATTAGTATTTTTTTCTATTTTCGTTTTCCTTTAATAATTCTAAATATCTTTGGTGTCTATTAAAAGAAAGTTTTTGTCCTTTAACAAGTTCAAGCACTTTACAACCTGGTTCATTTACGTGTTTGCAATCTCTAAACTTACAAAGATTAGCAACTTCAACGTATTCTGGGTAATAATCTTTAATATCGTCATCACCAGTAAATTCTTCCGTTTCAATAACGGCAAAACCCGGCGTGTCAATTATTTTTATATCGCCAACGAAATATATGTTTGAATAGGTGGTAGAGTGTTTTCCCCTATTTATTTTTTCACTTAAATCGCCAGTTTTTAAGGAATAGTTAAAAAGTGCATTGATAAGTGAAGTTTTGCCTACTGCTGATTGACCTGCTAAAACGGTTAACTTTCCGTTTAGTTTTTCTTTAATTATCGCTAAATTTTCTTTATCTTTTGAAGATATTTTGTATATATTTACTCCAGCATCGTTATATTCTTTATAAATTTCTTGATATAAGTCGTTTGCACCTAAATCACTTTTATTTATAATTATGCTTACTTCAACACCCTTTCTAAAGGCGTTTACAAGTAGTTTGTCAATAAGTAAAAGGTCAGGCTTTGGTAACGGTGCAATTAAAATAAATACTTGGTCAACGTTTGCAACGCTTGGTCTTATAAAAAGGTTTTTTCTTTCTAAAATTTTGGTTATAACCTTTTCATTTTCATCAAACTCAACGTAGTCGCCAACAATTAAAGAGTCTTTTTTTATTTTAAAATTGCCTTTTGCCCTACAACTTATTATGTTTTCACTATCGTAAACGTAAAAAGTGTCTGAATGAACTCTAATTATTTGTCCCTTCATTTTGTTCCTCTTCAATATATCTTCTTCTTAATTGTCCACAAGCGCCTTCAATATCAACGCCTATTTGTCTTCTAACCGTTGCTGATAAACCGTTTTTAACAAGTTTGTCCATAAAAATATAAGCGTTTTTATCCGTAACGGATTTTAATGAAGTTTCTTTAATTTCATTAAGTCTTATAAGGTTTATATGGCAAGGTTTGCCTTTTAAAAGGCGAGTAAGTTCTTTAACGTGAGCGTCTGTATCGTTCTCTCCATTAATTAAAACGTATTCAAAAATATACCTTCTTTTTGTCTTTTTAAAGTACTCTTCACAGGCAGAAAGTATTTCTTTTATGCTATATTTTTTAGCAATCGGCATAACCTTTTTTCTATCTTCATCAAAAGGATTGTGAAGTGAAATGGTTAAATTAAGTGGTATGCCTTCATCACAAAATTTGTAGATATTATCTACTAATCCACAGGTTGAAAGGCTTATGTTTCTTGCACTTATATTAAGCCCTATGTCTGACATAATGACCCTTAAAAAGCCCACTAAATTGCTATAATTATCAAACGGTTCGCCACTACCCATTAAAACAAGGTTTGTGACTTCTCTTTTTTGTATGCTACCACCTAAAAAAGCGTTGACTGCATAAACTTCCGTGGCTATTTCACCCACCGTCATATTTCTAACTAAGCCACCTTTTGTTGAAGCGCAAAACTCACAACCCATTCTACAACCAACTTGTGTAGATAAGCATAAAGTATTGCCGTACTTATACTTCATAAGTACCCCTTCAATAAGGTTGCCGTCGTTTAGTCTAAACAAAAATTTTATTGTTCCGTCTTTTGACTCGTAATACTTTTCAATATAAAGTGCTTTGTCAAAATACTCTTCCTTTAATCTTTCCCTTAAAGATTTTGGAAGGGTTGTCATTTCATCAAAAGACTTATAAGAACAAATATCCTTAAAAAGTTGTTCTCCCCTATATTTAGGCTGACCCATATCTTTTAAAAGAGTGGTTATGCCGTTGTAATCAAAATCTGCTAAACACTTTTTCATGATTTTCTTCTTAAACAAGCAACGAAAAATCCTGCAGTTGATAAATTAGGTAAAAATTGAACTGTGCCATTTTCATTTAGGCTTTGCCATTTGCTTTCTATTGGTACTAATTCAAAATCACTATTTTCTTTTAAGAATTTTTCTACTTGATAGATATTTTCCCTTTTAAATAGCGAACAGGTAGAATAGTATAAATACCCACCTATTTTAACGTATTTTTTAATATTCTTTAATATTTTTTGTTGAAGAAGAACTAAATCGTTAAGATTTTCTTCCCCTTTATTTATCTTCATATCAGGGTTTTCACTAAAAACGCCACTACCCGTACAAGGAGAATCGCATAAAACAACGTCAAATTTATCAATAAATTCTTCGTGTAGCTCCGTCATATCTTGTATTTTAGGGGTAATATTTGTGATATTCATTCTTTTAGCGTACTTTTCAATTAAGTTTACCCTATGTTCGTGTAAATCGCAACTAATTACACTTTCAAACTTTCTTGAAAGGTTAATACTTTTACCACCAGGAGCAGCGCAAGTATCTAAAAGATTTTTGCCCCTATTAACTATATCGCATATAGCAACGGAACATATATTTTGAAAGGTGTATAACCCTTTGTCGTAATTATTATCTCTTATAAAATTTTTTGTTAAATAAACGTTATCAAAAGGGGTTTTTTGATGTTCAATTTTCCTTGAAGTTAAGTATTCTTCCCCGTCACAACCGTAAAAACAAACGGTTGTATAAACGTTTTCAGCAGATAATATTTTTTCTGCTAAATCTTTGCCGTAGTCTTTAACCAATTCTTTAACGTAAAATAACGGAAAAGAGTGTTTAATAGATAGGTTTTGTAAAAAATCGGTTGGAAAAGATACTTCTTCTTTGCAAAATCTTCTTAAAGTTGCGTTTACAAAGCCTGAAACACCCTTTTTACCCATTTTTTTAACAAGTTCAACCGAATTATCAATTACCGCATAAGGCTTTTTTTGTAGCCATTTTATAGCGTACATTGCTATTTTTAATATGATTTTTATAACTGGTTTTGGAGATTTATCCGTAAGTTCTTTTATGCAATATTCTAATTCTATATCTTTATCTAACACACCGTAGACAATTTTTGTAACAAACGGTCTGTTTTTTTCTTCTATAATCGTGTTAGATAGTGCTTGTTTTAAAAAAGCACCTTCTTTATAAACTTTTGAAAGTATTTGATAAGAATCATAAAAACTGTTTATCATTTACCCAAAAAGTCCCCTTCGTTTAATTTATTACCACGCAAAAAGTCTGATATATTCATTCTTTTGCCACCTGATTTTTGCACTTCTAAAATAGAAATTGAACCGTCTAGTGTGCCAACTTCAAGCCCGTCTTTAGGGTTTGATTTTAAAATTTCACCTGGTTTACCAATTAAACTGCCCTTTTTAGCCTTAAAAATTTTGATAACTTCGCCATTATAGTCGGTAAAGGCTATTGGCCAAGGATTCATACCCCTAACGAAGTTATGGATATCTTTAGTAGTTGTATTAAAGTTTATTTTTGCATCTTCTTTTTTGAACATTTTAGTTAAGGTTGCATCTTCTTCTTTTTGCTTTTCATAACTAATTTCATTATTTTCAAGAAGTTTTAAGGCTTTTATTATGCAATTTGCACCTAAAATTGAAAGTCTATCAAAAAGTTCGCCTGAAGTTTCATCTTCACCGATAGCAACCTTTTCTTGATAAATTATATCGCCAGTATCAACACCGATATCCGTTCTCATTATAGTGATACCAGTTTCCTTTTCGCCATTTAGTACTGACCATTGTATAGGAGATGCACCCCTATATTTTGGAAGAAGTGAACCGTGAATATTAAAAGTGCCGTATTTTGGAATATCTAAAATTTCTTGTGATAGAATTTGACCAAAAGCACAAGTAATAAATAGGTCTGCGTTAAGTTTTTTTAGGTCTTCTACCCCTTCTACCCTTATTTTATCGTAAGAAAAAACTTCAATGCCGTGTTTTATAGCGCACTCTTTAACAGGACAAGCTGTCATAATTTGTTTTCTACCAACAGGCTTATCTTTATTCGTGCAAACGGCAACGATATTATATCCTTCTTCAATTAGTTTTTCTAAAGGTAGTACTGCAAAGTCAGGAGTACCTAAATAAACTATTCTCATTAATCTTCTCCTATATTTTTGGCTTTGTCTATGTATAAAATTCCGTCTAAATGGTCGTTTTCGTGGAAAATTGCTTTGGCTTCAAAACCTTCTGCAACGTTTGTAAAGAAATTTCCGTTTCTGTCTTGCGCTTTTATGGTTACTTTTAGTGGTCTTTCAACCGTGCCAAACTTACCTTTAACAGATAAACAACCTTCTTCGCCTACTTGTTTTCCACTAAAACTTATAATTTGAGGATTTATATATTCCTTAAAAACTCCGTCAATATAAGTAATAAAAACACGCCTTAAAACACCAACTTGTGGGGCGGCAAGTCCTGCGCCGTCTGCTTTAATAAGCGTTTCTTTCATATCGTCTAAAAGTTCTTTGGTTTTTGCGCCAAAATCAACTACTTCAAAAGATTTTTTTCTTAAAACAGGGTCTCCAACCTGTACTATATTTCTTATTGCCATAATTTCACCTTAAGTTAAATTGGTTGGGTTTTCTTCAACGTAAACGCCAACTTGTCTGTCGTTATATTTTAAACTTGTTTCATATATTTCATCAAGCAATGCTTGATTATTTTTGTTAATTCTCATTAAAATTTGATACCTAAACTTGCCTTGAAGTTTTTTTAGTGGGGCTTTCATACAACCAAAAAACCTAAATTCTTCCTTTTTGCTTTCGTAAACGGCTTTTAGTTCGGTAAAAATTGCCTTTGTAACGGCTTCCGTCCTTTCTTCTTCAGTCGTGCTTATCAAAATTCTAACTATATCGGTAAACGGTGGAAAACCCGTTGCCTTTCTTAAAGAAATTTCCCTTTCAAAAAAGTCTTTATAGTCGTATGATAGTGCCTTTCTTAACACAAAGTTGTCTGGCGAATAGGTTTGTAAAACTACTTTGCCCTTTTCCTTTGCTCTGCCACTTCTTCCTGCTACTTGAGTTATAAGTTGAAAGGTTCTTTCATTACTTCTAAAGTCGGAAAAGTGTAGGCTCATATCTGCGTCTAAAATACCAACTAAAGTAACTGAAGGAAAGTCGTGCCCCTTTGCTATCATTTGCGTTCCAACTAAAATGTCCGCTTCTTTTTTAGCAAAACTTTCTAAAATTTTAACGTGGCCTTCCTTGTTTTGCGTACTATCTCTATCCATTCTTAGTATTCTTGCGTTTGGAAAAAGATTTTTTAGTTCCATAACTATTCTTTGCGTACCAAAACCACCGTATCTTATATATTTACTGCCACAGTTAGGACAGGCTTTTACCATTTTATATTTTGCGCCACAATAATGACAAAGAAGTGATTCGTTTTCCATATGATAGGTAAGCGAAACGTCACAATCTTTACACTTAATTGGCTCTCCACATTCCGTACAAATAACGTTTTTAGAGTATCCTCTTTGGTTTAGGAAAATTATAACTTGGTTTTGCTTTTCCAAAGTTTTTGCAATTTCTTCCCTTAATGCGTAAGAAAAAGGTGTGTTATTACCCCTTCTAACTTCTCCACGCATATCAACCGTTATAACTTCAGGAAGTGGTTGTTTATTTATTCTTTCAGGTAGTTCAATTAGGTTGTATTCCCCGTTTTTTGCTAAAAGATAACTTTCAATTGACGGAGTTGCACTACCTATAACTATTTTTGCATTATTTTCTTTAGCCCTAAACTTTGCTAAATCAATAGTTGAATATCTTGGCGAACTTTCACTTGAATAACTTGAGTCGTGTTCTTCATCAATAATAATTACGCCAACGTTTTCAAGTGGAGCAAATATTGCGCTTCTTGCACCGATAGCAATTTTTGCTTTGCCAGTTTTCAATCTCCACCACTCGTCAAACCTTTCACCTTTAGAAAGTCCACTATGTAAAATTGCAGCAATATCTTTAAATCTTGCACGAAGTTGGCGTAGCATTTGTGGTGTTAAAGAAATTTCAGGAACTAACATTATTGCCGTTTTGCCTTGCGCAATAGCCCTATTTATAAGTTCTAAATAAACTTCCGTTTTACCTGAGCCGGTTACCCCGTGAAGTAATGAAACTGTCTTATCAGTAGATAAAACTGAGTCAATTGCTTTTTGTTGAGTTTCCGTTAAAGTTATATCTTTTTTTACGTCGTTTAACTCTTTATAAGGTTCTCTATAACCTTTTGTTTCAACAACTTCAACAAAGCCTTTTTTGATTAAGGTTGTTAAGGCAGAAGAGCCGAATTCTTCAGTTAAAATGCTTTGTTTGATGAGTTCTGTCTGACATAATCGGTCTAAAATTCCCTTTTGGCTACTAGCATTTTGCTTTACCAATGCAACCATATCTTCAAACGGAATTGAAGATAGTTTAACATACTTTATAGTCTTTGCTTTTACTTGACCTTTTCTAAGTTCAGTAGGTAAAAATAACCTTAAAGAAAGCGCTAAAGGTACAAAATATTTTTTTTGTATATACTTTGCTAACCCTACCCCTTCTTTTGTCAAAACAGGTTCTTCATCTAATACGCTAGTAATAGGTTTTATTTTTTCGACAGGAAAATTAGTCGTTTCGTTTAACGCAACAACTATACCTTCAATATTTTTATAGCCAAAAGGAACGCTGACTCTTGAGCCAAGTTCAACGTTTAACCCGTTAACTGAATATTCAAATATTTTATCAACTTCGCTGTTGACGATATCTACTATTACTGATGCGTACATTTTTTAATAAAATTAAAATGTTCAGCAAAAAAAGCTGAACACTTTACCTAAACTAATCGTTGCTTATTCCAAGCTTACCTTCTTGTATTTCTTTAGCGGCCAAACTAAGTGGCTTTTCTTTTAAAGGTTCAGTTGCTACTGCACTTTGTGATTGTTCTACAAGTTGTCTTGCTCTTTTTGATGCTATAACGCATAATGCGTATTTTGAGCCCATTTTCTTTACTAATTCATCAATAGGTGGTTCGTGTATCATCTTTAACTTCTCCTTTACTTTTTAATAATATTTTCAACTTCTTCAATAGCGACTTGTAATTTGTCGTTAACTACTGAATAATCATATTGTTCTTTTTTACCGAGTTCAAACTCTATTCTTTGCATACGCTTTTCAATCTTTTCAAGCGATTCGGTGTTTCTTTTTATTAGCCTATTTCTTACTTCTTCAAGTGAAGGTGGCAAAATCATTATAAGCACGGCTTCTGGCATATTTTCTTTAACTTTTAGTCCACCGTTAACGTCAATTTCTAAAATTACCGTTTTTTCTTTTAATTTTTCTAAAACAAAGTCTTTAGGAGTGCCGTAATAGTTTTCAAAATGTTCAGAATATTCTAAAAAACCGTTGTTTGCTATCTTTTCTTTAAACTCTTCTTTAGGTATAAAAAAGTATTCTCTACCGTTTTTTTCGCCAATTCTAGGGGCTCTTGTAGTGCAAGAAATACTTAAAGCCATATCCTTATTTCTTTCAATAAGTGCTTTGGCTATAGTACCCTTTCCTACCCCTGATGGACCTGATATTACAACTAATTTGTTCATTATTCTACGTTTTGCACCTGTTCCCTAATTTTTTCTATTTCATTTTTAAGGGCTAAGCCACATTGTGTTACAACTATGTCGTTTGCTTTTGAACAAATTGTGTTGCTTTCTCTATTAAATTCTTGAAGTAAAAAGTCAAGTTTTTTGCCTGAAAGTTCTAAAGAAGAAATTTCAATAAATTGACGGATATGAGATTTTAGTCTTGTTATTTCTTCATCAATATTTGCTTTGTCGGTAAAATATGCAACTTCGTTAAGTAGTCTTACTTCATCATACTTTACGTCTTTTAGACTTTCCGTAATTCTTTCTTTTAACTTTTCTTTATAATCAATTGCAACTAAAGGCGCTCTAGTTTCCACTTTTGCAACTAATTCTTTGATAGTCTCTAAACGAGAAAGCATATCTTCTTTCAACTTTTCGCCTTCAACTATTCTCATTTCGTTTAAGTTGTCAAGGGCATTATCTACCGTTTCTTTAATGATTTCTTCAAATTCAGTTACGTCGGTAAACATTGCGTCTTGTTTAACAACGTCTTGCATTTTTATTAAATTACTAACCGTCAAATCGTTAGGAATATTAAGGGTTTTTGCAATTTCTTCCCCTACTTTATAGTAGGCTTTTACAACGCCTGTATCAAGGGCAAAATCAATTTCCGTTTCCCTTGAGTCAATAAAAGTTATAAATAAATCAACACGGCCTCTGTTAATTTTTTGTTGAATACACTTTCTAATCATGTCTTCAAAACAAATGAAAGAACGTGGTGTTTTTAAGTTGATATCTAAATTTCTATTATTTATGGTTTTTACTTCAACTAAAAGGGCTAAACCTTCTTTATTATATTCGCTTTTACCATAACCAGTCATGCTTTTCATACGATTATTTTCTCCACCCAATAATTATAACACACAAAAATTCAATTTTCAACTTTTTATCATAAATTTAAAGGTCTCTTCATCAATAATTTTAACGCCAAGTTTCCTTGCTTTATCAAGCTTACTACCTGCGTTTTCACCTGCTAAAACCATAGTTGTATTCTTAGAAACTGATGAAAGCACTTCACCACCTAAACTTTCAATAATTTTACCTGCTTCATCACGCTTAAAATCACTTAAAGTTCCAGTTAAAACCACCCTTTCTCCACTAAAAATTCCTTCTTTTTTAGTTTCTTGTGGATAATTTATATTTATAATTTGCAATAGCGAAGTTATTTCTTCCATTTTTTCTGGATTATTAAAGAAATCAACTATGCTTTTTGCCATTATTTCGCCAACGTCTTCTATGTTGGATAGTTCTTCTATCGTGGCATTTTTAAGTTTTTCATAATCTTTAAAATTTTCACTTAAATCTTTTGCCGTTTTTTTACCAACGTTTTCAATACCTAAAGAGAAAATAAAGTTTGCAAAATCTACCGTTTTTGATTTTTCTATAGCGTTTATTACGTTGTTTGCTTTTTGTTCTTTAAACCCTTCAAGTTTTAGTAGGTCTTCCTTTGTTAACTTGTATATATCGGTAAACTTTCTAACCCCTAGTTCTTCATAAATTGTTGTAACGGTCATTTCAGAAAAGCCTTCTATATTCATTCCTTCCTTTGAAGAAAAATGCGTTAAAGCCGAAATTACCCTTGGCTTACAATTTTTGTTAGGACAAAATAGGTTAGGGCCTACTTCTAAAAGATTTGCGCCACAGTAAGGGCAAATAGTTGGTTTTACAACTTCTTTACTATCTTCAAAAATTTCCGTTACCCCTAAGATTTCAGGAATAACTTCATTACTTCTTCTAACAAGCACTCTTGAATTGATTTTAACTTGCTTTCTTAAAATATCTTGATAGTTGTTTAGGGTTGCTTTTTTAACGGTTGCACCACCTATTTCAACAGGAGTTAAAAGTCCAAGTGGGGTTAACTTTCCAGTCCTACCAACTTGCCAAATTACGTCTTCTAAAATTGTTGTAATTTCTTCTGCTTCAAACTTATATGCAACTGCCCAGCGTGGAAATTTATCGGTAAAGCCAAGTTCTTTTCTCTTGTCAAAATCATCAACCTTTATAACTACACCATCAGTCAAAATGTCTAGTGTTTTCCTAGACTTTTCAATGTCGTTTATGGCTGATATAACTTGTTCTTTATTGTCGCATATTCTTAAAAATTGGCTTACTTTAAAGCCGTTATCTTTTAAAAACTGAACGCACTCTCTTTGCGTTTTTGGCATATCGGTTTCCATATAGTTTACGTTGTAAAACATAATTTCAACCTGCCTACTTGCAGTAACTTTTGGGTCTAAATTTCTTATAGCACCTGCTACTGCGTTTCTTGCATTTTTGAGTGGAACGTCTATCGTTTTATTTATTTCTTCAAGTTTAGAAAGCCTAATTATCGCTTCCCCTTGAACTTCTATTTTACCCTTATATGCAATTTCTAAAGGGAAACTTTTTACCGTTAAAACTTGTGCCGTTACGTCTTCACCAGTAACGCCGTTACCCCTTGTTGTCGCCCTACTAAACTTTCCGTCTTCATATGTTAAGCAAATGGTTAAACCGTCAAATTTATACTCTACGGTATAAGTTGGGTCTTCTTTAACAATCTTTCTTACCCTTGCAAAATAGTCTTCAAGTTCATCTATGCTAACAACCTTATCTAAACTATAAAGTCTTTCAATATGGTTATGTTTTGTAAATGCAGAAACAGGCTCTCCACCAACCCTTTTTGTTGGAGAGTTAAATAAAACTACGCCCGTTTCCTTTTCTAATTTTACAAGTTCGTCATACAATACGTCATATTCTTTGTCTGACACCGTTGGGTTGTCTAAAACGTAGTATTCGTAAGCATATTTATTAAGTTTTTCAACAAGTTCTTGCATTCTCATAATTATTTTAATTTTATTGGGGCAAATGCCACCGCTAATGATTTTATACCTATTCCCTTAAAGGCAACGTCAACAACCATTTGTGTTCCATTACCTTTTACTTGAATAATAGTTCCTTCACCAAACTTTGCGTGAACTACTATTGCACCCGACCTATATCCACCAAAATCTGTGTTTTTGTTTGGTTCAGGCTTCTTTTGGTTAAATAAACTGGTTACGTGGCTTGAAGAATAACCACTTCCGTTTTTGCTACTAAAACCAAGGTCATCACTTTTATAAATTCTTTCTTCGTTCTTTCTTTCTAGTTGTTTTTCCCTTTCAGGGTATAAAACTGAAGTCGCTTCTCTTAAAAAGCGTGATTCCCTTGTAAAACTTCTATCGCCGTAAAGATATCTTGAGTTTGCCCTTGTTAAATAAAGCCTTTCTTCTGCCCTTGTAACTGCAACGTACATTAGACGGCGTTCTTCTTCTAACTCATCAAGGTCGTCTTGCGCCCTTGATACAGGGAAAATACCTTCATCAAGACCTACAACGAAAACGGTTTTGTATTCTAACCCTTTAACTGCGTGAATTGTTGCAACCGTTACGGCATCGCCTTCGTTAATACTATCAATATCAGTACTTAAAGTAACTGAAGTTAGGTAGTCGGATAGGCTAACGCCACCGTTTTCTCTATCAAATTCAATGATAGAGTGTCTTAATTCATCAATGTTTAGTAGTTTATTATAATTTTCTTCCGTTTTTTCTGCAAAATCTTCTTTAATTTTGGTTGAGTTTATAACTAAATCAAAAATTTCAATTACGTTTAAGGTTTTTGATTTTTCCCTTAATTCTTCCATTAAGTCCCTAAACTTAATAAATTTTGCTTTCGTTCCTGAGTTGAAACCGATATTATCTACCAAAAACAAGGCTTCGTAATCGGCTAGTCCGTTGTCAATGGCAAAATGCCTTAAACTTTCTAAACTTTTGTCGCCTATGCCCCTTTTTGGATAGTTTACTATTCTATAAAAAGATTCGTTATCTCTTGGATTGTTTATAAGTTTTAAGTAGGCTAAAACGTCTTTAATTTCCTTTCTTTCATAGAACTTAAAACCACCGTAAACTTTGTATGGTATGGCGTATTTTAAGAATTCTTGTTCATACACGCGGGAAAGGGCGTTTACACGCATTAAAATGGCAAAATCAGAGTATTTATACCCTTTTTGCACCAAACTTTTTATTTGCATAGATGCGTAAGACGCTTCATCCATCTCGTCTTGCGCTATATAGCGTTCTATTCTTGCGCCTTCATCATTATCAGTCCACAAGGTTTTAGTTTTACGCATTTTATTTTTAGAGATTATTGCGTTTGCTAAACTTAATATCTTTTTAGTTGAACGATAATTTTGTTCTAGTTTGTAAACTTTAACTTTGCCAAACTTTTTTTCAAACCCTAAGATGTTTTGAATATCTGCACCACGCCAACCGTAAATACTTTGGTCATCATCACCTACTACAAAAAGGTTGCCGTGCTTACTTGCAAGTAATTTTATTATTAAAAATTGTATTTTATTTGTGTCTTGAAACTCATCAACGTGAACGTACTTAAACTTTTCCGTATAATATTCTTTTACGTCTTCATTTTTTATAAGAAGTTCGTAACATTTTACTAAAATATCGTCAAAATCAAGTGCGTTTGATGAAAACATATAATTTTCATACGCTTCCATTAGTTCACAAATACTGTTTATATCTTTAAGTGTTATATTTTCCCTTTGATATTCTGCTGGAGTTAAAAATTGATTTTTTGCGTTTGAAAGGTGGAACTTTAAGTTCTTTAGAATTTGGTTCTTTTCATCTTGAATTCCACGGTCAGCTAACACCCTTTTTAACGCCTTTTCTCTATCCGTTTCATCATAAATAGTGAAATTTTGAGTATAGTTAAGTCTACCTATGTTTGCGCGTAAAATTTTAACGCACATACTATGGATAGTTGATACCCACATACCACCTGCGAAAGAAACCAAGCCTTCAATTCTTTCCTTCATTTCGTTTGCGGCCTTGTTTGTAAAGGTAATTGCTAAAATATTGCTTGGGCTTACCCTTTTTTCTTCAATCAAATAGGCAATTCTACTGGTTAAAACTCTGGTTTTACCACTACCTGCACCTGCAAAAACTAAAACTGCACCTTCAGTATCCTTTACCGGCATCAATTGTTCGTTATTAAGTTCTAAAAGAATATCTGACATCTAACTTTACCCCATTTTAATTCATTATAATTATAACACACCTTTTACCCCTTTTCAAGCATTAGTATAAAATAAAACCGTTTAACTATTGCAACTTTTTCAGTTTTGTGGTAATATTTTTTAGGAGGCTATTATGAGTAAATGGTTAAATAAAAAAACGGTTATAGTAACCGGCGCATCAAGTGGTTTTGGCAAACTTTTAGCAACTAAATTTGTTAAAAATTTTGACTGCAAAGTTATTGGTGTTGCAAGAAGTATTGATAAGTTAAACGCGTTAAAAGATGAACTTGGGGAAAACTTTTACCCTTACCCTTTTGACGTTTCTGCATCAGAAAATTGGGCTAATTTTAAAGATTATTTGGTTGAAAACAATATTACGGTTGATATTCTTATAAACAATGCAGGTGTTATGCCACCTTTTTGTAAGTTTACCGACCTAACTGATGAAGAAATTGAAAAAACTTTTAACGTAAATCTTAACAGTTATATTTATTCTATAAGAACACTTTTACCCGTTTTAGAAAAGTCTTCTTATGCATCTATCGTTAACGTTTCAAGCCTTGCAGGGCTTGTTCCCGTAGTTGGCGCAAGTGCTTACTGTGCATCAAAGGGTGCAGTTAGATTTTTTACTGAAGCAATACAAGAAGAATATAGAAAGAAAATTTACGTTGCAGGTATTTACCCTGGTTTTTCTAAAACAAACCTTTTTAGCGAACATAATATTGATAAAAAAAGCGATAAGATGTTTGACTTAATTGCCACAAAGCCAGAAAAAGCCGTTAATAAAATGGTTAGAAAGTTAAAAAGAAAGAAAAAGCGCATTGTTATTGGTAAAGATGCTTTTTTACTTAGAATGCTTTACTTCTTCTTCCCTAAATCTTCTAACAAAATTGTAAGTTTTTTCTTCAAAAAATCTAAACTTACTTTTTTTGATAGACTATATAAATAATTGCTTGACAACAATTTTTTATAGGAATATAATTTAAGAAAAATAAATAGTATAACTTTGGGCAGGGTGTAATCCCCGACCGGTGGTGATGTCTTTTATAGAACAAGTCCAACAGCCCCAACAGCCGACACGGTGTGAATCCGTGACCGCCAGTATAGTCTGAATGGGAAAGTTTTTTAGTTTTAATATTTTTATTAAGACTATTTTTTAGTTATTTTAAACCCAAAGTGTACACTTTGGGGTTTTTTATGTCAAAATACTTTACAACTAAAAAAATTACTTATATAGCCGTTTTTACCGCCTTAGTTGCCTTAGCAACAGCCTTTTTAAGTATTCCTAACGGAATTGGCTATACTAATTTAGGTGAAACTTTTATTTTTGTTGCAAGTTCCTTTTTTGACCCGTTTTTTGCTTTTGTAGTTGCAGGTGTTGGTAGCGCAATTGCCGACCTTTCACTTGGATACTTTATATACGCCCTACCTACCTTTATTATTAAAGGGCTTGAAGGGTTTATCGTATGTGTTTTGTTAAAACAACTGTTAAAAAAATGTAACTCAATTCTTTCACTTTTTATAAGTTTTTTTATAGGCGCTTTAATAATGATTGCAGGTTATTTTTTAACTAATACTATTCTTTATTCCTTTTATGAAGGCGTTGCTTCCATTGTAAACGACGTTATACAAGGTAGTATAAACTTAGCACTTGGTTTAGCATTAACCCTTATACTTGCTAAAATAGGTTTATTTAAGGACGTTTCAAACAACAACCTTACGGAGAAATTAAATGAAAAACGCACTAGTAATAAATGATTTATCTGCATTTGGAAACTGCTCTCTTAACGTTAACCTTGCAGTTTTACAAAACTTAAAATTACAAACTCACGCAGTACCTTCTTTTATATTAAGCCATCAGTCTGACTTTGATGATTTTTATACAAAAGATAACGGCGATTGCTTAATAAAAGTTTTAGAAAAGTTTACTGATAAAACTGTTTTTGACGGGGTTTTGTGTGGATACTTAAAAACGGAAGAAAACATAAATTCAGTATCTAGTTTTATGGAAAATTTTGGTGGATTAAAACTAATTGACCCTGTTTTTGGCGACCACGGAGAACTTTACAAAGGCTTTACCTTAGCGCAAGTTGAACTTTATAAAAAAATGATTAAAAGCGCCGACATTATAACGCCAAATCTAACGGAAGCGTGTTATTTGTCTAACCAAAAATATCAAGATTTTTGCAACTTTTTAAGTATAAACGACCTAAAAATAGGAATAAAGCCACTTTTACAGTCTTTAAGAAAGTTGACTAACGCAGTTATTTTTATAACGGGCATTAAGGTTAAAGATAGGCTAGTAAATATACTGTTTGATAAGGAAATTTATGCTTTTTCCGTTAAAAATAACGGTCAGCATTTTTCTGGTAGTGGCGACCTTTTTGCAAGTATTATTTTTGGCAAGGTCTTAAATAAAGTTTCTTATAAAAAGGCAGTAAAAACTGCCACTAAATTTATTAAAAAAGCAGTTGATTACTCCATTTTTAAAAATCAAACTGGTAATTTTGGACTTTTATACCAAAAATTTATTAAAAAATTGTAAACAAAAAACCGTACTAAAAAGTACGGTTTTTTTATTAGCCTTTTTTATTAGTCGTTAAGTAATTTTTCAATATCGCCAACAGTTTTGATGTTTACTGCATCTTCATCAGCAATAGTAATTGAAAGTTCTTCTTCAATAGTCATAAGCATTTCAACTACGTCTAATGAGTCTGCACCTAAATCTTTTACTATTTCCTTTTCTTCAGTAATTGTATCAACTGAAACGTTTAATTGTTTTGCAATAATTTCCTTAATCTTATCAATAGTAGCCATATATTTTCCCTCCATATAATACTGAAATTATAATATATTGCCTTTTATTTGTCAAGCAGTATATTATATTTCACTTAAAGCCGTTTAATTACTTGTTTTGTGGAATATCTAAAAAAGAATTAAAGCCTTTTTGTAAATCTTCTTCAGTTGGAACGTAGTCAACCATCTTGTTTTCTAAGAATTTTGTATATGACATCATATCAAAATAGCCAGTTCCTGAAAGGTTGAATAAAATTACCTTCTTTTCCCCGCTTTCTTTTGCTTTTAACGCTTCGTCAATAGCAACTTTAATTGCGTGTGAAGATTCTGGAGCAGGTAAAATACCTTCGCATCTTGCAAATCTTACTGCAGCATCAAATACTTCCGTTTGTTGAACTGCTACGGCTTCAATATAACCGTCGTGGTAAAGTTTTGAAAGAACTGGACTCATTCCGTGGAATCTTAGTCCACCTGCGTGTGTTGCTGCAGGCATAAAACCTGAACCTAAACTATACATTCTCATAAGTGGTGTCGTTCTACCAGTATCGCCGTAGTCGTACTTATATTGACCTTTAGTTAAACTTGGGCAAGATGCTGGTTCAACGGCAACTAATCTGTAATTTTTTGTTCCGTTAACCTTATCTTTTACAAACGGAGCAATTAAACCTGCTAAGTTTGAACCGCCACCTGCACAACCGATAATAACGTCAGGCGTTACACCGTACTTATCTAAAACCGTTTTTGCTTCTAAACCGATTACTGATTGATGAAGTGAAACGTGGTCTAATACGCTACCTAAAACGTATTTACAGTTAGGCGTTTTTTGTGATTTTTCAATCGCTTCACTAATAGCGCAACCAAGTGAACCACCCGTTCCTGGGAATTCTTCTAAAATCTTTCTACCAACTTCAGTCGTTTCAGATGGAGATGGAACTACGTTTGCACCGTAAGTTTGCATAACTGCCTTTCTGTGTGGTTTTTGTTCTGCACTACATTTAACCATAAATACGGTTAAGTCAATGCCGTAATAAACTGATGCCATTGCAAGGGCAGTACCCCATTGACCTGCACCCGTTTCAGTAGTTAATGAAGTTAAACCTTCCTTCTTAGCATAATAAACTTGCGCTGCGGCAGAGTTAAGTTTATGTGAGCCTGAAGTGTTATTACCTTCAAATTTATAATAAATTTCAGCAGGTGTGTCTAATTCCTTTTCTAAACAGTATGCTCTAATTAGTGGAGATGGACGGAACATTTTGTAAAAATCTTGAATTTCTTCAGGAATTGGAATATATTCGTCCGTTTCGTTTAATTCTTGCTTCACTAATTCGCTACAAAAAACCTTGCTTAACTCTTCTTCAGTTGCAGGTTCAAGCGTTTTAGGATTTAAAAAAGGTTCGTGCTGTTCTTTCATAACAGCCTTCATATTATACCAACATTTAGGAAGTTCTTCTTCACTTAAATAATTTTTTGTTGGAATCTTTTTCATAACTATTACCTCGTATAAAAATTTAAAAATAAAACACGCATAAACTCGCTTGGGACGAATTTATCCGTGTTGCCACCCAATTTCTTAACCTTACGGTTAACTCTATAAGTACTATCATACTTTGTTCATATAACGTTGAACGCTCCGTCAAAGGCTACTTTTAGTTCACCCTCGCCCTCAGTAATCCATTCAATAAAGACTATTGTTTGTTCACACCAACCACAAACTCTCTGAAAACAGTTACTTTACCTACTACTTTACCTCATAGGTTTATCTATCTTTTTCTTTATTATATAACTTATTGTTTTTTTTGTCAACAATTTTTATAAAAGTCTATTTTATAGTTCAGTTTTTAACTTTCTCTTTTCAAAATAGCATAATTCTATGCCGTTTGGTAAAGTTTTCTCTACTTGTTCAAAACAAGCACCAACTGAGTCTGCTGAGTGTGAGTCCGTGCCTACTGTAACGAACTTACCACCAAGCGACCTGTAAAGTTCAAGCGACTTCATATTAGGCATTGTTTCACTCATACCCATTCTTAAGGTTGAAGTGTTAATTTCTGGCACTATACCCTTTTTTAAGCAAAGTTTATATACTTCTTTTTCTAAATCCGTACTGTCAACCACCTTAAAACCGTATCTTTTGTGAACGTCAAGATGACCTAAAACGTCAAAACCACCGTATTCTAACATTAAAAGGGTTGATTCGTATTGAATTTTACTAACACTACCGTCGTCAAAGGCAGGGTTTCCATCAATTACCCTGTGTTGTGAGCCGATTATCATATCAAAATCATACTTTGATGCGTAATCAAACTCTTCTTTTAATATATTAGGCGTACCGAATTCCATACCGATTAAAAGTTTAATTTTACCTTCATACTTTTCTTTTAATCTTCTAAACTCGTCAAAGTATTTGTCGTATCTTAAAATGTAAAAGTTTTTAAACCAACTCATAAGTTCTGCGTGGTCGGTAAAACATAATACGTCAACTTTGTTTTTTATCGCCTGTTTAATGTATTCTTCCATAGTGCTTTGACCGTCGTAAGAATAGGTCGTATGACTATGAAGGTCCATTTTTATAGTTTTTTTGTTCATTTTTAGTCTTCTTTTATGCCTACTTTTTTGCTTGTAATTAAACTTACTATAAAGGTTGAAATAAGGCTATACGCCATACAAATTACACCGATAACTGATGATAAACCTATTGCATCTTTAATACCAAAAATTATAATTGCAACAAGAGTAATTAGTAAAGAACCGATAATTGATGCCCAAGCACCGTATTTGTTTGCCTTTTTCCATAAAATTCCAAGAACGAAAGGTCCTATAAAGCAACCGGCTATCGTACCCCAACTAAAACTCATCATTTCAACAATTCCTGCAGGTTTGAATACTGCAATTAGTGCTGAAATAAGTATAAACACTAAACAAACTATTTTTGTTAGTAAGTTTGTTTTTTTAGTTTCCGCATCTTTTTTGATATATCCTTTGTATATATCCCCCGATACTGAAACGGAACAAGAAAGCGCAAGTGAAGATAGAGTACTCATACTTGCTGAAAGTATTAATACGATTGTTATTGCTATAACGATTGGTGGTAGGGCTTTTACTATAATTGCAGGAACTATTGAATCAAAGTTACCAGAAGAAACAAGGTCACCAAAACCTATCGTATCGCCAAAAAGCATACCTGTTGAGCCTACTAAGTAAGCGCCAACACCTACTACTAAACAGAATATCGTTGAAATGATAGTTCCTTTTTTAATTGCGCTATCATCTTTAACTGCATAAAATTTGTGTACTACTTGTGGCAGAGCCCAAGGACCTATTGAAGTTAGTAAAATTAAAATTACTAGGTCAAAAATAGCCTTTTTGTCCGTAGGGAAAATAGATTTATCCGCCGTTATCCAACCGTTTACTGCGCTTGAAATGCCGTCAACTGCGCTATCGTTAAACACGAAGAATACCATTAACGCAACGCCGATTAGCATTATTATTGCTTGAACAAAGTTTGTTAAAACAGTACCAAAATAGCCACCAAAGAAAACGTATAAAGCAGTTAAACCTGCTAACGCAAAAACGCATATTGTAAATACCGTTTCTACTTTGTCGGGGCTTATTGCAAACACCTTTGAAAATAGTGAACCTAAACCTTGGTAAACTGATGCTGAATATGGTATTAAAAATATTGCAACTATTATTGCTGAAACAAGTTTAATATATTTACTGTCAAAACGCTTTTCAAAGTAAGCAGGCATTGTTTCAACGTTGTGTTTTGTTGTATAATTCTTTGTCTTTTTAGCAAAAAGTAGCCAAGGAATAAGCGTACCTAAAATTGCGTTGCCAACACCTATCCAAATTGCCGCTAAACCAAAGTTTGCGCCAAGTTTACCAGCATAGCCTATTATTATAACTGATGAAAAATAGGTCGTTCCATACGCAAAAGCACTCATCCACGCGCCAACCTTTCTATCGGCTAAATAGAAAGAGCCTAAAGCATTTGACCTTCTTTTTGAAAAGAAAGCAATTAAAACCATTGACGCAATATATAAACCTAAAATTATTAAGTATAAAACTTCGTTTCCCATTATAGTATCCTTTGTTTTTGCTAAAAATCTTTAACAGTAAGAATTCTAACACATTTTATAAATAAAATCAACTTAAAAAGCCCCTTTACACTTGCAAAAATTTAATATAAGTGATATACTTTTTTAATAGTGAAATAATTTATAATATACTTTAAGGAAGAAGATAATGTTTAATCCTAAAATTGAAACTATGAGTAGAGAAGAACTTAAAGTTCTTCAACTTGAAAGACTTCAAAAAATTGTTAAATACGCTTATGAAAACGTGCCTTTTTATAAGAAAAAGTACGACCAAGCAGGTGTTAAGCCTGAAGATATTAAGTGTTTAGAAGATATTAAAAAACTCCCTTTCGTTGTTAAGGACGATTTAAGGGACAACTATCCGTTTGGGCTTTTAGCCGTTCCTATGGACGATATCGTTAGAGTACACGCATCAAGCGGTACAAGTGGTAAGCCTACCGTTGTTGCTTATACTAAAAACGACCTTGATATGTGGTCTGAATGTATGGCAAGACTTATCGTTGCGGCAGGTGGCACTAAACAAGATATCGTACAAATTTCTTTTGGATACGGTTTATTTACTGGTGCGCTTGGTCTTCACCAAGGTTGGGAAAAGATTGGTGCTACAGTTATCCCTGCATCTTCTGGTAATACTGAAAGACAAGTTAT
The DNA here is from genome assembly GCA_017508485.1 of Clostridia bacterium. Taxonomy (GTDB): domain Bacteria; phylum Bacillota; class Clostridia; order Christensenellales; family Borkfalkiaceae; genus SIG381. The sequence continues at coordinate 98,518 of JAFVYV010000005.1, read as the reverse complement.
GCTACTTAAAGATTTAGGTGCAACGGCTCTAGTTTCTACCCCTTCATACGCATTATATATTGCTGAAGTTATGGAAAAAATGGGTTATACTAAAGATGACTTTAAACTTCGCATAGGTCTTTTCGGTTCAGAAGCGTCAAGCCCTGAAATGCACGAAGCGTTAAGAGAAAAGTTAGGCGTTATTCCTACCGACAACTACGGACTTTCTGAAATTATTGGACCTGGTGTTTCAGGCGAATGTTTAGAAAAGTGTGGTATGCATATTAACGAAGACCACTTCTTAGCGGAAATCGTTAGTCCTGAAACGCTTGAACCTATTTATGATGAATACGGCGAACTTGTTATTACTACTTTAACTAAAGAAGGTTTACCTATGATTAGATATCGTACTAAAGATATCACTAAAATCAATTACGAACCTTGTAAGTGTGGTAGAACTTCTGCTCGTATGGAAAAAATTCGTGGTAGAAGCGACGATATGTTGATTATTAAGGGCGTTAACGTGTTCCCTTCACAAATTGAAGGCGTTATTTGTAATATTGAAGAAATCGGCAACAACTACGAAATAGTAGTTACCAGAGAAAACTACGTTGACAATATTAAAATTTTAGTTGAACTTGTTGATGCATCACTTCTTCATAACTATGCAATGCTTGATAAATTAACTGCAAAAATTAAGCACAATTTAAGAACGGTTCTTCAAATTGATGCTGATATAAAACTTGTTGAACCTATGACCTTAAAAAGATTTGAAGGCAAGGCAAAAAGAGTTACTGACCTTAGAAAAATTTAAGTAGAGGATATATATGAAAAAATTATTATTAACTAATGAAGCAATCGCCCGTGGCGCTTTTGAAGCAGGTGTTCGTTTTGTTTCTTCTTATCCAGGAACACCAAGCACGGAAATCACGGAAAATATTGCTAAATATGATGAAATTTATTCAGAATGGGCACCTAATGAAAAGGTTGCTTTAGAAACTAGTTACGGCGCTGCCGTTGCAGGTGCTAGAAGTATGGCTTGTATGAAGCACGTTGGCTTAAACGTTGCTGCAGACCCACTTTTTACTGCTGCTTATACTGGTATTAACGGTGGTTTAGTAGTTTGTGTTGCAGACGACCCTGGTATGCACTCTTCACAAAACGAACAAGACTCAAGATTTTATGCAAGAAGTTCACATATTCCTATGTTAGAACCTGCAGATAGCCAAGAAGCAAAAGATTTTACTAAACTTGCTTATGAAATTTCTGAAAAATACGATACTCCCGTTCTTCTTCGTATAACTACAAGAATTGCTCACTCTCAAAGTTTTGTTGAATTACTTGATAGAGAAGAAGTTCCTGTTAAAGAATACGTTAAAGACGTAACTAAATATACTATGATGCCTTCTTCTGCTAAACTACGCCACGTGGTTGTTGAAGATAGAGAAAATAGATTAAAGAAAGACTGTGAAAGTTTTGATATCAATAAAGAAATTATCAAGGGTGATGAACTTGGTATTATTTGTTCAGGTGCTGTTTATCAATACGTTGAAGAAGCATTACCTAACGCATCAATCTTTAAAATCGGTATGGTTTACCCTATGCCTATTGAATCTATCAAAGCGTTTAGCAAAAAGGTTAAAAGACTTATCGTTATTGAAGAACTTGAACCTTTCTTTGAAAATCAATTAAAAGCAAGCGGCATACCTTGTGAAGGTAAAAACATCTTCTCACTTCAAGGTGAAATTACCGTTGCTACTATTTTAGAAAAATTAAAGGGCGAAAGCATTAACGCACCTATCCCTTCCCCTGTAAGACCACCAGTTATGTGTGCAGGTTGTCCACATAGAGGGGTTTACTACATCTTAAACAAGTTAAAATGCGTTGTTACTGCAGATATCGGTTGTTATACCTTAGGCGCACAAGCACCACTTTCTTCAGTTGATACCGTACTTTGTATGGGCGCAAGTGTTGGTATGTCACACGGGTTTAAGAAGGTTTTAGGTGAAAAGGCTGAAAACGTTGTTGCAGTTATTGGCGACTCAACCTTTATACATAGTGGTATAACCGGTTTAATTAACGCAGTTTATAACCAAAGCGCAACTACTTTAATTATTTTAGATAACAGCACTACTGGTATGACTGGTCACCAAGAACACCCTGCTACTGGTAAAACTATTAAAGGCACACCTGCACCTAAACTTGATTTAATCAATTTAGTTAAGGCTTGTGGTATAGAAAAACTTGACGTTGTTGACTGTTATGACTTAACTAACGTTGAAAAGGTTATTAAGGACCACTTAAAGTCTGAAGTTCCTTCAGTTATTATCGCAAAAAGACCTTGTGAACTATTAAAGAAAGGCAATAAGCCTGTTTGTGAAATTGATGGTTGTAAGGGTTGCTTAAAGTGTTTAAAACTTGGTTGTCCTGCACTCGTTAACGATAACGGCAAGGTTAAAATTGATAAAACACTTTGCGTTGGTTGTAAGTTATGTATGGACGTTTGTCCTTTTGGCGCAATTAAATTTAAGGAAAATTAAGGAGATTTGATTATGAATATTTTAATTGTTGGTGTTGGTGGTCAAGGTACTCTCCTTACAAGTAGAGTTTTAGGTAAATATGCTGAACTAAAAGGGTTTGACTGCAAACTTTCTGAAGTTCACGGTATGGCTCAACGTGGTGGTAGCGTTGTTACACACGTTAGATTTGGTGAAAAGGTCTTCTCCCCTATTATTTGGGAAGGTAGCGCAGATATTATTTTATCTTTTGAAAAGTTAGAAGCGCTCCGTGCAGTTAACTTTTTAAAGAAAGATGGTATTATTCTTGTTAACGATGAAGAAATTTACCCTATGCCTGTTATTACGGGTAAGGTTAAATACCCTGACGGTATAAAAGAAAGTTTAGAAAGCGTTTCTAAAAATTTATTCTTTATTAACGCACTTGAACTTGCTAAAAAAGCAGGTAGCAGTAAAGCCGTTAACGTTGTTATGATTGGCGCACTTGCTAAAAAAATGAACTTTGATTTTGATACTATGATTAAGGCTATTGAACTTTCAGTTCCTTCTAAATTCGTAGAATTAAATAAACTAGCATTAAAGTTAGGTTACGACGCTTAAATTTTTTATAAGAGGTTAAAAAATGTATTTCAATAAAGAAATAGAATGTATGAGCCGTTCTGAAAAAGAGGCTTTACAAAGTGAAAGACTTGTTGACGTTGTTAAAAGAGTTTACGATAACGTTAAAATGTATAGAGCAAAGATGGATGCTATTAAATTAAAGCCATCTGATATTAAAAGTATTAAGGATATTTATAAATTGCCTTATACCGTTAAGCAAGATTTAAGAGATAGTTATCCTTTTGGTATGTTTGCAGTACCTAAAAGAGATATCGTTAGACTTCACGCATCAAGCGCAACTACTGGTAAGTTAACGGTTGTTGGTTATACTAAAAACGACCTTGATATGTGGGCTGAATGTGATGCAAGAGCATTGGTTATGGCAGGTGCAACACCTGATTCTACCGTTCACGTTGCTTATGGTTACGGTTTATTTACAGGTGGACTTGGTATGCACTACGGTACTGAAAAATTAGGTGCAACCGTTGTTCCCGTTTCTTCAGGTAATACTAAAAGACAACTTATGCTTATGAAAGATTTTGAAGCCGATATCCTTTGTTGTACCCCTTCTTATGCTATCTTTTTAGCAGAAGAAATGGAAAAAGAAGGATATTCTTTAAAAGATTTTAACCTAAAAGCAGGTATTTTTGGTGCTGAGGCTTGGACGGAAGAAATGAGAAAAACTATTGAAAACCGTTTAAATATTAAGGCTATTGATATTTACGGTCTTTCTGAAATTTGTGGTCCTGGTGTTGCTTGTGAATGTAGTAAGCAATCTGGTATGCATATTCAAGACGACTACTTCTTCCCTGAAATTATTAGTACGGATACGCTTGAACCATTACCTATCGGTGAAGAAGGCGAATTGGTATTTACAACTTTAACAAAAGAAGGTATTCCACTAATTCGTTATAGAACAAGGGACTTATGTTCGTTAAACGACACCCCTTGTGCTTGTGGTAGAACTTCTATTAAAATGAACAAAGTATTTGCAAGAAGTGACGATATGCTTATTATTCGTGGGGTTAACGTATTCCCTTCTCAAATTGAGTCAGTATTACTTTCTAACCCACTTGCTTCCCCTCACTACCACATTGTTGTTGATAGAGTTAACAACCTTGATGTTTTAGAAATTCAAGTTGAAATGAGTGAAGCACTATTTAGTGATGAAGTTAAGACTATTGAAAACTTTAAAAATAAACTTGCTCAAGATATGGCTTCTGCTATCAGCGTTTCTGCAAAAATTACCCTTGTTTCACCTCATTCAATTGAAAGAAGCGAAGGTAAAGCAAAAAGAATTACCGATAAAAGATTTGTTAAATAATCATATATAAGGAGGAAATATTTATGTTAGTAAATCAAGTTGCAGTTTTTTTAGAAAATAAACAAGGTAGAATAAGTGATTTTTGTAAAGCACTTTCTAGTGCTGATATTAACCTTATTACTATGTCTATTGCAGACACTACTGATTTTGGTATTTTAAGAGCAATTACTGACGATAACGACAAGGCTATTAAAGTTCTTAAAGATGCAGGTTTTACCGTTTCTTCTACCGACTTATTAGGTATTGAAGTTGAAGATAAACCTGGTGGACTTGCTGACGTTCTTTCTACTATGGATAATGCAGGTATCAATATTGAATACCTTTACTCTTTTGTTAAAAAAGATGGCAAGGCTATGATTTTATTTAAGGTTGCTAATATTGATGAAACTATTGAAATTTGTAAAAATAAACACTTAAAAATTATTGATACTGGAATTTCAATTAAATAGTTAACTTAAAACTTAAAGGGAAGTGCTTTACTTCCCTTTTTTGTTATAAATTATTTGCTAATTGCAGTTTTTCGTGTTAAAATATGGTTATGAAAAAGACTTTTAAGAACTTTTTAATCCTTTTTTGGACTTTTTTTAAGATAAGTTTGTTCACTTTTGGTGGTGGATACGCAATGGTATCTATGTTCCAAGCAGAACTTGTTGAAAAGAAAAAATGGATTAATGAAGATGAACTTAATCAAATTATAGTTATTGCAGAGTCAACGCCAGGACCTATTGCGCTTAACACTTCTACCTTTGTAGGCTATAAACTACTTGGTTTTTGGGGTGCTTTACTTGGTACACTTGCCGTTATGACACCACCTACTATAATTATTTTAATAATTTCTTTCTTCTATAACGAATTTAGAAGTTTAGCTATTGTTGATAGTGCTTTTAAGGGTATTTCTGTTGGAGTTGGTATTCTTATTATCCTTGCAGGTATTAAGATGCTTAAAAAGACAAAAAAGACCCCTGTTATATATATATTGATTATATTATCTTTAGTTGGAACGTTATTAGTTGACTATTTTGCAATTAACGTTTCTACCATTTATTTTATAATTTTTGGCGCAGTTGTTGGCATTATTACTACTGCAATTACTACCGCTAAAAAGGTTAAAGAAAAGGAGGAAAACAAATGACTTTCCTAAAACTTTTCTGGTCGTTTTTTAAGACAAGCCTTTTCTCTTTTGGTGGTGGCTACGCTATGATACCTATGGTAAAGCAAGAAGTGTTGGCGCACGGTTGGATTACTGAAAGCGCAATTCTTGATTTTATTGGTATTAGTGAATCAACCCCTGGCCCGTTCATTATTAACCTTGCAACCTTTGTTGGAAATCAGGTTGGTACGGCTGAATTAGGGGTTTTTGGTGGCATTTTAGGGGCTTTAGTGGCTACTTTTGCCGTTATGCTACCATCTTTTATAATTATACTTTTAATTGCAACTTTACTAAAGAAAATTATTAACAACAAGTACGTTCAAGGTGCGTTAAACGCAATGCTTGCTATTATTGTTGGGCTAATTTTAGCAACGGGAATTTCTATTGCATTTAACGTGTTATTCCCTGCTGTTAGTGGTAAACTTACCTTTAACTACCTTTCTTTAATAATTGCGGGAATAATTATTGTAGTAAAAATTCTTGTGGAAAAGCTCTTGAAGAAAAGGTTTTCCCCTATACTTTTAATTATTCTTTCGGCTGTACTTGGAATTATATTCTTTTAATCAATTTAAAATTAAAAGAACCTAAGTTTTTCTTAGGTTCTTTTTTGTTATTTAAGTAAGTCGCCTACGCCGTTTAGTACGTATTTTGGTCTATATGGGAACTTTTCAATATCTTCTACTGCAGTTACACCACTAAGTACTAATACCGTGTCAATGTTTGATTCAATACCTGCGATAATGTCTGTATCCATTCTATCACCGATAAATGCAATATCAGCACTATGTAGGTTAATTTTGTTAAGTGCGTGGCGTAGCATTAGTGGGTTTGGTTTACCTACAAAGTATGCCTTTTTGCTCGTTGCAATTTCTATTGGGGCAATTATTGCACCTGTTGCAGGCATAATACCCGTTTCAATAACACCAGTTGTGTCAGGGTTTGTACCTATAAGTTTTGCGCCGTTTTTAACTAAATTAGTTGCCTTTTCAATCTTTTCAAAATTATACGTTCTTGTTTCCCCTAATACTACGTAATCTGGGTTTACGTCGTTCATATAAATTTTTCTATCATACATTGCTTTTGTAAGCGCTGCTTCACCGATAACGTAAGCAGTACAGTCTGGTTTTTGTGATGCTAAAAATTCTGCAGTTGCCATTGCGCTATTATAAAAGTGGTCTGCTGATACGTCTAATCCCATACGCTTTAACTTCATAGAAAGTTCGTGAGGGGTACGTTCAGGACTGTTTGTTAAAAATATAAATTCCTTTTTATTTTCTATAAGCCAGTTTACAAAATCTTTAACTCCGTCTAAAATTTCGTTACCATGATAGATAACGCCATCCATATCACATATAAAACCTTTTTTGTTTAATATTTCGTGCATAATTCTCTCCTTTGGTTATGATTATAACACAGTTTATATTTTATATCAAATTTTTATGTCAATTGTTTTTTATTTGTTGTTTAGCCCCAAACTCTATTTTCCTTAAACCAAGCAGTTTCTTTTAATATAATGTCGTTATTTGAGCAAACTACCCTATGCGTTAGTCCGTTTGAAATTATTACGATATCACCGTTCATACTTTCAAACCCTTGACTGTTATTTGAAACTACGCTTGGCACGTAAACTTTATCAGTATGTTTACTTATTCTTGTAATAAAGTCTTGTGAAGGAAATTGTATGTTTTTATCTTTAGAATACTCATCTGTCCCTGCACAACAACATACTACGCAAATTTCCGGCTCTATAACGTCAAGTAAAACGTTGTGTGATGCAGTATAACTACCGTGATGACCTGCTTTATATAGTAAGCACTTTGGCAAGTCGTTATCTCTAACCAAATATTCTTCCCCTTCTTCTTCAAGGTCGCCTGTGAATAGGTAGTTGTTTGCGCCTTGCTTTAGTAAAAAGCATACTGAATAGTTGTTTTCGTTAGAAGTTTTATTTTCGTAATAAGTGTTATATAAAATTTCTATATAAACGTTTTCTGCTAAAGTAATTGTTCTTGTTGCGCCGTTTTGGTTGTTGTAGCACTCTAACGCCGTGTAATGTTTTGCGCCTTCTTGAACTTCTTTATCACGAAGAGTTTGGTAGTTTTGGTAAACTTTTGTAGTTGCGTTTGTTAGAGGAAAATCTATTATAGTTTCACACACAAAACTTGAAAATATGCCTTTTGTGTTGCTATCGTCAACAAATGCGGCAATATGGTCTTGGTGTGCGTGTGTTGCTATAACGTATTCTAACTTACCGTCAGTACAATACTTATTTATGTAAGGCACTATTGTGTCTGCAGAGTTTGTTTTTGAACCTGCGTCAACTAAAACTTCTACTTCGCCTATATCAATTAAAGCACAGTCCCCTGCATAATCGTTGCCAAGTTCCATAAAGTGAATTGAAAGTTCACCCGTTTCAATAGGAACGACTGGTGATGCAGGTGGCTTTCCCGTTTCAATTACTATGCCAAAAGTTTCTTCTAAAAAAGCATAAAAGGACGTAGCATCACATGCTGAAAAAGTAAAGGCAAAACAAGTAATTAATATTAATGCTATAACCTTGTAAAACTTTTTTAACATATCGCTACCCCCTTTTAGATTATTTGTCGTTTGAATTTAGTATATCCGTTTCTCTAATTGCCTTTCTTCTAATCTTACCGTTGTAAGTTTTTGGAAGTGCATCAACGAATTCTACTATTCTTGGGTATTTGTAAGGTGCAGTATTTGTTTTTACGAATTGTTGAATTTCTTTTATAAGTTCGGTGCTTGGCTTATAACCTTCACGAAGAACTATGGTTGCTTTTACGCTAAAGCCCCTGATTGGGTCAGGTACGCCTGTAACTGCAACTTCAAGTACTGATGGGTGTTCTAAGATTGCACTTTCTACTTCAAAAGGTCCTATACGGTATCCACTTGACTTAATAACGTCATCATTTCTACCTACGTAAGTTATTCTACCACGTTCATCAGCATAAGCCGTGTCGCCCGTGTGGTAATAACCACCTCTCCAACATTCGTCGTTGGCTTCTTTATCTTTATAATATCCTAAGAATAAGCCAAATGGCTTGTCTTTAGGTGTTGCCTTAATACAAATTTCACCTACGTCGCCTGGTAATGCTTCCGTTCCATCTTCTTCAAGAAGTTTAATGTCGTAACCAGGAACTGCTCTACCTATAATACCAGGTGTTGGGCTCTTAAACGGATATAACGTTGCTACGCAAACTGTAGTTTCTGATTGACCAAAGCCTTCGTGTATTTCAAGTCCCGTTGCATCTTTCCATTTATTAAAGATGTCTGCATTTAATGCTTCACCTGCTGAACAACAATGCGTTAAACTACTTAGGTCGTATTTTGATACGTCTTCTTTTAGAATTAATCTGTACATTGTTGGTGGTACGCAGAAAGTTGTTATTTTATACTTTTCTATCTTAGAAAGGATATCTGCACCATCAAACTTGTCAAAATCGTAAACGAAAATTGCAGTTTCGCCAAACCATTGACCGTAGAATTTACCCCACATACACTTAAGCCAACCTGTGTCGGAAACAGTAAAGTGTAATCCACCGTCAATAACTCTGTGCCAGAAAATTCCTGTGCCGATATGTCCTAATGGATATGAAAAATCGTACATAATAAGTTTTGGATAGCCTGTTGTACCTGATGAGAACGCCATAAACATTATATCGTCTTTTGTCGTTGCATCTTTGCCTGTTGGTCTAACCCAAACGTCACTTGCCTCTTCTATACCCTTTTCGTAATCAAGCCAACCTTCTACTTCTTTATGCTTTGTTACGCACTTGATTTTTACCGTACGATATTCGCCAAGGTCAAATTGAGTGGTTGAATCGCCGTCACCTGTTATGATAACTGCTTTTACTTCACCCTTTTGACAACGGTAAACGTAGTCCTTTGTCATAAGCATATGAGTTGCTTGAATTCCTATTGCACCTATCTTATGTAGTGCTAAAAAAGTTATCCAGAATAAATAACTTCTTTTTAATACTATTAAAACTTTGTCGCCCTTTTTGATGCCTATACTCTTTAAGTAGTTAGCGCATTTGTTAGAAAGTTTCATCATATCGGCAAAAGTAAACTTCTTTTCTTCTCCGTTATTTGAAACCCAATGTAATGCAAGTTTGTTAGGCTTTTCTTTACCTAATCTATCCATTACGTCGTACGCAAAGTTAAAGTCGTCAGGACAGGTAATTTTGAATTCTTCACGCATTTGTTTTAATGACGTAAATGAATCTCTATCCCTTCCTATATATTCTTCGTAAATTGCCATGATTTCCTCTTGTTATTATTTAATAGGTATTGCGATGAACTTAACAGGCTTATTATCCATTGGAAGTTCTGTGTGTGGAACACTTGAATCAAAATATACGCTGTCGCCTGCTTCTAATTCGTAAATTAAGTCGTCAAAATAAAATTTCATTTTGCCTTCAACTACGTAGTTGAATTCTTGACCTTCGTGACTGTGAAGTTCAATTTCATCATCACTTGGAGTGATTGTTACAAGTAATGGGTCAGTCTTTTTGTTCTTGAACGTGTATGCTAAAGGCTTATATTCGTAATTTGCGTTCTTTTTTACGTTTACCCCTTGGTCTTTTCTAACGATTGCACAGCCCGTTATACGTGGTGAATGTCCGGTCAAAAGATTTAATACGTCTATTTCTAAAATTGAAGAAACGTTTGTTAAAAAACTAAATGAAAAGTCTTTTTCACCCTTTTCATAAGTTAAATATTCTTCTTCAGTAATGCCAAGTTTTCTTGCCATTTTGTCTGGCATTAAACCCCTTACTTCACGAATTTCTTCTAATCTTTTACCTATTTCTTTTAATTGATCGGCCATAATATACCTCCAAAAAATTAATAGTTATAACCTATTTCTATTGCTTTTACGTTTTTGCCAAGTAGTTCTTGCTTTTTAGCAGGTACTACCTTTTCAATACTCTTTATTATTTGTTCTAAAGTGAACATTTTTGTTTCTTTTAATACTTTACCTAAAATTACCATATTTGCTAAGCCTTCAAGACCGTTGTCTGATGCAAGCTTAGTTGCTGGTATTTTTGATGCGTTTACGTCCGTTCTAGCAACTTCTTTTGCAATTAATGAACTGTCGTAAACGATAAATCCGTCTTTATCAACGTCGTTTTCATACTTTTCAAGTGATGGAAGATTCATTGCAACTAATACGTTTGGTGCAGATACGATTGGTGAACCAATTTGGTTGTCACTTACGTTGATACTACAGTTTGCAGTACCACCACGCATTTCTGGACCGTATGATGGAAGCCAACTAACTTCTTTTTCAAGCATCAAGCCCGTGTTTGCTATTACCTTACCTGAGAATAAAATACCTTGTCCACCGAATCCGGCAATTAAAATTTTGTAATCCATTATTTTGCCTCCTCGTTAGCGAACTTGTCTTTATAAACGCCTAATGGATAGTAAGGTTTCATATTTTCTTCAAGCCACTTTAATGATTCTTTTGGAGTTTTACCCCAGTTTGTTGGGCAAGTTGAAAGAACTTCTACTAATGAAAAACCTTTGCCTTCCATTTGATACTTAAACGCTTTTTTGATTGCTTTTTTAGCGTTTCTTATATTCTTAACGTCGTTAACGGCTACTCTTTCTAAGTAAGTTGCACCGTCAATTTGTGATAACATTTCACATACTTTTACAGGGTAACCAACAACCGTTACATCTCTACCATAAGGAGAAGTTTGTGTTACTTGGTTAGGTAGTGAAGTTGGTGCCATTTGACCACCTGTCATACCGTAAATTGCGTTGTTTACGAAAATTACAGTAATATTTTCGTTTCTTGCTGCTGCGTGTACAGTTTCTGCAGTACCGATTGCGGCTAAGTCACCGTCGCCTTGGTAAGTAAATACTATGCAGTCAGGTTCGCCTCTCTTTACGCCTGTTGCAACTGCTGGTGCTCTACCATGCGCTGCTTGAATCATATCACAGTTAAAATAGTTGTATGCAAATACTGAACAACCTACTGGTGCTACACCGACAGTCTTGTCAGTTACGCCAAGTTCATCAAGCGCTTCGGCTACTAAACGGTGAATTATACCGTGTGTACAACCTGGGCAATAATGGAAAGGTGCATCAGTTAATCCGTTTGGTTTATCAAATACTACCATTAATCGTTACCTCCTATTTTATCTGCTTCCTTTATCTTTTCAAGTACTTCGTCTGGTGTCATAATTACGCCACCCGTTCTGTTGCAAAGAAGTACTGGCTTTTTGCATTTAATTGCAAGTTCAACGTCTTCAATCATTTGTCCCATTGAAAGTTCAACTGATATAAACGCTTTTACCTTGTCTGCTGCTTTTAATAACGCTTTCTTAGGGAAAGGCCATAATGTAATTGGTCTTATCATACCAACTTTAATGCCTTGCTTTCTTGCTTCCATAATTGCGTTCTTTGATACTCTTGATGAGATACCAAACGCTACTATACAAATTTCAGCATCGTCCATCATAAATTCTTCGTACATTACTTCATTTTCTTCAATTACTTTGTACTTTTCAAATCTATTGATGTTCCATTGTTCTAATTCTTGAGCGTCAAGTGAAAGTGAGTTGATAATATTTCTTTCTCTCTTACCCCTTGTACCGTTAGTTGCCCAAGATTTATCGTATTCGTTAAGTATGCCCTTTTCTAAACTAACTGGTTCCATCATTTGACCGATTGTACCGTCAGTTAAAATCATAGTTTGCATTCTATACTTATCAGCAAGGTCAAAACCCTTGAAAGTTAAGTCAACCATTTCTTGAACTGATGCAGGTGCTAAAACGATTAGTTTATAATCACCGTGTCCACCACCCTTTGTTGCTTGGAAATAGTCTGATTGAGATGGTTGAATACCACCAAGACCTGGACCACCACGTTGAACGTTAACGATAAGTGCTGGAAGTTCACAACCTGCTAGGTATGAGATACCTTCACTCTTTAGTGAAATTCCTGGGCTTGAACTACTTGTCATTGCTCTATGACCTGATGATGATACGCCGATTACCATATTGATAGCGGCTATTTCACTTTCTGCTTGTAAAAATAAACCGTCAATTTTTGGCATACGTTTTGACATATATGCTGCAATTTCCGTTTGTGGAGTGATTGGATAGCCAACGTAATGCTTACAACCTGCCATTATTGCGGCTTCTGCTAATGCTTCGTTACCTTTCATTAAAACTTTTTCTGCCATCTTAATCTCCCCCTTATTTTTCTACCTTAATTGCTAAATCAGGACAAATCGTTGCACAAAATGCACAACCGATACAAGCGTCTTGGTCTACTACTTCTGCAGGGTGATAACCCTTTTGATTAATTCTTTCTTTTGATAACTTAATGATGTTTTTTGGACATGCAGTTTCACATAAACCACAACCTTTACATCTATCTTCTCTAAAAGTGACTTTTGCCATTTTTATCTCCTTCTACTGCCAACTGCCGTACTTTATTAAATCCATTGGCAATATCTTATTGTCTTTAATAATTATACTACTTAATTCTCTCTTAACACAAGTAAATTTTAATGGTAATTTAGTTATATCACAAAATTTTTGCATAAAATCTATTGATGAAAGAACTGTTTCTTCAGTAGTTTCTCTTCCTAAATTAGAATTGTTAACAACACCCGTGAACAAAGTGCCTGTTACCCTTTCAATTTCTTCCTTGATTTCTATTAAACCTTCTATCGTTCTTGTTTCCGGTCTATATTTATTTGCTACAAGTAGCATTTCATAGTTGTTTTCCTTCTTTATTTCAGGCAAGTATCTACCAAGTGCTAACGCACCCCTATCGTCGCCACCTACGTCAACTACTGCGTGTGAAGTTTTATCATCAATAATTGCGTATGCTTCTGATGGAAGTGATGGAAGGTCAACGTTTGAGTTTGCAAACCTAGAAACTACAAGGCGAATACCTTCTTTATCTAAAATGCTTTTACCATCAAGCGTTCTAAAGTAAGGATTTACTATATCAAGGTCGTAAACTGCCGTTTTTAACCCTTTGTTTTTTAGGTATAACGCATAATTTAAGGCTACGTTAGTTTTTCCACTACCATAATGTCCTAAAAAAAGCGTTACTCTTTTACTATCAATCATTATATCTTTTCAATCCAGTTTTTATTGTCTTCTTTTTTGCCCCATTGAATACCAGTTAATTCATCATATAACTTTTGAGTAATAGGACCGATTTTGCCGTTATTGATAACGTATTCTTTGTCGTTAAATGAAAGCATACCGATTGGAGAAATTACTGCTGCAGTACCTGTTCCCCATGCTTCTTCTAAAGTTCCGTTTAATACGGCTTCAGTTAATTCGTCAACTGAAAGAAGTCTTTCTGAAACCTTTTCGCCCCAGTCTTTTAATAGTTCAATACAAGACTTTCTTGTAATACCAGGAAGAACTGAACCAGTTAGTTTTGGTGTGATAATTTCGCCGTTGATTTTGAACATAACGTTCATTGCGCCAACTTCTTCAATATACTTTCTATCAACACCATCAAGCCATAATACTTGCGCATAACCCTTCTTTTCAGCCTTTTCACCTGCTCTTACACTTGCTGCGTAGTTACCACCACATTTTGCATAACCTGTACCACCACGAACTGCTCTTACGTCTTCAGTTTCAATAATAATTTTTACAGGGTTGATACCTTCTTTATAATAACTACCTACTGGAGATAAAATTATAACGAAAGTTGCATTATCAATACTGTGTACGCCTAAGTGTGGGTCGTTACCAAACATAAATGGTCTAATGTAAAGTGAAGTGCCTTCTTTTGTTGGTACCCAGTCTTTATCAATTTCAACGATTGCTTTAATTAAATCTAAACAATATTGTTCGTCCATTTGTGGAAGACCTAATCTTTCAGCAGAGTTGTTTAATCTTCTTACGTTTTCAATTGGTCTAAATAATTGAACTTCACCTGACTTTGTTCTATAAGCCTTCATACCTTCAAAAATTTCTGAACCGTAGTGAAGTACGGTTGATGCTGGGCATAACGAAATGTTTTGGAAAGGTATAATTCTTGCATCGTGCCAACCTTCTTTTCTTGAATAGTCAACCATTAACATATGGTCGGTGAATATTTTACCAAAACCTAAGTTGTTTTCATCAGGTTTTTCCTTTGGATTTGTCGTTTTTGTAATTTTTAAATCTATCATAACTCTTCTCCTTATTTAGTTAAGTTCTTTATTTTTTCTTCAGCCATTTCACGCATTTTGTATTTTAATATTTTACCTGCTGCGTTCATTGGGAAGGATTTTACTATTTCAACGTATCTTGGAACTTTGTGTTTTGCCATATGCGCTAAAACGTATGCTTTTAAGTCGTCTTCAGTCATTTCTTCGCCATCGTTTAGGATTACGTAAGCGTAAATTTCTTCACCATATTGTTTATCGCTAACGCCAACGACTTGTACGTCTTTAACCTTTTCGTGCGTGTAAATAAAATCTTCAATTTCTTTTGGATAAATATTTTCACCACCACGGATAATCATATCTTTAAGTCTACCCGTGATTTTGTAGTTGCCGTCTGGCATACGAAGTGCTAAGTCCCCCGTGTGTAACCAACCGTTTTCATCAATTGCTGCGGCTGTTGCAGTTGGCATTTTATAATAACCTTTCATTAGGTTATAACCCCTTGCAACGAATTCGCCTATTTGATTATCTGGTAAGTCTTCGCCCGTTTCTGGGTCAACAATTTTACATTCAATATTAGGTAGCGCTCTACCAACTGTTGATACTCTAACCGTAATGCTATCGTCAATACTACTCATCGTACAACCTGGTGATGCTTCCGTTTGACCGTAAACGATTGTTATTTCCTTCATATTCATCTTGTCTAAAACGTCTTTCATAATAGGTTCAGGACAAGGGCTACCTGCCATTATACCCGTTCTCATATAAGAGAAGTCCGTTTTAGCAAAATCTTCGTGATTAAGTAGCGCAATAAACATTGTAGGTACACCGTGGAAACAGGTTATCTTTTCTTGATTGATACAAGCAAGTGCCGGTTTTGGTGAGAAGTATGGAAGTGGAGATATGGTTGCGCTATGCGTCATAGCGGCAGTCATTGAAAGCACCATACCAAAGCAGTGGAACATTGGAACTTGAATCATCATTCTATCTGCCGTTGATAAGTCCATTCTATCCCCGATACATTTACCGTTGTTTACAATGTTGTAGTGAGTAAGCATTACGCCTTTAGGGAAACCTGTCGTTCCTGAAGTGTATTGCATATTACATACGTCGTGTATGCTAACAAGTGATGCTCTTCTTTTAACTTCTTCAAGTGGAACTTTTTTAGCAAATTCCGTTGCTTCTTCAAAAGTTAAAGCACCTTTCATTTTAAATCCTACCGTGATTACGTTTCTTAAGAAAGGTAATCTTTTTGCGTGGATTGGTTCGCCTTCTTTGTGATTTTCAAGTTCAGGGATAAGTTCTTTTACTATTGATTCGTAGTCAGAATCTCTATAACCTTTAATAGAAATTAAAGTGTGAGTATCTGATTGGCGAAGTAGATAGTCGGCTTCGTGAATTTTATAAGCCGTGTTTACCGTAACTAATACTGCACCGATTTTTGTAGTTGCCCAAAAGGCTATGTACCATTCTGGAATATTGGTTGCCCATACTGCAACTTTATCACCTGCTTTTACGCCTAATGCGATTAGCGCCCTTGCAAATCTATCAACGTCTTCTCTAAACTCTAAGTAAGTTCTTGTGTATTCAAGCGTTGTGTACTTAAATGCAATTTGGTCAGGGAATTCTTTAACAAGTTTATCTAATACTTGTGGGAAAGTTAGGTCAATTAAAGTGTCCTTTTCCCAAATGAATTTACCAGTTTTTCTTCTATTTTCTTGTAAACGGTTTTTCCAAGATGGTATTTCTTCAAAACTAGAAAAATAACTAACGAATTGTGAGAACATTATGTCCATATCGCCAAAATCTTCTACCCATTTTGGTTGAAGTTCTAGTGAATAAAAACCATCGTAGTTGATTGATGCTAGTGCGTTGAATAGGTCTTTTATAGGAAGATTACCTTCGCCCATTAGACAATACTTAACTTCACCGCTAACGACTTTACTATCTTTTACGTGAACGTGTTTTACGTAACCACCTAAGTTTTTAATAGTGGTATCTGCGCTTTCGCCCTTAAAAGAGTGAGTGTGGTGGATATCCCAAAGTGCACCTAGATAGTCAGATGCAAAAACGTCTAACACGTTTTGAAGTCTTTTTGTATCGGCATAGATACCCATTGTTTCAATTAAAAGGTTGATTTTTTTGCTTTCTGCAACTGGTAATACTTCTTTAATAAATTCTATTACCCTTTCATCTTCCCTTTCATCATCTTCTTTTACCTTGATTGCGTGTAAACGAATATTAGGGCAACCTAAATCTACTGCTATTTCAATTTTATCAAGCGTTTCTTTTATATTTTCTTTATTGCCGTCTAAAATATTACAGCATACGTCCATACAAGGAATTTTAAGCCCTTCTTCTCTTAAAGTTCTTAAGGTTTGAGCGCTTAAACCTTTTGAAAAAACACCTTCTAAAGTAAAAGTTTTATTAAAAACGTCGTGTATTTCTATACCTTGAAATTTATATTCTTTAGCAGATGAGATGAATTCTTTAAATCTTAAATCCCAACCACTTGTTGAAAATGATAATTTCATTAGTTATTCTCCTCGTGGATAATTTTGTTGATTGCGTTTAGGTATGCTCTTATACTTGCACCGATAATGTCAATTGAAACACCCCTACCAGAGTAAAGGTTGCCGTTTGCACGAAGTTTAACAAGCGCTTCACCCATTGCTTCTTTACCTTCCGTTACTGATTGGATTTGGAAGTCGTCAAGTTCGTAGTGGTGACCTAAAATACTTTCAATCGCCTTAAAACTTGCGTCAATTGGACCGTTTCCTGAACTTAAACCTTCTTTTAATGTTCCTTCTTTTTCTAAAATTATGATAGCCGTTGAAGAAATAATGTTACCACTATTTATTACGTAACTTTTTAGACTGTAAGTGTCAGGTACTTGTAATGCCGTGTTTGCTATAATTACGTCAAGTTCTTTTGATGCAACTTCTTTTTTACTTGCAAATGCAACAAAACTTTCATAAACCTTATGAATATCGTCTGCACTTAAAACGTAACCCTTTTTCTTGATGATTTTTGTAAGTTCGGCTAAAGTAGTTTCTTTTTTGAAAACTTCTTTATCTTCTTCATCACTAACCGTTTTTAAGAATTCCCCTTTTGTTGTGGTTATTCTTGAAATTTGGCTTATAATTCTGCCTATTTCCGTGTGGTTGATGTTTGTTTTTACGTCAAGGTCGTTGCCTAATGCAACAAAACCTGAAACTACTGCTTCAAGTGATGCAACTGTGTTTGATATGCTTGAAGTTTTAACTAAACTTGCACCTGCCTTAATTGCTGAAAATGCGTTTGCTACTGCAAAAGTTAGGTCGTTGTTAGTTTGTACGCCTAACGCTACTTTTGAAAGGGCTGGTGTGTTTTGCTTAATATCAATTATGAACGCACCAAAATCGTTTGGTAGCATAGTTCCACTTAGGTCAACGATAGTTACGATATTAGCACCTGCGTTTACTGCAGTATCAATTGCTAATGATAAAAATTCAATATCGCTTCTCGTTGCGTCGTTTAATGCAACTTCTACTTCACCACATAAAGTTTTTGCGTATTTAACAACTTCTTCAATTAGTTCAAGCATCTTCTTTGGCTTTTTTTGGTAAGTGTATTCCATTTGAACTGAAGATACTGGAATATTTATTACTAGCCTTTTTGATTTTGCTGAAGATACGGCGTCGTAAGCCTTTTTAATTGAGTCGGTTTTTGGTTCACATAAAACTGCAATAGTGCTGTTTTTAACAAAAGTTGAGATGGTTCTGATTAAAACGGCGTCCGTCTTTTCATCAAGAAGTGGACCAACTTCAATTGCGTCTACCTTTAAGTCGTTTAACTTTTTTGCAATTTCCAGCTTTTCCTTAAAACTTAATGCTCCGTTCTTTTTTGATGCTTCTGATAAAGAAATATCACTAATCATTACCTTTTTCATTTTTCTTCTCCTTTATAAAAAAATCCCCAAAGTAAAATAATATACTTTAGGGACGAAATTATCGCGGTACCACCCTACTTGCTAAAATTATTTAGCCACTCTTTGACTCTAACAAGCCTTTGATTTTGATAACGGAATCTGCCGAGAATTTTTACTACAAGTTCAAAATTCCTGCTCCGGAACGAGACTGAATTACCTACCTTTATCGGTTCACACCAAACACCGACTCTCTGAAAAAGATTTAAGTAAAACTTAATTCCGTCATAGCATTTACTTAGGATAATATTTATTTATATAAATAATATAATAAAAAACCCCTTCTTTGTCAACTATTTTACCCCCTTTATACAATATTTTTTGTTTTTTGTTGTGCTACTTTTCTTTATGTGTTATAATCGTTTTATGAAAAATTTAGAACTACTTGCCCCTTGTGGCGATATACAAAGTTTTTATCAAGCAATTTATAACGGTGCAGATGCCGTTTATCTTGGACTTCAAAACTTTAATGCAAGAATAAAAGCAGACAATTTTACAACCGAAAATATCGGTGATATCGTTAAGTTTTCTCACCTTTACGGCGTTAAGGTTTATATCACCGTTAACACCTTGATTAGTGAAGAAAATTTAGGCGAATTTTTTGATATGATTGACCTTTTAATTAAGGCAAAAGTTGATGCTTTTATCGTGCAAGATTTTGGCGTTGCTTATACTCTTCTCAAAAAGTATAAAAACATAGTTTTACACGCAAGTACGCAAATGGGTATACACAATTTAGCAGGGGCTAAAGTTTTAGAAAAATTAGGTTTTAAAAGGGTTGTACTTTCTAGAGAAACTAAGCCTGAAGATATCGCCAACATAAAGAAAAACACTAATTTAGAGATTGAATATTTTGTTCACGGTGCTTTGTGCGTTGCTTTTTCCGGCAACTGTTATTTAAGCGCTATGAAGAATAAAAATAGTGGCAATTTAGGTAAATGTTATCAGCTTTGTAGGTTAAAATATAAGGTAAATTCTAACGGCAATAAGTTAGACGGTTATTATCTTTCCCCTTCCGATTTATGCCTAATTGAAAGGCTAAACGAACTAAAAAATTTAGGGGTTGATTCAATTAAAATTGAAGGTAGACTAAAAAGACCTTCTTACGTTGCTGGGGTTGTTAAAACTTATAGAAAAGCACTTAACGGTGGTTTTGAAAAAGATGATTTAAGCACCCTTTCTAAAATATTTTCTCGTGGGTTTAACGATAGCGCATACTTAAACGGAAATGATAAAATTATTAACGAAAAGGTGCAAAATCACCTTGGCGAATATGTTGGAAAAGTGGTTTCAGTTAAGCCTTTTAAGGATATTTTTGAAATTGCTATTGATACAAAATTACAAATAAACAAAAACGACGGGTTAAAGTTTATTTTGAGTGGAAAACAAGTTAGTTTAGGGGTTGGAAACGCAGTAAAAAAGGGAAATTTAACCATTGTTTATTCTGCGCGTAAACCTTTTGTGAACAGTCTTTGTTATAGACCACTTGACTATGAGTTTGAACAAGAATTATTAAGCGATAAAAGGTATTTGCCTGTTGATTTTTACTTTACGGCAAAGGAAAATAAGCCTATATCTTTAAAAGCCGTTTACGGCGAAATTGAAGCCCATTCTTTTGGAGATATTCCACCTTCTTCAATAAATAAACCTTTATTAAAAGAAGATGCTTTCATAAGTTTTTCTAAACTAAAAGAAAGCGCATTTTGCCTAAATAATTTTTATTTTGACGCTGACAAAGTTTTTATTCCGTCTTCAAAATTGAACGAATTAAGAAGAACGGTTATCTCTCTTTTAGAAGAAAAAATAATTACGGCTTATAATAAAAATTTACCTGAAATTGTAAAGGAAAATTACACTTTTAATAAGGTTAACCCTATCACTAAAAACCTTTTAATTGTTAATGAAGAAACGGACTTTTCTTTTAATGATGAAACCATTGTTCTATCCCCTTTAACCTACTCTAAAAAGGTTGTTGAAGATTTTTATTATAAACTTAAAAATATGGGATACGACAAAAAATTGTACATAAACCTTCCTATAGTTGCAACTAAAAATGAAGTTAAGTTTATTGACGATATTTTATCTTCTTTAGACTTTGAAGTTGGCGTGGTTGCAGAAAATTACTGGGGGTTAAAATACTTAAGTACCTACCCTGTAATTATTGGCTATAACCTAAACGTGTTTAACAGTTTAACGGCTAATGCTCACCTAAATTTAGGGGCTGAAAATATTATAGTTTCTATGGAAAGTGATGGATTTGATTTTGACTATATCGGTATAAAAACCGGCAATTTACCACTTATGACTTTTTGTCATTGTCCTTCTATTGCAGTCAATAAAAAGGGTTGTAAAGAGTGTGCTTTTGATAGGCTTGAATATACTGATGAAAAGAACAATTCTTACTTT
Source organism: Clostridia bacterium (assembly GCA_017508485.1). Lineage (GTDB taxonomy): Bacteria > Bacillota > Clostridia > Christensenellales > Borkfalkiaceae > SIG381. The sequence goes on along the minus strand of JAFVYV010000005.1, from coordinate 77,422 downwards.
ATAAGAAGGTACAAAATTATAAATTGTTATTTTGAACTACTTTCTAAAGAAGAATCTATAACGCCAAAAAATAGTAAAAATTTAATTGATTTAAGAAAATAAAAAAAACGGTTTGAAAATTCAAACCGTTTTTAATTTTACTTTTGATTATAGCACTGACTTGCCTTTCTTTTTAGCAATACTTCTTTCAATCCATTTTTGGATTTCTACAAATGGAACGATTAGAAGTGAAACGCCTATGCTTATTAACCATTCTACCCAAGTTAAGTTTACAGTACCGAATACGTTGTTTACGCCTGGAATTAGAATAACTGCAAGCATTAATACTACGCCAACGATAAATGAAACGTTAAGTGACCTATTTGAGAAAATCTTTTTGTTAAATACGCTGTTGTGTTGTGAACGCATATTGTAGCTATGGAATAATTGAATCATACATAAGCTTACGAAAGCCATTGTCATTGCGGCTGCGTGATTTTCTACTTCTAAAACGTAGTTACCGATACAGAAAGATGCTAATACTAAAGCAGTTTGCATTATACCTTGGATAATTATATCTTTACCCATTTTGCCACGGAACATACTTTCATTAGACTTTCTTGGCTTAAACTTCATAACGTCTTTTTCGGCGTCTTCCCTTCCTAGTGCTAATGCAGGAAGACTGTCTGTTACTAGGTTAACCCATAAAATCATTACAGGTAGTAAGAAGTCAACTCTTAAGAATACCGTTGCTATGAATAAGCATAATACTTCTGCGATATTTGCTGATAGTAAGAATTGAATTGCCTTTTTGATGTTAGAGAAGATTTTTCTACCTTCTTCTACTGCGCCTACGATTGTTGAGAAGTTGTCGTCAACAAGTATCATATCGGCAGCACCTTTACTTACGTCAGTACCAGTTATACCCATACCGATACCGATATCTGCTTCTTTAATAGATGGTGCGTCGTTTACGCCGTCACCCGTCATTGCTACTACGTTGCCAAAACTCTTGTAAGTTTTAACAATTCTTACCTTGTTTTCTGGACTAACTCTTGCAAATACGCTATATTCTCTTATAACCTTTGCAAATTCTTCGTCAGAAAGTTTGTCAATTTCTGCGCCAAGCATAACCTTGTCGCCTTCTCTTAAAATACCAATTTCTTTTGCGATTGCACTTGCCGTGTCAATGTGGTCACCCGTTATCATTATAGGGCGAATACCTGCTTCAAAACAAGTTGCTACTGCCTTTTTAACTTCTGGTCTTGGTGGGTCTATCATACCAACTAAACCAACGAAAGTTAGGTCTTGTTCAATATTTTCCATATCGGCAGTTTCTTTCTTTATTGCAACGCCAAGTACACGAAGGGCTTTTGTTGCCATTTCGTAGTTGGCTTTTTTGATATTTTCTTTATCTTCTTCAGTAATATCTCTAACCGTGTCGCCATCTAAAATATACTTACATCTATTAAGTAAAATGTCGGTTGCACCTTTAATTCTTGCAAAACATTCTTCACCGTTTTTGTTAACCGTTGTCATAAGTTTACGAATACTGTCAAATGGAACTTCATCAATTCTCTTCCAAGTGTCGGTTAGTTCGGCATAGTCGTAGCCAACCTTTCTTGCATAGTAAACAAGTGCTGTTTCAGTTGGGTCGCCAACAAAACCGTCGCCGTTAATTTTACTATCGTTACAAAGAGCCATTGTTTCAACCAGCATTTTTTGTGAAGAAGTGCCTTTAAATTCTTCTTCATTTACTAAGCCTTCGCTTAAAGTAAATAACTTTTTAACGGTCATTTGGTTAAGAGTTAAAGTACCAGTTTTATCTGAACAAATTACTTCACAACAACCAAGCGTTTCTACTGCTGGTAGGTTACGAATAATTGCGTTTCTCTTACTCATTTTTTGAACACCAAGGGCTAAAACGATAGTTACTACTGCTGGTAAACCTTCAGGCATTGCGGCTACTGCTATTGCAATTGCTGACATAAATGATTCAATAATAACCGTTTCAATTAGTCCACTACCCCATTTTACAAGTAGTTCTGCGCCAAAAATGATAACTGCTATTACTAAAATAACGATACTAAGTATCTTTGTTACACCTGCAAGTTGCTTTTGAAGTGGCGTGTCACCTTCTTTGGTGTCAATAAGCATTTTTGCTATCTTACCTACTTCCGTTTGCATACCCGTTGCAACTACTACGCCAAGGCCTCTACCATAAGCAACCGTACCACCGCTATACGCCATACAAATTCTGTCGCCAAGTGGTGCTTTTTCATCACAAACGGCGTTTGCGTCCTTTTCAGCCGGTACTGATTCACCTGTTAAAGCCGCTTCTTCAATCTTGAGTGAGTGTGAGTCAATTAGTCTTAAGTCGGCAGGAACTAAGTCACCTGCTTCAAGTGAAACTATATCGCCTACTACAATTTCTTCACTCCTTACTGAAATAAGTTCTCCATTTCTTATAACTTTGGAGAAAGGCTTGTTCATATTTTTTAAGGCTTCTAACGCATTTTCCGCCTTATTTTCTTGAACTAACCCGATAATCGCATTTAGTATTACGATTAACATAATGATTCCACTATCAAATAGTTCGGTATAGATACCTTCGTAAATTGCGATTGCTGCTGAAATAAGCGCTGCTGCAATTAAAACTAAAATCATTACGTCTTTAAATTGTGCAAAGAATTTTTGGATTAAAGACTTCTTTTTTGGTTGTTCTAGTTCGTTTTTACCATTTTTAAGCAGTCTTTCTTCCGCTTCTTTTCCCGTAAGACCTTCTTTTCTTGAACCAAGTTCGGTTAAAACTGATTCATAGTCTTTAGAATAATACATTTTCTATCTCCTTATATATTTTTAACAAAAAAAATAAAAACTTTCAGTAAAAAAATACTGAAAGTCTCGTTCCAAAATAGGTTATACTACCAGAAGATATCTTCGCGTTTGTTGATAGTATAATATAACTACTCCCTTTCTATAAATATATATAATATTATAGATTTATATTACATTATTATATACAAATTGTCAATAAAAAACCAAAAAAAAGGTTAGTTTTCTTTTATAATTTTGTAAAGTTCATCAAAGTTTTTTGCTATAAAGGTTGCGTTGCACTCTTTTAATTCTTCTTCTCCACCATAGCCGTATGCAACACCTATGCAGTCAAGTCCGTTTGCTTTTGCGCCACTCATATCGTGTTCACGGTCGCCTACCATTACCGTTTCTTCCTTTTTGATGCCGTCAATATGCTCAAGTCCCCATTTTATAACTAAAGCCTTTGTTGCTCTTTCAGGTGTAAAGGTTGCGCCAAATGCGTAGTCAAAATATTTTGCTATGTCAAAATAGTCTAAAATGCGTAAAGCAAAAGGTTCTGGCTTTGAAGTTGCTAAAACAAGCCTATAACCTTCCTTTTTAAGTTTTTCAAGCAAGTTTTTTGCACCTTCGTACATTTTATTTTCATAAATGCCTTTATCTTTAAAATATTCACGGTAGCCTTCAACTGCCTTTCTTGATTCTTCAGGTGAAACACCGTATTCAGTTTGGAAAGAATCAAAAAGTGGTGGACCTATAAACTTAACCAAATTTTCTACGCTGTCCGTTATGCCAATTTTTTTTAAGCCGTAAATTATGCCGTTTACTATACCTTCTTTTGAGTCCGTTAAAGTTCCGTCTAAATCAAAAAATATATTTTTATACATACTTATACCTCGGTTTTATTATACAATAACCTTTAATTAAAAGCAAATTTTTAAGCCCTGAAAAAATGTTTTTATATTTTTTTAAAATTTAAAGGAATTTTTAAGATTTTTGTGGTACAATATAAATATGAAAATTCTTGTTGTAGATGATGAAGTACAATTAAATAATGCAATCACCACTATTCTAAAGCAAAACAAGTATTTTGTTGACTCTGCTTTTGATGGTGAAGAAGGGCTTGAAATGGCCCTTACCGGGGTTTACGACTTAATTATTCTTGACCTTATGATGCCTAAAATGAACGGGCTTGACCTTTTGAAGGTTTTAAGAAATAGTAAAGTTAAGTCACCTGTTTTAATTCTTTCTGCTAAAAATCAAACGGCTGATAAAATTGTTGGTCTAAATATTGGTGCCGACGATTATATGACAAAGCCTTTTGATATGATTGAATTACTTGCAAGGGTTAAAGCCTTACTTAGAAGAAATGGTGAGTTTACTACTGACGAACTTACTTTTGGTGACCTTAAGTTTAACGTAAACACTTTTGAACTTTCTTGTGGGGAAAAAAGTTTAAAACTTGGTAAAAAAGAATACCAAATTATGGAAATATTCTTTAATAACCCTAAAAAGACCATTTATAAAGAAAGGTTTATTGAAAAGATTTGGGGTTTTGAAACGGAAGCAGAGTATAACACGATTGAAGTTTACGTTTCTTTCTTAAGAAAAAAACTTGTTGCGCTTGGCTCTACCGTTCAAATAAAATCTATTCGTGGCGTTGGATATATTTTAGAAGAAAATGATTAAGAAAAAGAGAAGAAAGTTTTTTATTATTATAACGGCTGTTTTGGTGCTACTTTATGCAGTAGCATCTTTTACTATGTTTTTAATTATAAAGCAAGATTTTTATAAAAAAGAAGTTAAAACTCTTAACCTTTTGCTTGAAATAAGTGAAAAAGAACCACAATCTATTCAAGATGAACTAAAAACCGTTGACGGAATAATTTTACAAATAACTGGTTTTGGCGATACGATTTATCATAGTGATAAATTTACTAAAGAAGAAGTTGAAGAACTTTTTGAAAAGGTTAAGGTAAGTAAAAACGGTTACGTTAGAATTGATAACTATTCCCTTTTAATTAAAGATAACGTTGCCGTTGCTATTGATGCGACTGAACATATTATTACTCAAAAAGCAACAATTTTTAGAGTTATGGAAGGGCTTGGTATTTTGTTTGTTTTACTTGTTGTTTTTACCTTCTTTTTAGTAGGAAAAACCGTTCAACCACTTGCTGAGTCGCTTACTAAACAAAAGGCTTTTATTTCCGATGCAAGTCACGAACTTAACACCCCTATCACTATAGTTCAAGCGAACTGTGATATTTTGCTTAGTGAAGATGAAGACAATAAGTGGCTTAACGGAATTAAAGACCAAACAAAGCGTATGAGTTCTTTAATTCAAGATATGTTAACCCTTTCAAGGTTAAACGAAACGACCTTTGTTTTAGAAAAAAAGAACTTTAATTTAAGCGATACTATAAACGGAATTTTGCTTTCTTTTGACGCTATTGCTTTTGAACAACAAAAGTCAATTATTAGTAGTATTGAGCCTGATATTTTATATACCGGCGACCAAAATTCTATTAAAAAAATTGTAGAAATTTTAATTGAAAATGCAATTAAATACTCTGACGGCAAAGAAGAAATTAAAATTGCACTTTATAAAAAGGATAATAAAACGGTGTTTACCGTTCAAAATAGTGGCTCTATGGTTAAACAAGATGAGCGCAAAAAGATTTTTGAAAGATTTTACCGTGGAGAAAGTTCACGAAATCGCCAAACGGGTGGCTCTGGGCTTGGTCTTGCTATTGCAAAAGACCTTGCAACTTATAATAAATGGAAAATTTTTGCTGAAATTCCTAACGAAAACTACTTAAAAATTACCGTTGTTATGTAAAAAAAGTAAATTAAAAAGCCTTGCTAAAAACAAGGCTTTTTTTGTTTTAAATTATTCTTTTGAAGTGTTGAAAACAAAGTTTCCGTTTTCTTCATCAATTAGTACGAAAGCACCTTCTAGCACCTTTCCTTCTAAAATTTCTTCGGCTAACCTATCTTCAATTCTTTTTTGAATTACCCTTTTAAGTGGTCTTGCTCCATACTCTTCGTCGTGCCCTTCTTTTAGAAGTAAATCCATTGCGTTATCGGTTAACTCAAAGTCAATTAGCATTGCTTTTAAGCGCTTCTTTAAACCGTTAAGCATAATTTCTGCAATTTCTGCAGTATCTTCTTTGGTTAGTTTATGGAAGGTTATAATGTCGTCTATTCTGTTTAAGAATTCAGGCTTAAATTGTTCTTTTAAGGCATCACGAATTCTATCGTTCATCTTTTCATATTCGGCTTCTTTATTTTGCGTAAAGCCAAGTACAGGCGTTTTTCTAACTTCGCTTGCGCCTACGTTTGACGTCATTATAATTATTGCGTTTTTAAAACTTACTACCCTACCTTTACTGTCGGTTAGTCTGCCGTCGTCAAGTATTTGTAGTAATAGGTTAAATACGTCCCCGTGTGCCTTTTCAATTTCATCAAAAAGTACTACTGAATAAGGCTTTCTTCTTATCTTTTCAGTAAGTTGACCGGCTTCATCAAAACCTACGTATCCTGGAGGCGCACCGATTAGTTTTGCAACTGAGTGCTTTTCCATATACTCACTCATATCAACCCTAATTAACGCACTTTCATCACCAAAAACGGCTTCGGCAAGTGCCTTTGAAAGTTCCGTTTTACCAACCCCTGTTGGACCTACGAATATAAATGAACCGATTGGTCTATTCGGGTCTTTTAGACCTGCTCTTGCCCTTCTAATTGCGTTTGAAACGGATTTTACGGCTTCACTTTGACCGATAACCCTTTGATGTAAAACTTCTTCTAAATCAAGTAATTTTTTTGCTTCCGTTTCAGTTAGTTTTACTACTGGAACACCCGTCCAACTGCTTACTATTTTTGCAATATCTTCAGCAGTTATTTGAAGATTTTTCTTTATTCTACTTTCTTGTAGGACTTTACGCATAGACTCAATTTCTTCATCTAAAAGCGCAATTTCTTTTTGGTATTTCATTGCGTTTTCATAATCTTCGTGTCTGGTTGCTTCGTTCTTTTGCGCTACAAGTTTTACCCTTAAATTTTCTTTATCTTTTATGTCTTCAGGTGCGTTGTAACTGTCTAATCTTACCCTTGAAGATGCTTCGTCAATTAAGTCAATTGCTTTATCTGGTAAAAATCTATCGGTAATATATCTATCTGATAGGTTTACTGCCGCTTCAATGGCTTCGTCCGTGATAGAAACTTTGTGGTGTGATTCGTATTTGTCACGAAGACCTTTTAAAATTTCTACCGTTTCTGAAGTTGACGGTGCATCTACCATAACTGGTTGAAATCTTCTTTCTAGCGCTGCGTCCTTTTCAATATACTTTCTATATTCTTCAATGGTGGTTGCGCCTATCGTTTGAATTTCGCCCCTTGAAAGCATAGGTTTTAATATGTTTGCGGCATCTAAATTGCCTTCACTTGAAGAACCTGCGCCTACTATCGTGTGAATTTCATCAATGAATAAAATTATATTTCCGTTCTTTTTGATAACGTCTATTGCTTGTTTTAACCTTTCTTCAAAGTCGCCACGGTATCTTGCACCTGCTATCATACTTGCGATATCTAAAGAAAATACCGTTTTGTTTGATAATAGTTCGGTTACGTTGCCCTTTACTATTGCTTGTGCTAAACCTTCAATTACCGCACTTTTACCTACGCCCGGTTCACCTATTAAAACTGGGTTATTTTTCGTTCTTCTTGATAGCACTTGAATAATTCTATCAATTTCCTTTTTTCTACCTATAACAGGGTCTAGCCTACCTTCTCTTGCTTGTTTCGTTAGGTCAACACCAAATTTTAATAGTTCTTCTATATCTTCTTTACCGTCTTTTTCCCTGTTTTGTTCCTTTTTGCTATCAGCACTTCTACCAACCTTTTGAGAAACAAGTTCAGGGTCGCCATCTGTTGCAAATATTCTATTTTCAAGTTCTTCTATTAAAGCGCTTAGGTTTACTCTTAACGCTTTTAGTATGCTTATTGCTAAACTTTCTTGGTCAATAAGTATTGCCATTAAAACGTGTTCCGTTCCAACGAACCCTACGTTAGCATCCATTGCTACTTCTATAGCCTTTTCAAACATTGATTTTACCCTTGGCGTAAACCCTGCGATTGCGCCAGCGCTTTTATCAAGAACTCTTAAAAAATATTGTAAGTATCTTTCTTTATCAACACCGTTGTTTTTTAGAATTGTACTTGCAATACCATCGCCTTCTAAAAGACCTAGTAAAATATGTTCACTTCCAACGTAAGTAGTGCCGTATCTTCTTGCGGCGCTTACTGCTATTTCTATGGCTTGATGTGTGTTTGAAGAAAACTTATCGTTATTTAGCATTTATTTACTCCTTTATTTTTTGTAGTTTAATGTTAACTACTTCTGCCCTATACACGTCCCTTTCTACTGGAGAAAGTTCTTTGCCGTATTCAGAGCATAATATCATTGGTCTTGCGTTTATAATTATGTCGTCTAACGCTTCTACGTTTTTAAATTTTAAGAACCCTAAGTTTGCACCAAGTTTTACACTTGCCATAAGTTCTAAAAATTCGCTATAACTAAGTAATGCTGAATTTGTTAATATTCCGTATGCCCTTTTGCATCTATCTAGCGTTTCTAACCTTCTTTTTTGATAGAAAGTTTCTTGAACACGCCTTTCAAGTTCAGCAATCTCTTTTGCAGTTTCCGTTATCGTTTCTATGATATCGCTTTCTGTTATTCCTAAAGTAACTTCGTTACTTATTTGATACATATAACCTTCTGCCTTACTGCCTTCACCATATACGCCACGAACGGTTAAACCTAATTCTTTTACCCTTTTGATTACGCTTCTTATCTTGCCACTTTCAGTAAGGGCTGGTAAAAACATCATAACTGACGCTCTTAAACCCGTGCCTAAGTTAGTTGGACAAGCCGTTAAATATCCTAGCCTTTCATCATAGGCAAAAGGCAGTTTTTTTGAAAGTTCATCATCAATTTTGTCAAGTTTTTCGTACGCTTCTTTTATTCTTAAACCACGTAAAAAACATTGTTCTCTTATTACGTCTTCTTCGTGAACCATTATTGATACGCTTTCGTCTTGATTTATTAAAACTGCACCGTTTTCATAATTTTCTATTAAGTTTTGGCTTATTAAATACCTTTCTTTCATCTCTTCAAGTTTAAGTGGTGAAAGGTTTGACATATAGTAAAGGTTGAAAGTGTCTGCCTTTACTAACGCAGTATTTACTTTTTTTACAATTTCCCTTGCCTTTTCCTTGTTTTGTATATAAAAAGGGTGGTCTTTTAAGTTCCTTGCTAAACGAACTCTGCTTAAAATTACGTTATTGTTAGGCGTCATCTTAACCCCCTTCTTTCTAACTCTTCTTTTAAGATTTCAAGTTCGCTATTTATTAAAACCATTTCAGAAAAGCGTGAATTAAGACCTGCCCTTTCCTTTTCCTTTAACAATCTTTCGTACTCGGCTAAAAGTTCTTCATCTACGCCCCTTTTTATCTCTTTACCAACGTGGATTGTTTTGCCTTGTACTTTTAAAAGCATTTCATTAACTTCTTCTTTAAAAGCTTGATAACAAGTAGGGCAACCAAGCATTCCCGTTTTTAGAAAATCATATAAATTTGTATGGCAATTTGGACAAACTTTGTTTCTCATAAAAAACTATATTTTTTCGTTTAATTCCTTTATAAGTTTTTTAGTTTCTTCTACTAAACTTTCTTCCTTTAACGCTAACTCAATATTTGCTTTTACGTAGCCGAATAGGTCGCCTACGTCGTATCTTGTTGCGTCAAATTCATAAGATAACACTTTGCCTTGTTTTGCTAAGTCTAAAAGTGTATCCGTTAAATATATTTCGTTGTTTCTTGGAGTTAATTTCTTTAATTCTTCTACTAAACCACTTGCAAAAACGTATCTACCTATTATTGCGTAGTTTGAAAGTTTTTGTTCGTTAGTTGGCTTTTCAACTATGTCGTAAACCTTATGTACTTTGTCGGTAATTTTTTCTATACCTAAGTTGCCGTATTTTGATACGTCTAAATCTGATACTTCCATAGTAGATAGTACGTTTTTACCACTTTCTTCAAATACGTCAATAAGTTGACCTATGCAAGGTCTCTTGCCCTTTTCAGTATATAAAAATTCATCGCCAAGTAGCATTGCAAAAGGTTCGTTATTTATAAAATCTTCAGCAGCGATTATTGCACCTGCTAAACCGTTTGCTACCTTTTGTTCAATAAAGGTAATTTTTGCCCTGCCTTTAATTGCGTTTACCCTTTCAAGTAGTTCGGTTTTGCCGTCTTCAGTTAGCCTTTTTACTAACTCTAAATTGTCGGCAAAATGGTTTTTTATAACGTCTGCATCTTTGCCAACGATTATACCTATATCTTCTATGCCTGAATTTAATAATTCATCAACGATTAGTTGAATAACCGGCTTATTTAATACGGTTAGCATTGGCTTTGGTATCGCTTTCGTTATAGGCAAAAATCTTGTACCTAATCCTGCGGCAGGTATAATTGCTTTTTTAACCTTCATAAGTTTTTCTCCTAAAATAAAAATTTTATTTTGAAAAAGTCTTTTCTACTTCAGTTATTTTGTCAACTCTTACTTGGTGTCTTCCACCTATAAACTTTGTGTCTAAAAAGACCCTTACCATTTCTCTCATCTTTTCTTCATCAACAACTCTGCCACCAAAAGAAATTATGTTAGAATTGTTGTGTGCTACAGTAACTTCGGCTGAAAAAACTTCACTACAACAAGCACATCTTATTCCTGGCACTTTGTTTGCTACGATTGACATACCTATGCCCGTTCCACAAATTAAAATGCCTTTTTCTACCTCGCCACTTTTTACTGCTAGGGCTACTTTTAAGGAATATTCTGGGTAGTCAACCTTTTCAGTATCGTTTGTGCCAAAGTCAATAACTTCGTCCCCTCTTTCCTTTAAGTATTCTAGTAATGCAGGTTTTAAGTTTACTCCTGCGTGGTCGTTTGCTACTGCAATCTTCATTAAAGTAATCCTCCAAAAATATGTTTCATTAATATATTGCATCCATCTTCAAGTTGATGGGAAGTTTGTACGTATGCATCTAAGCCTTGTCCATATGGGTCTAAAACTTCTTCTATACCAGTTAAGTCAGTAAACGTATAAACATTTTCAAACTCTTTTAAGTAAAGTTTGTGCGACTTGGTCATACATATAACGTAGGTACTTTTTTCTATCAAACTTTCATTTATTCTTTTTGACTTAAAAGTCCTATACGGTATACCTAAAAGTTTTAACGCTTTTTTGCTGTTTTCGTTCATAGGTAGTCCGTCTTCAGTATTTAATCCTGCTGACGATACCCTTACGTTTTTTATTCCTGCCCATTTAAGTTTTTGTTTAAGTATAAATTCTGCCATTGGGCTTCTGCACGTATTGCCCGTGCAAACAAACAAAATTTTTATCATTTACCTACACGCTCTCCTTAAACGGTTTAATATTCCTTCATATATGCCGTTTGAACCATTTGGCTCAATCGCTATGATTATATCTGCCTTTTCTTCCCCTTCCCTTAACTTGTAGTATAGGTTAGAAGCAATTTCTTTATCCGTTTTACCTAAAGATAATAGGTTTTTACCAACTAATTTTTCGGCTACGCTTTCATCACACATAAAGTAAGGTTTTTTGCCTTCTTTTACATATTTTTCGTATAGCGCTAACCCTTTTTCTATTTCATCTATCGTAAATAACGCCGTTTCCGTTCTTGGTCTATAGTGAGTATACATAACTCCTGGTGATTTTGCCTTTTCACCTTCCTTATGAACAGCAACCTTACAAGCACCAACCACCTTTTCAATCATTTCTTTAGTGATTAGCCCTGCCCTTAAAATTTCAGGCACTTCACCAGTTACGTCTAAAACGGTGCTTTCTATTCCACCTTCACACTTGCCACCGTCTATAATCAACGGAATTTTACCGTTAAAGTCGTTATAAACGTGTTCGGCAGTTACTGGGCTTACGTGTTTTGATAGGTTTGCAGATGGTGCAACGATAGGAATATCTACCATTTTTAATAGTTCTTGCGCTTCCTTTTTTTCAGGCATTCTTATTGCCAAAGTGTTTAATCCACAAGTTGCTTCATCTACGACAACCCCTTTACTTTCAAAAACCAAAGTAAGTGGCCCCGGCGTATATGCTTTTATTAAGTCTAACGCATACGGTCTAATATTTTTTACAAGTTTGGTTAGGTCGTAATCTTTATGCACGTGCGCAATTAAAGGGTTATCGCTTGGTCTACCTTTTACCTTGTAAATTTCACTAACGGCTCTTTTATTCGTGCCGTCTGCACCTAAACCATACACAGTTTCGGTTGGAAAACCAACTAATTCACCATTTAAAAGAAGTTCTTTTGCTTTTATTAAGTTGTTTTTAGTTGCTTTTAATATTTTTGTCATTAATTAATATTCTAAACCGTCGTCTTCTTCAGGTGGTACGTCGTAATCTGTTGGCATTGGTTCGTTGTTAATAGGTGCGTTTTGCTCTTCATAACTTGCTTTTGGTTTGCTAAACGCAGGTTCTTCATCCTTTGATAGGTTAACGAACTTAGTACATTCACCCTTAAAGTATAATTCAAATGAACCTACTTCACCGTTTCTATGTTTTGCTACTATAATTTCGGCTACGTTTGGTTTAATTTGATTCTTTTCAATTTCTTCTTTAGTTGCACTTCTATCAGGTCTATGGATAAACATTACGATATCGGCATCTTGTTCTATTGCACCTGATTCACGAAGGTCTGATAGTTGTGGTCTATGACCTTGTCTTGATTCTACGCTTCTTGATAATTGTGATAAGGCAATTACAGGAACGTTAATTTCTTTTGCCATTATCTTTAACATTCTTGAAATTTCTGCAATTTCTTGTTGTCTATTGTCAACACCCTTTTTGCCACTTCCGTTCATTAATTGTATGTAGTCAATCATTATTAGGTCTAAGCCTACTTTATTTTTTAATCTTCTACACTTTGAAAGCATTTCGGCTGGAGTTATCATTGAAGAGTCGTCAATATAAATTTTTGCTTTTGATAGTTGCGCTTCGGCTTTTGCAAACTTTATCCAGTCTTCTTTACTAAGTTCACCCCTTAACGCCTTTTTAGAGTTTACACCTGCCATTGAACAAATCATTCTTTGTACTAATTGTTCTCTACTCATTTCTAGTGAGAAAACCATACAAACTTTGTCTGAGTATGCGGCAATATTTTCTACTATATTCATAGCAAATGAAGTTTTACCCATACTTGGTCTTGCGGCGATTAGGATAAGGTCTGACGGTTGAAGACCGTTTGTTATATAGTCTAATGAAGTAAACCTTGTGTTTAACCCCTTAAATGCGTTTTTATCTTTACTAATTTTGTCAAACTTACTGATAACTAAAGGTAAAATTTCGTTAATTTTTTGAACTGAAGATGAGTCAACGCTTTCAGCGATATCGTAAATTGCCTTTTCTGCAAAGGCTAAAGTTTCATCTTGATTTTGGCTATCAGTTGCGTCCTTTATGATTTCAGTTGAGGCTTTAATTAACTTTCTAAGTACGCTATCCCTTTTAACTATGTCAAAATAGTGGTTATAGTTTGCAGTTGACGGCATAATTTCCGTTAAGTCGGTTAGATAACTGATACCACCGATTGTTGATAGTTGTGCCGTTTTTTCTAGTTGGTCTACTAAGGTAACTAGGTCAACAGACTTGTGTTGTCTGTTAATTTCCTTCATACCTTCTAAAATATATTTGTGTGATTCTACGTAAAAATCATCAGTCGTTAATTTGCTTAAAAGGTCTAACTGTATGTCGTTATCTATTAATAGACAACCTAATAATGCTTGTTCTGCCTCTAATGTATGTGGCATTTCATTGGTTTTTGCCTTTGCCATAATTATTTACCCCTTCTTTTGTACTTTTCTTTTACTGCGTTTTTTAATATTAGTGATAGTTCTTCACTACTGCCTTCTTGTATACCGCTTTTCTTTATAATATACGCTAATACTTTTGTTACGTATAGGTAGAAAAATTCTTTTGTTTCTTCTACCCTTATTAAGTCTTCATACTTTGCTTCCGTTTTGCCTTTTTTATTTATAACAAAAAAGTTTTCTTCATAAAATTCGTATTCGTTTGAGTTCTTTTCAAATTCTTTATAGTTCTTTTCTATCGTTTTTAGGTGTTTGTTTATTCCACCACGATAGCCCAAAACTTTGAAAAGAAATACTATTGCAAACAAAATTGCTAAAACGAACAAAATAGGAAATAAAAATGATATTCCTACCAGCGCTAACACTATTGCACCTAAAATTATAAGCGTTTTTTTGCCACCGTTTAGGTTGAAAATTGTGTGTGTAAAATACTTTTTGTATTCTTCTAAATTGTTTTTGTAGGTTGCTTTTACCATTTTTTCTCCTATAGAAGATTTTCAAGTTCAGTTAAAATATCTTCAAACGTTTTCATTGCCTTATCAAAAGGCTCTTTTGTTTCTAAATCAATTCCCGCAAGTTTTAATAAACTAACAGGGTCGCTACTACCCCCTGATGATAAGAAGTTAAAGTAGTCTTTTAACCCGTCTTTTTCGTTTAATATTCTATCTGCAATAGAAATTGCTGCAGTTATGCCAGTTGCGTATTTATAAACGTAAAATGCTCTGTAAAAATGTGGTATTCTTGACCACTCTAAAGATATTTCTTTATCGTAAGTTAAAGCACTTCCGTAATATTTTTTGTTTAGTTCTAAATATTTGTCAGACAAAATTTCTTTAGTAAGTGGTTGTCCTTCTTCTACCATTTTGTGTGCTTCATATTCAAATTCTGCAAACTGCGTTTGTCTAAATAAAGTTGTTCTTATCATTTCTAAAAAGTATGATAGAACGTATTTTTTAAGGTCAATATCTTCTACCGTGCTTAAAATATGTTTTAATAAAAGCACTTCGTTAACCGTACTTGCTACTTCTGCTACGAATATTTTATAGTCGGCTTTTTGGTAGCATTGTGTTTTGTTTGAGTAGTATGAGTGTAGGCTATGACCTAGTTCGTGTACGATTGTAAAAATATCGTGCGTGGTCTTTTTGTAGTTTAGTAAAACGTAAGGATGTACTCCATAAATTGCCGTGCTATATGCACCACTTCTTTTGCCGTCCGTTTCATAAACGTCTATCCACCTTTCATCAAACGCTTTTTTTAATAGGGCTTGGTATTCGTCCCCTAAAGGTTTTAACCCTTCCATAGCGAAAGCGTAGGCTTCTTCATACTCTAACTTAAAGTCTTTGTTTTCAATGATAGGTGTGTATATATCGTAAAAATGAAGGTCAGGAAGTGAAAGCGCCTTCTTTTTTAGTTCCATATATCTATGCAAAAATTTTAAGTTGTCGCCAACTGATGAAATTAAGTTTTCATAAACTTTTACGTCAACGTCTTCATCAAGAAGTGCCATTTCTAAACAAGAATTGTACTTTCTTGCATTTTTTATAAAAACGTCCTTTTTTACGTTGCCGTAGTAGGTTGACGCAATTGTGTTTATAAGTTTTTCATACGCCTTGTAGTATTCCTTAAAGGTCTTTTCCCTTAAAGTTCTGTCAGGACTTTGCATATTAACGCTATATTCCCCGTGGCTTAACACGTATTTTTTGCCGTTATGCGTAAACTCGCCAAGTGGTAGGTCTGCGTTGTCTATCTTTGTAAAAATTTCGTTAAAACTACCTAAAACGTCGCCACCAAGCGCTAAAATATTTTCACTTTCAGCACTTAAAACGTGTGGTTTCTTTTTTAAGATTTGTTTTAAGTTATAGTCGTAGTTAGAAAATTTTGGGTTTTCTATATATCCCTTTAACACTTCTTCAGGAAGTGCCGTGAGTTCAGGCATAGCAAATGAAGTTTCCGTATTAAACTTAACAAGTAGCATTACTGCTTTTGAAAGTAGTTCACTTGCCTTTGCATCTTTTGTATCAGTATCACGAAGTAGCATTGCGTAAACGTAAAGTTTTTCAATACTTCTTGCAATTTCTTCTTCCTTTTGTAGATAAGAGTAAAAAATATCTTCTTCCCCTAAACGGCCTTTAAAAGATGCAAAGTCAATTTTATCTTCCGTTTCTTTCATTAACGCATCAAAATCAGCCTTGCTTTCAAATATATCTTCTACTTTCCATTTGTATTTAGTGTCAATATTCTCTCTCATTTCTACTCCATAATTTCATAACTATATAAAACGTTGCCTTGTGTTACCACCTTTATTTTTTGCCCTTCAGTAAAACTAGGAAATTCCTTTTCAAAGTCAACTAAAACTTGCCTTTCAACTTCTTTCCCCGTTTTTTGGCTTATCGTTAACATCTTAAAAGACTTAAAGTCAACGCTGTCTTTTATTTGCTTATTATTGCTATATGATAAAAACTTGCCTTCCGTTTTTTCTTTTAAACCAGTTTGTTGGTTTACTAAAAATTTGTAATATTTATTTACCCTTCTATACCTAATTGCAAGATATACGTAAGAGAAAATTACGTATAACACAAGCACCACTTCAAAAGAGATTTTTAAGTATGGCGTTCTTGGGTCGTTGTAAGTAAAAGTTAAATAGGTTATAAATACCACGCAAAATAACGCTATCATTATTGCTAAAGTTATAAAATATATTACTAAAACTTTGTTTTTTTGGTTTCTTGCTTTTAATACTTCACTTTGGTCAAAAAAATTTGTCATATTACGTCCTTTTACTTAAATGCGTTTAATATTGGCATTTTTATTTTATAAAATACAAAGGTTGAAAACTTTTTAATTCTTAATGAAAAGTTTGATACAACGCCAACAACTTGGTCTTCCGTACAGGTTTGAAAATAAGCGTTTCTACTATCTTTACTTACTGCTCTATTGTCTCCTAAATAGAAAACTTCACCATTAGTTAACACTCTTTTTTCCCAAGAATAGGCTTCCGTGTAGCCATACTGATTATAGTCGTCAACTAACTTTTCGCCGTTTCTATAAACGTAGCCACCCTTTATTTCTATTTCATCACCGGCAAGACCTATAACCCTTTTGATTATCCACTCGTCTTCACTTTCACCACTAATTACAACGATATCGTTTATTTTTGGTTTTTTGTTTACTGATAGATAAAGAACGTCGCCGTTATATAACGTTCTTTCCATTGATGGTCCTGATACTATTACTTCCTTAACTGAGTAGTTAAAAAACACGTAGCAGAAAACTACTATTAAAGCGCAAATGGCAATAAATATAACTGATTCAATTGTCTTTTTCTTTTCATCTTCTTTGTTGATGAAATTTTTATAATTATTTTCCATCTTGTTCACTTAATATCTTCTTTACCATTTTGTCAATTTTATCTCTTGGAACTAATAGTATTCTTCCACAAAGGTCGCACTTTAACTTGACGTCTGCACCTAAGCCTATTACCGTCCAAACGTTTCCACCACAAGGGTGTTGTTTTTTGAAAACTAACTTGTCGTTTATATCCATTTTTATATCCACATTACGTTGTTTATTACGTATTTATCTTTAAATCTTAAAATTATTGCGTTAACGTTGTCAAAACTTTGTAGTGGCTTTCCTTCTAAAGTTTTTAGTCTTACGCCTTCTATTCTAAAATCTCTCCAAATGTTGCTACCTTGAACTTCTTTTTTGAAAAAATATGAAGTTTGGTTTTCCTTTTTATAGTTTACTATAAGTTCAATTTCTATTTCGTTATCTTCTTTACTGTATAAGTCAAGCATTAAAATAGAGTGTTCGTCAAACTTTGCGTCTTCGTTATTTAGTGAGTATGAAATTAAGCCAGTTTCAGAATAAACGCCCTTTATTGCCATTGGGCCTTTTTCTATCCTCATACCCTTAATATCTTCCGTTATGATGCTTGAGTTTACAAACTCATCATCTTCAGAAACGTATGCAAAAAATTTGTTTACCTTTTTTACGTTAGAAAAAAGCATATTTACCCTTCTTGCAATTAGGTTTGTTGTAACGTCTTTTGCAATTACGCCTGATGAAAGGGTAAAACCGTTTTCGTATTCTGCTTTTACCATAAAGAAAAGTTTGTTTACCGTGTTTTTAATTTCGTATTCATACACCTTTTCTTTACCTAAATCTGCTATCTTTGTCCAGCCAAGTAAGGTAGGATTTAACACGTTTTCTGCCTTGTAAACTTCTATATTCTTTAACCCTTGTTCATCTGGAGTAACGGTTATTTTAATTTTACCGTTATTTTCTTCTACTTCAAAGTCAAGTTCTTTTGGTAAAAAGTCTTCCGTTTGTTTTAAGTTTTTTGCTAAGAAAATTTCTATATCACGGTAAGAGCCGTAATCTAACACGTCGCCCGTGCCAACTGAACAGTTGATTGCCTTATAGCCACAATGGTCAAGTCTTATGTAAGTATCGTAAGTTCTTTCAAAATCATAACTGTCGTTATTAGTTGCTGAAAGTATTAAGGCTGGGGCTTTTACGTATTGTGCGTATGATTGTGGTTCAAAACCTGCTAAATATTTATAATAAACTTCATCAAAAGTGGTGGCGTCTTGATTTGCAAACTTAAACTTGCCTTTATAAGTGTGCCAACCCGTGCCAAAGGCAAAAACTACTGCATCTAAACTTTCAGTTCCTGCTAAGTGCCATAAAACTTCTGCACCCTTTTTAATTCCTAACGCACCTACTAACGCGTGGTTTTGTTTAAGATATTTTAAGGCGTGTTTTGCAACGCAACCCCATTCGTACCAACAAGTCTTTCTTGCGCTTTCCTTTACTTCTAAAAGTTTGTCTTTTGATTCAGTATAGTTTGCGTAAGATATTATTTCTGGATAGAGTGTAAAATACTCTTCTTCACTTTTACCACCAAAGTCTGGTGAAAATACGCAGTACCCTTTTTTTGCTAGTTTAATTAAAAGGGCTTCTTCTATAGGTTTGCCAATTTCTCCAAAAACTAAAAGTCCAGGTAGGTCGGTCATCTTTTTTGGGTGTACAACTATTCCGTAAATTTTTACAGAATCTACCCCTACTTCTCTACCTGAAAGGTATATTTTTTTAACAACTACCCCTTCTTTTATATTTTCTTCAATTATTTCTTCCGTAACGCTTTCGGTAGCAAAATCTTTCCATACACTTTGCGCCGTTAATAAGTTGTCAACCAAAAGAAACCTCCGTATAACAAATTGAGTTTGTTTTTTAAATACTCGCTAAATATAGTATTATAAAAATTTTTTTGTAAAATGGTTGAAAAAAAACTTTTTTTATTATATACTATCACTTACCGATTTGATAAGTTCGCGAAATTAACCCATTTTTATTTATATTAATATAATTATATAATATACTATATTAAGGGGAAAATCAAGTGCTTATCTAAAATAAATGGTTTTTAAAAGGTAGGTTTTCTACAAAAAATGACTTTTTCTTATTCTAAAGAGTGGAACTTAACGGGATACACCAGTATTGAAAATCCCTTTATATTAGAATATTTGCCTGAAGCAGATGGAATTGCCGTAAAAGTTTACGTTTACGGGCTTTTTTTGGCGGGTAATTCTAACGATATTTCTTTAGAAACTTTTGCTAACGACTTAAAAATTACTACGGAAGAAGTTATTGATTGTTTTAATTATTGGGAAGAATTCGGGCTTGTTTGTATTACTTCTAAAGACCCTTTTTCTATTCAATATTTACCCGTTAAAAGTGGATACACTAGAAGAAGAAAAAATACGGAAAAATATTCTGGTTTTTCTTCTGCCGTTCAAGCGCTAATTACTACTAGAATGATTTCTACAAGTGAGTTTAGCGAATATTTTAATATTATGGACGTGTATTCTATTAAGCCTGAAGCAATGCTTATGATTATTAAGTATTGCATTGATAAAAAAGGCGATACGATAAATTATAGATACATATCAAAAGTTGCTAAAGATTTTGGCGCAAGGGGTATTACCACCGTTGCTAAAGTGGAAAAAGAACTTGAAAATTATATTCTTAACACGGCTGAAATTGAAAAGATTTTAACTGCTTTACAAGTTAAACGCCAACCTGATATTGAAGACCTTAACCTACTTAACAAGTGGACTAAAGAACTTGATTTTGAACTTGAAAATATTCTTTTTGTTGCTAAAAAACTTAAAAAGAGCAGTATGAAAAAGTTAGATGAGTATTTGATTGACTTATATTCAACTAAAAGTTTTTCTAAAGAAGAAATTGAACACCATATTGCTAAAAAGGAATATGCTTATAACTTGGCACTTAAGGTTACTAAAGCCCTTTCACTTTACTTTGGCGTTTTAGATACCGTTGTTGATAACTACGTTTCTAAGTGGATTGACCTTGGCTTTTTAGAAGATAGCCTTCTTTTTGTTGCTAATCACTCTTTCAAAATGGGTAAAAACACCTTACAAGATATGGATGATTTAGTTAATAACTTGTATTCTAAAGGTTTAATTTCTTTAACGGCTATCACCGACCATTTTGTTAAAATTAGCGAAAACGATAACTTTATTAAGTCATTACTTAACCTTTTATCAATTTCAAGAAGACCAACCGATTGGGATAGAAACAACTTAAAAACTTGGAGAGAGTGGAATTTTTCTGATGAAATGATTTTAGAAGCAGGAAGACTTTCCGTTGGTAAGTCTAACCCGTTTGCCTATATGAACTCTATTTTAGGTAATTGGAAAAATAAAGAAGTGTTCTCCCCTAATATGATAAATAGTGCCCCTACCTTTACGCAAAAGGCTGTTAACGACAACGTTTTAGAAAAAATAAACGCTAAGTACCAAATGTTAAGAACTGATGCAGAGTTAAAGGCTAAGGAAAATTTAGAGTTTGCACTTTCTAACAAAGCGTTTAGCGATATTTATTACGAAATTAACGGTTTAGAAAAGGACCTTGCTTTTGCTGAAGTGAAAAATGATAAACCTTTAATTAAAAAACTTGAAGATAGAAAGAAGATTTTAGTTGAAAAGCAAAAAGAATTACTTGCATCTATGGACTTAAAGTTAGAAAGCCTTTCACCTGTCTATCGTTGTAAAAAATGTAACGATACAGGCTCTATTAACGGTGAAAGATGCGACTGTTTTTACGAAGTTTTATCTGAAATTGTTTAATAAAAAAGTAAAATTAAAACCCGACTTTTTAGTCGGGTTTTTTGTTGTGATTTTTTATTTATTTTTTAGTTCGTAAAAGATTTTTACCATATCAACAAACTTGACTGAAAGTCTGCCGTCGGTTGGTAAGCAACGGTATATGTCGTCGCCTGACTGCACTTCTAAATACACTCCCGGTTTATATGGTAAACAAGCAAAACTTTCTATTAAAAATTCTTTGTTTATACTTTCACCATTTATTTCACCAGTTAAAGTGAACTTTTCTTTATTTAGTGTAAGCGTGCCGTCACCAACTTTTTGAAATTTGTTTTTTATAATCATTTGAATTTCAACCGTTGATGAAAGGGTGTCTTCTCCACTTAAAATTTTTGTTTTTAAGGTGTCCGTTATAATCTTGTTCCAAGTTGATGGATAGCGAATTTCTTCCCCTACGTCGCTTAGTTTTGTTAAAAGTTGGTAGTCGTCTGCAATTTCAGTAAAACCACACTCAGCGCAGTAGATTGTGCTACCATCTTTTACCTTTACCGTGAACTCTTTTTTACAGTTTGGACACATATATAAAACGTTTTCTAAACCTTCTATATTTGCGTTATTTTTGTATTTTATTTTAAGTTCTTCTTGGCTTTCGTATGCGTTAAAATAAAGGGCTTTTTCCGTTTTTTCTTTAACTTCTTCAACGGCTAAATCTTTAAGTTCTTCCTTAGAAAAAAGCTTTGTTATATCGGTATAAGTTCTACCACTTCTTATACCACCTTTACGCCATTTTGGCATTGAAAAATAGGTGCCTATATTTTTTGCAACGTAAACGTCTGCCTTTAGCCATTGTAAGAATTTATAAGTGGTTTCTGGTATTGGTGTTGATACGCCGTCATCAGACATAAGACCTGCTGGATAAAAGGCTAATATACCACCGTTATCTAACACTTTTTTCATTTTAACAATGTTACTTACGTTTGTTTGGAACTGTTGTTTTGGTATAAAACCCATTCTTTTTACGATACCTTTAAATGGAAGCGTATTAAAAAATGCGTTGCTTATAACAAAGTTTATTCTTCGTTTTATTGCGCCCATTAGGGTAACGAAGTCAAGCGCTGCCGCGTGGTTGCATATAATAACGAAAGGACCTTTTTTGCCCTTAATGTCGTTGTTAATAAACTTGCGCTTAAACTTAAAACGGGCAAGAAAACCTGCTATCGTTTTAACAAGTGAATAGTAAAATTTGCTTTGTTTTAATTCTTTTTTCATAAATTTATCTCCTTTATTAAGATAAACCTAATAGTTATTTTTTTCTTTTCTTTATGTGTGGAAACTTCTTTTCAAAAGCATCTTTTAATAATGCGTTTTCTTCTTCACTCATTATAAAAACTTTATCAAAAATATAATTTCTTTCATTATCCATACTGATTAATGGAATAATTATAAATTCTAATCCAAGTAAAATTATGTGCTTTTCAACGTGGTGTGCAACCGGTTCTAAAAGTAAAATTGTTGATATTGTTAAGGTGAAAATTGCTTGAATAAGTGAACTTATAAAAGACCTTCTTTCTTGAATTTTTTTAACAACGTTTGATACTTCTTTGCCACCTTTTAGTAGACCGTAAATACCCCAAATTACTGCTATTACCGTTATAGTTTCCTCTCTTTCTATTATACATAGGGCTGATAGAATTAGCGCTACCACCAAAACAGCAACTAAAGTAGCCTTTTTTTCTTTTTTTACTACTTTTAGTAGTAAACCTATAAACGCAGTTATGGCAAAACCTGCCATTAAGCCTGTTGCAATATATGGGAAAATTTCCATTATTTGCTTGTAAAAACCTATACAAAGACCACCTAACAATAGCATAAATAGGTAGAAATATTTGTATATAAAGGCAAAAAATTTAAAAAACTTTCTCATTTTTTTATCTATTCTCCATATCTACGTATTCTTTTCTGCTGTTTAGGCTTACGTAAGCAGGACGAATAATTTTACCGGCATTATATAATTCTTCAAGTCTATGCGCACTCCAACCTGCCATTCTTGCTACTGCAAAAACCGGTGTGTAAAGTTCGGTTGGTAGGTTTAGCATACTGTAAGCAAAACCGCTGTAAAAGTCTACGTTTGCGCTTACTTTTTTTGAAGATTTTGAACGTTCAGTTACTAAAGAACAAGCAACTTCTTCAACGTTTTTATATAGGTTGAATTCGTTGTTTTTGCCTTTTTCTTTTGCTAGTTTTTCAACGTATTTTTTAAGTATTTTTGCTCTTGGGTCAGAAATTGAATATACTGCGTGACCTACGCCGTAAATTAAACCTGAACCGTCAAACGCTTCTTTATTAAGTATTTTTGTTAAATACGCTTTAATTTCTTCCTTATCGTTCCAATGCTTTACGTGTTTTTTAATATCGTCAAACATTTGAACTACCTTTATGTTAGCACCACCGTGTTTTGGTCCTTTTAATGATGAAAGGGCGGCAGTCGTTGCTGAATAAGTATCACTTCCTGCTGATGAAACAACGTGCATTGTAAAGGTTGAGTTGTTACCACCACCGTGTTCTGCGTGTAAAATTAGGGCAATTTCTAATACTTTTGCTTCTAATTCCGTGTACTTTCCGTCAGGTCTTAATAAGTGAAGTAAATTTTCTGCTATTGAAAGATTTTCATCTGAAGTATGTATAATTAAACTCTTATTTTCGTTATAATGCATATGTGAGTGGTATGCGTATATAGCGAATAACGGTAAAACGGATATCATTTTTATGCATTGTTTTAACACGTTATCTATTGATAGGTCTAACGCGTGTTTGTCGTATGAATATAAAGTTAGTACTGATTTTGAAATAGAGTTCATTACGTCTGCGTTAGGTGCTTTTAGTATAACGTCTCTAACGAAGTTTCTTGGCAACTTTCTTTGATGTGCTAAAACTTCAATAAACTCTTGAAGTTCCGTTTTTGTTGGTAATTTATTGAATAATAAAAGGAAAATTACCTCTTCAAAGCCAAAACGGTTGCTACCTTTTTCTTGACTTGCAACTATATCTTCAACGTTTATTCCACGGTAGTATAGTTCTCCTTCGCAAGGAACAATTTTTCCGTCTATTTCCTTTTTAGAGATGACGTCTGATATGTCCGTTAAACCGGTAACTACACCCGTTCCGTCAATATCACGAAGCCCCCTTTTTACGTTGTATTTAGAATAAAGAGATTCGTCAAACTTGGTGTTTTCCCTAAATAAATTGCCAAGTTCTAAAAATTCTCTCTCAATTTCTATCTTTTTCATACTTCCCCTTTATATGGTTAAAGAGAGTCTATGCTCTCTTTAAACAATTAATCTTCTACTCTTATTAGGTTTTCTACAGTTAGGTCTTTTAATGCTTTAATTTTGTCTAAAGCCTTTAGCATTTGTTTTTCAGATGCTAATTCAGTTAAAATAACTATATCTAATTTTTCACTTTCTTCTTTAACAATTTTGTTTATAACAATCTTTTTGCCAAAGATTTTTTCTAACTTATTAACTTCACTATTATTTAGTTTGCTTTCAAGTCTAACAAAGTATTTGCTTGTAAAATCTTTAACGTATTTAACTGGTTTTTGCTTTTCTACGTTAAATGGTTGATAGTAAAATTCGCTGTGCTTACCTGCAAATATTACGTCGCTAACGACTGCGCTTGCAGTTGGCATTGAGCCTGCGCCACGACCTGTTAAGGTTATTTCACCAACGCTATCCCCTTCAATTTTAACGGCGTTAAAAGAGCCTTTTACGTTTGCAAGTGCGCTATCGTTTTTAACTAAAGTTGGATGTACCCTTACTTCTATGCCGTTTTTAGTATCTTTACCTATACCTAAAATTTTAATTACGTAGCCAAGTTTTTTTGCAAACTTAATATCCTTTTCTTTTAGGTTTGTTATACCTTCTCTATAAATATTTTCTATTGAAATTTTCTTGTTAAATGCTAAACTTGATAAAATTGAAATTTTATAAGTTGCATCAAAACCTTCTACGTCGGCAGTTGGGTTTGCTTCTGCAAAGCCTAGTTTTTGCGCTTCTTTTAGCGCATCTTCATAAGACCAACCGTTATCAGTCATTTGAGTTAAAATGTAGTTAGTTGTGCCGTTTATGATACCACTAATTGAAGTGATATGGTTTCCTTGCATACTTTCTATTAGCGTTCTAATTACTGGTACGCCACCTACTGAACTTGCTTCATAGAAAAAGCCTACGTTTTTCTTTTTTGCAGTTTGTTCAAGTTCTGGCCAGTATTTTGCAACAAGTTCTTTGTTAGAAGTTACTACCGTTTTGCCACTACTTAATGCGCTTAAAACAAAGTCTTTAGCAAAAGTTACGCCACCCATTACTTCAACTACTACGTCTACGTTTCTGTTTGACACTACTTCTTCAATATTTTTTGCTACCTTGCTTTTTTCAATTCCAAGTGCTTCTATTCTTGCTTTGTTGATTTCAAGTACGCTTTCTACCGTTATATCAAGACCTTCTTTAACCTTAAAGTATTCTTTGTTTTCAGTTAGAATTTTGTAAGTTCCACTACCTACAACGCCAAGTCCTAATATGGCTACCCCTAATTTTTTCATCTTATCCTCCAATTATTTGTTGAGTTCGTATATATATCTCAACCCGTCTAACGTAAGAGTTCTATCTACTTTATCTATACAAGAAACTTCTTTAGCGATAATTTCACCCATACCACCTGTTGCTACTACTTTTATTGAGTCAACACCCATTTCTTGCTTGATTTTATTAACTATATTTTCTACAAGTCCTGCAAAGCCAAAAATTATACCTGCTTGCATACAATGTTTTGTGTTTTTGCCGATTACCGTTTTTGGCGCATCAAGTTCTACCATTGGTAATTGCGCTGTTTTACTTGCAAGTCCTTCTAACGCAGTTTTAATTCCCGGTGCTATTACAACACCTAAAAGTTCACACTTTTCATTGATAACGTCAAAAGTGGTGGCAGTACCAAAATCAATTACGACTAAAGGTCCACCGTGTTTGCTAAAAGCAGATACGCTATTTACAATGATATCTGCACCAACTTCCCTTGGATTTTCTGCCTTTATGTTTAAGCCCGTTTTTACGCCCGGTCCTATAATTAGTGGCGAAATGTTAAAAAAGTATTCGCACATATGGCATATCGTATAGTTAAGAGCAGGAATTACTGATGAAAATACTATTCCGTCAATATCCCCCTTTTCAATTCCCCTATCGTGAAGTAAGCCTACAAGAACTGAACCGTATTCATCTGCCGTTCTTGAAATTCTTGAAGAAACTCTAAAAGAAGCAAGTAGTTTGTTCCCGTCAAATACACCGTATTTGATGTTTGTATTGCCTAAATCTATTGCTAAAAGCATACTTACTCTCCTTTTTTAAAAATTCTTACAACCCTGTATAACGCGGGTGAAAATATGCCTGTAATTGCAATTTCTAACACAAAGTTTAGCCATATCATAGTAAATACTGCAATAAATACTGCGCTTGCTGATGATGCTGATAAACTTAAAAATTCTACTGCAGAATCCTTCATCAAAACTATGCCAAGCATATATATGCCCGTGTTTACGATAGGAATTATTAGCGAACTAATTATAACTGCAACGTAAAAATTGAATTTTTTTATTAATTTGAAAATTAGTCCTGACGCAATCCCTGCTAACGTGGTTTTACCGATACACATAACCGTTAAAATAACGGGATTTGTTTGAAAGAAAAATGCCGTTGACGGTTCTTGTCCTAAAACAGCCATTGTGATAAAAACTACTAACCCACAAGCAAAGCCAACTATTGCCCCACCAAAAGCGCCAAGTAAAACCCCTGCTAATGCAATTGGAATAAGGCTAAAGTTTAAGGTTACACCAAACATTGGTATTGCACTTGCGAATAGTTGTAAAACGATAACTAACGCTATCAAAACACCTAAAAGGGCAATATTTTTTGCCGTAAAAAACTTACCTTTCATAAAAATACCTCAAAATCGAATTTCTTAAAAAAAGAATATCCGTTCCGACTAAAAAAAACAAAAAGTCAAATTTCTATTAACTAGAATATTTGCTATAAAAAATTTTATCATATTTAATCAAAATTCGCAACTAAATAGACCTATTTGGAACATTTTTTACACCCTTTTAGTATTATAAAGTAAAAGAACTTCGCCAAATAAATTTATACATAGGCGAAGATTAAGAAAAACGGAGGATATTTTTATGAACGGTTTTGGTTTTGATAATAACAACTGTTGTCTTTGGATTTTAATTATTCTACTTATTCTTTGCGTATGCAAAAGTGGCTGTTTAAACGGTATTTTTAACGGCAACTGCTGTTTACCTATTGTGCTACTTTTAGTTTGTTGCTTATGCAAAAACGGTGGCTCTAACTTTTTCAACTTAGGTTGCAAATAGTTTGTAAACAAAAAAAGCCTTGCTTTTATTAGCAAGGCTTTTTACTTTTTTATCTATTATTTTTCTTCTTTTACTTCTTTTGACTTGATGATACTTACCATTTTGTCAAATTCTTCGTTCATGGCATCTCTATCTTCTTTCTTTATGAACTTTTCAGTTAAAATTGATACTACGAAAAGTACGATAGTTGCTACTATAAAGCCTGGTACGATTTCGTATAAATCAAAGATACCGCCACTTAAAACGTTCCATACGATTGCAACGATTGCGCCTGATGCGATACTTGAAATTGCACCCCACTTGTTAACCTTTTTAGAGTATAGTGAGAATAAAATTACTGGACCAAACGCAGCGCCAAGTCCTCCCCAAGCAAAGTCAACTAATGCAAATACACTACTATTTTCATCAAGGGCGATTAAGAAACCGATTATTGATAGAACTAATACTAAAATTCTACCTACCCAAACGTACTCTTTATCAGAAGTTTCTTTTTTGAAAATTGCCTTCTTTAGAGTGCCGTAAATGTCGTTACTAAATGAAGTTGACGCAACAAGTAGTTGGCTATCTGCCGTTGACATAATTGCTGCAAGTACGGCTGAAAGTAGTATGCCTGAAATTACGATTGCTTTATTGTTAAATAGATTTTGAATTACTTCAATTAAAATCTTTTCGTTTGCGCCTGTACCGATTTGGTCAAGTAGAACTGCGCCGATAATACCTGCAACTACTGCGGCAAATAGAGTTATAATTACCCAAATAATTGCGATTGTTGCGGCAGGTTTAATTTGCTTATCACTCTTGATACCCATAAATCTTACTAAAATATGTGGCATACCAAAGTAGCCTAAGCCCCACGCTAAACCGTTGACTATTTCCATACCACCAAAGCCTTCTTCTAAACCGAAACTAAAGGTTGATTTTAGTATGTCTAATGCGGCTTGGTATTTAACTGCATCGTCACTTAGTCTTGCCATACAAATAATAGGTATGATAATTAAAGCAAAGAACATTAAGATACCTTGAATTAGGTCAGTCCAAGATACTGCTAAAAAGCCACCTAAAATTACGTAAACTGCAATAACTACTACGCCGATTACTAAGCCTAAAGTGTATTTTAAGCCGAATACTGCGTTGAAAAGTTTTGCACTTGCAACGAACATTGATGCTGCGTAGAAAGTGAAGAATATACACATTACTACTGCGGCGATTATTTTGATAATATTTTTGTCGTCTTTAAATCTGTTGCCTAAATATCCACTTACAGTTAAAGAGTTGTTTGATACTTCCGTATAAACTCTTAATCTTCTTGCAGTTAGTACCCAGTTAAGAATTGTGCCGACTAATAGACCGATTGCAATAAAGATTGCTGATTTACAAGAACCTGTTGCAAAACCTACGCCACCACTAATAACGGCGATTGTACAAGCCTTGCCTGGTAGACCTTGAAGTAGCCAACCACTCATATCAGATGCTTGCGCACTCATTGCAGTTACCCAAGGGTTAAGTTGTCTACCCCCTAAAACGTATTGTGCATTGTTCATCTTTCTTCTACTAAATAGTACACCGATACCTATCATGGCAACTAAGTATGCTATAAAGATTACTAGGATTATAATTTGATTTCTGTCCATCTTATTTCTCCAAAATTAAAAATACCTATTTATTTTATCACAAAAATAAAAAGTTTTCAATAAATTTACAAAAAAAGACGGGTAAAAAACCCGCCTTTTACTGATTTTTTTGTTATTCTAAGCCTTTTGCCTTTCTCTTTAGTCTTGTTTCCGTGTCTAAAGTCTTTTTTCTTATTCTTATATTCTTTGGCGTTACTTCTAAAAGTTCGTCGTCTGCCATAAATTCCATACTTTCTTCAAGGCTCATTAGTCTTGGCGTTTCTAAACGAAGTGCTTCATCACTACCTGACGCACGCATGTTTGTTTGATGCTTTTTCTTACATACGTTTACGCTTATGTCCCCTTCTTTTGGAGATACGCCGACAACCATACCTTCATATACGGCTTCGCCTGGAGTAATAAATAATTGACCACGGCCTTGTGCGTTGAATAGACCGTAAGTTACCGCTTCGCCCGTTTCAAAGGCTACTAGTGAACCTGTTTTTCTTCTTTCAATGTCGCCACGGTAAGGTTCGTAATTTAAGAACATTGTGTTAAATACACCTTCACCCCTCGTTTCTGTTAGGAATTGGCTTTTATATCCAAAAAGTCCCCTTTCTGGTACGGAAAACTCCAATCTTATTCTGCTACCTAAGTTTTCCATTTGGATAAGTTCGCCCTTTCTTTCGCCCATGCTTGAGAAAACGCTACCCGTTCTATCTTCCGGTACGTCAACAACCAACTTTTCAATAGGTTCGTATTTTACACCGTCAATTTCTTTATATAAAACTTTTGGTGCGCCTACTTGGAATTCGTAACCTGCTCTACGCATATTTTCAATTAAAATTGAAAGGTGCATTTCCCCCCTACCACATACTCTATATGAGTCTGCTGAAGAAGTTTCTTCTACCTTTAAGGATACGTCTTTTAACATTTCTTTAAATAGACGGTCTCTTAAATGTCTTGTGGTTACGAACTTGCCTTCTTTACCAGCAAAAGGAGAGTCGTTTACTGAGAAGGTCATTTCTACAGTTGGTTCGGAAATTTTTACAAATGGTACTGGTTCTGCTTTACCAAGTGGGCAAACTGTATCGCCTATAGAGATATTTTCAAGTCCACTAAAACAAATTATGTCACCTGCCATTGCCTTTTCAACCGGAACTCTGTTTAAGCCTTCTATTTGATATAAACTAACTATTCTTCCGTTAGCCGTTTTATTTTCAATATTATAGTTGCAAATTGATACGTCTTGGTTTACTGCTACTTCGCCTCGTTCAATTCTACCTATACCTATTCTACCTACGTAGTCGTTATAGTCAATTGAAGATACTAGTATTTGTAAATCCCCCTTTTCATCAACTTCTTGTCCGTCAAAGTGGTTGATAATTGCATCAAAAAGTGGTGTTAGGTCTTTGCCTTCAACTTCTAAATTTGTTGTGGCTGTACCGTTTCTTCCTGAACAAAATACTATTGGGCTTTCAATTTGGTCGTCGTTTGCGTTTAAGTCAAAAAGTAGTTCTAAAATTTCATCTTGAACTTCGTATAGTCTTGCATCAGGACGGTCAATTTTGTTTACTACGATAATTAGTTTATGACCAAGTTCAAGCGCTTTTTGCATAACGAAACGGGTTTGTGGCATTGGACCTTCACAAGCGTCTACTAATACTAAAACGCCGTTTACCATTTTAAGTACTCTTTCTACTTCTCCACCAAAGTCTGCGTGGCCTGGCGTATCAACTATGTTGATTTTTGTGTTTTTGTAAAAAGCAGATGTGTTTTTTGCTAAAATAGTTATGCCCCTTTCCCTTTCAAGGTCGCCACTATCCATTACTCGGTCTACTACTTGTTGGTTGTCTCTAAATATGCCACCTTGTTTTAGCATTTCGTTAACCAAAGTCGTTTTGCCGTGGTCAACGTGGGCTATTATGGCAACGTTTCTTACGTCTTCTCTTTTCATCAATAATTTTCCTTTTCAAGTTTTGTTAAAAAATAATTTTGTAAGGCTAATAAAGTTTTTGCATCTTTAATTTTGCCTTGTTTTATATACTCTTTTACCTTTTCTTCCTTTATCCAAGTAGAACGCAAAAACTCCCCTTCGTCAAGTTCTTTTTTTGAACGCTTAAAGTCTTTTACTTCATAAATAAAAATCTTTTCCGTAGTATAACCTGCTGATGGATAAACTTCAAAAAGTTTTTCTATTTTTAACGGTATAATTCCACACTCTTCCTTTAACTCTCTACAAGCAGTATCTAAAGGGTCTTCCCCTTTATTTAATTTACCTGCAGGAATTTCCATTAAAACTTTGTTAAAGGCGTATCTAAACTGCTTAACAAAAAGTATTTTGCCCTTTTTTGTTACTAACACGGCACTTGCGCCTTGATGCTCAACAATTTCTCTTTTACTTTCCTTGCCGTCTGGTAAAATTACGCCGTCAACTTTTACGCTAAATATTTTGCCGTTAAAGATAGAAGTGCTATCTTTTTTTGTTTCTTTAAGTTTCATTAAATAATTTCTTCTTTCTTTAATATTTTGGTTATCTTTTTGTAGTTAAAGCCTATGTCTTGGTAAAGGGCTGCGTATTTATAAGCGTAATATGCGTATTTTATGCCTTCAACGTCTAACTCTAAACTTGCAATAAAAGCATCAATTATAACCTTTACTTCAACCTTTTCAACCTTGCCTAAACGCCTTTTTTGAAGTCTATTTAAGTCCTTTTCTAAAAGATATTTTATCTCTTCTTTATAAGTTGTAAAGTCCTTCTTTTCGGCTACTACTTCTTCCTTTTTTTCTTCAAAAGGGGTTTCCATTTCGCCACTTATTAGCCTTTCCATTACCGTTTTAATTGCCGTTTTGAAAGGAAGAATTACCTTTGTCATAAAAGACGCATAACTTTCGTAATAACTGCCACCTTCAAAGAAATATTTTTGCATAAATGCGTTAAGGTCAACCTTTTTACCGTCAATTTCCATTAAAAGATTGAACACGAAAGCAATTACCGTTTTTGCATCTTCAGGTAATACTACTTCCCCTTTATCTTCCATATAAGTAGAAGGTCTTAAAATATTCAACTTTTCTTTTTGATAGTCAAAATTGTCAAGCGAACTTTTGATTACGTTTAGTATCGTTTCACTACTTGCAATTGCTTTTAGTAGGTTGATTATTTTTATATCGGCTAAAACGTACTTGCTTTGTAAAAGGTCGTCCGCCTTTTGTAAAAATAATTCTAATTCTTCCGTTTGTTTCATAAAAAACACCCCTTACTTTTTAAGAGCATACTCTCTCTTTATATATTGTACCACAAATGTTAACCGAAATAAAGCATTTTTTTAACTAAATATCTTTACAAAACAAAAAAATATGGTATAATATTTTTTAAATTAGAGGTTTTTGTATTATGCAAGTTAAAGGAGATTCTTCTCTCAACAAATTAATACTTTTGTTCGTTTTTGATAAAATGGAAGTTCCACTTTCTGAAAATACTATTTTAGATATGTGTTGCTCTTCTAATAACTGGATTGCGTATATGGACTGTCAGCCTATACTTAACCAACTTTTAGAAAATAATTTTATCTATAACGTTAGCGAATCAGATGAGCCAATGTATACTATTACCCCTGACGGTAGAGTTTGCCTGGCTAACTTTTTTGTTACTATTCCTACAAGTACGAGAGAGGCTATTTCCCTTTTTATTAAACAAAACCGTGCAAAATACAGAAAAAAGCAAGAATGCGTTGCCGATTATTTTATGAATAAAGACGGTACTTACACCGTTTATCTTAAAATTATTGAACCTGTTCAACCCGTTTTAGAATTAAAACTAGTTGTTCCTAATAGGCAAATTGCTAAAGATATTTATAAAAAGTGGGAAGATAAGGCGGCAAACATTTATACCTTGTTTTATGATAATTTAGTTGATTAATAGGAGGCTTAACTTATGAATTCTTATCATACTAACGGCACTTGCTCAAGACAAATTCTTTTTGACGTAACTAGCGACTTAAAACTTACTAACGTTAAGTTTATTGGTGGTTGTAGTGGTAATTTACAAGCATTATCTAGGCTTGTTGAAGGTAAACCTATTGATGAAGTTATTTCACTTCTATCTGGAATTAAGTGTAGAGGAAATACTTCTTGCGGGGACCAACTTGCAAGGGCATTACTTGGATATAAAGAAAAAAATAATATTAAATAAAATAAAAAGTTCGAAGAAGTTCGAACTTTTTTTATTGCGCTAGTTTTTATGCGCTAACTTTTTTGTTTTTTTACGCTATTTTTCCATAACTATTGTAAACGGACCTTTGTTTTGTTGCGTTATAGTCATATCTGCACCAAAAACACCCGTTTTTACTGGTATGCCGTTTGCAACTAACCCTTCTTTTACGTATTCGTATAATTCGTTGGCTTCTTTTGGTAGTTCTGCATCTAAAAAGTCAGGACGATTTCCGTGAGAAGTGTTGGCAAGTAGAGTAAATTGTGATACCAAAAGAATTTCACCTTTTACGTCTTTTATAGAAAGGTTGGTTTTGCCATTTTCATCTTCAAAAATTCTTAAAGCCGTTATTTTTTTGATAAAATAGTCGGCATTTTCTTTGGTGTCCCCCTTTTTTACACCTAAATAAATTACGTAGCCGTAACCTATTTCGCTTATAAGTTTATTATCTACCGTTAAATTTGCATTGTTTACTATTTGTATTACTGCTTTCATAACTTCTCCTTTAACTGAAGGCTCTTTCAATTAATTCTTCAATATAATCTTTTTTCAATAGGTCGTCTAACCACTCTTTTGGGATGCTATCAAGCCCGTATAACGCACCTGCAAGACCACCTGCTATTGCACCTATCGTGTCCGTATCATTTCCTAAGTTTACTGCTTTTAACACGCAACCTTTATAACTATCGGTAGTTAGTAAACACCATAAACTTGCAATTAAACTGTCAACAACGTAGCCCGTGCTTGAAATATCTTCCCTTTTAACCTTTTCAAAATCTTTGTCAAAAATTATTGAATATTTTGCTAATTCTTCTTCCTTTTCAAAGTGTTTTTTTGCCTTTACTAAACCTATTTTCACACTTTCTTTTGAAGAGTTTTTTAGTAGTTCCCAAAGAACGAATGCGTAGATTTTTGACGCTAAAATTGAACGCTTGTGTGCGTGTGTTAGGGTTGTGGCAATTTCAATTACTTCTAACTTTGCTGAAAGTGATAAGTCGCTTTTATAAGTATATAAGCAAAAAGGGTTTATACGCATAAGCGCACCGTTGCCGTTTGCCCTTTCACTATTTACGCCAAAAACTTCTCTATTTGGCTCTAAATAATACCTTTCTATCGCCGTAGCACACGTTCCACCTACGTCAAAAGTTTTGCCTGTTGGGGTAAACTCTCCTTTATAATACCACTTGCAAAAGTTTAGCATTACGCTATGAAAATTTAGTTTTTTGTCCATAACTTCTAAAGCGCAAAGGGTCATACTGGTGTCGTCCGACCAACTGCCTTTTGGCATATTGTAAGTGCCGTAGCCACGCATATTTATAACAGGGCTAACGTCTAACTCTTCCCTACTACAAAATTCAACGGGTACGCCAAGAGCATCTGCAACTGCGTGACCTAATATGACTGCTTTTGCTTGTTTTAGTAAATTTTCCATACATATCTTATAACATATTTTCAAAAATTTTTCAATAGAAAGGCCACAATTTGCCACCTATCTAATAGGAGTTTTTTTTGGAATAGAAAGTTGTAAAACAACTACTAAACTACCACCCACCTAATTACGCCAATTTTTTAGCATATTTTTAAAAAAACCTATTGATTTGCGTTATATGTTGTGCTATAATGTACAAAAATTATTTTGGAGGTATCATTATGACAAGCGCAAAACTTAAAAAAATACTAACCTTGGTAACCATTGTTTGTCTTGCAACGGCAGGTTTAATAGGCATTTTGTTTTTAATAAACATCAAGGCTAACTTTATCGGCGAAGATGCAACTTCCTTTCTTATAAAGGTACTGTTTACTTTATTGATAGTGTTTGCTGCAGGATTGTTTTTGCTAAATGCCGTTGAATCAATTTCACGCAAAAACGTGTTTGGCTTTATTTCTGCAGGGCTAATTGCCGTGTCATCCGTTTTATTTTTGGTGTTTGTTTGGTTTTTATGGAAAAAGATAGAAAGTGGCTCTACTTACTTCCACGTAACTTGGATAATTTCTGCCATTACAATTTTGTTTAACGTAATTGTTGGTAACGTAATAGTAATAGGTAAAAAACTGTTGCCACTTCAAATAATAGACTACGTAACCTTACTTTACATTGAAGTTGCGATAGTTTCTGCAATATGTGGAGCAAGTGAGTTGTTCTTTGCTGACACAAGATGGCTAATATTTGCAATTATTGCCATTGTTTGGGTTGTTTTTGTAATTATTTTGTCTATCAAAAAGAAGGCTATTACTCGCGAAGCAGTAAGCCAAGTAGAGCTTAAGCCTCTTGCAAACGACACTATAACGCTTAATAAGGCAGAATACCAAGCATTATTAGACCGTATTGCCGACTTGGAAAATCAACTTGCTAATAAGTAAAAAATATTTATACTAGTCAAAAAAGTCTAACGAAATTTCGTTAGACTTTTTTTAATACCACTTAACCTATATTGCTTTTTAGTAGGTTTAACACACATATCTTATAAGATATTTTTTCAATAGAAAAGGGACTAAATATTTAGCCCCTTTTTTTTGCAATCACTTTTTATCTTTAATTATTATTTACCAAAATATCTTTCAAGTAAACCAGCAAAAGCCTTGCCGTGTCTTGCTTCATCACGTGCCATTTCGTGTACGGTGTCGTGAATAGCGTCTAAGTTAAGTTCTTTTGCCTTTTTAGCAAGGTCAAACTTACCTTGAGTTGCACCGTTTTCAGCATCAACACGAAGTTCTAAGTTCTTTTTAGTAGAGTCCGTGATAACTTCACCAAGTAGTTCAGCAAACTTTGCTGCGTGTTCTGCTTCTTCATAGGCAGCCTTTTCATAATATAAGCCGATTTCTGGGTAGCCTTCACGATGGGCTACTCTTGCCATTGCAAGATACATACCAACTTCAGTACATTCGCCTGTAAAGTTCATACGTAATCCTTCAATAATTTCAGGGTCAACACCCTTTGCTACGCCTACAACGTGTTCAGCAGCCCATGCTAAGCCTTCGCTTTGTTCGTTAAACTTTGACTTTGGTGCTCTGCATTGTGGGCAGAAATCTGGTGCTTCCGTTCCTTCGTGAACGTATCCGCAAACTGTACAAATAAACTTTTTCATAATCTTTCTCCTTTTGGCTTTTGCCTTATATATTTTATTTTTTATTTTTTACATTTATCACATAACCCGTAATAGGTTGTAATTTGCCTTTCAACTGAAAGGTTTAATTTGTTAAGTTCATCAAGTGACGGTTCTTCTAAAAATAAATCAATTATTTTGCCACACTTGTTGCATATAAAGTGTGTGTGATAATTAACGTTGCCGTCGTAGTGAACCTTTTTGTCCCCCGTTTTTAGAACTATAACCGTGCCTTCTTCACAAAGAGATTTTACGTTCCTATAAACGGTTGCAAGGCTAAGTTCTGGATAGCGTTTTTTTAAGTTTTCATAAATAGATTCTACCGTAGGGTGAGTTTTTGTGTTTAGTAAATAGTCTTTTATAACTTCCCTTTGGTAAGAGTATTTTACCCTTTCCATAACCTTACTCCTTTGCTTTTTTCACTTACTATTATACATATAATTTTCCCCTTGTCAAGTATTTTTTTAAAATTTTTTTAAGATTTTTTCTAATCTTTTTTATAATAATGATAATAGTTATCATTTTTAGTTAGATTAAAAATAAAAAGCGAAGAAATGCTTCGCTTTTTTGTCAATATATATTTTGTCAATATATAACTTTTATTCTTTTATGCTTTCTAGGTCTTTTAGCCATAAGGTTCGGGTGGCGTCGCTTGGAATCATAAAGTCCCCGCGTGGTGAAAAACCAAGTGAGCCGATTTTTACCCCGTCTGGTACGCAAGAACGTTTGAATTGTTGCGTAAAGAACCTTTTTATAAAAGTTTCAAGCCAATGATAAATTGTTTTTTCATCAAAGTCCCCTTTGAAAGTTTGCACTGCTATATAGTAAACTTTTTTAGGTGAGTAGCCACGTTTTATCATATTATACATAAAGAAGTCGTGTAAAATATATGGTCCTACTACGTCTTCCGTTTTTTGTGCAATTTCATCTTCTTTTGAAGGAAGTAGTTCAGGGCTTACTGGAGTTGATAAAATATCAAGTAAAACGGCTTTTAGTTTGCCCCTTTCCTTATTTGCCGTATATTCCACAAGCGCACGGACAAGCGTTTTTGACACACCTGCGTTTACAGAATACATTGACATATGGTCTCCGTTATAGGTTGCCCAGCCAAGCGCTAATTCAGATAGGTCGCCAGTACCTAAAACTAAACCACCGTTCATATTTGCTATATCCATTAAAACTTGCGTTCTTTCCCTTGCTTGTGCGTTTTCATAGGCAATATCAAAGTTGTTTTGTTCGTGGCCGATATCTTTTAAGTGTCTTACAACCGATTTACTTATATCAACCTTTTTAAGGCTTACCTTTAAGGCTTTTGCAAGTAAAATTGAGTTGTCAAGCGTTCTACTCGTAGTGCCAAAGCAAGGCATTGTTATTGCTAAAATATCTTTCGTATCGCGCCCTGCTAACTCCATAGCCTTTACTGCAACTATTAAGGCTAAAGTAGAGTCAAGTCCACCTGATAAGCCTAGTACAATTTTGTTTGCGTAGGTGTGAATAACTCTCTTTTTTAACCCTTCTGCTTGAGTTCTTAAAATATTTTCTAACTCTTCTTCCCTTTCAGGAACTAACGGTGTTTTTTTGAACTGTCTTGTGATAGCCGTTTTTTCAATTTTGCTTTCAAAGTAAACGGTATCATAGCCACTTTCTAACTTTTGAAGATTTTGTTTTTTACCTTCTAAATAATCAATATCAACTTCCGTTATCAAGTCTTTATATTCAAAAGGTTTACTTTCTGCTAAGCATTTGCCCTTTTCAAAAATCATACTGTTTCCTGCATAAACGCCGTCTGCAGTTGATTCGCCGTCGCCACTTTCTGAGTAAATATATGCTGTTAAAGTTTTTGAAGTGTGAGATGAAAGTTCTATTAACCTTTCCTTTCTTCTACCTACAATTTCAATTAAACTTGATAGGTTGCATATTATATTTGCGCCGTTTAGCGAGTGGTTAGTTGACGGTGGTGTTAGTGAAAACAAGTCTTCCCCTATTTCTGCTGAAAGAGTAAAGCCTTTTACCACCTTGTCTTTAAAAATAATTTTGTTGCCAAACAAAACTTGTTCGCCTAAAAAATCTATTACCTTGTTTTCCCCTTGATAGATTGAAAATGCCCTTTCTTCTAAAGGTTTTAAGTTTTTAAAAGTGTGCCTTTTTGGAATTATAGAAAGCACTTTGCCGTTTTTAATAACTACTGCAGTATTGTAAAGTATGCCGTCCACTTTTATTGGTGCGCCTATGAAAATTAGGGCGTCAATATCTGCCGTTTTTTCTTTAATTTCTTCTATCGCCGTTAGTACGCCTTGCTGTAAAACTGAATAGTTAAATAGGTCGCCACAAGTTGATGAAGTTAAGGTTAGTTCAGGAAAAACTATTACCTTTGCTCTCATTTTATTAGCCAAAAATATTTTTTTAAGCACTTCTTCCTTGTTAAAATCAATATCGGTGGGCCTCACTTTTGGCGATGCTGAAAACACTTTTATAAAACCAAATTCCATAATTTTATCTCCTTATTTTATAAATA
The DNA here is from genome assembly GCA_017508485.1 of Clostridia bacterium. Lineage (GTDB taxonomy): Bacteria > Bacillota > Clostridia > Christensenellales > Borkfalkiaceae > SIG381. The sequence goes on along the minus strand of JAFVYV010000005.1, from coordinate 38,676 downwards.
AAGTGTATCACAACCTTTTAATTTTTGCAAGTTAAATTTTACGGTTTTTTGCAATTTTGTTAAAAAACGGCTTTTTTAAAAGCGTAAAAAATAGGGAAAAATGAAAAAATCGCTAAAAACGGTGTTTAGCGATTTTTAATTTTATACTCTTTTTGAAAAATATTGATAAAAACGACATTGTTTGTTTGAGTTGTATAACTTTCTGTTTTTATCAGCCCTTTTACCAAATGCGCGTTCAAATCCGTCAACGTTGGTTATTAAGAAAAGTGACCAGTTGTCTAACTTTTTGTAGATTCCACCAAGCGTTTTGTAAAGGTTAAAGGCTTCTTCCTTTTCAAGCACCCTTTCCCCGTAAGGTGGATTGGTTATTATTACGCCACGGCTTTCACTACTAGTAAAATCTTTAACGTCTTTTACTTCAAAGTGAACTTTGTTTTCAATTCCAAGTTTTTTTGCGTGGTATTTACTTAGTTCTATTGCCTTTTTGTCAATATCGTAGCCTGTAATTGAAATTTCCCTATCCCTTTCTTCTAAATCACGGGCTTCTTCTAAAGCCTTATCAAAAACCGTTTTGTCAAAGAAAGTAAAGTGGTTAAAGTCAAAATCTCTGTCAATGCCACTTGCTATGTTTAGGGCGATTTTTGCGCTTTCTAAAACGATTGTGCCCGAGCCACAGAAAGGGTCAACTAAGGGGCGTTTATAGTAATAGTCAGAAAGCAGTATCATACTTGATGCCAAAGTTTCTTTAATAGGGGCAATACCAACCATATCACGATATCCCCTTTTGTGTAAGCCTTGACCTGAAGTGTTTATCATTATGCTAACGATATCTTCATAAATATTAAACTCAATTTTTACTTCGTAGCCGTTTTCACTAAACCATTCCGTTTTGTATGCTTTAGATAGCCTTTTTAGTATGGCTTTTTTTATTATTTTTTGTGATGCTGATAGGGCGAATATTTTACTTTTTTGGCTTTTGCCGTTTACGTAAATTCTTGCGTCTTTTGGTAAGTATTCTTCCCATTTTATTGCATATACGCCTTCAAAAAGTTCATCAAAATTTTCTGCCTTAAATGATGCAATTTCAATATAAACTCTGTCGGCAGTTCTTAAAAACATATTTAGTTTTGCTACGTCGCTATCATTTCCGTCTAAAGTAAGGGTACCGTTGATGCTTGGAACTAAAGGATAGCCTAAATGCGTTAACTCTCTTTTAACTACCCCTTCTACCCCTGATGCGGAAGTTATTTTTATTTTATAATTATTCATATTTTTATTATAACTTTTAACTAAAATTATTGCAATTCTTTTTTAAGCCTATTTTTTAACTTTTACTTGAAATTTTTAATCGTTTATTATATAATGTTTAAGTAGGTGATTTTATGTGTAAAAAAGAAAATAGATTTTGTTTATATTTTAAAGACCTTTTTAGTAAATTTTCGGTATTTTTAGCACCTTTTGTTAGTGCGCTTTTATTTACCGTTTTTTATTTACTAAACTTTTACGGTTTTTGGGACGGAGTTACTTCTTCCCCTAAAATCTTTTATTACTTTATTGGCGTTTCTGCCTTTATTTTACTGTTTATTTTTTCAATAGTTTCTATAAGAATTAAACATAACACAATTTCCTTTTTGGACGTTTTCCTTTTAGGCGTTGGGCTTTTCCTATTTTCTTACACCATATTTTTAATGGCTACGGTAGGCTTTTCTAGATGGTACGTTTACCTTGTGCTTTTAGGCGCAACTTTTGTTGTGGCACTGCTTATTGCGCTTAGAATTATTTTTTATAACAAGGTTAAAGTTCCTAACACCGTTTACACAATTACTAACCTTAAAACCTACTTATCTTACACTTTGAAAAAGTTCTCTTCATTACCTATTATTCTCGTTTCAATTCTTGTTATCATAATTTTTTATTACATTATGAAACACAATTTGTTTGAGAATTTTATCGTATTAAAAGAGTTAAATAAGTCTGTTTACTATTCAATTTTTATAGTTATTGCTATATTCGTTTTATACGCATCTATTGACTGTAGCAGAAAAAAGATTTGCTTTTTAGACCTTTTCTTTATAGGTTTACTGCTTTCCGTACCTGCTATTTGGTGCTTATTGATAGTTTTTGGTGCGCACGTTCGTAATATTACCGTTTGCGCAGTTTTAACTATTTTTGCGATTTTCTTTATTTCTATAAGAGTATTAAACGTTGACTTATTGTTTGAAGAAAAATCAAAAACTATTCATAAAAAAGGTAATTTTACCTTAGGTTTTAAAGCATATTATAAAGAACTTTTTTCAAGATATAGTTTTATGTCTGCAGTTGCGCTTAGCGTTACCGTTGTTTTCTTAATTATTTGCGCTAAAACTTTTGGTGTGTTAGACATAACTAACCCTTATTACAGCATTTACATTTATTACACGGTATCTGGTCTTTTAATGTTTGCAACCTTAATTGCCTTTATTTTTACCATATTTACGTTGATAACCTGTAAATCTTATAAGGTGTTGTTTACCGATTACGTTTTATTAGTATTACTAATAATTTCACTTATTTGTGTGATTTTAACAATTATTTCTTCATCTTCTCCTTTAATTTTAGCATCTGTTATTGGTTTTGCTTATTGCTTAACCCTATCAAATACTAGAATAAGACACGTTAAGGTTTACGATGGAATTGAACAATAATTAAGTAAAAGTAAAATTAAAACCCACTACTTTTTGTAGTGGGTTTTTTGCTTCATTTTTTGCTTTTACGCTTACTGTTTTGCGCTTATTAAATTCTTTCTTCTTTTACCTTTTTGCCATCAATGGTTTTTAAGGTTAAAAGTTCGTCTTCTAAAGTTAAATATCCCCTAAAGTCGTCTTTAGGAAGTGATACGCTACCAGGACTTGCTATAAGCATATTTTCCCTTTCAATAAAACCTAAATGGAAATGTCCGTAGATTACGCCGTTTACACCTTTTGGTAAATTGTCTTTATTATAAATATCCCCGTGTGTTAAAAATAGGCTTTTGCCGTTAACTGCTAAGGCTAAATGTGGGAAAAATTCAAATTCAGAAATATAGGTATCAACAACTGCGTCACAGTTGCCTTTTATAACCATTAATTTGTCTTTTACGCCGTTTAATAGACTGCTTACGCCTTTTGGGTTATAACCTTCTGGAAGTGGATTACGTGGCCCGTGGTAGTAAATATCGCCTAATAATATAAGCCTGTCTGCATTTTCTTCTTCAAAGGCTTTTAACACCTTTTTTAAGTAAAATTCTGAACCGTGTATGTCTGATGCTATTAAATATTTCATACTGTTACCTCGTTAAATCTTTAACTACTTCACTTGCAATTAGTAGCCCTGCCGTACTTGGCACGAACATCATACTTGGTGGTGCTACGGCCTTACCTTTCTTTTCAAGTAGGTCTTCTTTTAACTCTATTTCTACCCTTTCTTCCTTGCTGTACACGACTTTTAAGTCTTCTATGCCTTCCTTTTTTAGTTCTCTTCGCATAACCCTTGCAAGCGGACAAACTGAAGTTTTTTTGATATCGGTTATTTCTAACCTTGTTGGGTCTAACTTACCTGCCGTGCCCATTGAAGATATGATTTTTACGCCTAGTTCTTTTGCTCTTTTTATAAGAAGAATTTTTGAACTTACCGTGTCAATCGCATCAACTATATAGTCGTATTTTGATAGGTCAATTTCATTTTCTTTTGAGTAAAAAAGATTGTAAACTTCTACCTTTACTTTTGGATTAATACTTTCTAACCTTTTCTTAAAAAGTTCCGTTTTTGGTTTACCTACCGTGGAGGTTTTGGCGATTATTTGCCTATTTATATTGCTTTCACTAACGGTATCGTTATCAACTATACCGATAGTACCAACACCCGTTCTAACAAGGCTTTCAGCCACTATTCCACCTACTCCACCTAAACCAAAAACTATAACCTTTGCGTTAAAAAGTTTTTTTAAGTTTTCACTACCTATTAGTAGTTCCGTTCTTGAAAATTGCATCATTTTGTAAATAAGTCGGTTGATAGATATCTATCACCTAAATCTGGTAATAAAACAACTATGTTTTTACCTTCGTTTTCTTCTTTTTTTGCTAAAGTAACGCCAACGCTTAAACTTGCGCCACTAGTTATGCCAACCAAAACGCCTTCTAAAGTGGCTAACTCTCTTGCGCCTAGTTCAGCATCTAAAGTTTTTACCGTTAAAACTTCATCAACTAGACTTTCATCATAGTTTTTTGGAATAAAGTTTGCGCCTATTCCTTGAAGTTTATGCGCCCCTATTTTCCCTTTTGTAATTAAAGGAGAGTCAAAAGGCTCAAAACCAACTATTTTTACCTTTTTGTTTTGTTCTTTTAGGTATTTTGCCGTGCCTGAAATAGTACCACCAGTACCGATACCTGCAACGAAAATATCAACTTGACCGTCTAAGTCTTCAAAAATTTCTTTACCAGTCGTTTTGTAGTGTGCATCGCTATTTGCAGGGTTTTCAAACTGACCCATAACTAAACTGTTTGGTGTGTTTTTTTGAATTTCTTTAGCCTTTTCTATTGCGCCTTGCATACCTAAAGCGCTATCCGTTAACACAACTTGTGCACCATAGGCTTTTAGTAGTTGTTGCCTTTCAACACTCATTGAAGATGGCATTACTAAAACCGTTTTATAACCTTTTGACGCGCCGATTGATGCTAAACCGATACCCGTGTTTCCACTTGTAGGTTCAATAATTGTGCCACCTTTTGTTAGTAGACCTTTATTTTCTGCGTCTAAAATCATATTAAGGGCAACCCTATCTTTTGCGCTACCGGCTGGGTTAAAATACTCTAACTTTGCGTATAGATTTGCCTTTAAACCATATTTTGCCATTAAATTATTAAGTTTTAATAGTGGCGTTTTGCCAACAAGTTCTGATATGCTGCCATAAACTTTCATTAAAGTAATTCTATTCCTTCTTCTTTTAATTTTTGTAAATATTCTTCGCCCCAAACTGAAGTTTGAACTTCACCTATATGTACCTTTTTTAAGAAGTACATACATAGTCTTGATTGACCGATACCACCACCGATTGTTAGTGGTAAAGTCTTTTCCATTATGCCTTTGCAGTATGGATTTTCAAGTTTAGATAGTTCTTTTTTCTTCTTTAATTGTTTTGGCAAACTAATTTCATCAACTCTTATACCCATTGAAGAAATTTCAAACGCAATATTTAGTTCTTCAAACCAAAGTAAAAGGTCGCCGTTTAACTTCCAGTCGTCGTAGTCGGCTGCTCTGCCGTCGTGTGGCATTTTGTCTTTAAGTGGCCAACCTATGCCGTATAGAAAAACTGCCTTCTTTTCTTTTGCTATTTGGTTTTCCCTTTCCTTTCTTGTTAGGTTTGGATATAAACTTTCAAGTTCCTTAGTTGATAGGAAGGTTATTTCGTTAGGGAGTGAACTTTTTAGCATAGGATATTTTGCTTCTACTACTTTTGCAGTTTTAAGTAGTGCTTTGTAAATTTTCTTAACCGTGTTTTTTAGGTAAGAAAGTTTTCTATCCTTCTTTTCAATTCTCTTTTCCCAGTCCCATTGATCAACGTAAACGGAATGGATTGCATCTAAACTTTCGTCCCTTCTAATTGCGTTCATATCGGTATATAAACCTTCGCCAACGGAAAAGCCGTATTTTGAAAGTGCCATTCTTTTCCACTTTGCAAGTGATTGAACGATTTCTACTTCCTTTTTTAATTCTAAAATATCAAAGTTTACTGCCCTTTCATAACCGTTTAGGTTGTCGTTTAAGCCCGTTTCAGGCTTAACGAAAAGTGGGGCTGACACTCTTGTTAAAGAAAGGGCTTTTGCTAGTTCCCTTTCAAAAGTGTCTTTTACTAATTTTATTGCTTTTTGCGTTTCTAAAACGTTAAGTTTTGAAGTGTACATAATTTTTCCTTTTAGTAAGTAATTTGTCCTTTGTAAATTGGATATTTATCAGTTAATTTTTTAACTTCTGCCTTAACAAAGTCAAATGCGTTTTCTTTTTCTTTAATAATTTTTACGATAAGTTCTGCAACAAGTTCACAGTCTTCTTCCTTAAAGCCCCTTGTTGTTACACTTGGAGTGCCAATTCTTACACCACTTGTTACAAATGCGCTTTGCTTGTCAAATGGAATTGAGTTTTTGTTTAAGGTAATGTGTACTTCATCAAGCATCTTTTCAAGTTCTTTACCAGTTACGCCTGTATCTGATAAATCAAGAAGCATTAAGTGGTTGTCCGTGCCGTTTGAAACAAGTTTAATACCAAGTGACATAAACTTATTTGCCATTACTTTTGCGTTCTTAATAATTTGTGTTTGATATTCCTTAAATTCAGGTTTTAAGGCTTCGCCAAATGCTACTGCTTTTGCAGCGATAATGTGCATAAGTGGGCCACCTTGAGTTCCTGGGAATACTGCTTTATCAATAATTTTTGCGTACTTTTCTTTACATAAAATTAAACCACCACGAGGACCTCTTAAAGTCTTGTGTGTTGTAGTTGTAACGAAGTCTGCATAAGGAACTGGGCTTTCGTGTAAGCCAGTTGCTACAAGTCCTGCAATATGTGCGATATCTACCATCATATATGCGCCAACTTTGTCACAAATTTCTCTTATTCTTTTAAAATTGATTGCCTTTGCGTATGCACTTGCGCCTGATACTAAAATTTTTGGTTTTACTTCTAACGCTAACTTTTCAAGTTCATCATAGTCAATTTCGCCAGTCTTTTCACTAACGCCGTAGCCTACTGACTTAAAGTATTTGCCTGATACGGTTATAGGTGCGCCGTGTGTTAAGTGGCCACCGTGTGCTAGGCTCATACCTAAAATTGTGTCGCCTGGGTTTAATACTGCAAAATATACTGCAAAGTTTGCGTTTGCACCACTATGTGGTTGAACGTTTGCGTGTTCTGCACCAAAAAGTTTTTTTGCTCTTTCAATTGCTAACTTTTCAGCAATATCAACAAATTGACATCCACCGTAATATCTATGTTCTGGATAGCCTTCTGCATACTTATTTGTTAAGTGGCTACCTGCTACTTTTAATACGTCTTTAGAAACGATATTTTCACTTGCGATAAGTTCAATATTTTCTTGTTGACGGGTTAATTCTTTTTCAAGTGCAGTAAATAATTCTGGGTCGTTATTTTTAACGCTAGTAAAATCAATCATTTTTATCCTCCAAGTAAGTTGATTATATATGTTTTTCTAATTTGTTTTTAAGTTCTTCCCTGCCGTTTAAGCCGATAATTTTAGCGACAACTTCGCCATTTTTAAATAAGAATAAGGCAGGGATTGCTGAAATGCCGTAGTTTATTGCAACTTGTTCTAGTTCATCTACGTTGATGGAGCAAAAATCAATTTCAGTAATTTCTTTTTCTAACCCTTCTAAAATAGGGGCTTGCATTTTGCAAGGTCCACACCATTCAGCAAAAAAATCTACTAAAACTGGCTTTTCACCTTTAATAATTTGTTCAAATTCTTGTAAGTTTTCTATTTTTTTCATAACTTTCTCCTTTATGTAAAATTATAAAAGATATTGTAAAAGATTTTCTATTTTAACCTTTTCTTCTTTACCGGTTGCCATTTCTTTAACGGAAACGACACCGTTTGCTAGTTCGTCTGAACCGATTACGCCAACGAATTCTGCGTTAATTTTGTCGGCATACTTAAATTTTGCCTTTACGCTTCTATTCATATGGTCAATTTCAACGGCAACACCGTCCTTTCTTAATGAACTTGCTAAAGAAAAAGCCTTTTTACTTTCAACTTCGCCAATACCGATTAAGTAAAGTTTAATTTTGTCCGTTCTTTCAATTTCTACACCGATATTTTCCATTACGAGAAGTAGTCTTTCAATACCCATTGCAAAGCCTACGCCTGAAATATCGTTACCACCAAGGTCGGCTATTAAACCGTCGTATCTACCGCCACCACAAACGGTACCTTGTGCGCCTATACTGTCGCTAACAAATTCAAATACCGTTTTTGTGTAGTAGTCAAGACCACGAACGATTTTATCGTCAATTTCATACTCAACTTTTGCTAAACTTAAGTATTCTTTTAAGGCTTCAAAGTGAGCCCTACAGTCTTCACATAGGTAATCTAAAATGCTTGGTGCGTTTTTGATAATTTCTTTGCAACCACTTTCTTTACAGTCTAAAATACGAAGTGGATTTCTTGAAAATCTGTCCTTACAAGTTGGACACATACCTTCAAGTTGACTTTCTAAATAATTTTTTAACGCATCGTTAAAAGCCTTTCTACATTCCTTGCAACCGATACTGTTTATAAGTAGTTTTACTTTAACGCCAAGTTCATCTAAAAAGTTTTTGGCTAAAATTATACATTCAGCATCTATACTTGCTTCTGTTGAACCGTAAACTTCAACACCGAATTGGTGGAACTCTCTTAGTCTTCCTGCTTGTGGTCTTTCATATCTAAAGCAAGGGGTTATATAGTACATTTTTACCGGCATTGTATAGTTCTTCATACCGTTTTCAATAAATGAACGGGCTATACTTGCAGTACCTTCCGGCTTTAAGGTTATACTTCTATTACCCTTATCTAAAAAGGTGTACATTTCCTTGTTAACGATATCAGTAGTGTCGCCTACACCGTGAGTGAAAACTTCCGTATGTTCAAAGGTTGGCGTTCTAATTTCCTTTACGCCGTATGCTTTTGTAATTTTTCTAATTTTTTCTTCAACGAATTGCCATTTATAACTTTCTTCTGGCAAACAGTCTTTCGTGCCTTTTGGAACGTTTATCATAATATCTTCCTTATAAAATAAATTTCTTTAAGTCTTTGTCTTTTAAGTAAGTGCCAAGTTTACTTATAACGAACGCTTTGTCAATTACAACTTCTTTTAACTCTTTGTCGCTACCCGCTTCAAAAGATACGTCTTCTAAAAGATTTTCCATTACCGTGTGAAGTCTTCTTGCACCGATATCTTCCATTGTTGCGTTCATATTTTCTGAAATTTCTGCAATTTCGTTAATTGCTTCATCAGTAAACTTTAGGTCAATATTGTCAGTACCAAGTAAGGTTGCGTACTGAATTGTTATTGCGTTCTTTGGTGTTGTTAAAATTTTAACAAAATCTTCTTTAGTTAAACTTTGTAGTTCAACTAAAATAGGAAATCTTCCTTGAAGTTCCGGTATCATATCTGATACCTTTGATACGTGGAAAGCACCTGCCGCGATAAATAAAATATAGTCCGTTTTGATTGGTCCGTATTTTGTCATTACCGTTGAACCTTCTACTATAGGAAGAATATCTCTTTGCACCCCTTCCCTTGAAACGTCTTGTCCACTTGAGTTAGAACGCTTTGCTGCAATTTTATCAATTTCATCAATAAAGATTATGCCTTCTTGTTCGGCTCTTCTAACTGCTTCTGCAGTTACGTTGTCCATATCAATAAGTTTGTTTGCTTCTTCGGCTACGATAAGTTTTATACCTTCTTTAACGGTTACCCTTCTCTTTTTAGTCTTTTTAGGCAACATATCGCCAAAGATACTGCCAAGGCTTATTTCTGCACCGTTTGGCATAATTTCCATTGATTTTGGTTCTACTGCTACTTCAATTTCAACCATTTCGTTGTCGTAGTAGCCCTTTCTTAAACCTTCTAATAATTGTTGTTCAAAAATTTCTTTAGCCGTTTCGCCTTGTTCAATCTTTCTTGAAACTGCTAAAATTTTAACAATTTTGTCTTCGGCAATTTTGGTTGCTTTTTGTGAAACTTCTTTTATGCTTTCTTCTTTACAAAGTCTAACGCTACATTCAACTAAATCTCTTATCATTGATTCAACGTCTCTACCAACGTAGCCGACTTCGGTATATTTTGTTGCTTCAACCTTTACAAACGGCGCTTTAACTAATTTTGCAAGTCTTCTTGCAATTTCCGTTTTACCTACCCCTGTTGGCCCTTTCATTATGATATTTTTTGGGGTTATTTCTTCCCTTTCTACTTCGGTTAGTTTACTTCTTCTATATCTATTTCTTAGGGCGATTGCTACTGCCTTTTTTGCGCCGTCTTGACCTATGATATATTTATCTAATTCTACTACTATTTCTTTTGGTGTTAAGTTCATAATTACCCCCTAAAGCGTTTCTACCGTGATATGGTCGTTTGTAAATACGCATATTTCACTTGCGATTAGTAGTGCTTTTTTTGCAATTTCTTCTGCCGTGTAGTCAGTTTCTTTAGTTAATGCTCTTGCGGCTGCTAACGCATAGTTTCCACCACTACCGATTGCACATACGCCACCGTCTGGTTCAATAACTTCACCTGAGCCTGATACTATTAAAAGGCTGTCTTTGTCGGCAGTTATCATCATTGCTTCTAACTTTCTAACAACTTTGTCGTTTCTCCAAAGTTCTGCTAGTTCAACGGCACTTCTCATTAAGTTGCCTGAAAATTTATTTAACATTTCTTCAAATCTTTCAGATAAAGTAAATGCGTCTGCTACTGAACCTGCAAAACCAAAAATTACTTTGCCACCGTAAATTCTTCTTACCTTTACGGCGTTGTTCTTAAAGATTACTGATTGTGAAAGGGTAACTTGTCCGTCACCCGCAATTGCAGTTTGACCGTTCTTTTTTACTGCACAAATGGTCGTTCCTCTAAATTCGTCCATTTTATATCTCCCCTTTTATTTTACTTATTTTTGCAAGGCTTATTTTTGCCTGTTCTTCCTTCTTTTGTTTTTTGTCCCTAATTTGTAAATTAGGTAGTATTCCAAAGTTTGCGTTCATTGGTTGGAAGTTTTCGTTCACCGTTGCTACGTAGTTTGATAAAGCACCGATTACCGTTTTGTTGGTAAAATCTATCGGTGGTTTGCCGTTTAACTTTCTTTCCATACTTATTGCTGAAACTAAACCACTTGCAATACTTTCAACGTACCCTTCAACACCACTTATTTGACCTGCAAAGAATATAAACGGATATTCTTTTAACGAAAAGTCGTTGTTTAACACCTTTGGTGAGTTGATAAAGGTGTTTTTGTGCATTACGCCGTATCTTAAAAATTCTGCGTTTTTAAGGGCTGGTATTAGTGAAAAAACCCTTTTTTGTTCAGGGAATAGTAGATTTGTTTGAAAACCTACTAAATTATACATATCGCCACTTGCGTTTTCCCTTCTTAGTTGTAAACACGCATAAGGCCATCTTCCCGTTTTTGGGTCGTCAAGCCCGGTTGGTTTTAGTGGACCGAAACGAAGGGTGTTTTCCCCCCTTTCTGCCATTACTTCTACCGGCATACAACCTTCAAAAATTGCCTTCTTTTCAAAATCTTTTTGTGGGGCTTTTTTTGCGTTTATAAGTTCACGAATAAATAAAGTGTATTCTTCTTTATTCATCGGGCAGTTTATATGGTCGCCGTTACCTTTACCGTATCTGTCCCCGTAAAAGGCATTATCAAAATCTATTGAGTCCTTTTCAACGATAGGTGCAGCAGCATCAAAAAAGTATAAGCCGTCACCCGTTAGTTCTTTAATATGCTGAGAAAGTTTGTCAGTCGTGAGTGGCCCTGTTGCCACTATTACGTTTTTGTCAAGTGGGATTTTTTCAATTTCTTCTGAAAAACATTGAATATTAGGGTGGTTTTTGATTTTTTCCGTTATTTTGAAAGCAAAATCTTCCCTATTAACGGCAAGTGCGTTACCTGCAGGTACTTTCGTACTGTCGGCAACTTCAATTACCATTGAACCTAAAATTCTTAACTCTTCCTTTAGTAGTCCACAAGCGTTTCCGTAAACGTCATTACTCTTTAGTGAGTTTGAACAAACTAGTTCTGCGTAGTTTTTATTTGTATGTGCTGGGGTAAACTTGTTTGGTTTTATGTCGTATAACTTTACCTTTATGCCCTTATTTGCTAGATAATAGGCACTCTCACACCCTGCAAGTCCACCACCTATAACGATTACTTCTTTCATTTTTTACTTTTTATAGTCGCACTTTTTAGATGAACAAACTATTCCTTGTTCGGTTTTTACTAAATATGCACCACAAGTTGGACATTTTTCGCCAGTTGGTTCATCCCAGCTCATAAACTTACAACTTGGGAATTTTGAACAACCGTAGAACACTTTGCCACCTTTTGACATCATCTTTTTTGTTGGACTGCCACAGTCTGGACAAGTACCAACGCTTTCAGTCATACTTATTGTGTTTTTACACTTAGGATAGTTTGAACAAGCAAGGAATTTACCAAACTTGCCTTCTCTTTCTACCATAATTGCACCACACTTTTCACAAATTCTGTCGGTTGGTATTACCACCTTTTCGTTTACTGATTTTATGTTAGTGCAGTTTGGATAGTTAGTACATGCGTAGTAGTTGCCGTACTTACCACTATTTATTGACATTTTTGAACCACATTTTTCACAAATAACGTCCGTTATTTTGCTATTTTCTAACTGCTTTTCAAAGGTTGGATAGAAAGACGCAATCAAACTTTTCCAGTCCTTTCCCCCTTCGCCTATATCGTCAAGCGCTTCTTCCATTTTTGCTGTGAAAGATACGTCCATTATGTTTGTAAAGTATTTTACTAAAAAGTCAATTAGTTCGTATGAAATGTCGTTTGGTACTAAGTTTTTGCCTTCCTTTCTTACGTATTCTCTCTTTTTGTCAGAAAGTTTTGCCATTATGGTTGCGTAAGTTGACGGTCTACCGATACCCTTTTCTTCCATAGTTCTAATTAAACTTGCTTCGGTGTATCTTGCAGGTGGTTTTGTAAACTTTTGTTCTTTAACTAAATCAATTAAGTTTAACTTTTCCCCTTCCTTTAGGTCAGGTAAAAGTCCACTATTACCTTCTTCGCCTACTTCGTCCTTTCTAAAGTCGTCGTAAACTACGGTAAAGCCCTTAAAGAGTAGCGTTTTGCCACTTGCCTTAAAGTTAAAACCACTATTTTCTATATCAAGTTGTACGCTGTTGTATTTTGCGTCACTCATTTGTGATGCTAAAAATCTGTTGTAAATTAAGGTATATAGTCTTAATTGGTCTTTATCAAGTAAGTCTTTAACCTTGCTTGGCGTAATTGTTACGTCAATAGGTCTAATTGCTTCGTGCGCGTCTTGTGCTGATTGCTTACTTTTATATACGTTTGGTTTTGTTGGTACGAACTCGCTTCCAAAAGTTGCTTCAATAAAATCTTTTGCAGACTTTCTTGCTTCATCACTAATTCTTACAGAGTCCGTTCTCATATAAGTAATAAGCGCTAAGTTGCCGTTTGGAGTTTCTACACCTTCGTACAATCTTTGTGCTATTTGCATTATCTTTGGTGCTGATAAGCCAAGTTTATTTGAGCCGTCTTGTTGAAGCGTACTTGTTATAAACGGTGCAGGTGCTTTAGATGCTACTACTGCCTTTTTAACGTTTTTAACGAAAAATTCGCCCTTTTTTAATATGATTTCAACCTTGTCGGCTTCATCTTTATCTTTTGGCTTAAACTTTTTGCCGTTGTATTCAGCAAGTAATGCCTTTAAGCCCTTTCCTTCATTATTTTCTAATTCTGCTCTAATATTCCAGTATTCAACGGGAACGAAGGCTTTAATTTCCCTTTCCCTATCAACTACTAATTTTAAGGCAACTGATTGCACTCTACCTGCTGAAAGAGTTTCGTTTAATCTTATACTTGCCGCAGGTGAAATGCTATAACCTACAAGTCTATCTAAAACTCTTCTTGCTTGTTGTGCGTCTACTAAATTCATATCTATCTTTCTTGGTGAAGATAGTGCCTTTTTAACTGCTTTTTCAGAAATTTCGTTAAATTCTATTCTTATATTGTCCTTTTCATTTAACCCTAAAACTTCTGCTAAGTGCCAAGATATTGCTTCCCCTTCTCTATCCGGGTCGGTTGCAAGATATACGCTATCTGCTTTTTTTGCTAAATCTACAAGTCTTTTAATATCTGCCTTTTTTTCAGGCGCTACTACGTACTTTGGTTCAAAATTGTTTGCGATATTTACGCCCATATAGTTGGTAGGTAAATCTCTTATATGTCCTTTTGATGCGTCTACTTTATAGCCAGTACCTAAAAATTTGCTTATAGTTTTTGCTTTGTGTGGTGATTCCACTATAATTAAGTTCATCTTACTCTCCTATACTTAAACGGCAGAATATACGTTGCCCATTGATTTTGTTACTAATTTTTTAATTTCTAATATTGAAAGGGTTGGCATTAGTTCGTAAACTTGCTTGTTTAACGCTTTTGCAAGTTTTTCTATATGAATTTCCCCTTCTTTTATAATATCTAAAACTGCTTGTTCTTCTTTGGTTAGATTTATAACAGTTTTATTTTCTTCTATTCCTAAAACTTCAAAAATATCGCTTACCGTGTCGCAAAGGTATGCGCCCTTTTTGATAAGTGCGTTTGTTCCTAAGCCTGATTCTATATTCGGTGTGTAAGGAATTGCAAAGACTGGTTTTGAATACTCTTCAGCATATTCTGCAGTATATAAAGTGCCACTCTTTACCCCTGCACTTACAACTAACACACCGTCTGATAACCCTGCGATTATTCTGTTTCTTACAGGGAACAAAAAGTTTCTTGATAAAACTTCGGGTGGGTGTTCACTTATAAGCAAACCGTTTTTTGCTACTTCTTCGGCAAGTGGGGTGTTTTTGGCTGGATAAATTTTGTCAAATCCACCTGCTACAGCGGAAATTATTTTTCCACTATTTATACTGCCTTTTATAACGCTTTCATCTACCCCTTCTGCTATGCCAGTTATTAAAACTACGCCGTTTTTTGAAAGGGCTTCTGCATACTTTTCAGCCACAGCAACGGAATAAGGTAAACTTCTTCTACTGCCGACTATTGCAAAAGATTTTTCGTTTAATAAAGATATATTCCCTTTTGCATATAATATTAACGGTGCTAAAGGTAGATTTTTTAGTTTATTTGGGTAGTTTTTAGAATATTTTGTTATCGCTACTACCTTTCTTTTTTCAAGCCCGTTTAGAAGATAGTCTAAATACTCTTCTTTCGCGCTATTTAGTAGAGTTTCGTACTCCTTTTCCCCTATATTTTCTTTAATATAACTTTGGTTTTTTACTATGTTTTCAGAAATTCTTCCTGTAGAACAAATTTTATCAAAGAGATATTCTTTGTGCCTATACTCTAATCCTAAAAAACTGTCTAACCATATTAAAGAAAGTTCTTCTTTCGTGTACTTCATTTTAGTTTTGTCTATAACTTATTGCTTCTAATATATGCTTTACTTCAATATTCTTGCTTTCTTCCATATCGGCAATAGTTCTTGCAACCTTTAATATACGGCTTCTTGCCCTTGCTGATAAACTTAAAGTCGCGTATGCTTCTTTTAATATACTTTCACTAACTTCATCTATTTTGCAGTACTTTTTAAGTTGTTTTTGACCCATATCTGCGTTAGTTAGTATGCCCTCTTCTTTAAACCTTTCTCTTTGGATTGCACGGGCCTTATTTACTCTTTGGCGAATTTTTAGTGAACTTTCACCTTCCGTTTCATCAACTAATTCGCTATACTTTACACTATCTACTTGAACTTGAATATCTATTCTATCAAGTAGTGGACCTGATATTCTTGCTTTGTATTTTGCAATTTGGCTTGGCGTACAAGTACATACCTTGTCTTTTGAACCTAAGTTTCCACAAGGACAAGGGTTCATACTTCCACAAAGAATAAAGTTTGCTGGGTAAGTTACTGAAAAGTTTGCCCTTGAAATTGATACTACCCCGTCTTCTAAAGGTTGGCGAAGTGATTCAAGGGTGCTTCTTGTATATTCTGGCATTTCATCTAAAAATAAAACGCCGTTGTGTGCTAAACTTATTTCACCTGGGGTTGCGTTTTTACCACCACCAGTCATTGCTACCATAGTTGCCGTGTGGTGTGGACTTCTAAACGGTCTTTGAGTTAAAATACCTTCTTCGGCTAATTTACCTGCAACTGAGTGGATTTTTGTGCATTCTAAGGCTTCTTCAAAAGTTATATCAGGCATAATGGTTGGTATGCACTTTGCTATCATAGTTTTACCAGTACCAGGTGCGCCTACAAGTAAAACGTTATGTCCCCCTGCTACTGCAATTTCTACTGCCCTTTTTGCTATTTGTTGACCTTTTACGTACTTAAAGTCGTTGGTGTAGTTGTTAAAAGTTTGTGCCTTAAAACTCTTTTTTTCTACCCTTTCAATCGGTGCTAAGTTAGATAAGTGGTTTATTACTTCCGTTAAAGTGTTTGCAGAATATACTTCTATGCCTTCTATATATGATGCTTCTTCTTCATTTACTTTTGGAATAATAAATTTTGTATAGCCGTCGTTATAGGCTGAAATTAAAATTGGCATTATGCCGTTTGCGTGGCGAAGCGTTCCGTCTAATGAAAGTTCGCCGATAAATATATAATCTTCTACTTCTTGTTCAATTTGAGAAGTTACTTTTAGTAAGCCGATTGCTATGCCAAGGTCAAGTAAAGAACCTTCCTTCTTTATTCCTGCAGGGGCTAAGTTGACCGTTATTTTTTGTGGAAAAACCTTTCTACCACTATTTTTAATGGCAGAACGAACCCTTTCTTTTGATTCTTTAACAGCCGTGTCAGGTAGGCCTACTATGTCAAAAGATGGTAGGCCGTTGTTAGCGTCTACTTCAATTTCTACACAAAAACCATCTAATCCTATTAGGCTATAACTTTTTGTTTTTGCTAACATAAATCCTTCCCCATTTTAGCATTCTTTAAAACATTATATATGAAAATAAAAAAAAAGTAAAGGCTTAAGAGCAAAATAAAAAAGAGTTTGCTATAAAAAACAAACTCTTTTTACTTCTTAATTACTTTACTTCTTTAATCTTAGCTGCTTTACCTGTACGGCCTCTTAAGTAGTATAATTTTGCACGGTTGACTTTACCCTTTCTTACTACTTTGATATCTGCAACCTTTGGTGAATGGATTGGGAAAGTTCTTTCAACACCAACACCGAAAGAAAGTCTTCTTACCGTGAACGTTTCACCTATTCCGCCACCGTTTTTACTAATAACGATACCTTCGAATGCTTGTAATCTTTCACGTGTTCCTTCAATAACCTTTACGGATACTCTAACTGTATCACCTACATTAAACTCTGGAATATTTTCTTTAAGGTTTTCTTTATTGATTGCATCGATTATTCCTTTCATAGCACTTACCTCCATGTTTACTAAGTGTTCATTGTAAAAAAATACAAGAGGACCACCCGAAGTCTTATCTATTTTAACACACTTTTTTGCTAAAAGCAACTGATTTTAACACCAAAATGCATCAATTATATGATTTATTTTGCCATTTTCTATCTCTATTACGTCAAAACGGCAATTTCTTTCTAAAAATTTGTTTTTAAGCAAAAATTCGTTTGCTACTAAGCGATATTTTTCTTGTTTTATTTTATTTACTGCTTCAGAAGGCGCACCAAAAGAGTCGTCCTTTCTTGTTTTTACTTCTATAAAAACTATTACGTCTTCCTTTTCGGCTATTATGTCGGCTTCGCCAAAACGGGTGGTGTAGTTGGTTTTTAGCACCTTATAACCCGACTTTTTTAGATGGCTAATCGCCCTATTTTCTCCTATTCTGCCCAAAAGTTTTTTATAAAAGTTCTTCGGTGTATCTTGCAAGGTCCTATCTCCTTAATTTTGTCTATATGCGTTTTTGTGCCATACCCTTTGTGTTTTTCAAAACCATAGTCAGGGTACACTTTTGCATACTCTTCCATAAGCCTATCTCTATACACTTTTGCAACTATTGAAGCGCAACCTATAGTATAACTTTTTAAGTCCCCTTTTACTACGTATTCAGCATCTATTGGTAATTTAATATTGTTGCCGTCAATTAAAACGGCGTCTGGTTTTACCTTTAGATTTTTTACTGCGTTAGTAAAGCAAACTTTAACGGCTTCTAAAATATTTATTTTGTCAATTTCTTCAGGTTCTAACTGATAAATTTCACATGCGATTGCTTTTTCTTTTATTTGGTCAAAAAGGGCGTTTCTCTTCTTTTCCGTAAGTTTTTTACTGTCCGTTACACCTTCAATTAAGCCTTCTAGTGGCATAATTAAAGCGCATACTACGACAGGTCCGGCTAGTGGTCCTCTACCTACTTCATCAGCACCTGCAATATACCTTAAACCTTTACTTAAATACTTTTGTTCGTACTCTAAATTACTCATTTGTCTAAAAAGATTTTACCTATTTTACCCTTTCTAAAATCATCAATTACGGCTTTTGCACATCTACTATAATCATACTCTCCACCACGAAGTAAAAAACCACGCTTTTTGCATATTTTTTCGTACTTTTCTAGTGGTGTTATATCATTTTCATCAATGCCGTACTTTTCCTTCATTAGGGTTGGATAACTGCTTGTTAGTTCTTCAACTAACGATAAAGTTAAGTCTTCCATATCTAAGATATCGTCGTTTATACTGCCGATATAAGCTAAGTGCCTTGCCTTGTTTTGGTCGGCAAAACTTGGTGGCATTGTGCCTGGCGTATCAAGTAGTTCAAGGTCGTAAAGTTTAACCCATTGTTTGCCTTTTGTTACCCCTGCTTTGTCGCCCGTAACGGCTTTTTTAGCGCCTGAAAGGGTGTTTATGATGGTTGACTTACCTGTGTTTGGTATTCCCGCCACCATTATTCTAAGTGGCTTAAAAATACCTTTTGCTTTGTTCCTTTCAAGTTTTTCACTTAGCATTGAAAAAATTTCGTTATAAAGACCGTTTACTGCCTTTTTGTCCGTACCGATTATTGATACTGCCTTTTTGCCTTCTTCTTTTAACCTGTTAATTGCAAAAGAAATATCCTTTCTTTCAACTAGGTCGCTTTTGTTTAACACGTACAAAACAGGTCTATGTTCAAACAGTTTATTAAGTTTTTCGTTTATGCAAGAAAATGGTGCTCTTGCATCTAATATCATAATTATTCCGTCGCAAAGCTTTACGTTGTCTTCCATCATACGCATTGCTTTGGTCATATGACCTGGAAACCATTGTATATGTTGCATATTATTTTATTAGGTCTGGTCTATTTTTTTGCGTTATTTTAATAGACTCATTTTCTCTCCATTTTTTAATTTCTTTGTGGTTGCCACTTGTTAAAACTTCAGGTACTTTTACACCCCTAAAGTCTGCTGGTCTAGTGTATTGTGGATACTCTAGAGCACCACTTGCAAAAGATTCTTCTTCTAAAGAGTCTTTATTAAGTACGCCGTCAACGTATCTACCAACGGCATCTACAAGCACCATAGCACCAAGTTCGCCACCCGTTAAAACGTAGTCGCCTATTGAAACTTCTTCATCAATATAAAGGTCTATTGCGCGTTGGTCAACACCTTCGTAATGACCACATAGTAAAATAAGCCACTTTTCATCTTTAAGTTTAGTTACAAGTTTTTGTGATAGAGTTTTACCTTTTGGTGATAGGTAAATTCTTTTTGCCTTATGCTCAGGGTCTATATCTTCTATCGCCCTTGCGATAGGTTCAACCATCATTACCATACCTGCGCCACCACCAAAGGGCGTATCATCACATTTTAAGTGCTTGTCTAAAGTGTAGTCCCTTATATTAACCACGTTAATTTCAAGCAAACCTTCCTTTACGGCTCTACCTAAAATGCTTTCAAAAAGTGGTGTGAACATATTTGGAAAAAGGGTTAAAATATCAATCCTCATATAAAGACACCTCTGAAAATCTTTGTTTATCTACTACCATTTTTTTGTTTTCTACGTCAATTTCGTAGTTTAGACTGTTTAGTAGTGGAAAAGTGATTGTTGCGTTTTTGCCTTTTACTATATAAACGTCTTGTACGCCTTTTATAATTTCTTCAACTACGCCTACTTCTTCCCCGTCGTTTGTGAATAAAGTACAACCTATAACGTCAACTATATAATAGTTGCCTTTTTTAAGTTTTGGCGCGTCTTCCCTTTTAACCTTGACAATTTTTCCACGGTAAAGTTCGGCATCGTTTCTTGTAAAGATACCGCTTAACCCTAAAAATACTGCGTCTGGGGCTACTTTTACTGATAAGACTTCATAAGGTCTTTCATCAATATATACCTTTTTTATTTGTTTTATTCTTTTAGGCTCTTCAGAATAAGGGATAAGTTTTACTTCCCCTTTTATTCCTTGTGGTTTTACTATTTCGCCTATAATTAAAAAGTTTTCCATAATCTAAAAAAGGGAGAAATTAAATAACTTCTCCACGCTCTTTTATTTCAATATTATATTTCTTGTCTTGCTTTTGCGTCATTGCTTTTACAATTGTACGAAGTGATTTTGCAAGTTTACCTTGTCTGCCGATAACTTTACCCATATCGCTTTCATCTAAAATGATTAATACGTCTATGGTTTTTTCCGTTTCGGTTACGCGATATTCTACTTCATCACTCTTTTCAGCAAATTGACCTACTACGTACTTTATAAAATCTAACATTTTTCAACTTCCTTATTTAGACTTTCTTTGCTTTGTCTTTGATGGAGAAAGTTTTTTAGATTGTTCAATGATACCTGCTTTTACAAGTAAGTTTTTAACAGTTTCAGTAGGTTGTACACCCTTTGATAACCAGTCTTTTGCCTTGTCAGCATCAAGAACGATTTCAGCTGGGTTTGTTAATGGGTTATAGTGACCGATTTTGTCAATATAAGCGCCGTCTCTTGCTGTTCTGCTATCCATAATTACTACTCTGTAGAATGGAGATTTCTTGTCGCCCATTCTTGTTAATCTCATTTTTACTGCCATTTTTTTATTCCTTCCTTTTTTAATTTTTATTTTTTATTAAAATCTAAACATTTTATTGTTTTTCATTTGTTTCATCATTTGTTTGGTTTGTTCAAAGTTCTTAAGTAGTTTGTTTACTTCTTGAACGGTTGTGCCTGAACCTTCTACAATTCTTTTCTTCCTTGATGCGTTTAAGATGCTTGGGTCCCTTCTTTCCTTTTTGGTCATTGAAAGAATTATTGCTTTTATTTGACCGACTTGCTTTTCATCTATATTTAGGTTTGATAGGTTCATTTTACCACCAAGACCTGGCATCATTGAAAGTAAGTCTTTTATTCCACCCATATTTTTGATTGCATCAAATTGAGTTAAATAATCTTCTAAAGTAAAGGTGTTTTCCCTAAACTTTTTTTCTAATTTTTTGGCTTGTTCTTCGCTTATTGCCGTTTCTGCGCGTTCAATTAGGGTTAAAACGTCGCCCATTCCTAAGATACGGCTTGCCATACGGTCTGGGTAGAAAGGCTCTAAATCGCCAAGTT
This sequence comes from Clostridia bacterium, assembly GCA_017508485.1. Classification (GTDB taxonomy): domain Bacteria; phylum Bacillota; class Clostridia; order Christensenellales; family Borkfalkiaceae; genus SIG381. Next base: position 17,400 of record JAFVYV010000005.1, on the reverse strand, counting down.
TTTCACCCGTGCTACAGAACTTGATTGGCTTACCCGTTACTGCTTTTGCAGATAGAGTTGCACCACCACGCGTGTCGCCGTCAAGTTTTGTTAAAACTAAACCGGTAACTTCTAACCTTTTGTTAAAGGTGTCGGCTACTTCTACGGCTACTTGACCTATCATTGAGTCAATTACAAGCAAAATTTCCGTTGGGTTTACTGCCTTTTTAACACGTTCTAACTCTTGCATCATATCTTCATCTATTTGAAGTCTACCTGCAGTATCAATTATTACCGTGTCAAAACCATAAGATTTTGCGTGTTTAATTGCTTGTTCGCTTGTTTTTACCGGGTCTTGTGTTCCTTTTTCAAAAACTTCAACCCCTGCGTTCCCACCAACTACTTTTAGTTGTTCTATTGCGGCTGGTCTATATATGTCGCACCCAACGAGTAGTGGGTTTTTGCCTTGTTTTTTTAAGTAAAGCGCTAACTTTCCACACAAAGTAGTTTTACCTGCACCTTGAAGACCACTCATCATTATTACTGTTGGCGAACTTCCTGATACTTCTAACTTACTGTTTGTGCTACCCATTAGGGCGATAAGTTCTTCGTTAACGATTTTTATAACTTGTTGCGTTGGGCTTAAAGACTTTAATATTTCTTGTCCTACTGCCTTTTCACTAACCTTGTTTATAAATTGTTTTGCAACGACTATGTTTACGTCTGCTTCTAAAAGGGCTATTCTTATTTCACGCATTGCTTGTTTAATTTCAAGCTCGGTTAGTCTGCCGTGCTTGGTTAACTTGCTAAAAACGTGATTTAATTTTTCACTAAGTGATGAAAATAGTGCCATCTTTTATTTTATTACCTTTAATAAACTTTCTGCTTCCTTTTCTAAGCCTTTTTTTACTAAGTTTTGGTGAACTTGTTTTAATAAATCGTTCTTTTCTTTTAACTTTAACTTTTTTTCGTATTCAAATAGTTGGTTTTTTGCCTTTTTTAACGCATCGTATACGCCTTGGCGTGAGATACTAAAGTTTTCAGAAATTTCACCTAAAGATAGGTCGAAAACGTAATAGTCTTCTACCAGTTTTTGTTGGTGCTCCGTTAACAAATCTTTATATTGCAAAAATAATTCAACTACTTCTAACTCTTTACTCATAATAAAAGGTGTAAAGCAAAAATACTTTACACCTATATTTTACACTTATTAAATTTTTTGTCAAGCGTTTTTACAAGGTTTTTTAAAATAGACCTTCAATAAACTCTTTTGCATCAAAATCTTCAATATCGTCTATCTTTTCGCCCGTACCTACAAAGCAAACCGGGGCTTCTAATTCCCTTGAAAGTGAAATTATAAAACCACCTTTTGCAGTCCCGTCAAGTTTTGTTAAAACTAAACCGTTTATGCCTATATCTTTATCAAAGGCTTCTACTTGGCTAAAGGCGTTTTGACCTGTCGTTGCATCTAAAACCATTAGTTTGTATAGATTTGCTTCAGGGTATTCCCTTTTGATGATTTTGTCCATCTTTTTTAGTTCTTCCATTAAGTTTGCCTTAACGTGAAGTCTTCCTGCAGTATCTATAATTAAAATATCAGTTTCTTTTGCTTTTGCTGATGCTATTGCATCAAATACGACTGCAGAAGGGTCGCCACCTTCTTGGTGCTTGATAATTCTTACCTTTGCCCTATCTGCCCAGACTGAAAGTTGGTCGGCTGCCGCCGCCCTAAAGGTGTCTGCTGCGGCGATTGTTACTGATTTTCCTTCCTTTATAAATTTGTTTGCAAGTTTACCTATCGTGGTAGTTTTGCCTACGCCGTTTACACCTACTAACATTATTATTGCAGGTGTTTCAATTTCTACTTTGCCACCTTCTAAAAGCATATTCGTTAGTTCTTCTTTGAAGATTTCTATAACGAAGTCTTTATCTTTTAGTCTTTCTGTCTTTACTCTATCACGAAGATTTTCTACAATCTCCATTGAAGTTTTTACGCTTACGTCTGATGAAATTAAAAGTTCTTCAAGTTCATCAAAAAAGTCGTCGCCGATACTTCTTTTGAATAGGTCGTCTAGTTTTGATAAAAAACTTTGTTTAGTTTTATTAAGTGCGTTTTTAAATTTACCGAATAAACCCATTTGTTTTATGCCTCTTCTTCTACGATATCAGCAAGTTTAACTGATACTAATTTACTTACACCCTTTTCTTGCATTGTTACGCCGAATAGTGCGTCTGCCATTACCATTGTTGGCTTTCTGTGAGTGATTACGATAAATTGCGTTTCTTCAGAGAATTTCTTTAAGTATTTTGCAAATCTATCTACGTTGGCTTCGTCAAGTGCCGCTTCAATTTCGTCAAGTACGCAGAAAGGCATTGGGCGAAGTTTTAAGATTGCAAATAGGATTGCTATTGCAGTTAAAGCCTTTTCACCACCACTTAGAAGTGAAAGTTTTTGTAGTTTCTTTCCTGGTGGTTCGGCTATAATTTCTATACCGGCTTCTAACTTGTCGTCCGTGTCGGTATAGTCAAGTTCAAGCATTGCTCTACCGCCACCGAATAATTCTTTGAATATTCTACTAAAGTTTTCGTTAATTTTTGCAAAACCTTCGTTAAATTGTTCAAGCATTTCGGCCTTAATGGTTGCTAACGCTTCTTTTAAGTCGTCTTCTGCTTCCTTTAAGTCGTTTTCTTGCGTTTTGTACTCTTCATATCTTTCACGAAGGGCTTTACTGTCTTCAATTGCGTTTGCGTTGATTTCTCCAAGAGAACTTCTCTTTCTTCTTATACGGTTAACTTCTTGTTCGCCTTGTTTTAAGTCGTAATTTTCTTCCTTAAATTCAAGCGCAGTTTGGTAAGTTAGTTCGTAGTCTTCCCAAATGTTTTGTTCGGCATATTCAATGTCGGCATCAATTTTGGTTAGTAATAAGCCTTCTTGGTGCTTTTTGTCAGTTAAAGCAGTAATTTCATCTGTTAGACTTTGTCTTTCAATATCTTTTTTAGATAGTTCTACCTTTAATTCTTCCCTTCTATTTTGCATTGCAGTTATTTTGTCACGAAGGGCGTTAACCTTTTCTTGTTCTTCTTTAGTAAAGGTTACCTTTTCACTTTCTAACCTGAAGTTTTCAATGGCAACTTCTAAACTTTCGTTATTCTTGCTTAAGTCTTTGTTAGCCTTTTCAAGGTCTAATACTTCTTTTTCAATTCTTGTTAGTTCGCCGTTGATTGCGCTAATTTCACTTCTTAAAGAAGTGATTTTTACTTGTAGTTCAGTACTTTCCGTACTTAAACCGTCCCTTTTTGCCTTTAAGTCTTCAAACTCTTCTTGCTTTTTGTTTGCAGAGATTGTTGCCTTTTCTTTATCTTCTTCAAGTTTAGCGCTACCTGACTTGATGGCTTCATAGTCAAGGTCTAATTTTGCTATCTTTTTGTCAATAATTTCAATAAAGTCGTTGTCGCTTTCCACTTCTTTATTGATTTCAATTAAAGCAGTTTCCGTTACTGACAACTTTTCTCTAAGAAGGGCAAGTTCTTCACGCTTGCTTTGGTACATTTCGTTAAGGATTGATAGGTCGCTTAAAAGTTTATCTCTCTTTTCTTCTAAAGAAAGTTTGGTTTGTTTTGCGCTTTCCATATCCTTTTGCTTTTCTTTAAGTTTTATTGCAATTTCTTCAAGCTTTCTATCGTTAGATAGTAATCCGTCAACGCTTTGCTTTTTGAAACCACCAGTCATTGAACCTTGAGTTGATAAAACTTGACCGTCAAGCGTTACTATTTTAAATGCAAAACGGTATTTGTTTGCAATATTAGTTGCATTGTCAAGATTGTCGCAAATTAAGGTGTTGCCAAGTAGGTTTGATATTACGTTTTCGTACTTACTATCGTAATTAACTACGTCGGTTGCAAGTCCTAACGCACCAAACTCTTTACTTGCTTTTATAGCTGCATCACCATTTGGTCTTGGCTTGATTGAAGTTATAGGTAAGAAAGTTAGTCTTCCTATTTCGTTTTGGTTTAAGTAGTTGATTAAGAACTTTGCGTCGTCAGTATTTTCGGTTACGATATTTTGAAGTGCGCCACCTAAACTTGTTTCAAGCGCAATATCAAATTTTGAGTCGTTCTTTATAATTTCAGCAACGACACCTTGTATTTTTGACTTTACAAGTTTATTTTCTTTTGCGTGTTGAAGTAGTTTTCTTACGGCTGGCATAAAACCTTCGTAAGATTCTTTTAAGCCCTTAAAGAAGTTCGCCCTTGTGGTTAGCATTGTGATGTTAGAATTTAGATTATAAATTTCATTTTCTACCTTGCTAACTTCTTCATTATTTGACCTTATTTCATCTTCCTTGTCGCTAATTTTACCGCGTTGGTCGTAAATTAAAAGGTCTAATTCCGTGATATTTTTGTCTAAATTTTCCTTTTCGTTAAAAAGTTTATCGCGTTTTGCGTATAAAATATTTAAGCCTTCAGTTATTTCGTTTCTACGGGCTAAAAGGTTGTTCTTTTCAACGCTTAAAGTACCTTTGTTTAGGTTGATGTCTGAAAGTGATTCAAGTGATTTAATGATTGTTTTTGTGTTTTCGTTTGCGATTTCTTCACCAAGCGAAATTTCAGAAGAAATTTTTAGTAGTTCTTTTGAAACGGTTTCATACTCTTTTTCTACCCTTTCTTTTTCCACTTCTTTATTAGATAAAGTGGCTGTGTATTCTTCCTTTTTATCAGTTAAATCCTTAATGATTTCCTTATTATTTTCAATTCTGTTTTTGCTTGTTGAAAGTTGTTCTTCTAGATAACTAATTTTTTCTTTAAATAGTTGAATTTCACCGTGTTGCTTTTCAAGTCCTACTCTCTTTTCAAGTAGTTCGCCTTGAAGTGCGTTTAACTTGCCGTCTGAAGTGTTAATTTCATCTAAAATATTTTCATAACCTTTTTGCGCATCAGTTAAGCCTTGTTGCTTTAGGTTGATGGCTTCGTTAAGACCGTCAATTCTTTGGTTGATTTTTGCCTTTCTTTCACCAACGTTGTCTAATTTTGCAATATAAACGTTGATTTCGTGATGTTTTAGTTCATCAGAAAGTTCGTAGTATTGTTTTGCCTTTTCTGCTTGTTTTTCAAGTGGTCCTAATTGGTTTTCAATTTCCGTGATAATATCTAAAAAGCGTAGACGGTTTTCTTTAGTTCTTTCTAACTTTCTTTCCGTTTCTACCTTTCTTTGTTTGAATTTTGAAATACCCGTTGCATCTTCAAAAACTGCTCTTCTATCTTCAGGCTTTGCTGACATTATTTCTTCAACTTTACCTTGTCCTATGATAGTATAACCGTTTTTACCTATGCCACATTCACGAAGTAAATCTACTATATCTTTTAGTCTTGCAGGTTGTTTGTTTATGTAATATTCACTTTCACCACTTCTAAAAAGTTTTCTTGTAATAATAACTTCGTTATAGTCTAAATTGAACATTTTTGTAGAGTTATCAAAAAATAGAGATACTTCACAATAAGAAAGTGACTTTCTGTTTTGCGTACCACTAAAAATAACGTCTTGCATACTTGTTCCACGGAGAGTTTTTGCAGATTGTTCACCTAAAACCCAACGAATTGCATCGGCTACGTTTGACTTACCACATCCGTTTGGTCCAACGATACCCGTTATTCCGTTGCCGAATTTTATTTCAGACTTGTCTGCAAATGATTTAAATCCGTAAACTTCTACCTTTTCAAAATTCATCTTTTTCTACCTTTTTTATATTTTTGAAGGGCAACTTCCGCCGCCTTCATTTCTGCTTGTTTTTTGCTACTACCTTTTCCGTAACCCTTCTTTTCTCCGTTAATGAATAGTTCAACTTCAAAGGTTGGGTGGTGGTCTGGTCCAGTCTTTCCTATATTTTCGTAAACGATTGGACCTAACTTTTTCTTTTGTACGAACTCTTGCAACCTACTTTTGTAGTCGTAAGGTTTTTGTACAAGTTTTTTTACCCTTTCTTTTTGTGATTTGATAAGGGTGTTTAGTATAAATTTTTTGGCGTTTACTATGCCACCGTCTATGTAAATACCTGCAACTAACGCTTCGTATAAACTTGAATACATTTTGTCTTCATAATTTGCGTTTTTAAGTATTCCACTACTTAAAAGTAGGTATTTGTCTAGCCCTAATTCAAAAACTACTTCTTGCAACGGGCTTTTTGATACAAGGTTTGCCCTTTTTTGAGTAAGTTCACCTTCGTCGCCCCTTTCGTTTTCCATTAGGTATTCGGTTACCACAAAATCTAAAATAGCGTCGCCAAAAAACTCTAAAAGTTCGTTGTTTTCTTCATTTTGTTCGTGAGCGTATGATGAGTGAGTAAAACACTTTCTTAAAAGAAGTTTATCCTTAAAAGCGTACCCTATTCTCTTTTCGATTTCTGCTATTTCAAAAATCATTTTATTCCTCGCTATTTATGCTAAAATCTTCCTTCATCTTTTCTACTACGCCACTTTTTGCAACTTCAATTGCTTGTAAAACTGCGTTTTTGAAAGTTTTTGCTTTTGCGCTACCGTGAGTTTTTACTATAACCTTTTGCGTTCCTAAAAAGATTGCGCCACCTTGACTTGAATAATCAAGGGTTGCTCTTAGGTTGTTAAACGCCTTTTTCATAAACAAGTAGCCTATTTTTGCACTTGTTGATGCCATAATTTCACTTTTTAGTGCTTTTAGTACGGTGTTTACTGCCCCTTCGTAAGATTTTAGCGCAATATTTCCACTAAAACCATCTGCAACCACTATATCTGCATCAGAAGAGAGTAAATCTCTTGCTTCCATATTGCCGATAAAGTTAATTTTTGCATTTTCCTTTAACATAGGGAAAGTTTCTAGGTTAAGCATATTGCCCTTTTTGTCTTCCGTGCCGTTTGATAAAAGATATACTTTAGGATTTTCTATTCCAAAGTTAAGACGGGCAAATTCCGTACCCATTAGGGCAAATTCTACTAAGTTTTGTGGTTTGCAGTCTGCATTTGCACCTGCATCAAGTAAAAGAACTTTTTTGCCGTCTAATCTTGGTAAAATTGGGCAAAGAGCAGGTCTTGATACACCTTTAATTCTACCTAGTTTTAAGGTTGCACCTACTAAAAATGCGCCCGTGCTACCACTTGATATGAAAGCGCTGTAATCTTCATTTTCCTTTAGCGTTTTTAAGCCGACAACTATGGTTGAGTTTGCCTTTCTTCTTATGGCTAAAGTTGGTTCTTCTTCACAAGTGATAACTTCTTTTGCATCTATTATTTCAACCCTTGTTTTGTCGTAGGTAAGGCCACCTAAAATTTCGTTAATTTTATCTTCATCGCCTACTAAACTTAAAACAAAGTCTTTATTTTCTTTTAAGGCTTCAACCGAGCCTTTTACTACTTCTAAAGGGGCGTTGTCGCCACCAAATGCATCTACTAAAATTTTCATATTAATATTCTAAGTTTCCTACAGTTCTTGGATAAGGAACTACGTCCCTAATGTTGCCGATACCAGTTAGGTACATAACCATTCTTTCAAAGCCCATACCAAAACCAGAGTGAACTACGCCACCGTACTTTCTTAAGTCGGTGTAGAAGCCGTAATCTTCTTTATTTAAGCCCATTTCAGCCATTCTTTCTTCTAATATATCAATTCTTTCTTCTCTTTGGCTACCACCACAAAGTTCGCCGATACCTGGAACTAATAGGTCGGCTGCGGCAACCGTTTTGCCATCTTCGTTTAAGCGCATATAGAAAGCCTTGATTTCTTTTGGATAGTCGGTTAAGAATACCGGTTTTTTATAAACTTCTTCAGTTAAGTACTTTTCGTGTTCGCTTTGTAGGTCTGCGCCCCAGTAAACTGGGAATTCAAATCTATCTTTAACCTTTTCTAAAATTTCAATGGCTTCTGTATAACTTAATCTCTTGAAAGTGTTGTTTACAACGTTTTCAAGCCTAGAAATTAACTCTTTATCAACGAATTGATTTAAGAAGTTTAATTCTTCAGGACAAGTTTGCATAACGTGGTTGATTATGTATTTTACCATTGCTTCTTCTACGTCCATATCGTCAGAAAGGTCGGCAAATGCCATTTCTGGTTCAATCATCCAAAATTCTGCCGCGTGGCGAACTGTGTTTGAACGTTCTGCTCTAAAAGTTGGACCAAAAGTGTATACGTTAGAAAATGCCATTGCGTATGTTTCTGCCGCAAGTTGACCTGATACCGTAAGTGATGCAGGTTTACCAAAGAAATCTTTTTTATAATCAATACCCGCTTTGTCTTTTGGTAGGTTGTTTAAATCTAAAGTAGTTACTTGGAACATTGCACCTGCACCTTCACAGTCACTACCCGTGATTATTGGAGTGTGTACGTAAACGAAACCCCTTTCGTTAAAGAATTTGTGAATTGCGTACGCTGCTTCACTACGAATTCTAAATACTGCGTTAAAGGTGTTTGTTCTTGGTCTTAAGTGCGCAATTTCTCTTAAAAATTCTAAAGAGTGGCGCTTCTTTTGAAGTGGATAGTCTGGAGTTGAACTTCCTAACACTTCAATACTGTCTGCATTTATTTCAAACGGTTGTTTTAGTTCAGGGGTTAAAATAACCTTACCTTCAATCTTTAAAGATGCACCTACGTTTTGTTTTGCAATTTCATCGTAGTTACTAATCTTTTCCCTATCAAAAACTATTTGGCAGTTCTTAAAATACGAACCGTCGTTTAATTCAATAAAACCAAATGACTTTGAGTCTCTTATAGTTCTTGCCCAGCCGGTAACCGTAACCGTTTTGCCACCAAAATCTTCTTTACTTAAAAAAATCTTTTTTAATTCTGTTCTTTTCATAAAAAATAATCCTTAAAATTAATTATATTTTCACACCTATATATTGTATCACAACCCTGCCACATTTTTCAAGAGAAAACAATAAAAAAAAGCACCTTTTGAGTGCTTTTTTTGTTTATTTTGAGTTTAATTAAACTTTATTTTGCATTTAATTATGCTTTGGCAATTTCTTTTATATAAGTTTGGCGTTTTTTGATAATTTCTGCATCTAAAAACTTCCATTGTTGTTGGATTAAATAGTTGGTTTCAAGCATTGGGTTTGATTCTACCCTTTCAATTTTATCTTCAATAATGTTGCTTATTATGTTGGTTATTATTATTGAAGTTATGCCTGAGTTTTTGTACTTTTCTTTTACGCCTATTAAAGCCATTTCAAGTTCTTTTGGCTTGTTGATAGCCTTAAGTAAAGTGATAAATCCAAATGGGAAAAGTTTGCCGTCCGTCTTTTTTAACGCTTTTGCCATTGATGGTAGCATTACGCCAAATGCGGCAACTTTACCTTCTTCATCAACTAAAAAACTTAAATATCTTTCGTTAATTGCCATTTTTATTGAGTCTAAAAGTTGGTCTTTTGCCTTGCCTTCAAACTTAACGAAGCCGTCTAACACGCCGTATGATTCGTTGTAAGTTTCAAAAAATTCATCTGCGTATTTATCTAAAATTGCACCGACTTTCATAGTTCTTGCAAGGTCAACTACCTTTAGCCTTTTTTCAATTCTTGGTGCTAAGTTTCTTATTCTTTCATCAACTTCAGTTGGAATTCCAAACTTCTTTTCTACCCACTTTGATTCTGCTAAAAAGCCTAACTTTTCCATATGTTCTACGTAGTATGGATAAGAGTAGTTTGTTGCGTAGGTTGCCATTTCTTCAAAACCGAAGGTTAACATGCCTTCCCTATCCGTGTCGTTAAAACCCCATGGTCCGTGGATAAGTTCTGCACCCTTTTCACGGCCGAATTCTTCAACGGCTTCTATTAACGCTTTGAAAACTTCAAAATCATCTATTGCGTCAATTCTTGAAAAACGAACTAACTTTTTTTCTGCCGTTTTATTTTCAACTTCGCTATAAATTCCTGCAATTCTACCTGCTAGTTTGCCGTCTTTATAGGCTAAAAAACATTTACAAACTGCGTCTTTTAAGTTATAGTTCTTTTTTTCATCTAAAATTGTTATTTCGTCCCCGTACATTGCCGGTACGTAGTAAGGACAATCTTTATACATTTCTACTGGAAAAGATACGAACTTTTTCATATCTCTTTTAGTAGCAACCTCTTTTACAATAATCATAATTTTCCCCTCAAATTCTTTTGCAAAATTAAACCCACGTATTGCATTATAACAAAAAAAGGGAAATATATCAATTATTTTTTATCACTTTTTTTCTTCACTACCTACTATGACCTTTGTTGGTCTTTCTTCCTTTAGGCTCATAATGTAGTTGTTGTAGTCAATATCTGATAATTTTTGTACTTTTTGTTTTTTCTTTTTTGACATAATTTTACCCCCCTAGTAAAGATATTATTTACTAAAAAAGGGTGGTTTATACAAAAAAAGTGCTTAAAATTTTTAAGCACTCTTTTACTTTTTTATTAACTTTTTAGATTTTGTTTATCTTGTTTTAACTCTTCTTCTGCTTGGGCTTTTATTTTTTTGAAGATTTTGTCTTTAGAAAAGTCCCTTTCCTTTTCGTACTCGCCACCAAAAAGTTCTATTGCCATTTTTAGTTCGCTAAATTCTTGGTAGTTTATGCTTTCATCTTCAATTTTTTCAAGTAGATATGGTAGGGCTTTTTCATCGCCGTATCTTTCAATATAGGCAGTTAGTAAAAGTAGATTTTCGCCCTTTAAAAACTCAGTAATTAACAGAGAAAAAACTCTGTCGTCTTTACTTGCTTTTGATAAAATTTCTAGCGCGTAAAGTTTTTCTTCCTTTTCTAAACTTTCATAGGTTAAAAGGAGTTTTTCTTTTATGTCGTCGGCGTAGTTTACAAGGTATTCTGCAACTAGTTCTTTGACCGTTTCACTTTCCGTACCACCGAATAAAAGTTCAATATATTTTGATAACGCTAGTTTGCTATTTAGGTCGTTAAGCATATTGATTGCGTATGCTTTTAACTCTTCATTATCTTCATCAAGAAGGGAAATTAGTTCCTTTTCAGGCGCTTTTTCTATTATGGCTTCGCATAAAAAGTCTGATACTGAAACGCCCCTTTCAATATGTTCTTTTAAGGCATTTACCACTTCCTTTTCGCTTAAGTCTAAATAAAAGGTGTTAGGGGTTTTACCATCTAATTCCTTAAAAGTTTCATCGCCAAACTTAATATATAGTTCACCTATTTTATTTTCAATTTCTTCAGGTTTTAATACCCCTATGCTTTTATAGGTAAACTCTTTTATATATTCGTCAAAAAGGCTGTCAATATCAATTATTTTCATAACTTTCTCCTTTAATTAAACTAACTGCTTTTTCATAGTCATTTTTCTTTATTTTGTGTTTTTTTAGCCAAGTTTTTTGGTTGTTTTGGTCGGCGTAGGCAGTTAAAGTGCCAACGATAACCTTTCTTGGTAGGTTTTTTATTTTGTTATAATTTTCTTCTGCCAGTTTTATTATGGCAAAAAAATCTTCAAAATTTTCCGTTTTAGTTAGGCATACTAGGTTTAAGTAGGCTTCTAAAAAATGGTCTTTTAAGCCTGTTGGTAAAGAGATATTTTTATAAATATTTTCGGCTACTAAAGAGACTTCTTTTACTAGACAAGAAGATGCAATCTTTTTTAATATCCATTTTTTGCATTCGCCGTCTGTGTATCTATTAAGTAGTAAACTGTTAAAATAGTCTAAAAATAGGTCCTTATCTACCCTAAAAACACCGTTTATTATTACCTTTAATAGATTTTTGTTGCCGTAGTCTATACCCCAACGAATAACTTGTTCGTTTTTTATTACTTCTTCTTTTGGGGGTGTTAACTCTTTGTCCTTTTCCCCTAAAAATAGGGTTAATATTTTGTTTATTTTATTTTCTACTTCCTTTTTTGGAAGTTCTTTGCCGTAGTTTATGCGTTCAATTTTGTCTGCCCTTTTTTTGCCGTTTAATATTTTATCAATATCGGCTATATAATACTCACAAGCATCGTCGCCACCTAATAGGTCGTTTTGCATTTTTAAGTATTCTTTTGCTTTTTTGAAGTTTTTTAGGTTGTAGTTTGCTATACCTAAAAAGCCGTAAATTCCTATTAAAAAATAGTAGTCGTTAGGTAGTTTTTGTTCTAAAATTTTTTCAGCAGTAGTTAGCACTACTTGGTCGTCTTCTAAAGTTGACGCTACTATCATAACAAGGTTTAACTCTTCAAACTCTTTTACTTCTTTTTTTAGTAGTTTTTTGTAATAACTTTTTGCTTTGTTTTCATCTACTTCTTGATAAATTGAAATTAGCCTTGCTAATATGCTTAACGAACTATTTAGTTTACTTGCAGTTTCTAAAAGTTTAACGGCTACTTCTTTTTGACCTAACTCTTCATAACAAAAGGAAAGGTTTATTATTGCTTGGTCGTAGTAGTCTGAAGTAGGGGTTATTTTTAAGTATTCTTCTATGGCTTTTTGATAGTCGTTTTTTCTTATAAACTTTTCAGCCTCTTTCATTATATCGTAGTCAATATCAAGTTCAGATTTTACAAGCCTATATTCTGGCTCATCAATAAGTTCTTGGAACTTTTCTAAAAGCACTTCCTTTTTGTCGCCCCAATCTTCAAAAGCGCCTAAAAGGTCGGCTTTTTTGAAGTAAATATCGGCTAAATCAAACTTGTTTAGTGCTAAAAAGTAGTTTGCTAAAGCGCGATAAATTAGCCCTTTTTCTTCAATAGTTTTAGTTTCGTTTAGCGCACTAAAAGTGTGGTCTATAGCCTTAAAAGGGTTGTTTATATCTTTGTAAAGTTCGGCAATTTTTGTGTGGATTTTTGCCCTTTCACTACCGTTTTTTTCCTTTTTTAGCGCAAAATAAAGGGTAGAAAGTGCTGATGCAAATTCTTCCCTATTTTGTTTTTGGTTTGCTATTTTTAAAAATCTTTCAGTAGTGTTTTCAAACTTTAGTAAATTCATCTTTTGATTATTTGAACAGTTTTTCTACGTCTTCAGCTGTAAATATATAATCCTTTTTACAAAATTCGCAGTTTACCTTTACTACTCCGTCTTCTTTTATGATGTTAAGTAGTTCTTCTTTACCTAGTGAAACTAAAATTTTCTTTAGGTAATTTCTATTACATAAACACTTATATTTTGGGTGGTATTCGTTAAATTCTACTTCGCCAAAAAGGTCTTTTAACACCTTTTCTGCACCGTTTTCTTCAATTAAAGTGCTTATGTTCGTTAAATTTTTAACTATATTTTCTGCCTTGTCTATCGCTTCATCACTTGCAAAAGGTAGGGTTTGAACGATTACGCCACCTGCACCTACGCAAGTTAAGTCTACACCGATTTTTACGCCAAGTGCAATTGCAGTTGGTTGTTGTTCGCTAAAAAAGTAGTAGGCTGTAAAGTCTTCTGCAATTTCACCGTTGACTAGTTCGCTTGTGCCTGTGTAAGGGTCTTTTAAGCCCATACTTTTTATTATGTTAATTCTACCGTTTTTACCTACGCAACCACCTACGTCTAACTTGCCGTTTTCTTTTAAAGGTAGTTCTGCCCTTTCGTTATCAATAGTGCCACGCATATGTAAATCTTTATTGCCACATACGACTATTTTACCACCAACGCCGTCGCCGTTAATTGTGATTGAAAGTTTGTCTTTATCATTTTTTAAGGTTGATGACATAAAGGTTGCTATGGTTAAAGTTCTACCAAGTGCCGCCGCTGATAAAGGTGATAAATTGTGCGTTTTGATTGCTTTATTTACCATTTCAGTCGTGTCAAGTACGCTAACTGATATTTGGTTGTCAAACACTAAGGTTTTAAGTAGTTTGTCCATCTATTTTTTCCTTTTTTTCTTTTACGATTTCACCTGCTTTTTCAAGCGAAATTTTTGTGAGTACCGGTCCTATTAGTTCGTAAATTAAGGTTGCCGCTAAAACGATTGTCATTATCGTTGCGCCTAAAGTTCCACTAAACTCCGGCGTGTTGTATACAAGTTGTGCCATACCTATTGCTACACCTGCTTGTGGAAGTAAAGTTATACCTAAATACTTTCTTACGTTTTTGTCAGACTTAACGAGTGTTGCGCCAAGATATGCGCCAAAATATTTACCAAGTGAACGGCATACTAAGTATACCACCCCTGCAACGCCTATTCCCGCTAAAACGGTTAGGTCAAGTTCTGCGCCTGATAAAATAAAGAATATCATAAATAGTGGTGGAGTCCATCTTTCTGACCCTTCTAGTATCTTAATTGAGTCCTTTCTAAAGTTTGCAAAGGCTGCACCTATCATCATACCAGTTAGTAGTGATGATATTGGTAGAATTTTTGCAAGTCCTACGCCGATAAACACGGCAACAACCATTAAGCAAAGTCTGTTTGCTCTTGATAAAAAGAACTTACAAGCAAGGGCTAATAATCCACCTAAACCTAAGCCGATTACTAATGATAAACTTATTTCAATTAAAGGTTCTACGGCTACTGCGTAAAAGGTTATTTGTCCACCACCAACTAATACTTTTGCTATTGCAAAGTTGATTGAGAACATCATTAAACCCACTGCGTCGTCAAGCGCAACTACTGGAAGTAAAGTGTCGGTTACTGGGCCTTTTGCCTTAAACTGTCTTACTACCATTAAGGTTGCTGCCGGTGCAGTTGCAGTTGCTATTACGCTTAAAAGTAAAACTAGTGGTGTTGAAATTTGGTCAGGTCCTACTATCGCTTGTGCGATAAATAAACCTGCCATAACGAATAGACAAGCGCCAAAGGCTTGGACTATGGTTATAACGACAATTTTTCCACCAAGTTTTTTGATGTTTGAAATTTTGAATTCGCCACCGATTGAGAAGGCGATAAATCCTAGCGCTACTTCGCTTATTTCTCCTAAATTTTCTAACTTTATTCCTGCAAATTTACCTAATAGGCTAACTATTAAACCTGCAATTAGGTACGCCGTTACGTTAGGAAGGTTTACAAGTTTTACAAGTCTTGTCAAAAGTAAGCCGACAAGCATTGCTATTGCAATACTTAATATCGTGTTCATTTTTTATTCTATACCCTCCCAAAAGGTTACTGGAACGGAGAACATTATTCCCTTTTCGCCAAATTCTTTTACTATGCCTTTTACTACTTCTTTAGCAACTTCTAACTTGTCGTGATGAACTAGCATCATTACCGTGTGGCTTAATTCGTAGTCGTGGTCAACTAGTTTACTGATACTGCCAAAAATTGGCGCTGCATCTATATTTGAACTAAAAAGTGCGTGTTTTAGGCTTGTGGTTGGTATTACTATACCGTTCATTCCGTGGTCTTTTAAACCTGATAAGGTCTTTAAAAATTCTTCAGAATTGTCCATTGTAATTACTAATAATTGCATTTTACTTCTCCTTTACTTTTTTTACTAAAAAGTTAATTCTATGTGAGTCGTCAGTTAGTTTTTTACCTAAATGACCTTCCTTTTTTATTATTTCAAACCCTGCGCTTAAAAAAGCCTTTTCTATATCGCAAGTTTTGTGTACGTATTGAATATGCTTTTCTTCCCTTCTAGAATATAAGCCACTTTCTTTGTCAAGTAAAAAGTAGGTTATTTCCATTGTGAGTTTATCCCCTTTTAACTTGTTTAGCCATATATACGAAACTTCTTCATCATCAAAAAAACAAGGTTCGTTGCCTAAAACTTTGGTTAGTTTGTACTCCGAAGAAAAGTCAATTAAAAGTGCGCCACCTATTTTTAACATTTTGTTAAAGTTTAGTAACACTTTTTGCAGTTCGGTTGGTTTAATATAGTTAAAAACGTCGTTTACTGCCGTTATAAAACTTAAGTCGCTAAACTCCGTGACCTTTCTTAAGTCTTTTTGAAGGTATAAAATGCCATCGTTAAAGGAATTTGCGTTTGAAAGCATTTCACCATTTAAATCAATGCCGACAACTTGATAGCCTTTGCCGTGTAGAGCCCTTGTTATTATGCCCGTGCCACAACCAAGGTCAATGCCACCACCACTTTTTACAAGGCTTTTTATTCTATTACATACATACTGCGACCACCTTTCAGCGTCGCAGTCGTAGGTTAAATATTCATAATAGTCAGCCATTACGCTGTATGCTTTTTCCATTACTTTTTCTTCTTTTTGTTAATTTTAAGTGCCTTTTCGGCTTCCTTAATTCTCTTTTCGTTTAATTCTTCTGCCTTTCTTTCTTCTTCGCTAATTTGATATTGTTCGTCGTTTTTGTGTTCTTCTACGTAGTCGTCAATTTCTTTATAAATTGCGTTCTTACTTTCTTGAAGTCTTTGAAGGTCTGCTCTTGAGAAAGAAGTTGGTAGAACTGCTAATTCTTCTTTATCTTCATCAATTGGTCTAATTGGCCTTTGTGATAGTTTTGAACGACCTGCGTGTACTAAAGTTTCTTTATACTTTTGAAGTGATTTTGCAGAGTCATTTTTAACCTTTTCGTAAATACCCCTATTCTTCTTTGCTCCTTCAACCTTGTCGTTAATATGTTCGTCAAATACCCATTGACTATAGTTAGTCCATACTAATAAGAACCAAGAAAGACCTAAAATAATTATTATTGATACGGCAAAGGTTGACATTGCGCCACCGAATAATAATAGTAGGAAAGGTAGTACGGCGATTGCACCGAAAAAGATGTTTCTTGGAAGTAATGCCCAAGTTAGAATAACTGAGTTTCTTAGTAGTTGCCAGAAAGTACATTTATAGGTTACGCCGATTGTTACCATATACATTGATATCATAGTTATAAATACCAAGGTTACTATTGCAAAGATTTTTGAAATTATACAAAATACTTGCATTACTTTGTTTGTTGTTATTGCTGAAACAAAGCCTAAGTATGAAATGGTTAGGTTTAGTAAAAAGAATAAAATTGAGTAAAATAAAGCAACTAACACCATAGTGCCGTAGTTGCGCTTTATTCCACGCCAAAAGTCGTTACCAACGAAGATACCTTCCGTCCATACCATATTTTTTGCTACGTATGCCCCACCTGAAAGACCAAGTGCGCCGATTACTGCAAGGATTGGTAAAAGTATGTATTGATAACTTATTTGAACTTCTAAACTTTCAGCGAGTCCTACAAGTGAAGTTATACCAGGATATCCTACCCCTAAGCCTTGTGAGAAAGAACCTTGTGATGCATAGTAACTGAGTGCCGCGTTGTTATAGATTGCTAGTAAAAAGATAGGAATTAAAAATAATAAAACTAATAAGTTTAACCCTATAAGTTTAATGAAAGAACCTTTTAGTATATCCCAAAAAAGTTCCCATCTATTACTTGGAAGGGACGCTCTTGCTTCTTCTTCCGTTTTGTCAGTACCCATTACGAGTTTTGAAAATATGCCTTGACCTTTTGCCATTTTATACCCATTGCAGAACGAATGCCTAAAAGTGCTTTTTCAGGACGCATATTGCCAGGAAGTGTATCCCATTTTGGTCCGCCTACTGCACCTAAAAGTACACTG
>JAFVYV010000004.1 GCA_017508485.1 Clostridia bacterium | reverse complement strand
CGAGCAAGAAATTGAAAACTTGACTAATGCGTTTATAATGGCGCAAAACAATTTACTGCGCGCGAACATTGAGAAGAAAATGCAAGAGTATGAAATACTTTTGAACGACCTACAAGCCGAAAAGTCGCAAATCGTTTTGGAACGTGGGCGAAGAATTACAAAGAAAGACATACTTTCGTTTATTGCCGAACTTATCAAGGGCAACCCCGACGACAAGCAATATCAAAGAAAAGTGATTGATTTTCTTGTGTTTCAAGTGTTTGTTTACGACGACCAAATCGTAACGTTTTTGAATTTTGGCGTTGACAAGTCAATATCAAAAATACGTCTTGCGGAAACAAACGCGGTATTGAACGGCTTGCAAGGTGTTCAAACTCAATCCCCAATAGCCCACCAAAAGACAAGCAAATTGCTTGTCTTTTTTGTTGCATTTTTTTATTTTTTTCATATTATATATTATGATTAAAGAATATGATAGAAAAAGCGCTGTTAATTATGCTAAAAAGTGGGCTTTTGACCGTAACCCTAATTATTACAACTTTGATAAAATAGGTGGAGATTGCACAAATTTTGCCTCACAATGCCTTTTTAACGGCAGTTTTATTATGAATTATACAAATACTTTTGGGTGGTATTATAATTCTATAAACGACCGTTCCCCTTCTTGGACTGACGTTGATTACTTTTACAATTTTATAACAAAAAATACTTCTATAGGGCCTTTCGGCATAGAAACATCTTTTGATAAATTAGAAATTGGAGATTTTATTCAATTAGGAAATAACGAAAACAATTTCTATCATAATTTAATTATAACAGGCTTTAATAACGGCATACCTTTAGTTTCAGCACATACTAACGACGCTTTTGATAGACCAGTTACCACCTATTCTTTTGATAAATATAGATTTTTGCATATTTTAGGTGTTAGATATTAAAAAAGGCGACTAATTTAGTCGCCTTTAATTATTTGTTAATTATTTGTTTTCATCAAAAACTATGTCGTAACCACCGTTACCGTACACTAAGCACTTGTTTACCCTACTAATAGTAGCCGTACTTGCACCGGTTATTTTAGAAATTTCTTGATAATTCTTCTTTTCCTTTAATAGTTTTGCAACTTCTAAACGTTGAAGTATACCTTCTAATTCCTTTATTGTACATATATCTTCAAAAAACAATCTGCAATCTTCAATACTTTTTAACTTTAATATTGCTTCAAAAAAGCTATCAAATGCTTCTATAGAAAATTTACCCATATCAACACCTCTTTTATTTCTATGTTAACATTTTAACACGGTAAAGTGTAAAAGTCAACTGTTTTTTAGGAAAAAATTGATTTTAAAATAGCAATTTAAACTAAAAAACCAAGGTTAAACCTTGGTTTTTATTACATCATTTCTTTAACTTGTTTTGTTATTTTTTCTATTGTAGGAAAAACTTCTTTTTCTAAGCTTTTATTAAAAGGAATTGGATGATAACCAAGACCTAATCTTTTAATATTTGTTTTTAAATAATTAAAAGCATCACTTTCAACTATCGTACTTAAAATTTCCCCACCAAAACCTGCAAATTTTACAGCTTCGTGAACAATTAACACTCTACCCGTTTTCTTTGCCGTTTCAATAATAGCATCGGTATCAAGTGGAACTAAACTTCTTAAATCTAATACTTCAACACTAATACCTTCTTTTTCAAGTTGGTTAGCAGTTTCAAGAACGGTTTTAACCATTCTTCCGTAAGTTATAATGGAAATATCCTTTCCTTCCCTTTTTAAATCGGCTTTTCCTAACGGAATATAATATTCTTCTAAAGGAACTTCTCCTTCATCATTATAAAATTCTTTACTTTCTAAAAAAACTACAGGGTTATCATCTTTTATGGCTGATTTTATAAGTCCTTTTGCATCATAAGGTGTTGCAGGCATTACAACTTTTAAGCCAGGAACGTTAGCATACATTTGTTCAAGCGATTGAGAGTGTTGAAAAGATGCACCCGTTCCAGCGCCTGACGCCGTTCTAATAACCATAGGCACTTTTTTGTTAAATGCAAAATGCATTTTTGCCGCTTGATTTATAATTTGGTCGTAGCAAACTGCCATAAAATCAGAAAACATAAGTTCAACGATAGGTTTTAGTCCGGTCATTGCAGAACCTATTGCAAGACCCATAAAAGCCGTTTCAGATACAGGAGTATCAATTACTCTCTCCTTAGAAAGCTCTTCTATCATACCTTTAGTAACGCCAAAAGCACCACCGTAAACACCTATATCTTCGCCCATTATAAATACGCTATTATCTTTGCGCATTTCTTCTGAAATGCCTTCTTTTATAGCATTTGCATAAGTAATCTTTCTCATAATTCTCTCCTTCAACTATTTTGCATAAACTCTATCAAGTATATCTTCAATAGTTGGTTCTGGGGAATTTTTAGCAAAATCAACTGCTTCTTTAATTATATTATCAACGTTATTTTCTAAAGCAACAATTTCATCTTTAGAACAGCCTATAACACCGATAAGCGCCTTTATAGGGTCTTTATTTTGCCATTTTTCTATTTCTTCTTGATTTCTATAAAGATTGTTGTCGCTCTTACTATGACCTGAAAGACGATAAGTATTTGCAACTATTAAAATTGGTGCGTTTTCTTTAAGAATTTCTTCTCTTGCCTTTTTAACCGTTTCAAACACTTCTAACGCATTGTTGCCGTCAACTTCATAGGCTTTCATATCATATATTTTTGCCCTTTCAAGAAGATTTGTATTTTTAGTCATTTCAAAAAGTTTTTTTGAAACGCTATAACCATTGTTTACTAATACAAAAAGAATTGGTAAGTTCCAAACGGAAGCAATGTTCATTGATTCGTGAACAACACCTTCGTTGGTTGCACCGTCGCCAAAGAAAGCAACTGCAATTTTATCTTTTTCTTTTTTAGTCTTAATTGAAAATGCCGTACCACAAGCGATAGCAAGGTTTGCCCCGACTATACCGTTCGTTCCAAAAATACCCTTTTCAATATCGGCTAAGTGCATAGAACCACCAAGTCCAAGGCTAACACCAGTCTTTTTGCCAAACATTTCAGCCATAACGGCATTTACGTCAGCGCCCTTTCCTATAACTTGACCGTGTCCACGATGCGTAGCGAAAATATAGTCTTGATTTTCAAGCGCCATAGTAGCACCAACAGCCGTACCTTCTTCCCCTATACCAAGGTGAGTAGTACCGTGTAAAACGCCGTCAGAAAATAAAGCTTGTATTTTTTCTTCAAACTTTCTTACAACCATCATTTTCTCTAAAAGATATATTAAAAAGTCTTTATCATACTTATTTTTCATAAATATACTCCAAAAACGGCTTTTTTACTAAAAATCTTTGTTAAAAAAACAAAAAGGCAGTAAACTGCCTTTTGTATTATTTTGCAAATTCAGTCGCTCTCCATTCACGGATAACACTAACTTTAATTTGACCAGGATATTCAAGTTCAGACTCAATCTTCTTTGCGATATCCTTTGCTAAGAATAAAGTTGTAGCATCGTCAACTTGTTCAGGTTTAACGATAACTCTAACTTCTCTACCTGCTTGAATAGCGTACGTTTTATCAACACCCTTAAATCCTGAAGCAATTTCTTCAAGATTTTGAAGTCTTTTAACGTAGTTTGTAGTAGTTTCTCTTCTAGCACCTGGTCTAGCACCTGAGATTGCATCGGCAGCTTGTACTAAAATAGCTTCAATAGTTTTAGGTTCAACGTCGCCATGGTGTGAAACGATAGCATTAATAACGTTGTTATTTTCCTTATACTTTTTAGCAAGGTCACCACCTATCTTCATATGTGTACCTTCAACTTCGTGGTCAACGGCTTTACCAAGGTCGTGAAGTAAACCTGCTCTTTTTGCAAGTTGAACGTCAACCCCTAATTCCGTTGCCATAAGTCCTGCTAAATGTGAAACTTCAATAGAGTGCTTTAACACGTTTTGACCATAACTTGTTCTAAACTTTAATCTACCTAAAAGTTTGACAACTTCTGGATGTAAACCAAAAATACCACACTCAAACATAGCGTTTTCACCTGCTTCTTTGATTTGTTGGTCTAGTTCTTTTCTAACTTTTTCAACAGTTTCTTCAATTCTTGCAGGGTGAATTCTACCATCTTGAATAAGTTTTTCAAGTGCAATTCTTGCAACTTCTCTTCTAACTGGGTCAAAGCTTGAAAGAATAACAACTTCTGGCGTATCATCAATGATAAGTTCAATACCCGTTGCATTTTCAAGCGCACGAATATTTCTACCTTCTCTACCGATAATTCTTGCCTTCATATCGTCGTTAGGAAGTGGAACAACTGAAACGGTAATTTCCGTTGCTTGTTCAGTACTACACTTTTGAATTGCTAAGCTTATGATATCTTTAGCCTTTCTGTTTGCTTCTTCCTTTGCTTCGTTTTCGATATTTCTAACTAAAACTGCAGCGTCTTTCTTTGCTTCGTCTTCAATTGCATTGATAAGTTCCTTTTTAGCATCATCTCTAGAAAGTTTAGCGATTTCTTCAAGTTGCTTAATCATTGTTTCGTGTTGCAAAGAAATATCTTGCATTTTTTTGTCAAGTTCAAGCTCTTTATTTTTTAAGTTTGCTTGTTGACGAGAAATTTCATCGTTTCTTTTTATTAAGTTTTCTTCTTTTTTGTCCAACATTTCTTCTTTTTGGACAAGTCTTCTTTCATTCTTTTGAATTTCTGCACGTTTTTCTCTTGCTTCGTGCTCAAATTCATTACGAAGTTTTAACTCCTGTTCTTTTGCTTCTAATATAGCTTCTTTTTTTATTGCTTTACTTTGTTGATGTGCATCTTCAAGCATCTTATTAATTGTTGCTTGAGTTTCCTCAATCTTCTTTTTGGAAACCACTCTTTTAATAAGGAAACCAACAAGAAAACCAATAACTAACGCACCTACGCCGATTAAAGCGTAATAAAGTGCCTCTATGCCTAAGCCAGCGAACAGGAAGTATGAATAAATCTTTTCCATCATATATCCTCCTGTTTTCTATTGTAAATAAAATTAAAATTCTAAAAAACTTAAAACAAAATCAAATTTTATAACACAATAAATTATTTTGTGATTTTAAAAACATCACTCTACTATATATTGTATATTATGAAAAATGAAATGTCAATAACCTTTATGTAATAATTTGGCAAATTATTTGTTATTTTTTTCTTTATATATCTCTAAAATCTTGTTTTCAATTTCAGCTAAAACGTCTTGGTTATTTGTTAAGTATTCTTTAGCCTTTTCTCTACCTTGACCAATCTTTTCTCCGTTATAAGCAAACCAAGCGCCACTCTTTTCAATAACGCCGTAAGAAACTGCAAGGTCAAGACAAGAACCTTCTCTTGAAATACCTGTTCCATACATAATATCAAATTCTGCAGTTCTAAATGGAGGAGCTAACTTGTTCTTTACAACTTTTACCTTTGTATGGTTACCAATAATACCTTCGTTATCTTTTAATGCATCTGCCTTTCTAACGTCAAGTCTAATACTTGCATAGAATTTTAATGCCTTACCACCAGTTGTAACTTCAGGATTACCAAACATAACGCCAACCTTTTCTCTTAATTGGTTAATGAAAATAACGCAAGTTTTAGTTTTGTTAATTGAACCTGCAAGTTTTCTTAATGCTTGTGACATAAGTCTTGCTTGTAAACCAACGTGTGATTCGCCCATTTCACCTTCAATTTCTGCTTTTGGTGTTAATGCGGCAACAGAGTCAATAACGACTACGTCAACTGCGCCACTCTTAACTAAAGAGTCGGTAATTTCTAACGCTTGTTCACCAGTATCTGGTTGTGAAACGTATAAATTGTCAAGGTCAACACCTAAATTTTTTGCATAACTTGGGTCTAAAGCGTGTTCTGCGTCAATAAATGCTGCAACACCACCCATTTTTTGCGTTTCTGCAATTACGTGAAGGGCAACGGTAGTTTTACCTGAAGATTCAGGTCCGTAAACTTCAACTATTCTACCCCTTGGCATACCACCTATTCCTAATGCGATATCAAGTGCTAAACAACCTGTTGGAATAGTTTCAATTTCAACGTGTTCAGCATCATCACCTAACTTCATGATAGCGCCTTTTCCGTATTGTTTTTCAATTTGAACCAATACACTTTCTAATGCTTTTAATTTCTTATCATCCATATTTTTATCCTCTTATAATTTTTTTAAATTTTGTATAACTAAAAACAATGCCGTGTTTTTTGCCGTTTCGGTTATTGTTTTTCTGTCCCCGTTAAATAAGTTTTTATATACGTGTACGCCTTGCATAGTTCCTACTGCAATATAACCTAAACCAACAGGTTTATCACCATCACTATTAGGTCCTGCAATACCCGTAGTTGAAACAACTATATCACTTTCGCCTTTAAGTAAAAGCCCTACAGCCATTTCATAAGCCGTTTCCGTACTAACGGCCCCCTTTTCCTTTAAGGTTTGCTCTTTTACCCCTAAACGGTCTATTTTGCTTTCATTACTATAAGCAACAATTCCTTCATAAAAGAATTCACTAGCACCAGATATGCTTATAATTGAACTACTTACTCTACCTGAAGTAAAAGATTCAGCAACGGAAATCTTTTTATTTTTTTCTTTCAATAAGTCAAAAACCGTTTGTTCTAAAGAATAATCAACTTCTGCATACAAAAGGTCTTGCAACTCTATTTTTAACTGATTAAGCAATTTATACGCGCTTTCACTTTGTTCTTTTTGATAAACGACAGTTAAAGTAACGTCGCCGTTAAGGTAAGAATATTCTAAACTTATATTTTTGTTAATAAGTTTTGCGTTTTGAATTACCCTATCAATTCTTTTTTTATCTATGCAAAAAAACTTTAGGATATTTCTTTGCTTTTCAATACCATATTTTTTATTGTAATATGGCGCAACGTACTCCTCAAACATTTTAATATAATTATCAGTTTCAGGTATTACTATTAAAGAAAAATCGTTATCTTCAACTAAATACCCTTGTTCAAAACCATAATTATTTGGAATAACCGTTGCATCCATTGGCATAAATGCAAGTTCTTTAACCGAACTGCCTTCATAACTGCCGTATGAGTCAATGATATCACTTGCAAGTTCGTTTTCAACAAGTTCAGTATCAAGCGCCCTGCAAATGCTTTCATCTAAATTAAAAGTAATTTCTTTATTGTTTAATATAATTAAATTATCAACTATGTTTTTTAATTCGTTAAACTGTCTAAAAAATAGCAAATCATCATTAAAGGACAAAGAAACAATTGTTTCAACGTTTATGCCAAAACTTAAAAAACAATCAGTTATTTTTTTAATCTCTTCCGTTTTAGAAGAAGATTCGTCCTTAAAAACAATAAGTGCCGTTTTCATTATTAACCTTTTAATACTTCTTTATTTTTTATTAAATAACTAACCCCTGAAATAATTGTTAAAAGGGTTGCTAAAACTAATAATGCTAGTCCTAAAACTCTAATAAATGGTAAATCAAATAACATAAAATCAAAGTCAAAACATACAATTAACACAACGATAGCAACGTCTTGTATAAAAGTTTTAACCTTGCCAATTTTATCTGCGGCAATAACTATACCTTTATCAACTGCAACAAGTCTAAATCCACTTATTAAAAGTTCTCTTGCTAAAATTACTGCAACCAAAATACCAGTCCACCAAGGTAATGCCATAGTTGTGTTAGGTACAAGCAATAATATTAAAGCCGTTGAAACCAAAATTTTATCAGCAATAGGGTCTAAAAACTTGCCTAAATTAGTAACTAAATTATACTTTCTTGCAATATAACCATCTAAAAAGTCGGTAAGTGCTGCAATAACGAAAATTACTGCTGAAATAATAAAGTTATATGGAATTGCTTGTACGTAATAAACGGCAACGAATACAGGGATTAAAACAAGTCTTAAAATTGTTAATTTGTTTGGTAAATTCATTTTATTTCTCCATATAAATCATATTTTTCATATCCGTTTATTTTAACAAAAACCTTTTCGCCAAAACAAACTTCTTTATCCGTCATAAAGAAAACTTGTCCATCAATGTTTGGTGCATTAAAATACGCCCTTCCAAAATACATTTCTTTATAATCGTCATACCCTTCAACTCTAACTTCAATGGTTTTATTTAGATAATTAGAAAGAATTTCGTTTGAAATTTCTTCTTGAACACCGTATAAAACCTTTAATCTTCTATTTTTTTCTCTTTCAGGCACTCTATTAGGTAATTTATAAGAAGGTGTGCCCTCTTCCCTTGAATATTTGAAAAAACCTACGTTGAAAAGCCTTGCCTTTCTTAAAAAATCACAAAGATTGTCAAAAGATTCTTCCGTTTCGCCTGAAAAACCAGTTATAAAAGTTGACCTTATTGCTATATTTGGAATTTCCTTTTTTAGTTTGTTAATTAATGAAATATAACTGTCAAAAGTTCCCTTTCTACCCATCAACTTAAGCACTTTATCATCAGCGTGTTGCATAGGAATATCTATATATTTTATAACCTTATCGTTAGTTTTTATTTCTTCAATAAGTTCGTCTGTAATAGTTTCAGGATAGCAATATAAAAGCCTAATCGCACCGATATTTTCAAGTTTTGAAAGTTCTTTAATTAGATAAACTAAATTAACGTTTTCTAAATCTACGCCATATTTTGTAACGTCTTGCGCAACTAAAATAAGTTCGTAAACTTCCCCTAAACTCCTTGCTTCTTCAATAAGTTTATCAGGTAAAATTGAACGATATTTACCCCTTATTGATGGAATTAAACAGTATGTACAATGGTTTGAACAACCATCGGAAATCTTTAAGTATGAATAGCCTTTTGTTGTTAAAAATCTATTTTTTAGGTCTTCATTTTTAGGCGAAGAAACGAAGTTTACCCTTTTATTTAAATAAATTTCATCAATCGCTTGTAAAATCTTTTCATAGTCGGAAATACCTAAAAAAGCATCAACTTCCAAGAGTTCATCAAAAAGTTCTTCAATAAACTTTTGTGGCAAACAACCGGTAACTACAATTTTTTCAATAACACCACTATTTTTAAGTTCAATTGCAGATAAAATTTCTTCAATTGCTTCCTTTCTCGCACTTTCTAAAAAAGCACAGGTATTAATTATTAAAATATCGGCATCAACTATATCGTTTGTAATTTTATGTTTTTCACTTAAAAGTGATAACATTTTTTCGGTATCAACCCTATTTTTATCACAACCAAGTGAAATAACCCCTACTTTTTTCATTATAAGTCACCGTATTTTTCTTCAAATTGTTCTTTAGTTATCAATACTTGTCTTGTCTTACTACCTTCAAATTGAGAAATGTAGCCAAGTCTTTCCATTTTGTCTATTAATCCACCTGCTTTTGGATAACCTATACCAAAACGTCTTCTTAAAGCAGAAATAGACGCGCATTTTTGTTGAATACAAAGTCTTAAAGCATCAATAAACAATTCTTCGTCTTCACCACCGTCTACTTGAGTTGCGCCTTCCTTTTCTTCAACTTTAGGGTTTACAAGGTTTTCTAAATGTTCTTGAAGTTCGTTGTCAAAGTAGGCAACGTTGTTTTGAATAATATATTCAACAACGCTATCAACTTCAGCAGCGCTAACGAAAGCACCTTGGTATCTTTCCGTTTCAGGCATATAAGCATTTTTATAAAGCATATCGCCCTTACCTAAAAGTTTTTCTGCACCGGCTTCGTTCATAATTGTTTGAGAGTCGTAAGTGCTCATTGTCTTAAATGCAATTCTTGATGGTAGGTTTGTTTTAATAGTACCAGTAATAACGTCAACTGAAGGTCTTTGAGTTGCTAATACTAAGTGAATACCTGCAGACCTTGCTTTTTGAGCAAGTCTAACGATACAAGTTTCTAAATCCTTTTTACAAGTTGACATTAAGTCGGCAAGTTCGTCTATAACGATAACTATTCTTGGCATTTTAGGAACTGTGTCAGATGCAACGTATTGATTGTATGAGTCAATATCAACTACGCTATGTCCACTATTTTTGAACATTGCATTTCTTCTTTCCATTTCTTCATAAGCCCAGTTTAGAACGGCAATTACCTTTTTAGGGTCGGTAATAATTTCATCCATCAAAAGATGTGGAAGATGTTCATATGCTCTAAATTCAACCGTTTTAGGGTCAACTAGTATAAGTTTTAAATCTTCAGGGCTATATTTATAAATTAAACTTACAAGTAGAACGTTTAAGCAAACACTCTTACCTGCACCAGTTGAACCTGCAATTAAATAGTGTGGTCCTTTTGCTAAATCATCACACTTTACGTCACCTACTACGTCTTTACCTAAAGCAAAAGTAAGCGTATTTGGTTTTGCGTTTTGGAAAACAGAAGAATCTAAAATTTCTTTTAGTCCAACCATTTGTTTTACTTTATTTGCAACTTCAATACCAACACGGTCTTTACCAGGAATAGGCGCTTGAATTCTTATACCATCTCTTGCGGCTAAACGCATTTGAATATCGTTATCAACCCCTAAAATTTTCTTTACAGAAACCCCTGCTGGCATTCTAAGTTCGTATCTTGTAATCGTTGGACCTTGAACGTAATCGGTTACGTCAACGTTAATATTGAATTCTGAAAGCGTTCTTTCAATAATTTCACAATTTTCTTGGTGGTTTTCTTCTTCTTTATTAACTTCCGTAATATAGTTTTGTAAAAGTGAAATAGGTGGCTTATGATACACCCTATTTATAGGTGGAACTACCTTTTCAGGCTTTGGTTCTTCAACCTTTGTTTCAATAACTGGTTCAGTAGGAACTGCTCTACTTCTTCTTGAAGAGAATAAGTCTTCTTCCTTTTCTTCTACTTCTTCATCTTCTTCAATATCTTCATCAAAAAGATTAATTCTTCTTGAATTTCTAATCGGTGGAACGTTAGAAACTGGTGGAGTATCTTCTACCGTTGGTTCTTCAATTATAGGTTCTTCAGTGGTTTCTTCAACTTCTAAAGAAACTGGTTCTTCTTGGCTTTCTTCCACGATAGGTTGGTCGTAAGAAACAACTTCTTCAATAGGTTCTTCATAATCATAAGAATTGTTCGTTTCAATAGGTGTTTCTATAACCGTTTGAGATGATATATTGTCATCTTCAAGTTCGGCATACTTAATATATTCTTCTGCCCTACTTTGAAGAGTGTCTATCTTTTCTTCATGTGAATATAATGGTGGTAAATTTTGCTTTTCTTCCCTTCTTTCAACAGGTTTTGAAACGATAGTCGTTTGTTCGGTTGGAGTAGTGTAAGAATTACTTGTACCATAATTATTTTTTAATATTTTATCAACGTCAAGTTTTGTTGGCGTTTTAATATAGTCAAGTTTTTTTGCCATTTCATCTTTATAAGTATTTTCATAACTTTTTGTAGTTGATGAAACGTTTAAACCTTCACTTTCGCCAAGTTTTATATCAAAACTTTCCTTTCTACCCTTTAGGGCAAAATCATTTTTACCGATATAAAGTCTTTGTGAAGGGTCGTTTTTAATTGAATCAAAGTCAACCTTTTCTTCTTCACTTTGAACTGTCTTTTGGCTTTTAACGACTTTTTCTTTTTTAAGAGAAATTATTGCTCTTATTGAAAAATACCCAACGATTGCTAAACAAACTGAAACTATTGCGTAACTTCCCGCTAAAGTAAATAGTGAAACTAAATAATATGAAGTTAAAGCAAAAACCCAACCACCTGCAGTTGCCGCCAATAAACCGTCTTTACCTGCAACGTAACAAGCATTAAGATATTCTGAGTAGGTAGAATAGTCAAAAGAACGTGCTGAAATAAGGTGTAGTAACGCAAAAGCAAGCACTACGAAAAGCGCCCATAAAATAGTTACCTTAAATTTAGGAAAAAGTTTCTTTTTAATTACCAAATTAACGCCAAATAAAATCAAGAAAAGGTCTAATGCATATGCAAAATACCCAAAAGCGCCTAATAAAAATTGATTAACTGCAAGTCCTATTTCAGAAAAAACCTTGTCCCTTGTTATTAAACACACTAAAGAAAGAACGGCAAACAGTATGATAATCATACCATAAGTTTCTTTTGTGAAAAGTCTTTCTTTTTTCTTTTTTTCATCTCTACCTAAACTGTTCAATTTACACCTCGTTCTATATATCAAATGAGAAATACTTTCCCACTTTCATATTCCATTTTATTATAACAAAACTTTATTGCTTTTTCAATGCTTTTTAAAATATATTTTAAATATTATATAAAATTATATATACCCTTTTTTAAAATAAAAAAACCACCTTGTCAAAAATTAACAAAGTGGTTATTTTTTTAATCTTTAATTAGTATTTTTTTGATATCTTTTAGCATATTTTCTTTATCTAAGACCTTTTCATCAAAAAGAACTTTTCCGCCTTCTAAAATTATAATTCTATCAGCAATAAAAACTGCTTCATCAGGGTCGTGCGTAACGAAAACTGCCGTTTTTTTGTCAACCTTTTTAAGCTCTAAAAAAAAGTTCATAAGCCTATATTTAAGGCTTAAATCAAGGTTTCTAAACGGCTCGTCAAGTAACATCTTGTTTGTGTCGTAGCAAAAAGCACGAAGAACTGAAACACGCCTTGCCATACCCGTACTTAATTCTTTTGGATATGCGTTTTCATACTCTTTTAATCCTACTTTTTCAAGCATTGAAGAAACGTCCTTTTCTTTGTTAACAAATAAAAGGTTTTCTTTAACCGTTTTGTGTGGTAAAAGTCTATCTTCTGCGAACACAAAGGACGGATTATCAAAACCAACGACTTCTCCCTTAAAATCGGTTAAGTTTGCCATTATTTTTAGTAAAGTCGTCTTACCACAACCACTATCGCCTAAAATAGCAACCGTTTCCCCTTCATTAATTTGCAAGTTAAAATCGGTATAGATAACGTTATCGCCATAACTTTTACTTATATTTTTAAGTTCTATCATTATCTTTTCCTCCTTAACCTTTTAGAAATAACGTTTCCACTTATTTCAAAAATTAAACCAGTTATAACGGAAACAAGCACTAATGCAAACATATTTGCCGTTTCAAAATATATTTTTGATTCTTGTAAAAGGCTACCTAAAGACCTAACCGTTGAACTTAGCACTTCAGCGGCAACCATAAGTTTTAAGTTAAGTGAAAGTCCAGTACCTATCGCAACTATAACGGTAGGTAAAATCATAGGAGTATAAACTTCAACAATTTGGCGTTTTTTACTGATTTTATATACCTTGCACATTTCTATAATATCGCTATCAACTTCATTAATTCCTTCAAGCAAGGTTGTGTACATAGTAGGTAAAACTACTAAAGTTGTAACGATAACCGGTGCAACTTTGCTATCAACCCATAATACTAAAAGTAATACAACGGCAATGGTTGGAAGGGCTCTTATGATAGGCACAATAGTTTCAATTATCTTTCGTAAAATGCTAGAGAATTTTGACATTATTGCAAATATAAACGCAAGAACAAAAGAAACTAAAAACGCAATAACACTTCTAAGCAAAGTATTAAAATATGCTTGGTAAAATCTGTTAGTTTTAAGTAATTCTATAACTTCTTCAAACACGGCAAAAGGTGTAGGCAGAATTATTTCATCCGCTACACTAATTGAAGATATAAGCCATACTGCAAAAATAACAACAACTGTTAAAATTGGTACGACTATATTAAAAATTGCCGTCTTTTTGTTCATAAAAATTACCTATTAAACTCCGTAAAAGAAAGCGTCGTTTGGAATTGCAGTAGAATTTTCTTGTACTGAAATTAAGCCTTGTAAGTAGTTAATAACAGCCGTTTTAGCATCTACAGCGCTTTCAAAATAAACGTTACATCTATCAACAACTTCACTTGTAATTGCGTTTGCTTGAAGTGATGAAGTTTCCATACCTACAACGTTTGCATTGATTTTTTCAACAGCAGTTGTAGGATTTGTTTTTACCCAAGTATCGTTTGCTTTAATACCGTTTATAACGGCGTTTACAAATTCTATATCATTTTCTAAAACTGATTTTTTAACAACCATAACGGCTTGTGGATAATCTCCACCGTAAACTTGTTGAATATCAATTTTAATTGAGTAAGTGTTTGCCATACCAACTAATTTAGTTGCAGCAGGTTCAGGAAGTAAACCAATAGTTTCCACACCTTGTTTTAATGCAGGTAAAAGTTCACTTGCTTCGCCATAATAT
This sequence comes from Clostridia bacterium, assembly GCA_017508485.1. GTDB lineage: Bacteria > Bacillota > Clostridia > Christensenellales > Borkfalkiaceae > SIG381. The sequence goes on along the minus strand of JAFVYV010000004.1, from coordinate 8,756 downwards.
TTAATAGCAACTTTATTTGCTTCAGCGTTTTGATTTTGAAGGTATTCAATATTATTTTTTGCAAGTAATGCTCTAAAAGTTAAGTCAGGAACGTTACCTTGTCCAATAACACCAACTCTTTCCCCCTTTAGGTCTTCTAAAGAAGTTATTGGCTTGTTAGAAACAACGTATAAATTACCGTGTGTAACAACACCTACCATTTGGTAAGTATCTTTTTTGCCTAATAATTTAGCGGCTGCGTTAACTGGCAAAATAACAACGTCGCCAAGTTTTGTTTCATCAGTATTGTTAACGTAAGTAGCAATAGTGTTAGCAGGTACAATCTTAAAACCAACTTCATCTTCTAAAGATGAACTGTCGTTCATAAGGTATGCCAAAGCAAGCGCAGGTGCGCCGTCTGGTGCAACTATTGTGTAAGATTGCTTATCGTCATCAGGATTTTTACAAGCAGTAATACCAAAGAGCATAAATACTGCAAGTAGTGCGCATAAAAGTTTTTTCATAAATTTACCTCTCTATTATTTGTAAATTCCTAAAAAAATAGGTTTTGAGTTCGCCCCAAAACCTAATAACAACAAAATATAATTATCCCAAAATTGAAATAACCGATATATTAAGTCCTTTGCTATTAGGCGAACCTTTTAGTTTAGGTACTTGTATTATACTTTATTTCAAAAACTTTGTCAACAACTTAATTTATAAGTTTTTTCTTCTTAAATTCTATTTGTGCCAAAACTACCGCAACAAACATTATTACACAACCTATAATTTCGTAATTTGTTAAACGGTCGCCAAAAACCCAACCTGCTAAAACTGCAAAAACTGCTTCAAAACTCATAAGTAAACTTGCAATAGTAGGCTCTACGTTTTTTTGCGCAACAACTTGTAAAGTATAAGCAATTCCCGTTGAAAAAACTGCCATATATAAAAGTGGTAAAATACAATCTACAACGTTTTGAATATTAGGTGTTTCAAAAATTATTGCCATTATAGAGCAAAGAATACCCGTTGTAATAAATTGAACGCAACTAACCTTTAAACTATCTAAATCAGATGCAAACTTATCAATAACAATAATATGACCTGCAAAACAAAATGCGCAAATTAAAACTAAAAGGTCGTTTAATTCAATCTTAAAATCACCACTTACACATAAAAAGTAAAGTGCAACAACGGCAAGAACAACACCTACCCAAACGTTCCATTTTGGTCTTTTTTTCATAAAAATTCCAAAAACTGGCACTAAAACAATATATAAGGTAGTTATAAACCCTGCTTTTCCTGCATCTGTACCTAAAGTAATACCAAATTGTTGAACGGTTGATGCAATTGCTAAAACAGTACCACAAATTGCACCCGTAATAAGAAGTTTTTTGTTAAAAAAACCTTTTACTCCAAGGGTTTTTAACCCTTCAAGGTTTTGTGAGTTTATAAAATTCTTTTTTCTAAATATATCAATAATTAGTATGGCTACAAATAGAATTATTCCACCAAGTAGCATTCTTATTGCGTTAAAAGTAAACGGTGGCAAATATTTTGCACCGATATCTTGCGCAACGAAAGCGCACCCCCAAAAAAGTGCGGCTAATAATAATGCAAAACTTGAAAATACAGATTTATTCTTCACTACTATACTCCAAATAATAAAATAAAAAAGCTATAACTTAATATAGCTTCTTTATTATATGAAAATTTTTAATTATTTGTCTAAATTTCCTAAAAGGTCAGCAATTGAAGTTCCGCCAACTTCGTCCTTCCATTCTCTAAAGTCTTCACCGTCAACGTTTTCTTCTTTCTTAGAAGCCTTTTTGCCACCCTTCTTTGCTTTTGGTTCTTCAACAACTTCTTCTACTTCTGGTTGAGGTAATAAAGCCTTCATAGATAAGGTAATCTTTTTCTTTTCAGGTACGATTTCCATAATCTTTGCTTCAACTTCGTCACCAACTTTTAATACCTTAGCAGCATTGTCAAGCCATTCGTTAGTAATTTCAGAAACGTGAACTAAACCGTCAATGTGTTTTTCAATTTCAACGAAAGCACCAAAGTCAACAAGTCTAACAACTTTACCCTTGATAACGTCGCCTACTGCGTACTTTTCAGCAACTAAGTCCCAAGGTTTTGCTTGAAGTTGTTTATAACCGATAGAAACCTTTTTGTTTTCTAGGTCAATTTTTAATACTTTGAAGTCGTAATTTTTGTTAAGTTCTAATACTTCAGCACAGTCTTTGCAACCAAACCAAGCAAGGTCAGAAATGTGTGCTAAGCAGTCAAATCCGTTAACTGAAACGAAAGCACCGAAAGATGCAAATCTAACAACTTTACCGTTTACAACGTCGCCTACTGCGATACTGTTAAAGAAAGCATCTTCTTTTGCCTTTCTTTCAGCATCTTTAATAGCCTTTTCTTCTTCTAAAATAACTTTTTGAGAAGCAACGATTTGTCTTCTACCTCTCATTTCAACCTTTTCAGCCTTTAACTTTAAGGTCTTACCAACGTATTTTTCTAAATCTTTAACGAAACCGATTCTGATTTGTGAAGATGGAACGAAAACTTGGTAACTACCAAACTTACCGATTAAACCACCTTTGTTAGTTTCAGTAATTGTAACTTCAAAAACTTTACCGTTTTTGATTTCTTCAATTTCAGCTTCTTCAGCTAAAATCTTAATCATTGCCTTTTCAGATAAAACAACTGGATTTAAACTAGTAATCATTACACGAATTTCTTCATCCATTTTGTTTTCATAATCTTCTTTAACGTAAGGATTTAACATTTCATCCTTTGAAAGAATAATTTCTTTCTTTGTTGTGTTTGGTATATATAAAGCTAAACCATCATCAAGCGCAGATGATATCTTTGCTCTAATAACTTGCCCAACTCTGAACTTTGGCGTTCTAGTCATTTTAGCAAGAGCGTCTGCCATTGTAATTTCCTTTTCTTTTTTTGCTGGAGCTTCCACTCCTTCAGCTACCTTTACTTCTTCATTAGCTGCTGATGTCTTAACTTCTGTAATACTTTCCATGTTTGAGATAACCTCCTGAGACTGTTCTAACGGTGTCGATGCACCTAACACAATCCCAACCTTCCTAAATTTTTTTATATTTTTGTAATTAAATTCTTTCGGTTCAAAAATTCTGAAAGAGTTAACGTTATTCTTTTTGCAAACGTCAAAAAGTTTTTGCGTGTTGTTTGAATTCTTATCACCCACGATTAAAACTGCGTCACATTCTTTTGATAACAATTCAGCCTCTTCTTGCCGACTAGTAGTAGTATAACAAATTGTTTTAAAAATCACAACTGTTTTTAACCCTTTATCTTCGACATTTTTTAAAAATTTATTAAATATTTCAGTAGATAAAGTGGTTTGAGCTACTACACAGGCCTTTTCGCCCTCTTTTATGTCAAAATCTTCGCCCGTTTCTGAAATAGTTGCTTGATTATTACACCAACCGTTTATACCTATAACTTCAGGGTGGTTTGCCTTACCTAAAATATAAACATTGTATCCGTTTTTATAATATTTTTCAACCTTTACTTGTATATCTCTAACAAACGGACAGGTACAGTCAATAACCTTTATCCCTTTATTTTCAAAATAGTCAAATACTTCTTTTGCTTCGCCGTGAGCCCTTATAATAACGGAATCCGTCGTAACCGATTCTTTGTCATAAACAAAGTTAATGCCTTGTTTTTGTAAATCAGCAATAACAATTCTATTGTTAATTATATCACCTAAAACTTGGCTATCTTTGTTTTTTAATATTTCATCAATGGCTCTTTTAACGCCAAAACAAAAACCACTATTTTTTGCTACTATTATTTCCATTTTCTAATATTTCAATCAAAGCCTTTCTGGCTTCTACCATTTTATTTTTTAACACAACTTCTAATTCTTTATAATCTTGTTGCGTTAATTTTTTATCATAAAAATCACTAAATTCAAAAGGCTTTCCTACGTATAAATAAGAACGCCTAAAAAGTTTAGGTTTTTTGTATTCAATTACAGGAACGATAGGTTTTTTTGCTTTTATTGAAAATAAAACTGAACCGGCTTTTACGTCTTGTATTTCATTGGAACCCGTTTTATTTCTTGTTCCTTCAGGATAAACTACTAACTTATGCCCTTCTTTTAGAGTTCTAATTGCCTTCATCATAGAAGGAAGGTCAACGTTTTCCCTATCAATAGGAATTGCACCAAGCGAATTTAATATTGCGTGCCAAACCTTTTTTTCATAAATTTCTTTTTTAGCAAGAAAGTATATATCTTTATGATAAACTCTATGCATAATAGCAGGGTCAATAGCACTAAAATGGTTAGACACTATTAATGCACCGCCCTCAGGCAAATTTTGTTTACCATAAACCTTTACAGGATAAAAGCAATTAAATATTGCTAATAAAAATCTCTTTCCTGCATACTTAATTTTATGTGCCATTTTATTCCTTAACTTTTCCTAAAATAAATGAAACAACTTCATCAATAGACATATCAGAAGTATCTAAATAAATTGCGTCTTCTGCTTGTTTAAGTGGCGCAAAATCTCTATTTTTATCGTTATAATCTCTTTGGTCAATTTCTTTTTGTAATTCTTTTAAGTCAACTTGGTGACCTTTTGCAACTAATTCTTTATAACGGCGTAATGCACGAACTTCGCTTGATGCTGTTACGTAAAACTTAAATTTAGCGTTAGGTAAAACGTAAGAGCCGATATCACGGCCGTCTAATACGCAAGACATATTGTCAGCAATTTTTCTTTGCATATCAACCATTTTAAGTCTTACGCATCTTAAACTTGAAACGTTAGACGCAGCCATTGAAACGTGTGGTTCTCTAATCTTTTCAGAAACGTCAATGCCATCTAAAAAAGTTCTTTGCGCACCGTCAACGTACTTAATTTCTAAATTGATATCGTCAATAAAAGTTTTTACGCCTTCTTCATCAAAGGTATCAATATTAAGTTCTAAAGTTTTTAATGCAGTTGCACGGTACATAGCACCAGTATCTAAATATAAAATGTTTAGTTCACTTGAAAGTGCTTTTGCAACGGTACTTTTACCACTTCCTGATGGACCGTCTAATGCGATATTAATAAAATTTTTCATAAGTATCTCCTTTTATGCATTTTCCCCTGCAAGATATCCTGTAGATAATGCAAGTTGTATATTAAACCCACCGGTGAAGGCATCAATATCAATTACTTCACCAGCAAAGAATAAGCCTTTAACTATATTACTTTCCATACTGCTTGGGTTAATTTCTTTTACGTTTATGCCACCTGCCGTAACAATTGCTTCTTCAAGTGGTCTAAGTCCGTTTACCGTTAATTCAAAGTTTTTAAGTAATTCAATTATTAAATTTCTTTCTTTTTGGGAAATTTCATCTACCTTTTTTTCGTAAAGAATATTTGCCCTATCTAAAACAACTTCAGCAACCGATTTTGGTAAAAGCGTATACATTGCGCTTTTAATACTTTTACCCTTAAATTCCTTAAACTCTTTTAATAGCCTATTTTCAAGCATTTCTTTTGTTAACGCAGGCTTAAAATCAATAGCAACATTTAAAAATTCACATTCTTTTCTATTGATTAAACTAGATAGTGATAAAACCAACGGTCCTGATATTCCAAAATGCGTAAATAAAAGTTCGCCAAGTTCATCATAAATAACTTTGTTTTTATATTTTGCCTTTAAGGTAACGTTTTTAAGTGAAACACCTTGTAATTTTTTGCAAAAATATTCCCTAACTGTAAGTCCAACTAAAGCAGGTTTTAAGTCAACTATCGTATGCCCAAATTTTTTAGCAAAATTATATCCGTCGCCCGTGCTACCAGTTGAAGTATAAGATTTACCACCCGTACAAAGTATAACACTATCACAAGTTATATCACCCTTGTCCGTTTTTATAATAAAAATATCGCCGTTTTTATCTATTGATAAAACTGTTGTAGAAAGTCTAACGTCAACCTTTTTATTTAACAACTTTTCTAAACATTTCGTAACGTCACTTGCCTTATCTGAAAGTGGAAAAACTCTATTACCCCTTTCGGTTTTTAAACTTAAACCGTTATTTTCAAAAAATTCTATAGCATCTTTTGGTGAAAAGTTGTAAAGACTACTGTAAGTAAACTTTTTGTTTGAAACTATTTTTTCAAAAAACTCAACAGTTTCAACGTTGTTTGTTAAATTACAACGACCTTTACCCGTTATATAAAGTTTTTTGCCTAACTTTTCGTTCTTTTCAAGTAAAATTACTTGGTTTTGTTCTGCCGACTTAATTGCAGCCATCATACCGGCAGGTCCACCACCTATTACAACTACCTTTTTCATAAACTTTCACACTCCTTAAGTTTAGAGTAGTCAGTTTTATCAAACAAAATAGGCGTTATGGTAATATAACCCTTTCTTGAACACTCTACGTCGGTTATTTCAAAATTATTTTCTAACGGAAGTGGCTCTCCTACCAACTTAAAATTGTTTACGCCACTTTTTTCATAATGGTCGTTATATAAATGATTTCCTAAAGAAACAAATTTTATGCCTTTTACCTCTTTTATATCAAAGTTAGGAAAATTTACGTTCCAAATAGTGCCGTTTTTTGAAACAGTAATCAACTTATCAATAATTTCCACACACTTTTTTGACCAAAAATCTAAATTATCTTCTAAAAAAGAAACACAAGAAAAGGCAATACTGTTATATCCTAAAAGCGCACCTTCAATTGCTGCTGAAAGAGTGCCTGAGTATAAAATATCCGTGCCTAAGTTATGCCCTTTGTTTATACCAGATACAACTAAATCAATCTTAAAATCAGTAAAAACGTGGTTAGCAAACTTTACGCAATCGGCAGGAGTGCCTGAAAGCGAGTACATATCTAAATCTTTAACCTTTTTATACCTTTTAAGTTTAACTTTAGAATGCACGGTCAAACTATGTGCACAAGCAGATTTATTTTTTGATGGCGCAACAACCAAAACGTTATGTGTTTTTGATAATTCTTTTGCTAAAACAAGCAAACTTTTTGATTTAATTCCATCATCATTACAAACTAAAATATTCATTTTTTTATTATACTATAATTTATTTTTTAATGCAAGTTGTTTTCCTTTTATTTCCCCTATTTTTAAAAATAATTTTGTTAAGTTTATCACTATTTTTATATACTTGATAACTTAAAAAAGCAATTACTAAAAATAATATTATCCAAATAATAATTCCCCACCAAGTCGTGTACGGAATTATACTGTTATTTAATGATAAAGAAACGGTTAAAATTGATATCGTTCTTGTTAAAGAAATCATCAAAATAAAATACTTATAATCAATGCTTGAAAGACCCGCAACAAAGCATAAAAGGTCGTCTGGAAAAAATGGAAATAAAAACATAAAAGTAAGTAGCAATTTATCCTTACCTTTTATCATATTTAACCCTTTATCAACGGTCTCTTTTGAAAGAATAAAAGAAACGAATTTATATCCAAATTTTTTGCCTATAAAAAATGCTGTTAAAGAGCCTAAAAGTATGCCGATATAACTATAAATCGCCCCCTTTATAACGCCAAAAGAAAGAAGTCCTGCACCGATTGAAACAATGCCTGGAATAGGCAGTACTAAAACACTTAAAAACTGTAGTAAAATAAAGACAAAAACGGCTTTTTCTTCAAAGGAAGAAATCAACCTTCTAAAATCTTCAACGCTGTCAATTTTATCCAAAAAACCACTTGTTTTTAGAAAATATAAAACGCAAAAAAATAAGAAAATTAAAAATATTAAAAGATAAAAAATTTTAAAGATAACTTTCTTTTCCCTAACCCTTAAAATTATGGTAAAAATGGTAAAAATTATAACTATGCTAACCCCTATTTGCGTTAAAAAACTCCCGTTTAAAAACAAAAAACCTTCCTTAAAAGTGTCTAAATATAGGCATAAAAAAACTATTGCCATAACGCCTATTAACACTATTAAAAAAAGGTTTAACACTAAATTGATAATACTTATTCTCTTCATAATAAATATTATACGATTAGTTAGAATATTTTAAGTCAATTTTTAAAACTTTTTGCTTTCTTCCCTTGCAATTTTATCACAACGGTTGTTAAGTTCATCATCTGCGTGACCAAGTGTTTTTATAAACTCAATTTGGTGTATTTTAGTAAGCGCAATCAATTCTTCCCAAAGGTCAACGTTCTTTACTTCTTTTTTATTAGCCGTTTTCCAACCGTTAAGTTGCCAAGAATATATCCAACCGTTAGCAAAAGCGCTTACAACGTATTGTGAATCGCTTACAACTTTAACTATGCAAGGCTCTTTTAATGCTTTAATACCGTTAATAACTGCTAGCATTTCCATACGATTGTTAGTTGTAAGTTTTTCACCCCCGCTAACAACCTTTTCAACCCCTTGATAATTTAATATGGCACAGTATCCACCTGCACCAGGGTTGCCAGAACAAGCACCGTCAGTATAAATTAAAACTTCTTTCATCATTTCACCAAAAAATTTTCTTTTCATACCTATTATATACTAAAATAGTTGCATTTTCAATAAATTTTATGTATTTATTTTGTTGACTTATAACTTTTTTTAGTATATAATAATTTTCGCTTGAAATAGTTTTTTTAGGGGAGTGGCTCAACGGTAGAGTAGCGGTCTCCAAAACCGTAGGTTGCGTGTTCGAATCGCGTCTCCCCTGCCAATATTCAAAAAACGCTTATTTTTGGCTATTTTTAGTTGAAAATGGGCGTTTTTTATATTGTAGT
>JAFVYV010000017.1 GCA_017508485.1 Clostridia bacterium | reverse complement strand
TTTTATTTTTTATATTAACACCCTAAAAGCCACCTTTTAGAATTTGGAATGTAAAAAGTGTTTTTAGAATAAATTATTTTCTAGCATCAATAGTTTATAAAACTAATTAGCCTTGTCTTTGCTTATGATTCTTGTTCTTTGAACAAATTACCATAACCTTTCCGTTTCTTTTAATAACTCTACATTTATCGCACATAGGCTTAACTGATGGTCTTACTTTCATTTTTCTTTCTCCTTTTTTAGTAGTTTATGTTAGTTTTTACTACGCCATATTATTCTTCCCTTAGTAAAATCGTAAGGGCTCATTTCAAGTTTTACACTGTCGCCAGGTATAATCTTTATATAATGCATTCTAAGTTTGCCTGAAATATATGCCGTTATCACGTGACCGTTTGAAAGTTTTACCTTAAAGGTCGCATTTGGTAACGCTTCGACAATGACACCTTCAGTTTCTATGACATCATTTTTTGACACAAACTCTATCCTCCTTTTTTTAATTACAAAGTTAAAATTTCCACGCCTTCTTCAGTTATTAGCACAGTATTTTCATAATGCGCTGAAGGCTTTCTATCCTGTGTGAGAACCGTCCAGCCGTCTTTTAAAAAGTCAACCTTAAACGTTCCCATGTTTATCATTGGTTCTATCGCAATAGTGTTACCTGCTTTTAGCCTTATGCCCGTACCCTTCTTTCCAACGTTTGGAACTGATGGGTCTTCGTGCATGTTAGTACCTATTCCGTGACCAACTAACGCTCTTACTACTGAAAATCCGTTTGATTCTGCGTGTTGTTGAATATAATAACCGATATTGCCAAGTGGCGTTCCGTCTTTTAAATTCTCAACTGCTTTGAAAAAACATTCTTCAGTTACTTTTACAAGCTTTGCTTTCTCAGGAGAAAGTTCTCCTACGTGAAAACTTCTTGCAGCATCTCCGTGATAGCCTTTGTATATTGCGCCAACGTCAATGCTTACTATTTCTCCTTCTTTGATAATTCTATCATCACTTGGTATTCCGTGAACTACTTGCTCATCTATTGATATACAAGTAGTTGCTGGATATCCATAGTAACCTAAAAAAGAGGGAGTTGCTCCTTGCTTTGTTATAAAATCATATGCAAGTTTGTCTAATTCCTTTGTCGTCATACCTGCTTTTAGGTTAATTCTAAGGTGTTCTAAAACGTCCCTTGTAATTTTACCTGCATCACGCATGAGTTCAATTTCTTTATTAGTTTTAACCGTTATCATAAACTTTCAAGCACCTTAATAATTTTTAACGTAACGTTTTCAATTTCATCATCACCATCAACCGTTGCTAAAAGATTTAACTTTTCGTAATAGTCAATAAGTGGCGCCGTTTGATTTTCGTAAACTGTTAATCTGTGCTTTACAGTATCTTCGTTGTCGTCTTCCCTTATATAAAGTTCTCCACCACAAGTTGGACACACGTTTACGTTTTCTAAATTATCAACGTGGAAAGTTCCACCACAACTAACGCAACTTCTTCTGCCCGTTAATCGTTTTTTAATGATTTCATTTTCTACGCTGATTCTTATTACCACGTCAACTTCGTTAAACTCCGTCAACGCTTTGGCTTGTATAAGGTTTCTTGGGAAGCCGTCAAGAACAAATCCTTTACGGCAATCCTCTTCTTTTAGTCTGTTTTTTACTAACTCTATCGTAAGTTCGTCTGGGCAAAAATTACCCTTGTCAATAATACCCTTTATTTCTTTCCCTAAAAGAGTTTCTTTTTTGATATTGTCTCTAAATATATCACCCGTTGACACGTGTGTTAGATTAAACTTATTAGCAATAAATTTAGCTTGGGTGCCTTTACCTGAACCAGGAGGTCCCATCAAAACAACTTTCATTTTTCTTATTTTAGAAAACCTTTATAATTTTTCATCATTATTTGAGATTCTAAACCTTGGTTAATTTCAAGTGCTACTGATACGATGATTAGTAGTCCCGTCGCACTAAATACGTTAACTAAACTTGCGTCAATTGCCTTAAACACGATTGATGGAATAAGAGCAATTATTGCTAAGAATATTGCACCAAATAGTACGATTCTGTTAGAAATTCTCTTTAAGTGGTCTGCAGTAGGTTTACCTGGTCTAATACCTGGAATAAATCCACCGTTTTGTTGAATACTCTTTGATACGTCGTCTGGATTGAATTGAATTTGGTTGTAGAAGTATGCGAAGAATAAAATCAATGCACATAATACTACAGTATATAACCAACTACCCGTTCCCATGTTTCTTGAATACCAGTTATCACTAGACATTCCGAACATATTGATGATTAGGTCAGGGAAACTTAAGATTGCAAACGCAAAGATAAGTGGCATTACGCCTGAACCGTTAACCTTAATAGGAATATGGGTTGATTGACCACCATACATCTTTCTTCCTTTAATTTGCTTTGCGTATTGAACAGGAATTTTTCTTTCTGCTCTATCAACTGCAACGATTGCAGCAAAGATTACTAACGCAGCAACTACGAAACCAACTAATTCCCAAATTGTATTAGGGTCACCACCGTTGAATAAATCGGTGATAGTGCTAATAGCATATTGGCCAATTGTTGCAACAATACCTACGAAGATAAGAATTGATATACCGTTTGATATGCCGTGGTCTGTGATACGTTCGCCAATCCACATTGTTAGTGATGCACCAGCCGTATACATAATTACCCAGAACGCATAACTTAACACTTTTGCAAAACCGTCTGCACCAAAGATAGCAGCTGGGTCAACGTATTCTTTAAATCCTAATAAAATACCGATTGCTTGTGCAATTGCAAGAACGATTGTTACGATTCTTGTGATATTAGAGATTTTCTTTCTACCTTCTTCTCCTTGCTTGCTTAATTGTTCAAGCTTTGGAATTGCAACAGTTAATAGCTGTATAATGATTGATGCGTTGATGTATGGTCCAATACCCATTGCGAATAACGTACCATATTGAAGTGCACTACCTGATACAGCATTCATTATTTGGAAATAAGTGTAGTTTGATAATTCGCTATCAATTAAGTTAACACCCGGAACTGGAATATAACAACCAATTCTATATACGAGTATTAAAGCGAAAGTGATAAGAATTTTTCTTCTTATTTCCTTTACTTTAAATGCGTTTATAAACGTTTTAAACATCATTATCCTCCTCTAGAGAAATTATACTAATTCTACTGTTCCGCCAACCTTTTCAATTGCTTCTTTTGCAGATTCTGAAATTTTTGACGCTCTTACGGTAAGAGCCTTAGTTAATTCACCATTACCTAAAACTTTTAAGCCTACAGCGTTTTTAGTATCTTTAATCATACCGTTTTCAAGAAGTACTTCTGCATCAATAATCGTACCTGCTTCAAATCTTTCTAAAGTTGATAGGTTAACGATTGCATATACCTTTTTAAAGTGGTTGTTAAAGCCTCTCTTTGGAAGTCTTCTAATTAAAGGCATTTGGCCACCTTCAAAACCAACTCTTACGCCGCCGCCACTTCTAGCCCATTGACCTTTGTGACCTTTACCACTGGTTTTGCCAAGTCCTGAACCAATACCTCTACCTAATCTTTTACTTGCAGTGTTTGCGCCAACTGCAGGTTGTAAAGTATCTATTCTCATTTTTACTTACTCCTTTTAATAAAGATTATATCTTTTCAACTTTAACAAGGTGGCTTACCTTATTAATCATACCTAAAATACAAGGATTTTCGTTATGAATTCTGAAAGAGTTAATCTTCTTTAAGCCTAATGCTTCTACTACCTTCTTTTGGTTAGGTAAACAAGCAATAGTACTTCTGATAAGTGTAACTTTTATTTGTTGTTCTTTTTTCTTTGCCATAAAAGTACCCTCCATTAACCGTTAATTTCTTCTACGGTCTTACCGCGAAGTTTTGCAATTTCTTCAACAGTTCTTAATTCTCTTAAACCTTGAATTGCTGCTTTTACACAGTTGATAGGGTTGTTCGTTCCGTGTGACTTTGTTCTGATGTTTTTAATACCAACAGCTTCCATTACGGCACGTACTGGACCACCAGCGATAACACCGGTACCTTCTTCAGCAGGCATCATTAATACTGAACCTCTGCCAAACTTACCTACAACTTGGTGTGGAATAGTTGTTCCTACTAATGAACATAATTCCATATCCTTCTTTGCTCTGTTTGTAGCCTTTTCAATTGCTTCAGGTACTTCGTTAGCCTTACCCATTGCACAGCCTACTCTACCTGCTCCGTCGCCAATAACTACGAGAGCAGAAAAACGCATATTTCTACCACCTTTAACAACCTTTGTTACACGGTTAACAGCGATAAGCTTTTTAATTAAACCGTCGTTTTCATCGGCCTTTCTAGGTGCTCTACTTCCTTCTCTTGCCATTTTAATTTCTCTCCTTAATTATTTTAGAACTTTAAGCCGGCTTCTCTAGCGCCGTCTGCTAAGCTTTCTACACGACCCGTATAGATGTATCCGCCTCTATCGAAAACTACCTTTTCAATGCCTTTTGCTAATGCTTTTTTAGCAAGAACTTCGCCTACGATTTTAGCTTCTTCTTTCTTTGTCTTTCCTTCAATTTGCGCCTTAACTTCTTTATCTAAAGTTGATGAAGCAACTAAAGTATTACCTACAGTATCGTCAATAATTTGTGCATAGATGTGGTTTAAGCTTCTGTAAACGCAAAGTCTTGGTGCGCTTGCAGTACCAGAAACCTTCTTTCTAACTCTTCTATGTCTCTTTTGTCTGTCTTCGTTCTTATTAATTTTAGTAATCATTTTACTTCTCCTAATTTAATACTTTTCGTACCCATAGGTACTGTTGGCAGATTTTCCACCAAAAGTTATTTAAATTACTTACCAGCAGTCTTACCTTCTTTTCTTTCAATGACTTCGTCACTGTAATGAATTCCGTAACCGTGATAAGGTTCTGGTTCTCTGATACTTCTAATAGATGCAGCCATTTGACCAACCTTTACCTTGTCAATACCTTTTACAACGATTTCGTTAGGGTTTGGACAATCTAAAGAAATGCCGTCAACTTCAGCAACTTCTACTTGGTGAGAGTAACCAACGTTTAATACGACTTTGTTACCTTGTTTTGCAACTTTATAACCTACACCGTTAACAACTAAAGTCTTTTGGAAACCTTCAGTTACACCCTTAACCATGTTGTTTAATAAAGCTCTGTATAAGCCGTGCTTTGCTTTAGTAGCCTTTTCTTCGTTTGCTCTTGTTAAACGAGCAACGTTACCGTCTACTGTGATTGTTATTTTTGTATCATAATCTTGTGTTAAAGTTCCTTTTGGTCCTTTTACAGTTAAAACGCCGTTAGCAGTTGTAACTTGTACGCCTTGTGGAATTGACACCGGAGCATTACCTATTCTTGACATAATACCTAATCCTCCTTACCAAACGTATGCTAGAACTTCGCCGCCTTGATGAGCTTTACGAGCTTCTGCACCTGTCATAATTCCCTTAGAAGTTGATAGGATTGCGATACCCATTCCGCCTAAAACTTGTGGAATTTCGCTTTCACCAACGTAAATTCTAAGACCTGGCTTACTTACTCTTTTTAAACCAGTGATAACTTTTTCACCATTTGCACTATATTTTAAAGTGATTATGATTTTGCCTTGAATACCTTCTTCAAACTGTACATCATTAACATATCCTTCTTTGAGTAGGATGTTAGCGATTGCCTTTTTTAAGTTAGAAGCAGGAATTTCTACTGTTTCATGCTTTGCAAGAAGAGCGTTTCTAATTCTTGTAAGCATATCTGCAATTACATCTGTCATGATTTTTTCTCCTTTTACCAACTAGCCTTTTTAACGCCAGGAATTTGACCTTTATATGCTAAATTTCTAAAACAAATACGGCAAATACCATACTTACGAATAACTGCGTGTGGTCTTCCACAAATTGAACATCTTGTATATGCTCTTGTAGAGAACTTTGCTGGTTTTTGTTGTTTATTTATCATTGCTTTTTTAGCCATTTTATTAACTCCTTATATCCAATTACTTCGTAGCAAAAGGCATGCCCATTGCTGCTAACAATTCTTTTGCTTCTTCATCAGTTTTAGCAGTTGTTGTGAAACAAATATCAAAACCTCTTACTTTTTCTACTTGGTCGTATGAAATTTCAGGGAAAATTAATTGTTCCTTAACACCCATTGCGTAGTTACCTCTTCCGTCGAAAGACTTTGTAGAAACACCTCTAAAGTCTCTAACACGTGGTAATACGATTGATACGAACTTGTCGAAGAATTCGTACATTCTGATGTCTCTTAAAGTAACTTTTACACCAACGTTTTGACCTTCTCTTACTTTAAAGTTTGCAATAGACTTTCTTGCAACTGTTAATACAGGCTTTTGTCCAGCAATTAAAGCAAGTTCAGCTTCTGCTTGTTGTACGCTCTTTGCGTTATCCTTAACGTCGCCTAAACCTGAATTGATGGTGATTTTAACGAGCTTTGGAACTTCATTAACGTTCTTATAACCAAACTTTTTAACAAGATAAGGAACAACTTCTTCTTTATATCTTGTCTTAACTCTGTTTTCTGCCATTTATCTATCCTCCGTTTAAGCTTACGCTTCCTTCTTAGTGCTACTCTTTTTAGCTGGAGCTTTTTCGCCGTCAGCCTTCTTAGTAGTAGTCGACTTTTTAGTTGTTGTAGTTTTCTTTGCAGTTTTCTTTTCTGCAGGAGCTTCTGCCTTTTCAGCAGTTTCAGCCTTCTTTGTAGCCTTCTTTACTGGCTTTTCAGCTTCTTTTACGTCCTTTTGAGTTCCGATAACTGCACCGCACTTCTTACAGAAACGAACTTTTGCATCGCCTTCAGTCTTGTATCCAACTCTTGTTGCTTTACCGCAAACTGGGCAAACAACCATTACGTTAGATGCATTGATTGGTCCTGATTGAGATACGATTTCGCTTGTTTCTTGAGCGCGTCTTGCCTTTTTATGTTTCTTTTGAATGTTTACACCGTCAACGACTACTTTATTTGCTTTTGGGTCTGCAAATAAAACCTTACCGGTCTTACCCTTGTCGTCACCGGTTAAAATTAAAACTGTATCGTTCTTTTTAATTTTCATAATAGTTTCTCCTTATAAAACTTCCGGTGCAAGGGAAATTATACGCATGTAATCCTTTTCTCTGAGTTCTCTTGCGATTGGCCCAAAGATACGTGTTCCTCTTGGTTGTTTGTTTGAGTCAATGATAACTGCTGCGTTTTCGTCAAACTTAATGTAGGTTCCGTCTGGTCTTCTGATACCGCTAGAAGTTCTAACGATAACTGCCTTTACTACTTCACCCTTCTTAACTGCTCCACCAGGAGTTGCAGTCTTAACACTTGCTACGATAACGTCGCCGATGTTACCAGTTTTACGGAATGAACCGCCTAAAACTTTGATACACATTAATTCTTTTGCTCCTGAGTTATCAGCAGCCTTTAATCTTGTTTGTGGTTGTATCATTATCGTGTCCTCCTACTTAGCCTTTTCGATAATTTCAGCAACTCTCCAATTCTTATCCTTAGAAAGTTTTCTGGTTTCGACTATACGAACCTTATCGCCTATTCCGCAACTATTTTGTTCATCGTGCGCCTTAAACTTTTTAGTTCTTTTTACTGTCTTTTTGTATAGAGGATGTTTAAACTTTTCTTCGATAGCAACTACTACCGTTTTATCCATTTTATCTGAAACAATAATTCCTACTCTTTCTTTTCTTAAATTTCTTTCCATATTAAACCTCCCCTTAAGCCTTTAATTCTCTTTGACGGAGAATTGTTTGAATTCTTGCAATATCTTTTTTGCAAGTTCTTAAGGCTACCGGATTTTCTAATTGACCGGTTGCATGACGGAAACGAAGGTTAAATAATTCTTCCTTTAATTCGCCAAGCTTTGTATTTAATTCTTCATTTGTTAAACCATGAAGTTCTTTTGCTTTCATTAACCTTCACCGCCTTCTTCTTTTATTTCTTGTGCTACTTCTCTCTTAACAAACTTCGTTTTGATTGGAAGTTTGCTACCTGCAAGTCTCATAGCTTCTTTTGCAATATCTTCAGGTACGCCTGACATTTCGAACATAACTCTACCTGGTTTTACTACTGCTACCCAATATTCAACTGAACCTTTACCACTACCCATACGGCTGTCAGCAGGTTTCTTTGTTATTGGTTTGTGAGGGAATATATCAATCCAAACTTTACCGCCTCTCTTGATAAATCTTGTCATAGCAATACGTGCTGCTTCGATTTGGTTAGATTTAATCCAAGCTGGTTCTAAAGCTACTAAACCGTATTCGCCGTAAGCTATTTGATTACCCTTATTACATTTACCCGTCATTCTACCACGGTGTACTCTTCTTCTTTTAACTCTTTTTGGCATTAACATAATTATGCTTCGCCTCCTTCAGCTAGTTTCTTCTTTGGTGCACCGATAACTTCGCCTTTATAAATCCAGCATTTGATACCGATTACACCGAAAGTAGTATGCGCTTCACCAAAACCGTAATCAATGTCTGCACGGAGTGTTTGAAGAGGAATTGAACCTTCATGGTAACTTTCACTTCTTGCGATTTCTGCACCGTCAAGACGACCGCTTACCATTACTTTGATACCCTTGATACCACTTCTCATAGATCTTGAAATTGCTTGTTTCATTGCTCTTCTGAAAGATACTCTCTTTTCAATTTGAGCAGCAATTGCTTCTACTGTTAATTGTGCATCACTATCAGGCTTTTTAACTTCAATAATGTTTACTGAAATTTGTTTGCTTGCTGATAATTTTGCAACGCCCTTTTTAATTACTTCAATTTCGCTACCTTGTTTACCAATTAGAACGCCTGGTCTACCAGTGTGAATTGTGATAACAAGTTTTTGAGCAGCTCTTTCAATGATAATCTTTGAAATTGCAGCTTGATAGTACTTCTTCTTTAAGAAAGTTCTAATTTCGTAGTCTTCCTTAATGAATGCAGCAAAATCTTTTTTAGACGCAAACCATTGCGTATCCCAATCTTTTATAACGCCCACTCTTAAGCCGTGTGGATTAACTTTTTGTCCCATAATTCCTCCTTAAGCCTTTGCATCTAAAATCACGGTGATGTGACTTGTGCGCTTTAAAATTCTGAAGGCTCTGCCTTGTGCTCTTGGCATTACTCTCTTTAATGTAGGACCTTGGTCCGCAAAGCATGCCGCAACGAATAAGTTTTCCTTATCCATTCCTAAATTGTGTTCTGCGTTTGCTGCAGCAGAATCTAATACCTTTTTAATTGGTTCTGCTGATGATTTAGAAAGGTTTGCAAGAATAGCTTCAGCTTCTCTATAGCTCTTGCCTCTAATTAAGTCAAGAACGATTCTTACTTTGTAAGGAGAAATTCTTACGTGCTTTGCTATTGCCTTTGGTCTATTGTCTTTATTTTCTGCTCTCTTTTGAGCCTTTAATTTTGTATTCTTAGCCATGACTTAGACCTCCTATTTGCCACCGGTTGATTTATCACCGGCGTGTCCCTTAAATGTTCTTGTTGGTGCGAATTCACCTAATTTGCAACCAACCATATCTTCCGTTACGTATACTGGAACGTGTTTTCTTCCATCGTAAACGGCAATTGTATGACCAACCATTTGAGGGAATATTGTAGATGCTCTTGACCAAGTTTTTAATACTTTCTTGTCGTTTTGAGCGTTAAGTTCTTCAATTCTCTTTAAGAGTTTTGCTTCCACGTATGGACCTTTTTTAATACTTCTACTCATTTTATCTCCCTCCTTTAGTTAATTCTTGTAATAATAAGCTTATCAGAAGCTTTCTTATGTTTTCTAGTCTTGTAGCCAAGTGCTGGTTTACCCCAAGGAGTAACTGGGCCTGGTCTACCGATTGGTGACTTACCTTCACCACCACCGTGAGGGTGGTCGCATGGGTTCATAACTGAACCTCTTACTGTAGGACGAATACCCATATGTCTCGTCTTACCTGCTTTACCAATTCTTACGATTTCGTGTTCTAAGTTACCAACTTGACCAATTGTTGCCTTACAAGTTGCTAAAATATATCTCATTTCACCACTTGGCATTTTGATTGTTGCGTACTTACCTTCTCTTGCCATTAGTTGAGCAGCCATACCTGCAGATCTTGCAATTTGACCACCTTTACCTGGTTGCATTTCGATATTGTGGATAACCGTACCTACTGGAATATTGTTTAGTGGAAGTGCGTTACCAACTTTGATATCTGCATTTTCACCACTCATAATAACGTCGCCTACGTTTAAGCCTACTGGAGCTAAGATATATCTCTTTGCGCCGTCAGCGTAGAAAAGAAGTGCGATGTTTGCGCTACGGTTTGGATCGTATTCGATTGTTTTAACCGTTGCTGGAATTCCGTCCTTATTTCTTTTGAAATCTATGATACGATACTTTCTCTTGTTGCCTCCACCGATATGTCTAACGGTGATTCTACCAGCGGCGTTTCTACCACCAGAGTGTCTTTGGTCTTCTAATAAAGACTTTTGAGGCTTATCTGTAGTAACTTCAGTTTTAGCGTTAATCGTCATAAAACGACGCGCTGATGAAGTCGGTTTATATCTTTTAATAGCCATTTTAAGTTTTCCTCCGTTTTTATGATAACGAATCGAAGAATTCGATTGACTTACTGTCTTTTGCTAATTGCACGATTGCCTTTTTGTAAGCTGGAGTAAAACCTTCGTTTCTTCCCATTCTCTTTAACTTACCCATTACGTTAACTGTGTTAACTCTTGCAACTTTTACACCGAAGATTTCTTCAATTGCAAGTTTGATTTGAGTTTTGTTTGCGCTCTTTGCAACTACAAATGCATAGTTCTTTTCTTGTATTCCCGCATAGCTTTTTTCTGAAAGCAACGGTCTAATAATAACATCTCTAGCGTTCATTATTCTCCGTAAACCTCCTCTAACTTTTCTACTGCTTGCTTAGAAATTACAAGCTTGTTGTTTTTTACGATATCATAAGTATTGAGTTGTTCAACTGGAAGAGTGCTAAGCTTTTCTAAGTTAGATGCTGCTCTTAATACTGCTTCGTCGTTATTGTTCATAACCATCAATACCGTTTTGTCAAGGTTAAACGCTTTTAAGAAAGCTACCATTTCCTTTGTCTTTGGTGCGCTTACTTTAATATCGTCGATAAAGATAACTTCATTATCTCTGATTTTTTGAGAAAGTGCTGAGAAAATAGCAATTCTTCTTGCAGTTACGTTCATCTTCTTTGAGAAGTCTCTTGACTTTGGAGCAAATACAACGCCACCGTGTACCCATTGTGGACTTCTGATTGAACCTTGTCTTGCTCTACCTGTACCCTTTTGTCTCCAAGGTTTTGCACCACCGCCTCTTACTTCGCTACGGGTTAAGGTGCTCTTTGTGCCTTGTCTTTCATTTGCAAGTCTTGTTACTACTGCTTGGTGAATAACTGATTCGTTATATTCAATGTTGAATAATTCGTCGTTTAATTCAAGCGTACCAACTTCCTTTGCGTTCATGTTGTATAATTTAACTTGTGGCATAACTCTTTTCTCCTTAAGCCTTTACGCTAGTTTCGATAGTTACTATACCCTTAACTGGACCTGGGATAGCACCCTTAATCAAAAGTGCGTTTCTTTCTACGTCGACTTTTACTATTTCAAGATTTTGGATTGTAACCTTTTCATGACCGTATTGACCAGCCATCTTCTTGCCCTTGAAAACTCTTGATGGTGAGCTGTTTGCACCCATAGAACCTACTTCTCTGTGTACAGGACCTACACCGTGTGTTTCCTTAAGTCTGTGGTTGTTCCATCTTTTGATAACACCTGTGAAACCGTGACCTTTTGTTAAACCTGATACGTCAACCTTGTCGCCTGCTGCGAAAGTTTCAACAGTAATCATCTTACCTACTTCGTATTCAGTAGTATCTTCTACTCTGAATTCCTTTAATACTTTTTGAGGAGCTACGCCTGCTTTCTTAAATTGACCCATTGCTGGTTTAGAAAGCTTCTTTTCGTTAGTTTCGTCAAAACCGAGCTTTATTGCTGTGTAACCGTCTCTTTCTAATGACTTAACTTGAACGATTGGGCATGGACCTGCCTCAACAACAGTAACGGGAATTACCGTACCGTCTGGGGCGAACAATTGTGTCATCCCCAACTTCTTTCCAATGATTGCTTTATTCATAGATAAAGTTCACCTCCATATAATATATAATTGTTATAGTTTTATCTTAATATCAACGCCTGCTGGTAAATTAATGCTATTTAATAGATTAATGTTAGGGCTGTAAATATCGATAAGTCTTTTATGAGTTCTAATTTCAAACTGTTCTCTGCTGTCCTTATATTTGTGTGGAGAACGAAGAATAGTTATTATTTCCTTCTCAGTTGGTAGTGGAATAGGTCCACTAATTTTTGCACCAGATTCTTTCATTACAGTAATAATCTTTTGTGCTGCTTGGTCAACCATTTCGTGGTCGTAAGATACAAGCTTAATTCTAATTTTTTGACTTGCCATTTTTTGATTCCTCCATTTATACTAACGTTTCGTAAACTTTGCCGTGTGTGTCAAACTTAGAAAATAAAAAAATCATTCGCTGATACTTAAAACTTTTTTAAGTCGCTGCGAATGACCAAAATTTCCTTTATTTGAAGTTAGTCGCAGGAGTCTAGCCCCTACATTTGTCAGCAGAAATTATCTTTTACAAAGTAATTTGAAGTAACTTTCCGCTTCAACCCATATTACACAGCTTGTTCATTATACAAAACTTGTCAATATAAGTCAACTGATTTTTAGCTGTTTTTTTAATTTTTTTTAAATATTTTTTAGGGCACAATATGTTGTATTTTTGCCCCTTTCTACACCACAATAAAATGCTTTTGTTATTAAAAAAAGAACAAGTAGTAGCCGATTTGACTACTACTTTTTATTCTTTTTAATAGTTAATTATTCAACGTCGTTTAACTTTTCAAGTAAATCTTCAAGGTCGGCGCCGTGAACACCAGCTGCTTCGCCAACAGTTTCACCGTGTGCTAAAGCGCAACCTAAACAATGCATACCATATTGTTGTAAAATGGTACCTGCATTTGGATTTATTTGTAATGCTTCAAAAATAGTTGTGTTTTCAGTAATCTTTCCCATTTTTGTTTCTCCTTATATTATATATAATGTATATATTAGCAACAACCTTGTGCCTTCATTGCTTCAGCAACTTTAATAAAGCCTGCAATGTTTGCACCTGCTACTAAATCGTCACCTAAGCCGTATTCGTTTGCAGCCTTAATGCTGTTTGCGAAGATGTTAGCCATAATTGACTTTAACTTTTCATCAACTTCTTCAGCTGACCAACTGTAACGCATTGAGTTTTGGCTCATTTCTAAACCTGAAACTGCTACGCCACCTGCGTTAACTGCTTTAGATGGAGCAACGATAACGCCGTTTTCTTTTAAGTATGCAACTGCTTCGTTAGTAGTTGGCATATTTGAAACTTCTACGTAGTACTTGATACCGTTTGCAACGATTTCTTTTGCTTCTTTCATATCAACTTCGTTTTGAGTTGCGCAAGGCATTAAGATATCAGCCTTTAAGCCCCAAGGTTTTTGACCTGCGAAGAAAGGAACTCCAAACTTATCAGCATAATCTTGAACTCTGTTTCTGCAAGATGCTCTCATTTCTAACATGTAGTCAATCTTTTCAGGAGTTACAACACCTTCTTCATCATATACGTATCCGTCAGGACCTGAAATAGCGATAACCTTACCACCAAGTTCAGCAACCTTTTTAGCAGTACCCCAAGCAACGTTACCGAAGCCTGATACTACAACAGTCTTGCCCTTAATTGTATCGCCAAAGTGTTTTAACATTTCTACCGTGTAGTAAACTGCACCAAAACCTGTTGCTTCAGGACGGATTAGTGAACCACCGTAAGGAATACCCTTACCAGTTAAAACGCCTGTGAATTCGTTTGCTAATCTCTTATATTGACCGAACATATAACCAACTTCTCTTGCGCCTACGCCGATATCCCCTGCAGGAACGTCTGTGTTAGGACCAATGTGTCTTGTAAGTTCAGTCATAAAGCTTTGACAGAATCTCATAACTTCTGCATCAGACTTGCCTTGAGGGTCAAAGTCTGCGCCACCTTTACCACCACCCATAGGAAGTGTAGTTAAGCTGTTTTTGAAAGTTTGTTCAAAACCTAAGAACTTAATGATACTTAAGTTTACAGATGGATGGAATCTTAAACCACCCTTGTATGGACCGATTGCAGAGTTGAATTGTACTCTATAACCTCTGTTAACTTGAACGTTACCGTTGTCGTCAACCCAAGGAACTCTAAACATAATTTGTCTTTCAGGTTCTACTATTCTTTCTAGTACACCTGCTTTGATATAGTCTGGTCTTTTTTCAATAACTGGTTCAATAGTTGTTAAAACTTCTGTAACAGTTTGAATAAATTCTGGTTCGTTTTGGTTACGTTTTTTTACGTCTTCTAAAAGCTTTAATAAATATTCATTTTTAATAGCCATTTTTCCTTCTCCTAAATAATCAATTTAACGAAATAAATTATATCACTCTTATTTTTTTATTGTCAACAATTTTTTTATGTGTTTTGCTAAAAACATTGCTGTAAATCTAATAGTATGGCAAATGCTAAAAGTAAAACTAAACCAACCGTGTGAATTATATTTTCAACCTTTCTATTTAACGGCTTTTTCCTTATACCTTCAATTACTGTAAATACTGCCCTTGAGCCGTCAAGCGCAGGTATAGGTAAAAGATTGAACACGGCAAGGTTTACGCCTATAAAACTGCCCATTTGTAATAGGCTATACAGTCCACCTTGTTTTATTACGTCGGCAGTTGCAGTTATCGTGGTAACCGTTCCACCCATTGCGCCTAAACCAAGTTTACCCGTTAGAAGTTGACCAAGTACCATAAAAATTGTACCTGCAATTTCTATAGAGTGCATAAACGCCCTACCGATTGTTTTGAAAAAGCCCATTTTTATTCCAACCGAATATAAACCGTTAGGCGTAATACCTAAAACTTCGTAAAGTAGGTCAACTTGTTCTATGTTTTTAAAGTCTGCGTTCTTTCTTAAAACTATTTGCTTTTCTACCTTTTGATATTCGCCGTTAACTTTAGTTAAAATTACAAAGTCAACTTTGTCGCCTTGTTTTTTGCCGTCAAGTTCTTTTATAAGTCCGGTAACCATATAAACGTCTTTTCCTTCAACTTCCAAAATAACGTCGTCCGTACTAAAAGAATATTCTGCCGTGTATTCGCTAGTAGGCCCTTCAACGAAGTGCGTTGTTAGGTGCGCTTGACCGTAAACGCCAAAAGAAATTGCTATTATTAAAAAAGCAAGTAAATAGTTCATAAGAGCGCCTGAAATTAAAACTAAAAACCTTTTCCACGGTTTTTGTTTGTTAAAGGCATCAGGGGCATCCATTTCTTCATCTTCCCCTTTAAATGCGCAAAAGCCACCTAAAGGAAAAATTCTTAAAGAAAACTTTTCCCCAGATTTTAAGTTTTTCTTGAATATTGCAGGGCCAAAGCCTATTGCAAATTCGTTTATTCCAAATTTAAAAATTTTTCCCGTAATATAATGTCCAAGTTCGTGAACGGTTATCATTACGAGAAGAACGAGTATCGCAAGAAGAATATATCCTATATAAGAAAACACTTCTCCTGCGTTTGCATATAATAAATAAGTCATTTACGCCTCTATAATTTTTGTTGTTTTTTCTCTTATCAATAAATCAAGTTCTTCCATTTCTTCAAAAGAAGAAAGGTCTTTTCCACTAAATCCGTTTATCGTTTCTTCTAAATATCTTTCAATATCTAAAAAGGCAATCCTATCTTCTAAAAAGGCTTTAACCAAAACTTCGTTTGATGCGTTTACCACTAAAGGATAACCTTTACCTTCTAACGCACATCTTTTTACTATATCAAAGCAAGGGTATCTGCCTTCTTTTAATTCTTCAAAAGTAAGTGTTCCTAATTTTGTAAAGTCTAAACTGTTTACGTCCCCCGTTACCCTTTCAGGATAGGTTAAGGCTAAACTAATAGGAATTTCCATTGATGGATAAGAAAGTTCAGCGATAATTGCGTTGTCTTCAAACTCTACCATAGAGTGAATTATACTTTCCCTATGAAGTACCACTTTTATTTGGTCGTTTGTTGCGTTAAATAAATGTTTTGCTTCAATAAACTCAAAGCCTTTGTTTACCATAGTTGCAGAGTCAATGGTTATTTTTGCGCCCATATCCCAGTTAGGGTGTTTTAAGGCGTCCTTTGCTTTAACCGTTTTTAACTCTTCTCTATTTTTATCCCTAAACGCACCACCTGATGCAGTTAAAATAAGGTTTTTGTACTTTCTGTTTTTGTCAAAAGAAAGTGCTTGAAAGATTGCAGAATGTTCGCTATCAATAGGTATAATGGTAACGCCATTTTCTAAAGCCTTTTTCATAACAAGGTCGCCACCACAAACTAAACACTCTTTGTTTGCTAAGGCAATTTTTTTGTTAGTTTCAAGTCCTTTAAGAACGGCTTTTAAGCCGATAAAACCAACTACTGAAATTACCAAAATATCTGCTTCTTTTATAATTGCGTTAAGGTATGCGTCCTTGCCAAAATAAAATTCCGTGCCGTCCACCTTAATAGGCTCGTCTACCATAGTTTCAGCCGTAGCAACTAAAGGAGCAAATTCCATAACTACATCAAAAAACTCTTTAGTGGCTCTACCAGTTGCTAAAGATATTATTTTGAATTTATCGCTATGTCTTCTAACTACGTTTAGGGTTTGTTTTCCTATAGACCCTAAACCACCTATTAACGCTATTTTAATCATACTCTTTTTTCTTTCCTTTTATACCAATAAAAAGGCTATCCATATAATAACGGCGTTAAAAGAAATGCCGTCAATTCTATCTAAAATTCCACCGTGTCCAGGTAAAATTTTGCCCATATCTTTTATGCCTAATCTTCTTTTTATACCACTTTCAAAAAGGTCGCCTATTTGCGTTAAAACTGAAGATATTACGCCAAGGATTACAAAAAACACTATAGGGTGCATAAATGAAATGGTTGGCTTAAATATAAAGTAAATAATTAGGCAAGAAATTATGCCACCTAAAAGTCCACCTACTGCGCCTGATATCGTTTTTTTAGGGCTTAATCTTGGACAAAGTTTTTTGCCACCTATTAAACTGCCTACTAAATATGCAAAAACGTCGGTCGCTGATGATATAACAAAGGTTAAAATTAAAGCCATTAGGCTATTTTTTTCTAAATGGTTTGTTAAAACTATAAATAACACGAGCGCATTTGGATAGGTTATTGATAGTAAACTGCTTCTAAATCCTTTGATACTGCCTTCTTTAAATATTAGGTGTAGTACTAAATATATTAAGATAAATAATATATAGGCTATTAAACAATAAAAAATATCTAAAAATAAATAAATAGGAACTACCGATAAAGAAAAAAGCACCCCTAATATAACGGCAAGGTTGTTTTTATTTTTGCTTTCGCCAAACAGGAAGCCACTATTTTTATAGGCTCTTAGCATTTCAAAAGTACCTACCGCCATTAAAAGCGCAAGTAAAATATCAAAAAGTCTTATATCTACTTGTCTTAAAAAGAAAAAGCCGACTACAACGGCTACAAGACAAGCGCCCGTGATTGTTCTTTTAAGCATTTATATTACCAAAGCGCCTATCTCTACCCATATAGTCATCAATAGCCTTTTTAAAACACTCTTCGTTAAAGTCCGGCCATAAAACGTCGGTAAAATAAAATTCAGAGTAGGCTGATTGATAAAGCATAAAGTTTGAAAGTCGCTTTTCTCCACTTGTTCTTATTATAAGTTCAGGTTCGCCAAAATCGTAAGTGTAAAGGTGTTTTGAAATACTTTCTTCAGTTATTTCTTCCCCGTTACTTATAACTTCTTTAACGGCTTTTACGATTTCTGCCCTGCCACCGTAATTTATGGCGATATTTAGAACGTGCTCATCAAAACACTTGGTTTCTTCCATTTGTTTTTCAATAATTTCTCTAAGGTCAGTAGGAAGCGCCGTTAAGTCGCCCATTACGTTTAACTTAATTTTGTTTTTGATTATCTTTTTTATATGCGTTTTAAAATATCTTTTGAGTAGCCCGAAAAGAAGGTCAACTTCTTCTTTAGGTCTTTTCCAATTTTCAGAAGAAAAGGCAAAAAGGGTTATGGTTTTAATTCCCATAGAAAAAGCAACGTTAGTTATTAACTCAACGTTTTTTGCACCTGCCTTATGCCCTTCCGTTCTTTTTTTGTTTTGTTTTGTCGCCCACCTGCCGTTGCCATCCATTATAATGCCAACGTGAGTAGGAAAAACGCCTTTACTCATTATACAGATAAAACGTCCTTTTCCTTTTCTGCACAAACGGCTTCAACTTGTTCAATAGTCTTTGAAATAACCTTTTCAATTTCCTTTTCACAAGTAGCGTGGTCGTCTTCAGAAAGTTCTTTATTGTTCTTCATTTTCTTTAATGCGTCCATTGCATCTCTTCTAATATTACGAACTGCAACTTTTGCATCTTCTGCCATCTTCTTAACTTGTTTAACTAATTCCTTTCTTCTTTCTTCAGTAAGTTGTGGGAATACAAGTCTAATAACCTTACCGTCGTTAGTTGGTGTTATACCTAAATTTTCTGCTAAAAGTTGCTTTTCAATAACTTTAAGCATATTAACGTCCCAAGGTGCAATTACTAAACATCTTGCATCTGAAACGGAAATGTTACCAACTTGGTTGATAGGAGATGGTGTTCCGTAGTAGTCAACTAACACTTTGTCTAAAATGTGTGGGTTTGCTCTACCTGCTCTAATTACTGCATAATCTGCCTTAAGTACTGAAACGGTCTTTTCCGTTCTTTCCATTGTGTCCATCATTATTAAATCGTATTGTTCGTTTTCAATTGCCATAACTAATCTCCTTTATTTTATAAGCGTTCCTATTTTTTCACCGTTGATTACGCGAAGTAATGCGTTGTCTTCAAATAACGCAAAG
The DNA here is from genome assembly GCA_017508485.1 of Clostridia bacterium. Taxonomy (GTDB): domain Bacteria; phylum Bacillota; class Clostridia; order Christensenellales; family Borkfalkiaceae; genus SIG381. The sequence goes on along the minus strand of JAFVYV010000017.1, from coordinate 48,933 downwards.
GCTAAAACCTTCATATTATTTTCTTTACACATTGAAACGGCTGTAATATCCATTGCTTTTAAGTCTTGTCTAATAAAATCCATATAAGAAATGTCGGTGTATTTTATTGCATTTTTGTCCTTTTTAGGGTCGGCTGTATAAATTCCATCAACGTTCTTTGCAAGAAGTAGCACGTCTGCTTCAAGTTCAATTGCCTTTAACGCAGCGCCTGTGTCCGTTGTGAAGAAAGGGTTACCCGTTCCACAAGCAAAAATTAAAACCGTGCCGTCACGAAGAAGTTTGTTTGCCCTTTTAGTTTCAAAAGGTTCGGCAATCTTTGAAATGTTAACTGAAGACATAACCATTGCAGGTACGCCTTGTCTTTCAAAAGCATCGCGAAGCGCAAGTGCGTTAATAACGGTTGCCATCATACCCATATAGTCGGCTGTAACTCTGTCCATTTCAGCCCCTTGTCTACCACGCCAGAAGTTACCACCACCAACGGTAATACCAACTTCAACGCCAAGTTCTTTTATCTTTTTGATTTGTGAAATTATGTTAGAAACAACCGTGTTGTCAATTCCACGACCGGCTTCGCCTGAAAGGGCTTCACCAGAAAGTTTAATAATAACTCTTTTGTATGCTAAATTTGCCATAATACCCTAAAAATCCCCCGTACAGAATTTATATTTTATATCTTTAATATTGTACTATAAATATAAAAAAAATGCAAGTAGTAATTTACTTGCATTTTATAAAACAATTTAATAAATTATTTTTGTGTTTGAGCGGCTACTTCTGCAGCGAAATCGTCGTTTCTCTTTTGTAAGCCTTCGCCCATTTCGTAACGAACGAATCTTCTAATAGAAATCTTTTCACCGATTTTTGCAGTTGCTTCAATAACAACTTGTTCAATTGTCTTGTCGCTATCTTTAACGAATTTTTGGTTTAATAAACAGAAATCTTCATAGAACTTTTTAATTCTACCTTCAACCATCTTGTCAACGATTTTTTCAGGCTTGCCTTCGTTTAAAGCTTGTTGTCTTAAAATTTCCTTTTCCTTTTCTAATACGTCAGCTGGAACTTCTTCACTTGAAACGTATTCAGGTTTAGCAGCAGCGATGTGTAATGCGATATCGTGTACTAATTCTTTGAATTGGTCGCCTCTTGCAACGAAGTCAGTTTCACAGTTAACTTCTAGTAAAACACCAACTTTACCACCCATGTGGATATAACTTTCTACAACACCTTCAGCAGCAATTCTACCTGCTTTTTTAGCAGCAGTTGCAATACCTTTTTCTCTTAAGAAATCAACAGCCTTTTCCATATCGCCGTTAGTTTCTGTTAATGCCTTTTTACAATCTAGAATACCAGCACCCGTTCTTTGACGTAATGCTACAACGTCGTTTCCTGTAAACATAATTTTTATCTCCTTTACTTAAAAATTATTCTTGAACTTCAGCTTCTTTAGCTACCTTTTTTGTAGCTCTTTTAGCTGGCTTCTTTTCTTCTACTACTTCTTCTTCAACCTTTGCGATTTCTTCAGCAACTGGTTCAGCGTCCATTTGTTCGCCTTGCTTTGCTTCAATAACAGCGTCAGCAATAACTGATGCGATTAACTTAACTGCTCTGATAGCGTCGTCGTTACCAGGGATAACGTAATCAACTAGGTCAGGGTCACAGTTAGTATCTGTAATTGCTACGATAGGAATATGAAGTTTTCTTGCTTCTAAAACTGCGATATCTTCGTGGCTTGGGTCAACGATAAACATTGCACCAGGAAGAGTTCTCATTTCCTTAATACCACCAAGGTTAGTTTCTAGCTTATCTCTTTCTGCTTTTAAGCCGATAACTTCTTTTTTAGGAAGAAGGTCAAATTCACCCATCTTTTCCATGTTGTTAAGCTTGTTTAGTCTTTCAATTCTACTTCTAATAGTTTTGAAGTTAGTTAAAGTACCACCAAGCCATCTAGAATTGATGTAGTACATACCACATCTTTCTGCTTCTTGTTGAACGGCTTCTTGCGCTTGTTTTTTAGTACCAACGAAAAGAATTGATTTACCTTCTTTAACAACGTCAACTACAAATTTGTAAGCCTTTTCTTCAATTAACTTAACTGTATCTTCTAAGTTAATGATGTGAATACCGTTTCTTTCACCAAAAATGTACTTCTTCATTTTTGGATTCCATCTTCTTGTTTGATGACCGAAGTGAACACCGGCCTCAAGCAATTGCTTCATTGAAATAACTGCCATTTTAAAATCCTCCGTTTAATCCTCCCTACCAGTTTTTAAGCACGGTTAATACTTTGAATTAGAATAGATTTTTCAAAGAACGAAAACCGAAACTAAATAGGTGTGAATTTTTTTGCCTTATGATTTTAACACACCACGAATTTTTTTGCAACGATTTTTAAGCATTTTTTAAATTTTTATATATATTTATATATAACCAGTAAAAACACACAATTTCTTGCAACAAAAAACGGCTAGAGACACTAGCCGTTTTTAGTTTTTATTAAATTAGTCTTTCTTTTTTAACACAATTACTGAACCTGCAAGTAAAACCATAGAAAGAATTACGTTTCCTACTGTAATTACTGAGCCACAACCACCCTTGTCGTCAGGAGTGGAAGGCGCATCAGGAATAGGTGTTTCTACTTTTAACGCTTCGTTAATGCCGTTAGCCATAATAAAGTAGCCTTCTGAAGTAAAGTGGGTGTAATCGCCGTATAATGAAGATGGTATTTTTTCTTCGTTAAGCGCTCTCATATCAAATAGTTCAATATTATAACCCCTTGCTTTTGCTAATTCCACGCACTTTGCTTGTATAGGTAAAATAAAGTCTTGACAACCCGTAGGTTGAGTTCTAAGCGATTTAGTACAGTTAACGAATAAATAGTTAACTTCTTTATTCTTATCGTTTATAGTGTCAATAATTTCAAAGAAACTGTCGTAAAAGGCTTGTTTGTCGTTATCATTCCAAGCGTGGTAGCCGTTGTTAGGGTCAAATACGTAGGTATCGTTTGCACCAAGCGAAATAACAACCGTGTCTAAAACTTCTATCATTTCCTTTGCTTTTGTCCATCTTGAAGCCTTTTGGTAATTTTTATCACAGTCGCTTCTCATAGTTCTACCGGTATAGCCAAAGTTATATACGTAAGTAGTTTTCCAGTTTAGTCTTTGTAGGTATGCTGGATATGAAAAATAACTGTAAGTATCAACCGTGCCTCTATCGTAAGCATCAGCCTTAACGCCGTGAGTGATACTGTCGCCGATACAACCTATAACTTCAATATCTTCCGTGCCTACCTTCTTCCAAGATGCCGTAATTGTAGTTTTGTTGTCCGTTAAGTTTTTCTTTAAATACTCAAAGAAGTAGTTAGATGCAGAATAAGTAGTTGCAGGACATCCACCAACGATATAAATATCGTTTCCTTGTACGCCGTATGCGTACTTAAACGGGTCAACTTTAGAATATTCAAAGTTGTTTACTGCCCCTGCATAACTTTCCCCTTCAGGAATAAAGGTTAAATCTTTAACAAAAGTTAAACCTAAATAGCCTTGATAATCCTTTCTGTTCGTATTGCCAATTAAAATTTCTTTATCGGTTATTTGGCTTTCCGTATCTTTTACGATAGGCAAGGTTACGCCGAAAGTATTTTTAATATTATCTTTTAATTCTTCAGCAATTAGTCTGTTAAAATCCCACTCGGTAAAACTTGCAGCCTTTGTATATTTTTCCATAAGGTGTTCTGCTTCGTATTCGCCGTAAACGATTGTATAGTCAGAAAGGTTAAATAAAAGTTCCCCTTCCGTTTCAGGCGCAGGAGTTTCAATGGTTGGGGTTTCATCTTCTTCCCCTTTAGTTATAGAAATAGATTTTATATCAATAAAACTATTTTCAGTTCCGTACATAAATAGGTGGAAGTTTGTATAAGAAGTATTAGTCTTTATTTTAAATGCTACCGTTTGCCAAGTGGTAATATCCATATCGTAATATTCTTCCGTTAAAACCACTTCTTGTTGAACGGTTGTTGAATTATATAGTCTAAACGCAAAACGACCGCCTTCTTGTATTTTGAATTGACCGTTAGAATCGTTACTACCAATTCTTAGCGCAATCTTAAAGTCGTAAGTTGCGTTTACTTCTAACGCATTTAAACTAAAGTATCCGTTTATACCGATAAACTTATCGCCAGTTGCAGTAAGTTTTACAAAAGTTTCGCTATCTTTAACGATATTTGCACTTCCACCCGTGCCGTAGTCGGTTATTTTGCTAACCATATTGTCGGTATAAGTTATTTCCGTTAACGCACCTTCTTCGCCGTCAAAGGCAATTTCCCCGTTAGTGCTTGGTGGTTCAGGGTCGGCTAATTTAGTTATTGTAATTTCTTTTAAGTCAATATAACCACCCGTCTTAAAACGGTTGTATAGTCTTAACTTTGTATGAGATTTTACAAGGTCAAGTTCGTAAGTAATCGTTTTAAATCCGTCTGCGTTTAGACTTGCTTGTTCATACAAGGTATCAATTTGAGTATCGGTGTATGATTCGCTATCTAAACGAGTGTTAAGAATTTTACCAGTAGGTAAAGTTGCCCCGTCTGAAAAACGCAAGGTTAAAGCAAAAGAGTATCTACCTGCAGTAATATTTTTAAGACCGATATAATGCCCACCTGCAGCGCTATCTGAAAGAGAAGTGGTTCTATAAACTTTTACGCCACCATCTTCCACAATTTCATAACTAACGCCGTTACCCATTTTTGAAATATTGCTAAAATAGTTATCGCCGTTGTAAGTTCTTGCTTCACTAACTGCGCCTACCGTAAAACCGTCAAACGTAAGCCTGCCGGTATCAGTAGTAGCACTACCTACAAGCGAGTTCATCATAAACGCAAAGGTTGAAAGTATTAGTAAAACCAAAAATAAGGTTGTTAACTTCTTTTTCATTTCTTTCTCCTAATAAATTTTATCAAAATTTATTTTAATTCTGCCTTTTGTATTTTTCAACATTTTTTGAGAAAAGGACAATATTTGTTAAACAAAAGACAATATTTGTTAAATAAAAAACGGCTTAAGGATTTATCTTAAACCGTTTTAGTTTTTAATTTAATTATAGGCTGTTTTGTTCTTCGGCTTCCATTTCTTCTTCCTCTTGCTCAATTAGTCTGCAAAGCTCTTCAAACACTTCGTCTAAAAGTGCTTCGTCTTCAACAGGAACAAGGTCAGAAGTTTCGCCGTCTTCGTTATCAACCACTTCGTAAATATAAACGGTGTCGGCTTCTTCATCTTCTACCTCTTCTACCATTTCAAAAGCAGCGTAAGTTTTGCCTTTATAGTCAACAGTTTCAATTAACGCACACTTGATTGACTTTCCGTTTTCATCAAAAAATTCTACAACGTTTTCGCATGAACAATCTTCGTGTTCACAATTACAATCTTCGTGTTCGCATCCACAATTACAAGTTTTCTTTTCTTCCATTTTTATATCTCCTTTTTGATTTTGTTTAAGTATCCTTCTAAAATATAAGTGGCGGCAATAGCATCTACAACCTTTTTTCTATCTTCCCTACTCATATTTTCTTCAATAAGCACCCTTTCGGCTTCTACGGTGGTGCATCTTTCATCTACCGTTTCTATAGGCAGGTTAACGGTTTCTTTTAACCTATCAATAAAATACCCCGTTTTTTGCGTTTGTATACTTGGTGAGCCGTCAAAATTAACGGGTAAACCACAAACGATATTGGTTATTTCCTTTTCCTTAATGATTTTAGAAAGTTCAACTAAATCCGTCTTTAAGTTTTTTCTAAAATAAGTTTTAAGTGGTAATGCGTAACTGTTAAACGGGTCGCTAATTGCTAAACCTATTCTTTTGTCGCCTATATCTAACGCTAAAATTCTCATAAACTTATTTTACCATATTTTTTTGTTTTTAACAATAAAAAAGGGAGAAAAATTTTCCCCCTTTTATTATTTACTTGTTTTTGTTGATTTTGAGGTCATTTTTTTAACTTCATCTATGGCGTCTTGTTGCTTAGTTTTAATAAAACTTCTTGCTTTAACTGAGTTTGCCACAATTAAAGCGCCAACGCCTAAACCTAAAATCATACCAATACCAAAAGCCTTATTCATAAAACTGCCTCCTTTAACTATTTTAGGCAAGTTTTACTTTTTTATACTACAAACTTTCTATAAAATTTATAATATCATTAGTGGTATGTGCAAAATTTTCCCCACCAAGCGCTTTTAAGTCTTCTACCTTTCTATAACCCCAGTCAACTAAAATATAGTTAAGTCCACAGTTTTTTGCAAATAGATAGTCGGTGTCGCCATCGCCTACCATAACCGTTTCTTTAGGGTCTAAAGTTATATACTTATTTATTTCTAAAAAAAGTTCTTTTTGTGGTTTTAACGGTGCGTTTTCCCTTCCACCTAGCGCTAGGTTAAACACGCCATCAAAAAATTTTTTTATAATTTCATCTACCGTTTGTTGTGGTTTGTTGCTTATTACAACTAAATTGTGCTTGCCCTTTAATCTTTCAAGCATTTCTTTTACGCCGTCAAATAAAACGGTTAAAGAAAAATCACAAGCCGTGTAAATTTCGTTATAATAGTCTAAAATTTCTTTGCTAAAAGGAACTTCAGGCATACAACCTTTAACAAGCCTTTCTGCACCGTTACCTAAATTTTGCTTTACAAAATCAACTGAAACGGGTGGTAAATTACACTTTTTTCTTGTAATATTTATATATTTTGCTATATCAAAGGCAGAATCAATTAGCGTTCCGTCTAAATCAAAAATTATGTTCATTTTTACATTTTTTCTGGAATTTCAATTCCAAGTAAAGTAAACGCGTTAGTTAATACCGTTTGAACGGCTTTGGTTAGGGCAAGTCTTAAGTTTTTAACCTTTTCTTCACTACCCATAATTTTGCAGTTGAAGTAGAACTTATTGAATACTGAAGAAAGTTCTAGTGCGTATCTTGTAATAAATGAAGGTTCTCTCTTTTCCCCTGCATCTAAAACGGTATCCTTAAATCTACCTAAAACTGAAACTAAAGCGTATTCATCTTCGTTTAAGTTATTAGTGTCAAACTCACCGATTTCGCCACCCTTTTGTAAAACGCTGTTACATCTTGCAACGGTGTATTGAACGTAAGGGCAAGTTTCCCCGTCAAAGTTTAATACTTTGTCGTAACTAAACACGATATCTTTAATTTTATTGTTACAAAGTGCACCGAAAATAACTGAGCCAGTACCAACCTTTCTTGCAACTTCTTCTTTGCCTTCTAGGTCAGGGGTTTTTTCTTCAATTATATTTTGTGCCTTTTCAATACATTTTTTTATAACGTCTTCAAGTAAAACAACCCTACCACTTCTTGTACTCATAGCGCCGTCCGTTAAAGAAACCATACCGTAAGCAACGTGTTCTAGGTCTTTTGCCCAAGGCTTGTCCATAAGTTCTAAAACCTTAAAGAATTGCTTAAAGTGTAAGTTTTGTTGGTAAGCAACAACGTATAAGCATTTATAAAAATCGTAAGTGTTCTTTCTGTAAATTGCCGCAGCCATATCTCTCGTTGCGTAAAGTGATGAGCCGTCAGACTTTAATATTAAGCAAGGTGGCATATCGTACTTTTCAAGGTCTACGATTTTTGCCTTGTCGCTTGTCTTTAGTAAACCCTTTTCAGTTAGTTCGTCTATAACAACGCCCATTTTGTCGTTATAAAAACTTTCCCCTGCGTAAGAGTCAAACTCAACGTTAAGTAGTTTATAAATCTTTTCAACTTCTTCTAAAGTTATTTGCTTAAATAAATTGAAAAGTTCGTTTGCTTCCTTGTCGCCGTCTTCAATAAGTTTAAAATAATGCCTTGCTTCATCATCTAAAGAAGGGTCTTTCTCTGCTTCTTCGTGGTATTTTACGTAAATAGAAGTAAGTTCAGTTAGTCTTCCTTTTTGTACCTTTTCAATACTGCTCCATTTTTTGAAGGCAACGATTAGTTTACCAAATTGCGTACCATAGTCGCCAAGGTGGTTTATACCTACTACTTTGTAGCCTAAAAATCTAAAAATTTTACAAAGTGCGCTACCTATTACGGTGGTGCTTAAGTGACCTATGTGGAAAGGTTTTGCAATATTGATTGAAGAATAGTCAATACAAATAGTTTTGCCGTTACCTATATCACTACTACCAAAATTTTCCCCTTTTTCTAAAATTTCTTCAATAAGTTTTTGGCTAAAACCACCACGGTTTATTTTAAAATTTAAGTATCCGTTAACTGCGTTTACTTCATTTATAACGTCATCAGTAGTGAAAGCGTCTTTTAAAAGGTTAGCAATTTCTATAGGTGACTTTCTCATAATTTTAGAAAATCTAAAGCAAGGTAGAGCAAAATCCCCCATTTCGTTAGTTGGTGGAACTTCAATAAAAGAAGATATCGTTTCCGTTTCTACCCCTTCAATTTTAATTTTACTTGCAATATAACCTTTGTAATCCATTTTTTTGGCTCCTTTTTTAGTTCATTTTTATTTTATCACATTTTTATACCGTTTGGCAAACCAAAAATTATTGTATTTTTAAATATTTTAGTATATAATAGGTAAGAAAAGAAATACAAATGGAGATAAATTATGAAATTAGGTGTAGTAGGACTTCCTAACGTAGGTAAATCAACCTTATTTAACGCAATAACTCACGCAGGTGCAGAGTGCGCTAACTATCCTTTCTGTACTATTGAACCAAACGTTGGTATCGTTGCCGTTCCAGATGAAAGATTAGCCGTGCTTGAAAAAATGTATAACGCAAAAAAGGTTACTCCTGCCGTTATTGAATTCGTTGATATTGCAGGTCTTGTAAAAGGCGCATCTCGTGGCGAAGGTCTTGGAAATAAATTTTTAGCAAACATTAGGGAAACTGATGCAATAGTTCACGTTGTTAGATGTTTTGAAGATGAAAATATAACGCACGTTGAAGCATCAATTGACCCTATCCGTGATATTGAAACAATTAACTTAGAACTTATCTTTTCTGACCTTGAATCTCTTGCTAAAAAACTTGCTAAGGCAGAAAATATGGTAAAAACCGGTGATAAAAAGTATCAAATTGAAGCCGACCTATTAAAGCGCTTAATCGCCTTTATGGAAGAAGGAAAACTTGCTAGAAACTTCCCTTGTAAGGAAGAAGAAAAGGAATATATAAACACCCTTTTCTTAATTACGAATAAGCCTGTAATTTATGCGGCGAACATTAAAGAAGCCGATATGGGCAAAACTAACGAAGAACTACCTTTCGTTATGAAAGTTATTGAATACGCAAAAAATGAAGATGCTGAAACGCTTGTTATTTGCGCTAAAACGGAAGAAGAACTTTCTATGCTTGAAAAGGAAGAACAACTTATGTTCCTTTCTGAACTTGGTCTTGAAGAAAGTGGTCTTGATAGACTTGTTAAAGCATCTTACTCACTACTTGGACTTATCAGTTATCTAACTGCCGGTGAAAAGGAAGTTAGGGCTTGGACTATTAAGAAAGGTACTAAAGCGCCACAAGCGGCAGGTAAAATTCACACCGACTTTGAAAAGGGATTTATTAGAGCAGAAGTCGTTGACTATGATGACCTTGTTGAACTTGGTGGCTTCGTTCAAGCAAAGGAAAAGGGCAAGGTTAGAGTAGAAGGTAAAGAATACGTTATGAAAGATAGCGACGTAGTACTATTTAGATTTAACGTTTAATAAAAAAGTAAAATTAAAAGGACTTGAAAATTCAAGTCCTTTTTTGTTTAACAAATTTTGATTAGTCTTTTTTCTTAAGTACAAAGGTTGCTCCTGCAAGTAGTACCATAGAAAGAATTGTGCTTCCTACTGTAATTACTGAGCCACAACCACCCTTGTCATCAGTTGGATTGTCAGGAGTATCGGTTGAAGAACCTTCTTTTAGGCTTTCAACAACTAAGTGCATATCATCTACTTCTGAACGGTAAATGGTGTTTTCATTTGTAACGTAACCTGCGTGAGCAAAAGTTGTGTATGGATTGCTATTGCAAACGTCTGGTTCAAATAGGTAAGAAATTAAATATGCTTTTGCACTATTTAACGTTACTACGTATGCGCCGTCAGTAAACGTTACGTCAGTAGCATCACCTATAGTAGTGTTTTGATATCCACCTAAATACTTTCTTAAAGATAGGGTTGAGCCTGCTTTAATTTTTGTATAAGAAATATTTTGAACGTCTAAAATTCTTAACATTTCGTTTAGGTAAGGATGATTTGCATCAATTACGTAAGCAGTAGCCATTGCACGTGTCTTAGTAATTTTGTTCTTTACAGTTAGTTGTCTTGTGCCGTGTTCGTTTGCCCATTCGCCACTTGCGTGCATTGTTGGGTTAACAACGGTATAACTAAAGTTTTCTGAAACAGCATCTAAAGCAAAAGTGTTGTTTGCATCAAACTTAGTGATAGAAGCAAGTCTTTCTCTACCAGCGTAAACTTTAGTAGCAATTTCGCCTTCATAAGACATAACTTGGTTAGTTATAGTCTTTAACGCTTCTCTCATACCGAATACCGCTCTTTCGTAGTGTGACCTACCAGAATTGATACGTCTTACTTCAATTAAGAAACTTAGTGAACCGTTTGCAGTATAGTATCCGTTAGCAACTGCAGGAGTGCTACCTTCTGAATAATAAATAGTCGTTCTAAAGCCCCTTTCATTTAAGGCATCAATAGAATCCATCATTATTTTGCTTTGGATAGAATCTTTGCTTTGATAGTAAGCACCGTCTCTGTCATAGAAAGAAGAGTTACCAATACTTGAGTGTCTAATCGCTATATCGTTCATTTGGTCGTCTTTAGTGATTAGAGTGCTTGGATTTAAAGTATATTTAGAGAAGTCTTCGTGACAGTCAATACAAACTGTTGGGTTAAACGCATTGTATACGAAGTGTCTGTTTTCTGTTGCTTCAAGTTCTACAAGCATTGCATCTCTGTTTGAGTTTAATGCTTCCGTTCCCTTTCTTGTATATTCTTTTGGAGAATTACGTACGAAAAGTTGGAAGTTATCTACTTCAACACTTGGAATTAAAACGATTGCACCAAAGAAATCTAAAACTGTGTTACCATAGCTACCAGCAAGTTCTTTTGCAAAAGCAACGTTACCTTCTGCGCCACCTGGTTCGTTACCGTGGATACCACCGGTTGTCATTAAAACTTCTTTCTTTAATGCTTGAATTTTAGTTCCTGCTTCCTTTAAGTCGTTAGGTAATTCATCTGCATTTTTAGTAAATACTAAAACTGGTGTTTTGTTTTGAAGTTTAGAAAGGTTAAACGGATAGTAAACCTTTAAGTTTGTTGAGTTAGCATCTAAGTTATTTACGTATTCAACAAGTTCGTTATTCGTCATAAATTCTTGCATAGAATTTGCGTGTTTTGTGAAAGTTGGAGTATCAACTGGTTCATAACCAACGATATCTTCTGCCCTTAATTTTGCCATAAACTCATCAGTTTGAATTATAGACATATCTTCTGACCAGTTTTGTGCATAACTTGGGTCGTATGGAATATCAAGGTCTACTGGAGTGCCAGTTTTAACGTTAAAGTATTTTGCAACGTATCTTCCACCGTAAGAAACTTTAGCGCAGTATAAACCTTCAACTAAATTAGCAGTAAATACTTTCTTTCCGTCTTCAGTAGTTGTTGTACCCTTAACTTCCGTTCTATAAGCGGCTTCGTTATGAATACCTTTATAAACGACTATAGTTGGTTGCTTTGTTGCGTTTTCTAACGGATTGTAGTAGGTAATTTTTACTGGAATATCACCTGCAGTTTGTTCGCCTTGTACGTCTGAACCACCTTCAATTGTTAGTTCTTTAATATCAAAGTAAGAACCAGCCTTTGCATAGAAGTATAATCTGTTTGAAGAAACGTCTTTAGTAACTTCTACAGTCTTTTCAATAGTAGTCCATTCAGTTGTAGGAACAGTACTGTTGTTATACCATACAACGTCCATAGTAGGGTCGTTACCTATTCTAAAAATAATGTACTTACCTGAACTTGAAGTTGTTGTTTCATAGTTATCACTAAGTCTAATTTGTGCCTTAACTTTATAAGTACCTTTTGTAAGGTCTGTGTTAAGATACACGAAAGTTGAGCCTGAATCTATCTTACTTGTAACTCTTATAAATGATTCATCACTTTCTACAACGACTTCAATACCACCTTTAGAAGTATAAGTACTTGCTACTGATATGTCAAAACTACCAACGTTAACTTTGTTAGTACCTATGTCGCCAGTTGAGTCGGTAACTGAATCAAAATTAGTAGTTAAAGTCGCAGCGCCTACACCAAAACTTGTCATTGAAAGAGCAAACAAAGCACTTGATACAAGCATTAAAACTACAAATAAAATTGTAAGTCTTTTTTTCATAAACCTTCTCCCTTTTATTATATTTGTTATTTCATATTTATTATAAACCACTGTCCCCTTTTTTTGCAACTATTTTTTTAAAAAAAAGCAGGTCAAAAACAACTTTTGTTAAATATATTTCCCTTTAAATACTCTTTTTTGCTAAAAACAAAAACTAACGACAAGATTTGTTAAATAAAAAAAACGGCTTAAAGAAACCTTTAAACCGTTTTTAGTTTTTTTATTTAATTAGTCTTTTTTCTTAAGTACAACTATGCTACCTGCAAGTAGTACTATAGAAAGAAGTGTGCTTCCTACTGTAATTACTGAGCCACAACCACCCTTGTCATCAGTTGGATTGTCAACGCTTAAACCTTCAATTGTTAGGTAAATATCATCTACTTCTGAACGGTAAATTGTGTTTTCGTTAGTTACAAGTCCCATATGCGCAAAACTTACTCTTGTTTCACTTACCTTTCCTTCTTCTACAGGTGGTGTATAGTCGTGACTATCCGGTTCAAATAAATAACCTATTACGTACGCGTTTGCACAGTTTAACGTTACGGCGTATGCACCGTTTTCAAAAGTAGTTTCTTGCGCGCTTGTTAACGCTGTATTTTCATATCCACCAGTATATTTCTTTAATAATAAACTACTGCCGTCTTTGATTTTTGTGTATTTAATTCTATGAACGTCTAATATGTCTAAAATCTTATCAATATTAGGGTGGTTAGCATCAACAACGTATGCAGTTGGCATAGCACGAGATTTTGATATTTTATCGTTAAAATAATAAGTCTTCGTTGCGTTTGCATCTTTGTATTCACCCCAAGCGTACATAGTTGGTCTTGGCATTACTTCCTTTAATACGCCTGATGCTGTAGTATCTAATATAAACATACGGTTTTCATCAAACTTTGTGATTGCTGCAGTTCTTTCTCTGTTTGCATAAACTTCTTCAGCAATCTTTCCATCGTATGAAACAACTTGCGCAACTATTTCTTTTAACGCTGTTTTCATTGCCCAAACTGCTCTTTCGTAACGTGCTTTACCCGTATATATTCTCATTACTTCAATAAGGAAGTTGTATGCACCCGTTGCCATAGGATAGTCCTTAATATTGTTAGGGTTAGAAGTTCCCATAAAATATATGGTTGGTCTAAGTCCGGTAGTTCTTAAATTAGAAATAGTGCCAAGCATCATTTGATGCATTCTCGTTTCTTTCTTTGCTACAAACCCTTCTGCATCAGGTGTTACTAATGGTGAATTTGATACTGTAGAATAACGAATACATACGTCGTCTAAGTTATCAGTATATAAACCTTTTTCATCAAGCAACATTCTACCTTCGTCTTCGTGACAGTCAATATAAACGGTTGGCATAAAGGTATAATATGTTGCTAATTGATATCTACTTGAATATAAGGTTGCTTCCATTATATCACGGTTGTGGTTTACGTTAGTTACTGGGTCTAAACGAAGGAATGCTTGACGGTTATCTGGTTGAACTGTTGGCATTACTACGATTGCACCAAAGAAATCTAAAAGATTTTCGCCATATTCTGTGCAAAGTTCGTTACAGAAAGCAAGTACGCCTTCTTCCCCTGCAGGTTCGTTACCGTGTACGCCACCTGATACCATTAATACTTCTTTCTTTAATGCTTGAATGTTAGCACCCATAGTATCCATATCTTCTTCAAAAGAAAGGTTTGTGAATACCATTACAGGCCACTTTAATCCTCTAGGTGTTAAGCCGTATGGATAATATATTTTTAAATAGTCCGTTTTATTTTCTAAATTAGTAATATATTCGCAAACGTCTGCGTTTGTTAAGAATTGTTTAGAATTATCCGTGTGTTTTGTAAAAGTTGGCGTGTCAAGTGGCTCAAAACCTACTAAGTCGTCAGTTCCTACTAATTCTAAAAGTTCATCCGTTTGATAGATAGCAGACTTATCAGCAAAGTTGTTTTCTTCTATCGTTTTTAATTCAATATCAATGGTTATAGGTTCTCCATCACCAGGAACGTAGAAATATTTATAAATACAATCATCACCGCTAATCTTATAGTTACGATAGTAAACCTTAGCGTAATAAACGCCTTGTCTTAATTCAGATTGAATATAAGGCTTGTTTTCTTCAACACCGGTTACAAAATCACCCGTAACGTTTAAGGCTAAACTATACAAAGTTTCCCTATAAGTGTTATCCGTGTCAGTATGAACACCTTTATATAGAGCAATTTCAGGTTGTTTTGTGTCTTCTGGATTATAATAATTTATACGTACGGTCGTAAGCGTAGTATTTTCTTCAGGTACGTCTTCTACACCACTTAATTTAATAGATTTTAAATCAACCCCTGAACTACAGTCAGTATTTGGAGTTGTATAAAATATAAACATAACCTTTGCAATACCGTCTGCTTTTGGCGTTACTTTAGTATTGTAAGTGTACCAGCCGTTAGTCTTTTCACCAGTTTTATAAACTCCGTATAAAGGAATATCACTAAAACCAACTTCACCGTCTTTGTTCCTTAAGAAAATACTTTTTTCTTCCGTAGAACCAGCAGGTTCAAAACCACTAGATGCTCTATAGGTTACAGAAAGGTCGTATTCTCTACCTGCTTCTAATCCAGCACCTAATATAAAAGTAATATTTATAAACCCACTTGAAGAGCCAGATTTCGTATAATTTCTTGCTTCAAGATATTTACTACCGTCAGTATCTTCTTTAACTATAACAGCGCCGTTACCAGTAGCAGAAGAAACGTTTGATGCAACGGTTGCAAAACCACCAAGTAAGTCAGTACTGCTAATTTTTAAGTCTCTTTTGCTAGTTCCAATTTCATAATCAGTACTAAACGTGCTAAAATCAGTTTCAGCCGTTCTTTGTTGTTCCGTAGCAGATACTCCGGCACCCGTTATAGTGAGTGAAAACAACGTCGTTGATAACGCTAAAAGAACGCTAAATAAAATTACCAATCTTTTCATATCTATCTCCTTTTTTTTATTTTTAATTAGATTATAGCATTTTTCAAAAAAAAGCCAATAGCATTTTTAAAAGAGGTCAATTATTCGCAAAAATGTCAATCTTTGCTAATTTTAAAAATAAAAAAGCGACCAGTTTTTCTAGTCGCTTTTAATTTTTAATTATTTTGCTTGTTTTGAACGGTAGTCTTCTATCGCTTTTTTGATTGCTTCTTCAGCGAGTACTGAACAATGTAGTTTTTGTGGTGGTAAACCTTCTAACGCTTCAACAACCTTTTTGTTTGTTAATTTTAGCGCTTCGTCAACGGTCATACCCTTAACCATTTCCGTTGCAGTTGAACTTGTTGCAATTGCAGCAGCGCAACCGAAAGTTTTAAATTTAGCGTCAACGATAACTTCGTCAACAATTCTTAAAGTTATTTGCATTATGTCGCCACAACTTGCGTTACCTACTAGACCAACGCCGTCTGGATTTTCAATTTCACCTACGTTTTTTGGATTTGCAAATGCTTCCATTACCTTTTCATTATACATTTTTAATTTCTCCGTCCTTTGCATTAAATAGTGGCGATAACGCCCTTAATCTTTCAACAATTTCTTTTACGCTTTTAATTGCGTAGTCAACTTCTTCTACCGTGTTATGCTTACCAAAAGTAAATCTTATAGAACCGTGCGCAACTTCAACAGGTACGCCTATTGCGAGTAGCACGTGTGAAGGGTCAAGTGAACCTGAACTACAAGCAGAACCACTTGATACTGCAATTCCTGCTAAGTCTAAACTAAACAAAATTGATTCGCCTTCAATATATTCAAAAGAAAAGTCTGCGTTTGCAGGTAGCCTTTTTGTTCTATGTCCGTTTAGTCTAACGAACGGAACTTCTTTTAATATTCCGTCAATAAATCTATCGCGTAGCATAGTTACGTATTTTGCGTTTTCTTCTAATTCTTCGTTAGCAATTCTAAATGCTTCAGCAAAACCGATAACGGCAGGAACGTTGGTTGTTCCACCACGTTTTGTTCTTTCTTGATGGCCACCAGTCATCATTGTTGCAATCTTTACGCCGTTTTTTACGTAAAGTGCGCCGATACCTTTTGGTCCGTAAAACTTGTGTGCACTAAACGACATAAAGTCAACGCCAAGTTCTTTTACGTCAAGTTTAATAACCCCTGCTGCTTGAACTGCGTCGGTAAAGGTTAAAATTTTGTACTTTTTGGCAACTTCAACAATTTCTTTTATAGGCTGAATAGTTCCTATTTCGTTATTAGCGAACATACAACCTATTAAAATTGTGTCAGGTCTAATTAAACTTTCAATTTCTTCTGGTGTGATAATACCTTCAGTCGTTGGCTTAGCAAAACTTACTTCAAATCCCTTCTTTTCAAGCGCTTTTGCCGTTTCAAGCATAGCGGCGTGTTCAATTTGAGTTATGATAATATGTTTGCCCTTTTCTTTATAAGCATCTGCAACCCCTTTAAGTACCCAGTTGTCTGCTTCCGTACCACCTGAAGTAAAGTAAAGTTCACTTGGTTTACAGTTTATTAATTTTGCAATTGTGTCCCTTGCCGTGTCAACGCCTTTGATTGCTTCCCTACCAAACATATGTTGGCTGTTTGCGTTACCAAAAATATCGGTAAAATAAGGCATCATCTTTTCAAGCACTCTTTTATCTAAAGGAGTGGTTGCGGCGTGGTCAAAATATATAGGTTTCATCTAAACCCTTCCCTCCGTCATTTCTTTTAAGGTCATACCGTCTAAAACTTGGTTAATACCGTCGTAAAGTTTTTTCCATACCTTTGAAGATGGACAACATTTACAAGTAGCGTCTTTAGATAAACACTCAACAAGTTCAATGGTTTCTAACGCCCTTACAATATCGCCTACCGTAATTACGCCAGGGTCTTTTGCTAAAAAATAGCCACCACTTGCGCCCCTTGTTGCTTTAACTAACCCTGCCAAAGTTAGTGAACGCATAATTTGTTCAACGTATTTTGCTGAAACGTTTAGCGTTTCTTCTATACTTGTTGCAGATAAACTTTTTGGGTAACTACTTGCCAAAAGATGACAAGCACGTAGCCCGTACCTTGTTTTTGACGATAACTTCATTTTTAATTCCTACTAAATTAGTTGCAATTTATTATAGCCTTATTTTGCGCACTTTGTCAATTGTTTTTAATAGGGTATTTTAAGAATTTTCTTTTAAAGTATCTA
The DNA here is from genome assembly GCA_017508485.1 of Clostridia bacterium. Taxonomy (GTDB): domain Bacteria; phylum Bacillota; class Clostridia; order Christensenellales; family Borkfalkiaceae; genus SIG381. The sequence goes on along the minus strand of JAFVYV010000017.1, from coordinate 31,370 downwards.
TTTTAAAATATAGCAAATTGCTTTTTTCTTCTTCCCCTTTAAGTAGTCTATTTTCTTTTACTAATTCTTCAATTTTTAGCCTTAAAAGTGAATTTTCTTTCCTTAAATTTTTGCCTATTTTTTCGACCAACGCATTGATTTCTTTTTCTATAGAAGAAAGGGTGTTTTTACTTTTTTCTTTACTTAAAAAGGTTATGAAAGTTGGGTTTTCAAGTTTAATTTCTTTAACTAGTTCTTCAATAAGTTTAAGGTCTGCCGTTCTAAACTTGTTTTGGTAGCGAAGGGCTAACTTAAAATCGTTTTTTGTCATTTCATAAATGGCGCTTCTAACCGAGTGCCCTTCCATTTTCTTTTTTAATATTTCTTTTATAACCCTTCTTTCTTCTTCGGTAGAAAACTCTTTTTTAGTTTTTACCGTTAAAGGTACGCCACTTAAATACTTATCGCAAAACAATTTATCTTCCCTACTTTTTTTTGCAATTTTGTAGTACATATTTCTTATAGTGCCTTCAGATTTTCCCGTCTTTTTTGCGTACTCTAAAAAAAGCGTAGAAAGGTTAAAAACTTCTTTTCCCTTAAAAAAATCAATAAATTTTATCATCTCTTGTTTACTTATACCATAAATTTCCATAAATATAGTCTCCTTTTCTTTTAGGCTATTTATTGACATATAAATTACAAAATATACGTATAATTTATTATGTATTTTTATTTTGGCGCTAACTTTTCTGCCGTTATGAAAATTAACGGAGAGTTAAAAGGAAAACTTGATAACCCCCTTGCATTTGAGTTTAACGACACACCATTTATTGAAGTTTGTAGTTTAGGTGAAGAAAAAAATATAAACTTTATTTTAGATGAGAATTTTTTAAAAAACGGAAGTGAAAAGGTGGTTATAACCGACCTAAAAGGTGGATATTTTATTTATTTTAAAAAAGATTTTTCTTCTAAAGGGTTAAACGTTTTAACACAACAAAATTTTGAAAATGCTATCATCACCGTGTATGAAGAAAACGGGTTAAAAGTTTCAATAGAAACTAAAGAAGACTTTTTTATTGAGAATATTTTTGCGTTAGTTAAGGAAGTAAAGATAGAAAAAATATTTTTTAATAAAGAACTTTTGGTGGTTTCTTTTTTAGGGGAAGAAAGTTTTGTTTCTGTTTACTCGCTATTCCCTAAAATTGAAAATATTTTAACCGTTGATGCTTTTAAGTATGAAATGACCGACCTTTTTATAACCGAAAAAAGGGTGCTAGATATTAAAAAACACACGGTAAAAACAAGTTGGAATTTTGAAGGCGACCACCTTAAAAAAGTACAGGAAATTGCTACTAAAAATAAAGATATAAACCTATCGCTAGTAAACCAAAAAATTATACCTTATCTTTTTTTAGAAGACTTTTTAGTTAACGATAACGTGGAAGAATATTTAGACGACACGTTAAAGGAAAAGAAAGATTTATTAAAAGATTATTTAGGCAATTTTTTAGGAATAACCCCGCCACCGCCGTTTGTGGAAAGGGATAAAATAGGGCTAATTTACAAAAAAAGTGAGAATAATTATTTTGTTAATTATATATCTTTTGAACTATCAAACGGCAAAATAATCAACCTAAAAATAGACTAATTTTTATAAAAAAAGACTACCAAAAATTTTGATAGTCTTTTAATTTTTATACTATTTATTTGTCAAAAACCTTTTCTATATCGGTGTAAAGTTTACGAATTTTTTGACAAACGTAAACTTCCATTGCTTCGTCAAAATAGATGTTTTGGTTAAAAACAGACTCTATCGTTTTAAGGTCTTTTGCAAGTAATTCATCCCACTTGTCAGCCCCTTCAATTTTCATACCACTTTCATCTTGTTGGTTGTAAATTTTGTGCTTAAGTTGGTTTTTAAGGGTAAGAATTTTAATTAAACGATGGTTGTCGTCAAATTCTGACTTGTCAATTTCTTCAATCAATTCGTTAAGTTTGTTTCTCATTTGAACGTAAGTTTCAATTGATTGAATATTTTTGTAAACTGCAACGTAATAGTCGTAAAGTAGGTCGTTATACTTTATACCGAAAACCATTTTAGAATAAGTTTCTTGCTTTTTAACCGTTTCAGAAAAATATTCTATAACGCTTTCTTCTTCCATTAGTTTAAGACCTTCAGCTAACTTATACTTAACGTAAGGGTTTACCGTGTTGTCAAAATTCCATACACCTTTTTTGCCAAGTTCTTCTTTTTTGAAAGTTTCCTTTACAAAGTTATCTTTAAATGAACGGTAAGTATAATAGGTTGTGCCTAAGTGCCTAAGCGCACGGGCTTTTTGAAGTGTGTATTCACAGTAGTCTTTGTGTTGTCTTAAAACAATTTCAGGTATTTCTTCCCCTTTTGCTTTAAGTTCACAGTATCTATCGTGACCTGGCTTACTAACGTTAATTTTATAATCAATTAAGTGTAAACCGTTTTGAATTGCTTGGAACCCTTTTTTGTTTTCACCAAGTAAAACGTAAGTCCAACCAAGGTAATCTACGTATGCGTGAATTGTTTTGTCAATATCCGTACTGTATTTTACAACGTATTTACCAAGTTTAATGCGTAGTTCGTGTTGTTCTAGTTGTAAAAGTATTCTTTCCATATCTTTTACCGTGCCGTAAATTAGGTTGAATACCTTTTGTGATTCTTCAAAATTAGCAAGTGCAACCATCTTCTTGATAGGTTTGTTTACTTCTAAAAGTTCAGCGTCTGCATAGCCGTGGCTTTGGTCGTAATACTTATCAAGTAATGCGTTCTTTTCTTTAATCAACTTGTCAAGTTCAATTTGTCTATGATTTGCGTATGAACGGTTAATTTTTTTAGTAACAACGTTAATTTTCTTTTTAGTTTCAGCAAGTTCGGTTAAGTTAAAGTCTTTTGCAAGTACACGCGCATTAGTTTTAACAATTTTTACTAGGTGCTTCGTGTATCTTCTACTCTTGTCTAAAACTTGAGTGTTGCTTATATTTTTGTTCCCTTTGAAAGCACTTATGAAAGCAAACGCAATAGCAAGTAAAACTAAAATGGCAATTAAAATACCTTTTGTTAAAGTGTCTTCAATATCTGCAAAAATCGTGATAACAATACCTAACACGGGCATAATTAACGCCACTAGTTCGCTAAATCTATTGTTCATCAGTTTCCCCCTTTACGTAGTGCTTAATTAAATTAACTATATCTACGTTTCTATTCTCTTCTAAAATATCGTAACCAAAACTTTTAAGTTCATCACTTGCAGTTGAAACAACGTAAGGCCTACCTACGTGGCTAAGTAGTTGACCGTCGTTCATACTGTCGCCAACACCTATGGTTGCACGGTAATGCCTACCAAGTAGTTTTGTAATTGCTTTAACCGTGTTGCCTTTGTGTTGTGTTTTCTTTAATATTTCGTAAGTGTGTTCAGCCGTACGCATACAAACAAAATCAGGGTAGTTTTTAACTACTTCTTGTACCATTTTTTCGTAATCGTCTTCCCCTTCGTAAATAAAAAACAACACCTTTACGACCTTGCTAAAATCAATTTTTTCTTCTTCAAAATAGGTTTCGTTATACTTTTTTAAGTACTTTAAGGTCTTTTCTCTAAGTGGTCTTAAAATTCTAATATTGTCAGGGTAATAAACAACCGTGTCAAAAGGTGCGTTTTCAAAATGAGAAACAATTTCTTCACTTATTGCGCCTATACCTTCTAAAATGGTAAACTCATCATTTTCTACCAAAATTGAACCGTTTATGCAACTTGCGTAATTTTGATGAAGTTCACAAGCATCTACAACGTCTTTAATAGAGTCGTAAGTTTTGCCCGTTGTTAATATTATGCGATTTTTTTGGTCAAAGTTTTTTATAAAATCTATCTTTTCTTTGCTTAAAACACCCCAGTTCGTCAAGGTGTTGTCCACGTCAAAAAAGAAAAGTGGTTTTTGCATTTTGAATAAATGAGTGGTAAACTCTTTATCAACCTTTTTATAATAATCTTTATCACAGTCACAACTTTCTAAAAATTGATTTAGTGAAATAGGTTGTCCTTCTTCACTTAGGTGGCTATAAAAATAATCGTAAACGGTTTTTGCAAAGGGGCTTAAAGAATTGTAGTCTAAATTAAGTAGCCTTTCCTTATCTTCTTTAGATAGACTACCGTCATAAAACAAATATTCTTTTAGTTCGTTAATTAAAGCCTTATTTTTCATAATAATATCCCTTACTAATTATAATAAACAAAAATGCGTATTTTTGCAAGTGGTTAAGGCTTTTTTTAATAATTTTGCTTCAACTTAGCCGTTTATAACCCTATTTTATCAAAAATAAAAAGGATAACGAAAGTTCGTTACCCTTTAATTTACCAAAAATTTTTAAGTTTTTAATTAAAATTCAATTGATTTTACAACAACTCTCTTACCTGCAACTGGTAATAAAACGGTTGTTTCTGCTAAGTAATAGTACTTGCTACCCTTTTCTGGTTCAAAAAGGTCGGCAATACTATCTTTCATTTCTTCAAAATCTTCCGTTAAAGCGATGTTGAAAGTTAAGTTTTCAGCATCAGTACCGGTGTAGTAAATTGTGTATTCTTCATAATTTTCACTATCGTTAACTTGTTCAAAAATACCGTCAAAGTCATCTTGATAATCTTCTTGAATTTGTGCAAATACTGCAAAACTACCGTTATAAGAAGATTCTGTTTGATTTAAGAAGTATAAAGTAGATGAACCTGTGTCGTAAGTCTTTTCACCAAAAGCAGTATAGTCGCTTGTAGTTAAATCAAATCTTCTCCATAAACCGATAGAGTATTTGTCGTTAGTTAGTTCAGAACCACTTACACCGTTATTTTCAAATTCGCCTTTGATAGGTGCAATTTCTTTATTCTTAATTACTTCGTAAATTTTGTTAGTACCTTCTTGCGTGAATTCGCCAGTATACTTTAAGTCGCCAATCATTAGTTGAGCATCATAACCGTCTTCACCAATCATATAAAAGAAAGTGTCGTTATAATAACCTTCTTTTGCTAAAGAAATAAATTGTTCAACAGTTTTTGGAGCAGAACGCTTATATAAATCAATTTTTAATTCAACGTCTTTTGATTCAGCCATACTGCCGTCTGCAGTATATACTGTGAAAGTAATGGTCGCTTCCTTAGTTTTGCCACAACCAAAAGTTGCTAGTGAAAAAACTACTACAAGCGCTAATAATAAAATTTTAGTAAAAACCTTTTTCATTTTTTTGTTTCCTTATATATAATTTACCTTTATATTTTACAAGTAAACACCAATATTGTCAATTAAAAATATCTTTTATTTGCCTTTTTTAATGGAATATCGTTTAAAAATAAAAAAAGGTGGTAAAAAACCACCTTCTCTTTTACTAATAAAATTAGTCGATAGCAACTGCAGCGCCGATTTCCTTGAACTTTTCAGCCATTTTGTCAGCTTCTTCTTTAGTTGCGCTTTCCTTGATAACGCCAAGACCTTCAACAAGGTTCTTAGCTTCAACAAGACCAAGACCAGTGAATTCTCTAACTGCCTTGATAACGTCAATCTTCTTTGGACCAACTTCTTTAAGAGTTACCTTAAATTCTGTCTTTTCTTCTACTGGAGCTGCATCAGCTGCAGGACCAGCTACAACTGCTACAGGAGCTGCTGCACTAACACCAAATTCTTCTTCGATAGCTTTTACTAAATCGTTTAATTCTAAAACTGTCATTGATTTGATTTCTTCAATCATTTTTGCAATATCTGCCATTTTTAATATTCCTCCGATAATTTTTTGCTTAATTAAGCTTTTTGTTCAGCAACTCTGTTAAGAGCAACTGCAAGGCTTCTTGGGAAGCCAGATAACGTACCAACAAGAATTGATAATAATTGTTCTCTTGATGGGATTGCTGCCAACGCTTTGATGCCGTTTACGTCAACCTTTGCGTTGTTTACGAAACCACTTTTAATACTTACTTTGTCTGCGTACTTTTTAGTTGCTTCAAATACAACTTTTGATGCACCAGTTTCATCAGAGCCAAATGCTACTGAAGTTGGGCCGTTTAAGTCATCATCGAAGTCTTTTACGCCTAAGTCGTTAAAAGCCTTTCTTACCAAAGTGTTCTTTAATACTTTATACTCTACGCCGTTTTTTCTAAATTCGCTTCTAAGTTCAGTATCTTCTTGAACGGTTAAACCATTAAAGCTAACTAATACGATAGATTTTGAATTGTTGATTTTTTCTTTAATATCTTCAACGACTTGCTTTTTAATTTCAAAATTAGCTGACACCTTGATATATACCTCCTTTATTTAATAAAAAAGCCCTTTCATCGCCAAGGATAAAAGGACTTAAGTTAAAGTCTTTACTTTTATTTGCCTCGGCGGGTGTTACTTTAAGTAACTTAAAACCAACTGTCTTGGGCTATTAATTTTTTACTTTGTGATTATATCACTTTAATAAACCGTTTGTCAACGATTTTTTATACTTTTGCTGCAACTTTTACGCCAGGGCCCATCGTACTTGCGATAGATACACTCTTAACGTATTGACCTTTAGCAGCTGCAGGTTTTGCTTTTACGATTGCATCAATTAATGCTTCGTAGTTTTCTAAAATCTTGTCTTTACCGAAACTCTTCTTTCCGATTGGGCAATGGATAATAGCAGTTTTGTCAAGTCTGTATTCAACTTTACCTGCTTTAGTATCTTTGATTGCTTTTGCAACGTCCATAGTAACGGTACCAGATTTAGGGTTAGGCATTAAACCTTTTGGACCTAATAACTTACCGATTCTACCAACAGCGCCCATCATATCAGGAGTTGTGATAATTACGTCGTAATCAAACCAGTTTTCTGTTTGAATTTTTTGAACTAATTCTTCAGCACCAACGAAGTCAGCACCTGCTTCCTTAGCTTCATCAGCTTTAGCACCTTTAGCAAGAACTAAAACCTTAACAGTTTTACCAGTTCCGTTAGGAAGAACCAAAACGCCTCTAACTTGTTGGTCAGCTTGTTTTGGGTCAACACCAAGTCTTACGTGTAATTCAATTGTTTCGTCAAACTTTGCCTTTGCTGTTTCTAAAACCTTTTCAATAGCTTCAGCAGCATCGTATTGTTTTGCTTTTTCAATTAACTTTGTACTTTCTGTATATTTCTTTCCGTGTTTCATTATAACCTCCAGGTGGTACGAACGAGTTTCCTCTCCCACACTAATTATAGACCGATTAGTCTTCCACCGTTACGCCCATGCTTCTTGCAGTACCTGCAATCATGCTCATAGCGGCTTCTAAAGATGCTGCATTTAGGTCTGGCATCTTTAATTTTGCGATTTCTTCAACTTGCGCTTTAGTAAGTTTAGCAACCTTATCTCTGTTTGGTTTAGCACTTGCTTTGTCAATTCCGCAAGCCTTCTTAATTAAAACAGGTGCAGGTGGCGTCTTTAAAACGAACGTGAATGAACGGTCTTGATAAATGGTCATAACAACCGGTATTATCAAACCTGCTTGGTCTTGTGTCTTTGCATTGAATTCCTTAGTAAATCCCGGGATATTGATACCGTGAGGACCTAACGTTGAACCAACTGGTGGGCCCGGGGTAGCTTTTCCTGCTGGCAATTGTAACTTTACAATCGCTGTAACTTTCTTAGCCATCTTATTATCTCCTTGTATTTTGTGGTATTACCGTAGTGTCATAGAAAAATTTAACACCACTCCCACTTAAAAACGGTTTTTAACCGATTTTTACTTTTTTAATTTGAACAAAGTCAACTTCTACGTCAGTTGCTCTGCCAAACATTACAACGTTAACCTTTGCTTTTTGCGTAGGAACGTTCATTTCAACAATCTTACCTACGAATGATTCTAGTGGACCTGATACGATTTGAACGTCGTCGCCTACTACGAAGTCAACGTCAACTACCACAGTTTCTAAGCCCATACGCATAACTTCATCTTCCTTTAGTGGAAGTGGTCTTCCTTGAGGACCTACGAAACCTGTAACACCTTTAGTGTTAGTAACTAGATACCAAATATCGTTTGAGTAAATCATTTTTAAGAATACGTACGTAGGGAACTTTTTTCTTTCAACAAGTTTTTTCTTGCCGTTTGCCTTTTCCTCTAACGTTTCTTCCATAGGAATTTGTATTTCAAAAATGTTTTCTTGTAAATTGTTGTTTTCTATAAGCTTTTCAAGGCTATCCTTTACCATAGCTTCATAGCCAGAGTAAGTGTGGATAACGTACCATCTTGCTTCGTTTTCTGCCATATTTATCACCTACTATATTTTCATACCCGTTAATAGTGCTAACAATTCTGTTAACCCCATATCGAATAACGCAATTACTACAAGGAATACTAAAACAACGGCAATAACTATGCCCGTGTCTTTTAATACCTTGCCAAAAGTAGGCCAAGAAACTTTTTTAAGTTCTGAAAAAACTTCTTTCATCTTTCTGCCAAAACGAACGAAAACGTTTGGTTTCTTTGCGCTTGACTTTTTCGCTTTTTGTTTTGCAGTTTGTTCAACTGCCTTTTTTTCTTCTTTACTCATTTTTGCTCCTTATCAAAAACAAACCGAAAATAAATTAACTAAATAAAACTATTTAGCTTCTTTATGAACAGTATGCTTTTGGCAAAATTTACAATACTTCTTAATTTCGATTCTATCTGGGTCGTTCTTCTTGTTTTTGAACGTGTCATAGTTTCTTTGTTTGCATTCAGTACATGCTAAAGTAATCTTATTTCTTACACCTTTTGCAGCCATTTTATCACCTTTTGAACATCAAAAAATTAACACCCCGTACTCGAAGTGCTAATTGATTTTACCATTTATATTTAAGTATGTCAAGTTTTTTTCACAATTTTTAATGGTTTTTTACATTTTTTTATATTCTATAATCAAATTACACAAAGCTGTTGGGGATTTTTTGTAACATGAATAAATAAATTACTCATGATAGTCGAACTTAATGTCAAGTATTATTGGCACAAATTCTCCTTTAGAAAATTTTTTAGTGCACCCGAGATGGGGTGCTATATAAATACCATCTCCCCTTGAGTTATCCCCTTTTTAGGGTTAATAAATATATTTTTATTTTTTAGTTGGGTTTTTTTCATCCCAAAAGGAGGTATTTAAAATGAAAAGAGCAATTGTAGTATCTGTAAGACAATCAAAAGATAGTAAGACAAATGAAGACCAAGTTTGGTTAACTATGGCTATTATGCCAACTAAGATGAGTAACGGTAATCTTTATTACCCAAAAAGTACTTCCGTTTGTGTTAGCACAGTAGGTGGTGCTTTAAAATCACCAGATAAGTTTAATAAGTATAAGAACTTAAAAATTGGTGACGTTGTTAACGTAGATTATTCTTTAAACGAATTTACTCAAAAACCTTTTATAATGGATGTTTCTTTAGTTAAAGAATCTGCTTATAAAGAAAGTGATTTAATTGTATAACATGGACAAGTTTATATCTTTACATACTATAAAAAACGAAATCGTCCTTTGCAACATTTCAAAAATACTTTATATTGGCGAAGTAAAGGACGGTTCAGTCGTTTATATTGATGAATTCGTTTATTTTACCGTTAAAGAAACGGTTAAAGAAATTTTTGCACTTTTAACTTGAAAAATTTTTAATTTAGGCAAAAGGTGGAAAAAATAGTAAAAATGTTGATAACTTTTGTTTGTTGGCATTAGTGGAAATCTCTAATAAAATTCTCACTTTTATGCCTACGCGCTTGGGGCTTGTCCAAGCGCGTTTGGCAAAAGGTGGAAAAACCACTTTAAAAGGTGGAAAAAATAAGAAAAAAGGTGGAAAAATTAGGCAAAAACTTATTGCCTACAAGGGGTATTTTATGAGAAGTAGAAAATTTTGTTTTGTTTTTAAGGAAGAATCAACTCTTTCTGTAATGTTAAAAAAATGTAATAACTTTAAAATTGAAAATTGGCTTTATGCAAAGCATTGTTTAGATGAGTCTTTACATTATCATTTCTTTTTAGAATTTAATGATTTAAAAAGCAAAGAAGACGTATCACGTGCTTTTTCATTATTAGAAAGTTTTATAGAAATATGTAAAAGCGATTATTTTTCAATTTACAATTATTTTATTAAAGATGCTTTAGAAGTTTTTCATAGTGATGGTTTTTATAAAAAATATAAAGAAGAAGCTAAAAGAAAACGTTGTAATAAATATTGATTAAAACTTGCTTTGTCGCAAAGGGGTAAAATAAATGCAATTAAAGCAGTATGAAATAGTAATTAATGAAGACAAGTTGACTGTTGATATACAAGAAACTTGTATGAAATATAAAACAATTAAGCAGTATGCTTATATCTTACACGATAAGGATGATACACGTAATCATTATCATATTTACGTAAATTTTGGAAATAACGGTGTTTCTCACGAATTGGTTGCAAGTTGGTTTGAAGTTCCCCCTAACCTTGTATCAAAGGTTAAGGGCCGTAAAACTGATATGTTGAAATATCTTACTCACGGTAATGATAGTCAACAATATAAGCACCAATACGACCCGTCTGAAGTTGTTGCAAACTTTTCTTTTGAAACGGAAATTCAAAAGTCAAAGATTATAGGTAACTTTAAGGAATATAGCTTTGCGCAGATGCTTAAATACATAGACACGTTGCCTATATCGGAAAAGTGTACGGCGCATCGTCAACTTGAACGTCTTTGGAAAATTGAGTGTTCTATGCTCACCTTTAATCCAGATAGAAATATTGACGTTATTTTTATTTCCGGCAAAGGTGGAACGGGCAAAACGTATTATGCAAAAAAACTTTTAGAAGAGTTAGGATATGACTATTGTATCAGTTCTTCTTCTAACGATCCGTTCCAAGATTATCTTGGTCAACGCGCCATTATATTAGATGATATGCGCGATACGGCATTTGAAGACCTTTCAGACCTACTTAAAATTCTTGATAATAATACAAGTTCAAGTGTACGTAGCCGTTTTGCTAACAAGGTATTTAACGGCAAAGTTATTATTTTAACAAGTTCCGTTCCTATTCATTACTGGTATAAAAAGTATCGTTATAATCAAATAGATACTTTAGACCAGTTATATCGTAGAATTAGTGTTTACGTAGAAGTTAAAGATAAAGAGATTTTAGTTTATAACAGTTTGGATAGTGAAGGTAAACCGGCTGGAAAGCCAAAACGTTATTATAACGAAGTTTATGATTTGAAAAAGACAGCACCAAAGAAAGAAACCGTTTCAAATATTTTTGATAAGATTTGTAAACCGGTTGAAACGTATTCTGTTTCTAACTTTGTTTTAGAAGAAACGTTTGATTTGGATGATGAACTTTTTGGAAAGTAAAATATTAAAAAACTATGAAAATTTTTTTGTAGTAAAAATAAAAAAAGTGGAGGATAAAATTTTATGAGTACTTTTAAAAGAAAAATGAATAAGAATAAACTTATGTTTATTATCGCCTTTTCGTTAATTGCTGTTTTATTAGTTGCCGTTCTTTTTACTTTTTCAAAAATTAATAAGACTGAAGACACTAAGACTATTGGCTCTAACGTTTTCAATTATTCTATAGGTATACTTGATGAAACTGGTGAGTACGAACAAGGCACTACTTCTATTTACTTAAAAGAGTTAAAGGAAGTTGATGGTCTTAACGTTGACATTAAAGAAGATGCAACCGTTACCTATAAGGTTTACTTCTATAATGCAGATGAAGAATTTATCAGCGCAACAGACGTTTTAGACGTTGATTTTGACGGAACGTCAACTCCAGAAGATGCTGAATTCTTTAGAATTGTAGTTACTCCTACTAATGATGCAGAAGTTTCTTTTGGTGAAATTGGTAGATATGCACGTCAATTAACAGTTTCTGTTAATAAATAATAATTAATAATTTTTTCATAGTTTGTAAAAGCGGATAAGCGACGTTTGTTCGCTATCCGTTTTTTATTTGGAGGTATTTATGAGTAAGAAAAGAAAAGGTAATGTAATTTTGGGTTTATTATCTGTTTTAATTGTTTGTTTTGTTGTTGGGGTTGTAATTAAGTTTACTAACGGATTTAATGAAGATTTTAAAACGTTTTATTTAAAGTATGGTGATAAAGATATCGTTACTTATGATAATAAAATGGATTTTTATTTTACGGAAGAATATCGTTTTGATGTTAAATATTTTGTAGAACCTAAAGATAATTCTTTTTTTATAGACGTTAAACCTAACGTTGATTCTAATTTTTCTTTTACAGTAGATGGTGCTGCTAAAAAATGGATTAATGTGAATTTAAATAATTTATCTTGTTTTAAAATTGATAAACAAGAAAATTATTTTGTTTTATCTTTTGGTTCGCCTTTTACCGTTTTAGATTTATTAAAAGAAGCAACTGGTTATGATAACGTTGTTATTGAAGAAACATTACCATCAACTTATCTTTATACGTTAGAAGTTTCAAATTTTAATGGTTCAATAAAATATACTATTGATTTTTCTTTTAAGCAATCTTTAGCAGAATTAGATTTTAAGACTTCTGATTTTTTAAATGTAGCTAAGTTTGATGATATTGCAGATAATTATTATTCTTTTAATTCACCACATCTTATCACTTTTACAGAAGATATTTCTGTTGTTGGTGGTGGATTTAAGTCTATTTCTTGTAATAGGGCTTTAAGTAATGCTTTTGCTAAATTTGACAATTCTAATCAACCTAACTATTCTAACTCTTTAATTTTTCAAGCGCGTTCTTCTCTTTCAACTGCATCATTAATTCGTTTCTCTTTTTATGATTATTTTTTAGTTAATAATTCTTATACAATTGAATTAACTTATGCAATTAGAAATGGTGAAATTGATAGTGTTAATTTTAATAACACAACAAATTGGCTTGGTATACCAAATGCTATGAATAAAGATATCTTTTTACGTGTTGGTGATTTTGAAGATAAATTTATTTCTTATGAAGATTTTATTGTATATGACGGTATTTCTCTTCATTCTTGTAACGTAACAACTAAAAAAATAACTTTTGAAGCAACTGAAAATATAAATTCTATCGGATTATATCTATATGCTGATTTATACGATACTATAGAAATTTTTAACTTAAAAGTTGTTCAAAATTAAGAGGTGTTTTTTATGAAACTAATGAAAAATAAAACGGTAACGTTTTTGATTTTAATTTCTTTGTGTTTGTTAACGTTGTTTTCTACTATTGGCCCTAATTATGTTTTGGCTAATAGTTCTGTTCCTATAATTGAAGAAACCGACGTTCTTGAAGATTTAGAAGATATGTCTATAGACGGTAAACCATTTAGTTTAGAAGAATATAGTTATAACGAAAAAAAAGAAACACAAATTCTTTCTTTTATGGAATATTGTTATAGTCCTTTTGCAGATAAGCAAGAAGATTATTCTCTTTATGTTTATATTTATAATCCAAGAAATTTAAAATTTGATTTAAATAGTGCTTCAAATAATATTGAATTTTCTATAACTGGTAAGGCTGATAAAGATTATAATAAATATAATTTAATTCTTATTGATGTTTGTAATAGACCAAATTATGAAAATTTGTTTTTCAAATTTAAAGTTAAATTATCAGAAGCGCAAAAAGAATATTTTTTAAAGACGTTAAATTCTGAAACACGAGTTTATAACGTAAGTAGCTTTGAACTTTTAGAAAAAGACAAATCAAATGCGCATGATTATAAAAACGCTTTAACATATAAATATTCTGGTTATGCAAAAGGCTGTGGCGCTAATGAAAATGCTGAAAGCACGTTAACTGTAGTTAGTGATTATTTAACCACTATGAAGTTAGACGTTTATGATACTGTATATCGCCCAGATGGTCATAATAGTGAAAGTGTATTTACACAAGATAGTTTACATAGTGTTTATTTTGCCGTTAGTAATGATTATGACGTGTATGGTGCAATTAATGCGATTCATGCAAGATGGCTTGTTGCAAAACTTGCTCCCGGTTTAGTTACAGCAAATAAAGAAGCTTTTAATGCTATTGAACCATTTGTTGGTAAGGAAATCTCTACTGATGATAATTTAGATTATATTTATTGTGGAAATTTTAGAAAATATGGAGATTTAGATTCTACTGAATTTTTTTGGGATTGGTCTTTTAATGCGCATGGTGAAAAAAATATAAATCCTTTATATTTATTATTTGATGCATCTAATTCTTCTAGTATTGATAAATATGTTTTAGATAGTGAAAAAATTAGAACTAAACTTCTTGAAAGTAAGGATATATATGATGGCGAACTTGTTTTAGATAAATATGCACGTTGTATGTTTTCTTCTGTTGATTCAGAATTTACCGACAAGAACATATCATTTGATTATGAATATAAATTAAAAAGTTTTAAGGTTGGTGATAGTTTTTGGAAAAAATTATGGAATTTAGAAGAAGATTATTCTAGTGAATTCTCTAATATACAAGCAATATATGCCGTTCAGCCAAATGATTTAATTGGTGATGAAGAAGAAATAGCATTTAAACTTAAAATTGGATTACATGATGTTGATAATTTTATAAAATTTTATGAAGCTAATAAAAATAATAATACAATTTATCTTTTTAGATATCGTGAAAGTAGTTATTTTTCACAAGCAGCTACTTCTTTTAGCTCTAGTGATTTTTGGGCTTTGGTAGGTGGTTTATTGGGTTGGAATAATACTGTTAATCTTGATGCTTATTTTTTCCAAGAAGAAATTGATTTAGAGTTTGACATTATTGATATAACTTTCGTAAAAGATAACGTTAAAACAGTTATTCCAGTTATTATGGACCCTATGGATATTATTCCAGATGCAACACCCCCGTTAAACAATAATGGTTGTCAAAAAAATAGATTGTTAACTACATTATTTTCAATTATTTTAGTCTTTGTATTATTCTGGATTCTTTCTGCTTTTGGTGGATTTAAATTAATTGGAAACGTTCTTGTATTTGTTGTAACTGCGCCGTTTAAATTTGTTAAATGGATTATAGGTTTATTCAAAGGTGGTGGCAAAAAATAGCAATATGTTTAAAAAATTTTTATACGTTATTTTAGGTTTTATTTTAGTTTTATTTGTAGGTTATTTTTTTTATTCGGGTTGTAATTAATGAAAAGGGTTTTTAAAAAATTAAGAAAGATAAATTATAGACATTATATTTGTATTTTGATTACGGTAGGTTTTATACTGTGTAGCATTTTTTGTTTTCCATACGCATTACGTAGATTGGCCGAAAGTTTTAAAGACTTCGGTCTATCTATTGCGTATTACTTTACTGAACTTTTAGGGTTTGACGTTGGTATTAACGTTACGGTAAATGATTTTTCTAAACTACCGTTTGAAATGCCGTTTGGTCTTCCGGAAACGTGGGAAGAATTCAAGGTTCTTTGGAGTGCTTACTGGGATAAAGTTTTTACGGTAGATAACTTAAAATCTTATTTTAATTATTTAGGCGATAAAGCTTATTATATCGCTATGGCGCTATTATTACTTTTACCGTTAATAATTTTATTTGTTTTTCTTTTTAGGCGCTATTTTGATAAGCAAAATAATGATTACAATAAAGATACCAAGGCTTTAATTAGATTTAAGCATTTTATTTCTAAAGTTGTTCTTCCGGTGAAAAACTGGATATTAAGTTTTTTTGATTTTATAAAAAACAATAAACGTTATTATCAGATATGGCTTTTTATTTGGGCTTTTAATTTTAACGTTATTTCTATTTTTGTAGAGTTTTTAGCTTTCTATTTTTACTTTGTACTTTCATTTGATTTTTTAAGTATTTATAGACAAGTCCTTAAGCTTTTAATGGACCTTGCCCCTATGCTTGATTTTGTGCCGGTGTTTATTTGGGCTATCGTTGGCTACGTTGTTTTACGTATTGTACGTAAAAAAATCGGTTTTCAGCGCTTACAACATATGGAACGTAAGAACTGTGGTTTTATCAATGAACGACCTATTTTATCTTTTATTTGTGGAACTATGGGAAAAAAGAAAACAACAATGTTAACTGATATAGCGCTATCTGAAGAAGTGCTTTTACGTAGAAAGGCTTTTGAACTTATTTTAGAGTGTGATTTGAAGTTTCCTAATTTTCCTTGGATAAACCTTGAAAATCACCTTAAAAAGGCAATTTCTAACCATTGGGTTTATAACTTAGCAACGATTAAAAAGCATTTTAATCATTTGTTTTTCCTTTGGTCAGTTCAAACGGATGACGTTATGTTATTAAAGGCTGTTAAGCGCCGTTTGAAAAAGTTTGGTTTAGACTATGATAAACCTTTCTTTGATTATGATTTTGAACGTTATGACTTTTATTATAACGACTGTTTAAAAATGGTTGAACTGCCAGAAGTTTTAATTGATTATGCAAAACTTTATTTTATCTACGTTGTTGAAAGTAGTTTAATTATTTCTAACTATTCCGTTCGTTCAGATAACATAAAAGAAGATTTAGGCAACTTTCCTTTTTGGAATTTTGATTTCTTTAGCCGTGATGTACGTTATCAAAACGCATATAGTCGCCACGCAAAGATTATTGACTTTGATATGTTTAGACTTGGGAAAAAAGTTCTTCCGGACAACCCTAAATCTAACTTTTTTGAGTTCGGTGTAGTATCCGTTACGGAAATCGGTAAAGAACGTAAGAATAGTTTAACTCTTTTAGAAACTAAAGTTAAAGAATTATTAGCAAATCAAAAGAACGACGGTTTTAATGATTCACTTAAAATGATACGTCATAGCGCAACGGTATGTAACTTTCCGTTTGTAAAAATTATAACGGATGAGCAACGTCCGGAAAGCTGGGGCGCTGATGCGCGTGACCTTTGCGAAATTATACATATTAAAGAGTCTTCTGAAACACGTTTAGCTATGCCGTTCTTTAGTTTATATGAGCTTTTTCATGCTTTTTTAGCAAAACGTTTTAACGATATTTATTATAGATACCGTTTTAATCGTTCTGACAACACTCTTTTTATGTACTTGATAAAAAACGTATTTTCGTTTTTTCACAATTATTACGTAAGAACTTATAATACTTTTGGTTACTGCGCCTTAAATGTAGGCGTAGAAGCTGGAACTCAAGACGGCGAATTAAACGCTAAGCGCTATTACATTATGCACAAAAAAGTTTATTCTAACCGTTTTTCTACTGACTGTTTTAGCGATTATTATTTCCAACGTGCGCTACGTTCTGAAATAGGACTTTTAGACTTAGAAGAATATGCAGACGTTAAAGCATCTATTGAAGAACTAAATTTACAAAACAGTTATTTTATACAAGATTTAAATAACAAACACGATATTGATAAGGAGTAAATTTATGTCTAATTATAAACAAAGAAATTCTTTTACGAAAAATAAAAAGACTGTTGTAAGAAAGTCTGTCTCTAAACATGATAATCTTTCTTCAATTAAACAATCTTCTAAAAAACCTTTTAGTTTAAGTTGTGGAGTTTTTGAGATACTTGGAAATAAAATTTATAAGAAAGATGATAAAAAACGACACACTTATATAGTTTATTATGATAATAATAATTTTGTAGATAAAGTTGTTGAAACAACTCATTATGTTGACCCTAAGGTAAGTAAAAAAATTAAAGCGAAAGAAGCACGAGTATTTCAATTGTCTGGAGAACATTTTCCTACAACTGTAAATAGAAGTTATTATACTAAAGACATTGATGGTAAATCATTCAATTTGAAAGACTTTAAATTGAAAAATTCTCGTGTTAGAACTTGTGATGTTGAAAATATATATTTTTTTGCTGATAATAAACGTAGATAAAAAAAATCCCCCACAATTTGTGAGGGGCAAGAAAAAAATTTTCTTTACTGTCTTCGCCAGCTATTTAGCATGACACCAAGAATATTTTCAATTGGCATTAATTAGTATAATCTAAAATTATGTAAAAATCAACTATTTTAGAAAAAAATATTAAAAAACTATTATAAAAAAGGAGAAAAACTATGGAAAAAAAAGTATTTGAAAAAATATTATTAGAAAGTCAAAAAAAAGAAAGCACACTAAGATATGTATCAAGCCATATATTAGAGAATTTAAATAATTTAGAAAAAGAAAATCTTCTAAAAATTATAAAAAAACATTATCTTGACTGTGCTAATATTATTGAAACAACAAGAAACTACTTAATAAATTTAAATGACGAAATGTATGAAATATCTTGTAAAAATAAAGAAATAATCAAAGATTTTATATTTAAACTTGAAAGTTATTTTGCCTATGATAAGGATGATGACAGTTTTACAAAAAAAGACGTACTGCAAATTGTTAAAGATATTGCAGTTAACGATTTTAACGTTAATTTTGATAAGGAGTAAATTTATGAAACTTTATAAAATAAAAAATAAATATTTGTTTAATAGTAAAGAGCCTGAAGGCATTCATACGTATGCAGTATATTATGATAGAACAAATAAAGAGTATAAAGCAATTGCTACTACTCATTTATACGTAAAAGATGATAAGCGTTTTAGACAAGTGTCTAAAGGAAATATAGCCGTAACTAAGTTTAAGGAATTTGACGTTCCTACTGGTGTACAAAATTACTATTACTCTAAAAATATTAATGGTGATAAGATTGACGTGAAAGATAAGAAACACGTATTTCCATTTGGTAAAAATCATTTACCTAAAAAGCAGTCTGCTTTTCTTAAATCTTTTGCAAAAAGAGATTATAATAAAAAGAATTCCCACAAGTAACAATATACCTTGTGGGAAAAAGAAATAATATTTACTTTCGTTAGTATTATTATATGCAACTTTCATAAAAAAGTCAACGTTTTATGAAAAATTTTTTTAGGAGAATAATTATGAAGTCTATTTACATAAAAGATAAAAAAAATATTACTCATGTTTATTATTTAACTTTTCGCATTTCTAATTTTAAAAAAATTCTTGTTGAAGATATCTGCGTTATTTATATAAGCAAATATCATAATCATCGATATGATATTAAATGTTTTTTCTATGATACTCAAAACATTTATTATCGTGAGAGTATATCTACTCTTAAAGAATTGTATGACGTCATACAAAAATTACTGCAGGAAAATTTGTATGGCGCTATACAAAAATAGTTGCCGGAAGTTAATTGTATCATATGATACAAATTTTAGCGCAGTAAAATTAAAAATTAAAAATACGTTGCTCCCAGCGTTAAGGGAAAAGGAATTATTTTTTGGCAAAATTTAATTTATTTAAAACATCTGCAGAAAAACGAGCATATGTAATTGGTAGAAAACATCAATATAATAAAGAACATCCTTTGATGAAGTATAAAGTATCTGTAGATTCTGTTTATATGAATAATGATAATAGGGTTGAACATCGTATGAAAGATGTTGAAATCTATTCTTCTTATCATAAAACAAAAAAATCTGCTCAAACAGCCTTAAATAAAGCTATAAAAAGAGAGAAATATCAAAAAGAATCTGTATTGCGAAAAGCAAAAGCTGGTACTTTAAATATGTTTAATTCTCAAGACCATTCATATTATGATTTTAAAATTGTAAAATGTAATAAACGTATGTAATAAAAAAGAGCCAGATGGCTCTTTTTTTTATTGTTTTATATCCCCTTGTTTAGCATATTTTATTTTTGTCTTATACTTGTCGGTATCAACTTCTTTTTTGTTAAGATAAACAACTGCGATGTTTTCTCTTTTTACTAATTCAGGATAAATTTTTAATTTGTATTCTTTAATTCTTTGATATTTAATATTGTCTTCTCCATAACCCCAAAATTCGACATAAATATTTTTTATTCCATTATATTCTGGAATAAAAAAGTCTGGAGTCAGTTCGTGTGTTTCATCCACGTCTATTTTCTTTTCGTATGCGTGTTTTATTCCTTCAGAATATAACCAGTTATCAATAATTTTTTCATAAGGACTTTTTACTAAATGTCCATCATCACAAGTTAATTCACTTTCATATTCTGCATCTAGTTTTGTAAACTCTTTACATTTTTTTACTTGTATGTATACTACTTTGTTGTTAAATTGTTTCCAACAATCAAAACAAAAATGTTGTCCGTTAGATGGTTTGCCACAAATAATACAAGTAAGTTCGTTTTCGGGCTTACTTTCTTCTTTTACTTTTTTACAATCACAAACAACGTCTTTTTCGTTCCATTTACCACAGTCGGCGCATTGAACTATTTTTCCTTGTTCTTTTAATTCATAATGTTCCTTACATAAAGGAAAGTTTAATTTGGTTGGTTTTCCACATACTTGACATTTTCCCATAATAATTACCCCTTTGAAATAAAAAATGCGTCCTCTAAAAGAGAACGCATAAAACTAAATATTTCTCTTTTAAGTTTAATTTTGTTGTTCACGCAAAATCTTCATATGTAAAAATAGAGAAATATCGTTTTTGATATTACACATATGAAAATTTATTTAGTTGCGTGAACATAAAGAGTGTATCATTTTTTATACGTTTTGTCAATATCTCTTTAAAGTTAGTTTTTTAAAACTTATACGTACGTATATACGTAAGTATGTTTTTGGAATAACGATAAGGTCCTAAAAAGTCCTTTCTCAACTTTTTGGACCGGGCTACGATAAGGGAAAAAACATACGCAACGTATATACCTATGGTTAGGGGTGGCTTTTTATAATAGTGGTATTGATAAAATCAACGGCTTGACTAACTTCTCTTTATGTGCTATACTACCTTGTGAAAAGGTGGTTAGCGAAATATTGCAATAATTGAAACTGCAATTTCAATTATTGTTAAAACTATGTATATTGTTTCAAATGTCGACATAGTTCGCAACCTCCTTTTTTTCTTTTTTAACTGCACATAAAAGGCAGTTCGTCAAGTAGGGGTTAAAAGAGTTTACAGCTCTTTTTTATTTTTAAATTGGTTTTTAATATGTCCGAAAAAAGGAAAAGGATAGAACGAGGCGGTATAGCCGTTCATCCTTTCCCTTTTCGGACATTAAACCACAAGGGGTATAAAAAATGGAAACTAAAAAAAGGACTTTTAAGCATTTAACGTGGAACGATAGACTTCAGATAGAAGCTTTATATCGTGTTGGATATAAAGCTAGAAGAATTGCTCAAGAAATTGGATGCTCGTTTAAGACAATTTATAATGAACTTAAACGTGGTGAGTATGAGCATACTAAAGTTAGTGATAATTTTTGGTATGGCAAAAAATATAAACGGATAACTTCATATAGTCCAAATAAAGGACAAGAACTTTATGAGAATAATGTTCGTGGTCACGGTATTGAATTAAAAATCGGTAAAGACTTTGAATTTGCTAATTATATTGAAAAAAGAATAGTTGATGATGGTTTAACACCACTTGCAGTTCTTGGTGAAATTAAAAAGAAAGGTTTGGTTTTTAATACAACTATTTGTGTTCAGACTTTATATAACTACATTAGAAACGGTGTTTTCTTGCGTTTGTCTATGGAGCATCTTCCTTATGCTAATAAAGAAAAACGTACTCATAAAAAACTTGTAATTAAAAAATTACCGCGTGGTATTAGTATTGATAAAAGACCGGTGGAAGTTTCTAATCGTTTAGAGTTTGGCCATTGGGAAATGTACTGTATTGAAAGTTCACAAAAAAAGAAAGCAACGTTACTTTGTTTGTCTGAAAGATTATCAAGACGTGAGATAATCTTTAAGATACCAGATAAAACGTCTTTATCTGTTGTTAAGTGTCTTAATTCTTTGGAACGTCGTTATGGAAAAATCTTTCCTAAACTGTTTAAGTCTATAACGGTAGATAACGGCGCTGAATTTTCTGATTATTTTTCTATGCAACGTTCTCGATATGGTAATAAAAAAAGGACGACAATTTATTATTGTCATCCTTACTGTTCTTCTGAACGTGGAACTAATGAACGTATGAACCGTGAAATTCGTAGAAAGTTCCCTAAAGGAACTGATTTTACTTCAGTAAGTCTTAAAGACGTTGCTGAAGTTGAAGAGTGGTTAAATAATTATCCACGTGGAATTTTAGGTTATGATACCCCTCAAAACGTTTTTAATTTTCATTTTCAAGCTATTTGTTAATATTTTTTATTTAAATGTGTAATTTACTCTTGACATTTACAGGTTTTTTACATTTTTTATAAAGTTTTTTAAAGGTTTTTCCATATATTGTGCCTTTAAAAAAGATAGCCACTAACGGGTTAGATTTTTGCATAAAAAAACGCCCCTTTTTAGAGGCGTTTTTAGGTTTACTTTTAATTTTAATAATTTTCTAAATGAATTTCAAAATATGCTTTAGGGTGTGCACAAGTTGGGCAAAGGTCAGGTGCTTTTTTACCAACGATAATGTGTCCACAGTTTCTGCATTCCCAAACCTTAACTTCACTCTTTTCAAATACAGTAGCAGTTTCTACGTTATTTAGAAGTGCTCTGTATCTTTCTTCGTGGTGCTTTTCAATAGCGGCAACTAAACGGAATTTAGCAGCTAATTCTTTAAAGCCTTCTTCTTCGGCTTCTTTAGCAAAAGTTTCATACATATCAGTCCATTCGTAATTTTCACCTTCAGCTGCGTGAAGTAAATTTTCAGCAGTATTGCCAATACCTTGTAATTCTTTTAGCCAAAGTTTTGCGTGTTCCTTTTCGTTTTCAGCAGTTTTTAAGAATAATGCTGAAATTTGTTCATAACCTTCCTTTTTAGCAACTGATGCAAAGTAAGTATATTTATTTCTTGCTTGTGATTCCCCTGCA
The DNA here is from genome assembly GCA_017508485.1 of Clostridia bacterium. Classification (GTDB taxonomy): domain Bacteria; phylum Bacillota; class Clostridia; order Christensenellales; family Borkfalkiaceae; genus SIG381. The sequence goes on along the minus strand of JAFVYV010000017.1, from coordinate 8,649 downwards.
AAAGCGGCTTCTAAGTTCTTTTCAGTTTTAGTTCCACTATATTTGTTCATAATTTGTCTCCTTAATAAAAAATTTACAACACTATTATATACTACACTTTTTTATTTTTCAATAACCAAAATTAATTTTTTTTGATTTTCTTAACAAAAGCCCCTACCTTTTAATAAAAATGCACCTTTTTAACAAAAGACACCAACCTTTTTAGATTAGTGTTTTTGATTTTTTATATTCTATTTACACCCGTTTTTTTAGCGGCGGTGGTTACCGCTTTAGCAACTTCTACCGCCACCCTTTTATCAAGTGCGTTTGGAATTATATTATCTTCTCTTAAATCTTTTTCATCAATTAAGTTAGCAAGTGCAAAAGAACAAGCAACCTTCATTTCTTCGTTAATGGTGGTCGCCCTTGAGTCAAGCGCACCCCTAAAAATACCAGGAAAGGCTAAAACGTTGTTTATTTGGTTAGGAAAGTCTGACCTACCCGTACCAACAACTCTTGCCCCTGCCTTTAGTGCTAAGTCAGGCATAATTTCAGGCGTAGGGTTAGCCATAGGGAAAACGATAGCATCGCTATTCATTGACCTAACCATATCTTCGGTCACGATATTAGGTGCGCTAACACCTATAAACACGTCGGCACCTTTTAGTGCATCTGCTAAACTACCAGTTAGCAGTTCTTTATTAGTAAGTTTTGCAATTTCTTTATGCGAATTACTTAAACTTTCGTCCTTTTCACAAATAACGCCAAACTTATCAACCATTACGATATTTTTAACACCGATATTAAGTAGGTGTTTACAAATTGCAATACCTGCAGACCCTGCACCGTTTATTACAACTTTAACTAAATCAATATTCTTTTTAACCACCTTTAACGCGTTAATTAAGGCAGCCGCCACCACTATCGCCGTGCCGTGTTGGTCGTCGTGGAAAACTGGTATGTCTAAAACTTCTTTTAACCTTTTTTCTATTTCAAAACAGCGTGGCGCAGAAATATCTTCTAAATTTATTCCACCAAAAGAGCCGGAAATAAGTTCAATTGTTCTAACAATTTCATCAACGTCTTTTGACTTTACGCAAATAGGAAAGGCATCAACGTCGGCAAATTCCTTAAACAACGCACACTTGCCTTCCATAACGGGCATACCTGCAAGTGGACCTATATCGCCAAGCCCTAAAACGGCAGTACCGTCGGTTATAACGGCAACAAGGTTTGCCCTTCTTGTTAATTCAAAAGACTTGCTTTCATCTTTATTTATAACAAGGCAAGGCTCTGCAACCCCTGGAGTATATGCTAAAGAAAGGTCTTCTTTTGAATTTATTTTTGCCCTTGAAACAACTTCAATTTTGCCCTTCCACTCAAAATGCTTTTTTAGTGATTCTTCCTTTACGTTCATTATTAAATCATCTCCTCAGGATGAAAGTATTTATCAAATTCTTCTTCCGTTAAATAGCCAAGCGACAGGGTTGCTTCCTTTAAAGAAAGGTTTTTTTGGTGAGCAAGTTTAGCAATTTTTGCACACTTTTCATACCCGATATAAGGTGAAAGCGCCGTTACTAACATAAGTGAGTTAGTCAAGTTTTCCTTCATCTTTTTTTTGTTTGCTTTTATACCTTTTACGCAATTTTCCGTAAAAGAATACATACCGTCGCTAAGTAAAATTGCAGACTGAACGAAGTTGTAAATTATAACAGGCATAAACACGTTAAGTTCAAAGTTCCCTTGTGATGCACTAAATCCAATGGTAGCGTCGTTACCTAAAACTTGTACGGCTATCATAGAAATTGCTTCACATTGAGTAGGGTTAACCTTGCCTGGCATTATTGAAGAACCAGGTTCGTTTTCTGGTATAGAAATTTCCCCTAAGCCACATCTTGGACCACTACTTAGCCATCTTATATCGTTAGCAATTTTCATTAAATCAACGGCTAAAGCCTTTAACGCACCGTGCGCATAAACCATTTCATCTTTAGAAGTTAGTGCGTGGAACTTGTTTTTTGCAGGTTTAAATTTATAACCGGTTATTGCGTAAAGTTCTTCGCAAACGGCTAGGTCAAAACCTTTAGGTGCGTTTAAGCCAGTACCAACTGCCGTGCCACCTATCGCTAAAGAAAGTAGGTGCTTTCTTGCTTCTAAAATAAGTTCTAAATCTTTTTCAAGCGAACTTCTCCAACCACTAATTTCTTGCGCAAAACTAATAGGCGTTGCATCTTGAAGGTGCGTTCTACCACTTTTTACAACTTTTTTGTTTTGACTTTCTAACTTCTTAAAAGCAGTTATCAACACTTTTAGTTCAGTTATAAGGTCGGCAAGTTCTAAAACTGCTGAAATATGCATTGCTGAAGGGAAAACGTCGTTAGAACTTTGCGACATATTTATATCGTCGTTAGGGTGAAGTAGTTCTTTTTTTAATAGTTCGTTAGCACGGTTTGCAATAACTTCGTTAACGTTCATATTAGTTTGCGTACCACTACCCGTTTGCCATACCGATAAAGGAAATTCCGTGTAAAGTAGTTCGCCATTTAAAATATCGCCTATAATAACCGTTTCAATGGTCCTTAACTTTTCATCAGTCATTTTATCATTTTTTAGTTTATTGTTTACCCTTGCTGACGCAAGTTTAATTACTGAAAGCGCGTAAATTAAACTTTCAGGCATAGTTTCCGTGCCTATTGCAAAATTTTCTAAACTTCTTTGCGTTTGCGCTCCCCAATAATTGTCTTTTGGCACTTTTACTTCTCCCATAGAGTCGTGCATAATGCGATATTCCATAATTTTTCCCTTTGTTTATAACTTTTTTATTATTTTAACACAATATAAAATCTATTTCAACTAAATAAACCTTTTAATAAAAGTTAAAGCACGGTTTTTTCCGTGCTTTTATTTAGACTTTTTTTCAATTTCTTTTACCTTTTTCCAAAGAGCAAGGGCTTCTTGGTCGTTAGTTGGTCTTTTTTCATCACCAAAAACGTGTGGATGACGGCGAATTAACTTTTCACACAAAACTTGCACAACGTCGTTTATATCAAAAAGTTGTTGTTCTTTTGCAATTTCTGCGTTCATAATAACTTGAAGTAGCACGTCCCCTAACTCTTCTTTTAAGTTTTCGTAATCTTTATTGTCAATTGCATCTAAAACTTCGTTAGATTCGTTTGTTAAGCAGGTCTTCATACTTTCAAAAGTTTGCGCCCTGTCCCACTCACAACCATCTTTTGAACGAAGGATAGAAACAATTTCTATAAGTTCCTTTAAGTCGTGCTTATCCTTTTCAATATAAACTTTACCGTTAATCTCTCTCATACCTTTGCTCCTTCTTCATCTTCCACATATTGCCAATGATAGCCACAAAAGGTTTTTTTATTATCATTACAAGCAGCCCATATATTGTTAGATTTTTTATATCCAAACGCCTTAGCCGCACTTACCAAACTATCATAAACAATTCCCGTTTCCACGCAAGCTATCTTTTTCATTCTTGGCTTGCAAATCGGACAAGTTTGTCGTTTCTTTTGGTCAATAACTTTTCTTTGATAACTATGTCCGTTTTCGCATATCCACCAAACTTTTTTATTTGATGATGGAGCTATTTCATATGGCGATATTTTGTTTTTTTCATAGTCCCATAAAACTAAAAGTTCAGGATATAAATCCGCAAAACTTTTACCAGCAATAGGCTTCGCGTTAATAAGTCCAATTTTTCTGTGCGCACATTTTTTACAACCCCTTTTCGCATAAACCCTTGCAGTTGGTGGGGCTTGCCATTCATACCCACATTTTCTACATATCCACCAAACTTTTTTATTTGACCCTGCAACAAGAGCGTCAGGTTGAACAGCCTTGTTTTTGTCATAGTTCCATTCTTTTAAAAGTTTAGGATGAGTTGTTGCTAAATCATTATATCCCTTGAGCACTCTATGGTTAGAACAAATAGGGCAGCTTGTTTTTTGTCCAATCCTAGTATTTGGAGATGCTTGCCATTCATGTCCTTTTTCACATTTCCACCAGACTTTTTTATTAGCCCCAGCAAAAATGGCGTCGGGTTGAATATCCTTATTCTTTTCATAATTCCATTCCTTTAAAAATTCTGGATGAGTTGTTGCTAAATCGTTATAGCCTTTAAGGATTTTTTTATTAGAACAAACTGGACATTTGTTTCCATTTGCCCTATTATTTACTGAGGACTTCCACTCATGCCCATGCTTACATTTCCACCAAAAAACCTTGTTTGAATGTATTGAAACATTTTCTGGTAAAATTGTGTTTTTCTCAAAGTCCCACTCTGAAAAAAACTCTGCATTTATAATAGAATTCTCTACTTTGTTAAAGTTTATATTTTTATAAACATCATATATATCTTTTTCTATATCAATAACTATTCTAAAATTTAATCCAAATTTTTGCTTAATGTACTCAAACAGTTCGACCAACGGTTCATACAATTGTTTATAGTTCGTTCTTATTTTAGGGATGTTAATTATTTTAGCCTTACTATCTATATTTTCACACCCTTTTTCTCTTAATCTGATTAAATGTATCCCTTTTTCTTGACAAAGTTTCTCTTTATTCAAATCTCTTGCAATATCTTTGTGCCATAAAGACCCGTCATATTCTACCCCTAATTGTAAAGACGGAATATAAATATCTAGTTCAAAATTATTATCTTCACCAAGCTTTTGATTTTCAAGAGAATCGCAAAAGATTTTTCTAACATAATATAAAACTATTTTTTCAGGAATAGATGATTGATAAACTAATGAACAGCTCGGACAACCAGTAGGAAAATTTTTAGAATTCCTATTAGATATACTCGCTTTCCACTCATGTCCACATTTTGAACATTTCCACCAAACAATTTGTGGAGCCCTTGGGGAAATTTCACTTGGGTATATACCAATGTTTTTCTCGTAATCCCATTCTATACACAAATCTGGATTGTCTTGTAACAAAGAACCCCTTTTATTTAAAATTGTCTTTTGAAAATTTTCGAGGCGTTTCTCTTTTGCACACATAGGACAACTTCGTCCAGCCTTCCTATGATATGGTTCAGTAATCCATTCATGCCCACATACTGGACATTTCCACCAAACTTTTTTTTCACTCCCAATAGTAATCTTTTCTGGATAAAAACCTAATTCGTTGTTTTTTTCCCAGTTCCATGAATCATACATTTCTTTATGTTCAACAATATATACTTTCTTCAAAAAAACCTCTTATTGCAACTTTTTTATTTTATTATAACAAATATACTATTTATTTTCAATATAATAAAAAATTATTTATAGGGAAGATGGTAGTTGATGTTAAATACTTGCGAATTTAACTAAAAAAAGAACTACAAGCAGATATACAAGAACCACCAGCTACAAGTACCATTAAACCACCAAGCAATGATATAACAAGTCCAATTACTCCAAGCACAAAGAAAAAACCAGTATGTGTTTTTATTGATTTAACGGTTTCTAACATTTCATCCATTTTTGCTTGATTGTTTCCCGTATCATTTGGTAGATATTGTACAACTTTCACCCCACTTTCTTCTTTCTTTTCATAGGTTATAGTTTCTTCTTCTACAAAATAATAAGCCCTCATATCATCTTTTGCATTTCCCTCTAGAAAAATTCCGTCAGGAAGTTTTTTTCCTTCAAAAAACCTTGTTACATATTTTTCACTTTCTTCTTTTGTATAATAAACTCTTTTTTTCATAATTTTCTCCTTTGCGTTGTACATATTTTGTACATTTTTACATATTATAGTACATATTGTGTACAATGTCAATAAATAAAAAAGTAAATTTTGAAAAAGGAAAATTATTAACAATGGATTTAGGTAAAAAATTAAAAGAACTTAGGCTTTCTTATAATTTAACTCAAACCGACCTTGCTATTAAACTTGGTATTTCAAGGGTAAATTACACAAGATATGAAAACGGAAAAGTTAACCCTGATTACGAAACACTAATTAAAATAGCCGACTTTTACGACGTAACCCTTGATGAACTATTTGATAGAAAAAAATATTAAAAAAAGGCATTTAATAAAATGCCTTTTTTCTTTTTTATACTTGTTAATTTGCTTTTTGAACTGTAAATGATTTTACGTCAAAGCCGTGACCTTGTGCTGCATAAGTATAGAATAAGAATGCAGTTGTATCAGCCGTAGTTGTCATTTCAAATTCATAAGTCATCCAACCGTTAGCGTCTGGTGTTAAATTATTTATTGCACTATATACGTTGTTGTTTGCACCACCTTGAGTTTGTAATCTTAAGAAAATTGACTTTGTTTGACCACTTTGAAGTTCAAAGTTTTCAGTTAATCTAAATACTAACGTAATTTTAATTCTTTCACCAGTTGCAATACTTTCAGCTACACGGAATTTTAATGCACGAGTTTTTGATTCTTTTGCTACTCTAAACGCTGCATATTTATCTCCGTTTGCATCTTGTTTTATTTCTGCATCACAACTACTTTCAGTACCATAAGTAGATACTAGCGTTACGCCACCTTGATATTGTATGCCAGGACCTTTTACGCTTAAGCCGTTAGCTTCACCATAACCAATTTTATCCCCTGCGTTAAGTGCGCTAAAATCAGTTGTTGCAGGTAAAATAGTTGCGTTTGATTCTTCTATAGTAGTTGTCAACGCACCACTCTTTACTCCCCAACAGTCTACTGCATATGTCGTAACTTTACATTCTTCAGCATTTACCGTAATATAACACTCATAAGGAGTGGTCATAGTTTCTGTAGGATTAGAGTGAACTGAATAGTCAGTTACGTACTTGTTTTCACTAATTAACGCACCCGTTAAAGCGTCTTCTACTTTTACTAAATAATGATGAACGAAACTATCGTCAACACCTGCTGGAATAGTAAGTTTTGCACTCGTTAAACTATCTTCAGAACGTTGAACGCTAAGTTCTCCTAAAAGCGTTGGCGCTTTATTTTCTTCTTTTCTATTTTCAAAATTATATTTTTCTAAATGTGATTTGTCAGCCGTTGGATGTGAAATTTCAATAGGAGCACCGTAATGTTCTTCTTTTGCAAAATTTAAACGAGTTGCTCTCATATTTCCATTGCCGTCTAATTGAATAAGCCAACCAGAAGAAGCTTCCGGTGTGTAATTATAAGGCTTAATAGCACCATATTCAGTACCTACACTTACTACTGAGCCACAACCAAATGCAGTATAATCACCTTGCCATACTGAACGGTCATCGTTTATTGGGAAGTGTGAGTGTCCACTAAAACTTACTGCTTGTGGATACTTTTCTAAAACTGGTGCTAAAGATTTCGTAGTCCATCTTGAAGTTTCTACTTCGTTTTCATAGTTTTCAGGTTGACTGCCGTAAACGGTATCATACATCATTGGGTGAGTATAAATAAATACAAAATCATTAGGATTTTCAGTAGTTATTTCTTCTAACGTTTCATCTAACCAGTCTATTGCTCCTTGTTTAAATGGACAGAAAATTGGGTTTTTAGTATTACTACCGTCAGGACCATAACCGTAATCAGTTGGTTCCATAAATATCATATGTACGCCGTCAAGCACTATATGACGGTATCCACCACGTGTTAAATCCTTTTCAACGTCTGGGAAATATTCATCACCTAAATTCTTATATAAGTTTTCAAGCGTTGCTTCACTATCTGCTCTATAATAACTTTCTGGATACCAAACGTCATGGTTACCCGTAGTCATAAAATAGTTTTTACCTACTGAAGTAGATTCTAACTTTTGTAATGCTTCTTTTAAATAACCAACTTGACCACTTGTACCCGTATTTGTTATATCCCCTGCAACACCGATTGCATCAAGGCCGTCAGCATCTAATTTAGCAGCTTCTGCTAATAAATAATTATATGCCTTGTCGTTCTTTTCTCTATTATACTTGTAATCTCCTACTGAAGTAAAGTGTACATCTGAAAGCGAAGCAAATGAGAAGACTATATTGTTTTCATCAAATACCGTTGACGTGTCTGGACCTGGATCTGGTGGTGTTGGTTTACAAGCAAACAAACCTAACATTGAGCCCATCATCATTAGTACCAAAATTATGCTTAATAACTTTCTCATATCTATCTCCTTTTATAAACTTCTTCCTAATAAATTTTAAAAGTTCTTAACTAAACCTTTAAAAAAATATATGTTTTATTGTAACATAAGCACTCAACCTTTTCAATATATTTTTAAAAAAAACCAACATTTGTTAAACAAATGACAAGTTTTGTTAAATTTTAATTAATTTTAATAAAAACCATTTAATTACGTAGCAATTACAAAGTTTTATAACGTGAGTGCAACAAACTATAATGCATCGTTCACGATGTTATAATTCAACTTCGTTTTTAAATTTGTAAGTTCTAATTATAGTCGCTTTAGGCTTACACAGTATAAAAGCAATTATTTTCGCTTTTAAACTGTGGCTCTTTCCCGTAGGGAAGATGGTAGTTGCTGTTAAAATTTGCGAATTTAACATAAAAAAAGAACTAATCGTTTGATTAGTTCTTTTTAATGGATGCAGCAACTACCTATCTTCCCGTGCCGTCACCAGCAAAGTATTGTCGGCGCAAGTGAGCTTAACTTCTGTGTTCGAGATGGGAACAGGTGGGACCTCACCGCCATCGTCACCGCAATGGTATATAAAGG
>JAFVYV010000016.1 GCA_017508485.1 Clostridia bacterium | reverse complement strand
CAAAAAAGTTCCCATCTATTACTTGGAAGGGACGCTCTTGCTTCTTCTTCCGTTTTGTCAGTACCCATTACGAGTTTTGAAAATATGCCTTGACCTTTTGCCATTTTATACCTACTCAAATTATAGTTTTTCTTTTATTTTATACCAAAAAAGATTTTTTTACAATTAAAAAACCCTATTATTTTATATTTTAATAAATAATATTTTATATTTTATTAAAATACTTTGACTTTTAACCATTTTTTTGGTAGATTAATAATGATATTTAAAAGAAAAATTTATTTGCTGATGGCAAATGTTAAGGAGAATTTATATGAAAAAGTATAACGTTGCAGTCGTTGGTGCTACCGGTATGGTTGGTAGCAAGTTTTTACAAGTTTTAGAAGAAAGAAAATTACCTGTTGAAAATTATTATCTTTTTGCTTCTAAAAAGAGTGCTGGTAAAAAAATTAACTTTATGGGTAAAGAACATGAAGTTATTGAACTATCTAAAGAAAACGTTTTAGGTAAGGATATTGATATTGCACTTTTCTCTGCTGGTGGCGACATTAGTAAGGAATTTGCACCTTTCTTTGCTGAAAACGGTATTTTAGTTATTGATAACTCTAACGCTTGGAGAAGAGAACCTAACGTTCCACTTGTTGTTCCTGAATGTAATAAAGAAGATATTAAATGGCACAATAACATTATTGCTAACCCTAACTGCTCTACTATTCAAGCAGTTGTTGCTCTTAAACCTTTACACAAAGCGTTTAAGATTAAGAGAATTGTTTACTCTACTTATCAAGCCGTTTCTGGTGCTGGTGTTAAAGGTTTTAACGACTTAAAGAACGGTATTGAAGGTATTGCTCCTCAAAAGTTCCCTTACCCTATCTTTAATAACTGTTTACCACACATTGACGTGTTCCTTGATAACGGTTACACTAAAGAAGAAGATAAGATGATTTTTGAAACTAAAAAGATTTTAGGCGACCAAAACTTAAAAATTACTGCTACTACGGTTAGAGTTCCTGTATATTTTTCTCACAGCGAATCTATTAACGTTGAATTTGAAAAGAAGTGTACTTTAGACGAAGTTAAAGAAGTTTTAAGAAATGCTGAAGGTGTTGTTTTACAAGACGATACTGCTAACCTCGTTTACCCTATGGCTATTAACGCTGCTGATAAGGACGAAGTTTTTGTTGGTAGAGTTAGACTTGACGATACTGTTGAAAGTGGTATCAATATGTGGGTTGTTGCAGACAACATTAGAAAGGGTGCTGCTACTAACACTATCCAAATTGCTGAAGCCGCTATTGAAATGGGAGTTGTTAATAAAAAGTAAATGTTAGAAAATAACTTGCAAAAGGTTTTTAACTTAATAAAAGATGGTAATAATTTGGGTGAACCTATCACTTTGGTTGCAGCCACTAAAACCGTGCCCGTTGACGTTATAAATAGGTCAATTGAACTTGGCGTTAAGGTGGTTGGCGACAATAAAGTGCAAGAGTTTAACGAAAAAAGCCCTTTTATTAAGAACGCAAGTTTCCATTTTATTGGACATTTACAAAAAAACAAGGTTAAGTACCTTGTTGGCAAGGTTGATTTAATACATTCCGTTGACACTATTTCTTTGGCTGAAGAAATTGACAAGGTTTCTTTCAAAAAAGGGGTTAAAACAAATATCTTGCTTGAAGTTAATATCGGCAAAGAAGAAAGTAAAAGTGGCTTTAGTGAAGATGAACTTATCCCCGCTTTTAATGAAATTAAAAAGTTAAAAAACGTTTGCGTTTTAGGGCTTATGGCTATGCTACCTAAAACTGATGATATTGCTAAAAAAGAAAATTTGTGTTTGCAAATGCGTAAATTGTATGATACAATTAGTTTAGAGCATAAACTTACCTACCTTTCACTTGGTATGAGTGAAGATTATGATATCGCTATCAAAAACGGTAGCAATATGATAAGGCTTGGTAGTAGCATTTACGGAAAACGAAATTACTAAAGGAGTAATTATGGGAATTTTTGATTTTTTTGATAGAGAAAACGTTAGAAAAAACGAAAAGGTGGACCGTGGACTTAATTTAGGTGTTGATAAAACTGAAAATAAAGGTCCTATCGTTGTGTATCACCCAAAAAGTTTTAACGACGTTGAAAGTATTATAAATACCTTAAAGAATAAAGGTCAGGCTTTAGTTTATTTATCTAACTTAAGTCAAGACACGGCGCTTCGTGTACTAGACCTTTTAAGTGGTGCCGTTTATGCTTTAGACGGTGGTGTTTGTGAAGTTGAAAAAAATATTTTCCTTTTCACTCCTAACGGAATTGCCGTTAAATAATTTGATTTTAACTAATAAAAAAATCGGTCAGTTTTGACCGATTTTTTGTTTTTAATCTTCAATTCCTATCAGGTAATCTGAAGTTACGTCAAAAAATTTTGCAAGGGCAATTATGGCTTCTAAATTAGGACTTCTTTTCCCTTCTTCCCACCTTGCTATCGCCGCTTGACTTACGCCAACTTCAATACCTAGTTCATTTTGCGTTAAATTCTTTTCTTCCCTTAACTCTTTTAACCTTTCAGCAAACTTATTCATACTTAATTCTTCTCTTTATTTTCTTCTATGCTATTTTGTGTTTTTGCTTTTTTGTCTTCTATTTTATACCTTATAAAAGATACTATTATTGATATTATTGACAAACTGTCGCTAACGGCTGCGATATAAGTGCCGTTTATTAGGTTGTTAGTTAGCCAAAAAGCAGAGTTGCCCATATTTAATAGTTTTAATAGTTTTACGTTTAGTACGAAGTATGCAATCGTTGACAAGGTTGATGCAATTAACGGGAAAATATCCGTCCATTTGCTAATCGTTGTGGCAGTACCACCTACCATTATTACTAAAAAGAAAAATAACCAAAATTTGCTATTTGCCCAGGCGTGTTTTTCCCTTTGTAAAAAAACTATTGAACGGGCTACGCCGATTAGGTTTAGTATGCAACTTGTAAATTGACCTTTTAAAAAGAAGTAAATTGTCCAACCGACTGTTGCAAATATGTAGGTTTTTATTACCTTTTCACGCTTTTTGAATTGGTAGGTTATTACCATAAGCGTTATTGCGATTACGCCAAACGCATTATATAAAACTTCATACCAAATGCCCATTGAAGTTAGGGCTGAAAGCATACTTTCTTTAAATGTTTCTAACATAAATTTTTCCAAAATGAAGGCTTACTTTTTTAAGTAAGCCTTTTTAATTTTTAGTATTTTACGCTATATAAAATCTCTTCATAAGTTGGGAAAGCCCAGTACTTTTTACCTACTATACTTTCAAGTTCATCTGCCGTTTCACGAAGGGCGTTCATATTTTTTAACACAACCTTTGCAAAATACTTGCTCTTTTCAAGTGCAGTTTTCTTTTTGGTTTTTGTTAAACTTTCTTCTAAAACACTAATCTGTTCGTAAAGTTTATCTGCTAAAGTTGAAAGTTTTAATAGTAGTTCTCTTTCTAACTTGCATTCTTCGTTAGGGAATTCTGCCTTTTTGTCACGCATTTCACCTGCGATTAGTCTTTCATACTCAAGAACTGATGGTAAAACTTCTTTTTTAGCCATATTTACGGCCGTGTGCGCTTCAATATTAATTATTGAAGAATAGTTTTCAAGTAAAATTTCGTACCTTGAGTGCATTTCTTCTCTACTTAATATCTTGTGCTTTTCAAAGAATTCTATATTTTCTTCCTTTACGTAGTATGGTAGGGCTTCAACAGTAGTTTTTAAGTTTAATAAACCACGCTTCTTTGCTTCCTTTTCCCATTCAGTACTGTAGTTGTTGCCGTTAAATAAAATTCTTTTATGTTTTTTGATAGTTTCTTTAATTAAGTCGTTTAAGTCTTTATTAAAATCACTACTATTTTCTAACTTGTCGGCAAATTCTTCAAACTTTGCGCCTACGATTGTGTTTAGTATGTAGTTAGGACAAGCGATATTAAATGATGAACCTACCATTCTAAATTCAAACTTGTTACCCGTGAAGGCAAATGGTGAAGTACGGTTTCTATCAGTAGTGTCTTTTGAAAGTCTTGGTAAGCCTTTAACACCTATTTCTATTTCACACTTTGCTCTTCTACTATAATTTCTTTCTTCTTCAATGGCTTCTAAAATGCCCATAAGTTCATCGCCAAGGTAGATTGAAATTATTGCTGGTGGCGCTTCATCACCACCAAGACGGTGGTCGTTACCTGCACTTGCTACGCTTATTCTTAATAGGTCTTGATGTTCGTCAACTGCTGCGATAACTGCGCATAGTACTAATAAGAATTGTGCGTTTTGTTCAGGTGTTTCACCTGGGTCAAGTAAGTTCTTTCCTGTATCTGTTGAAAGCGACCAGTTGTTGTGCTTACCACTACCGTTTACGTTAGCAAATGGCTTTTCGTGTAATAAGCAAACTAAACCGTGTTTACCTGCAATACTCTTCATAAGTTCCATGGTAATTTGGTTTTGGTCTGACGCTAAGTTTGATGCAATATAAATTGGTGCAAGTTCGTGTTGAGATGGTGCAACTTCGTTATGTCTTGTCTTTGATAATACGCCAAGTTTCCAAAGTTCTTCATCAAGTTCCTTCATAAAATCAAGCACTCTTGCTTTGATTGCGCCGTAGTAGTGGTCTTCAAGTTCTTGACCTTTTGGTGGTCTTGCACCAAATAAAGTTCTACCACAGTTTATTAAGTCTAAACGCTTTTCATATACGTTTTTGTCAATTAAAAAATATTCTTGTTCAGCACCAACGGTTGGAGTTACCTTGTTAACCGTTTTGTTGCCGAAAAGTTTAAGTATTCTTTTTGCTTGTTTTTCAATATATTGAATTGAGCGAAGTAACGGTGTCTTTTTATCAAGTGATTGTCCGCCGTATGAACAAAATGCCGTTGGAATATAAAGTGAACCGTCTTTTACAAACGCGTAAGAAGTTGGGTCCCATGCAGTATAACCCCTTGCTTCAAAGGTTGAACGAATTCCACCTGAAGGGAAACTTGATGCGTCCGTTTCACCACTAACAAGCGACTTTTCAGAAAGTTTTAGTATAACACCGCCTTCTTTTGATGGTTCTATGAAAGAGTCGTGCTTTTCAGCCGTTACACCCGTCATTGGTTGGAACCAATGCGTAAAGTGGGTTGCTCCCTTTTCAATAGCCCATTCTTTTAATGCAGTTGCTACAATTTTTGCACTTTCAGTATCTAACGGTTTATTTTCTTCCCTACATTCTTTGATGTGTAGGTATACGCTTTTTGGTAACCTTTGTTGCATTACCTTGTCGTTAAAAACCATTGAACCAAAAATTTCCGGTACTTTTTTATTGCTCATATATCAAAATCCTTATATTTTTATACAAAAAGTTTACCATTATTAAAAAATATTGTCAAACGTTTATTTAAATTTTTTAGATTGTTTGACATTGTAAAATAAAAGTTATATAATTTATTTAAATATTTTATTT
>JAFVYV010000015.1 GCA_017508485.1 Clostridia bacterium | reverse complement strand
TGAAGTTTTGGCAAATCTTGCAACAGCATTAAACACAACGGTAGATTATTTAACAACGGGTAAAAAACCTGAAACTGATTTTGATGAAATTTATAATCTTGTTGCTAGAGGCTCTTATACTTTGACCGAAGCTCAAAAGATGAAAATTATTGAGGCGGTAATGAAAATTAGATGATTGGTACCGACAAAGTAGTTGCTAGTAAAATTCCCAAGTGGAGATATGATGAAATAGAAAGAAAGGTTGTTGACTTATACATAGAGCAAGATATACATAGTTTCCCATTAGACCCTTTTAAGATATTAGAAAAAAGAGGGTATAAGTTAATTCCTTTTTCCAAGTTTGGTATAGAAGCTTGTCCTGAATTAGTTAATGATGACAATGACGCATTTTCGTTTTATAGTCCAGAGTATAAAACACATTTAATAATTTATAATGACGAAAAACCCTTGCCACGTATTAGGTTTACTTTAATGCACGAATTAGGTCATATTGATTTAGGGCATAAAGGAGAAAGTGATTTGGCAAGGCGTGAAGCAGATGCTTATGCAGGATATGCTTTAGCCCCATCACCACTCATATCAAAATATGCGTCAGAAGATGTTTTTGATATAATGTCTGTTTTTTGGGTATCAAGAGAGTGTGCTGATGTTCGTAGCTATAGTTATACGAATTGGAAGCAGTATGGGGGAAGATTTTTGAAAGATTATGAGATTGTCCTTGTAAATCTTTTTAAGTAATTTTTGAAAATAACATTTAATATAAAGGAAAAGCACCTAAAAGTTGCTGGTAACAACGATTAAGTGCCTTTCGGAAATCTGTATTTCTACAACATCTCTCAAATGTAGTATAGCATTTTCCGTCCTTTATGTCAAATGTATTTTAATAATACCCTACGGGGTAAATACATTTCTTAAAGGAGGATAGAAAAATGGTTTCTATCGAAGCTAGGTCAAAACAGACCTTTCTGCGCAATGAGTTTGATGCGTTCGGAAAGTGGAACATGCCCATTATTCGTAAAACCGAACTCGATTTAGTAGGTGTCAATTTAATTAGTTATGCGGATATAAAAGCTAATGATATTGACGAAAACAAACAAAGGGGAGTTCATTTTTATATTGATGACTACCGTATGGAAGGCTTGTATTATAATCCTACAAAGTCTTTACACAGGTTAGGTCAATATAAGTTTTTAATTTCCCCAGATTACAGCCTTTATAGAGATATGCCAAAGGCAGTTCAATTATTCAACGTGTTTAGAAGTCGTTGGTGTGGAGCTTATTGGCAAAGTCAAGGTTTGACTGTAATACCTAACGTAAGTTGGGGAGATTCAAGCACTTTTGATTTCTGCTTTGATGGAATAGAAGAAGGCTCTATCGTTGCTGTTGGAACAATAGGTTGTAAACGTAGCAAACTTGCGTTTATGCGTGGTTATAATGAAATGTTAAAACGTGTAAAACCAAGTGTAATTATTTGTTTCGGTTCACCGTTTGCCGAAATGCAGGGTAATATTATCCCCATTGACTATAACGCTTCAAGGAGGGTTAATCGCAATGGGAGGTAGAGGTGCGTTTTCGGGTGGAACTTTACAAGATGGTAGCTTTAGAGAATATCATCAAGTAGGTTGGGCTGGAGATATTAAGATAATTGCGAAAGAAAACGGGAATATATCTAAAAATTTACCTGTTAGGTCAAACACTCCTAATAGGACATATGGTATTTTAGACAGAGATGGTAAACCTAAACAGATAGGTGTATATAAAGATAATTACCTTGTAACAACGATTGATTTTCCAGATAAGCATAAGGATTATTTTCATGCTAATGATTGGGGTGTTGTGGGTTATGACGGCAAAGGGGCAATTAGTGCTAGGATAAGTGAAAGAAAAACTTTGACCGAACACGAAAAAAAGCTCGTTTCTGATTTTATGAAAGAATATAATGGAGGCAAGTAATATGAAATTAGGTTTTAATGATACTGAAGAAACTTTTGACTATGCCATAAGAATAAACAGATGTATAGAGTTTATATATAAAAGAAAACGCTATTGGATAGATATGCTTGAAGTTGATGGTGTTGTTAAACGTGCTATTTGGTTGAAGGATAAAGTATTATCTGTATATAATGATGCAGATGATTTTTTGGCAAATGCACATATTGATGGTGTTCCTATTGCAGATGTTATTGCTGAATCAAGGATTATAAGCTATTAAAAAGTTTTTTAAGGGGGTTAAAAGTTATGTATTTTTCAAAAAGTGAACAATCAATTATAGAAACATTTTATAAAAATCTTTCAAGTATAACGGAAGAAGATATTTTAACACTTGTTTGGAGTGAAGGGCAAATTCAAGCAAAATTTGACACCTGTTTTGACGACTTTAATGAAGAAAATGAAGAAGATGAATTTACTTCATTCGTATTAAAGAAAATAGAATTAACAGGAAAGCCACCCGTAGAAATTACAGAAGCAGATTTTTTCATTATTAATTATCATAATTTCCCCACAGAAATAATTTGTAATGGCAAAAAAATTAATTAATATTTGGTGTTAATGGAGATACATTAGATGTTGTAACAACTCCGTCTGAACTATTAGAATTGGTTGAAGAATATCAAGGTTAAAAAAAGTGGCTTGTTAAAAAATGTTTAACAAACCACTTTTTGTTTGTTTAGTTTTAATAAAAATCCCTATGGCTATTACGGATAGGTGTGATTTTTTATTTTAAATTATTTCTTTTCAAGTTCAACTTCAAATATTAGTGAGTTGTAAACGTCCCAACGCGAACAGATAAGCATTATCTTTTTGCCACCGCCTAAAGAGTACCTTTGACAAACACGTGGTTCGTAAACGTTGCCGTAAGTTTTTTGCGACATAATAACGACAGGGTCAGACCATACGCCGTCAAGCGTTTTTGCTACACGCATAACGATAGATGCGTTTTTAATATCACCAGCATTACTGGTTGCGTAAGTCATAATCCACTCGCCTAAATATTCGTTGTAAATAACGCCAACGCCACCAACTGCTTTTTCAACACAAGCATAGTCGCTCATCATAGCGCTATAACCCTTTTCAAAAATAGCCTTTCCGTTACTATCACGGCCAACCAAGTATTCGTAAGCAGACATATTTTCAATATCGTCTTTATGAACACGCATAAGTTTACAAGCACCGTTTCTACCACCGGGAACACCAAAGATATAAACCATATCTCCATTAACGACAGGGTAAAGTTGCGCAAAATTAGATTCTTCCGGCCAACGAAGGTCGTTTGAAGTTTCCCAAGTTCTGCCCATATCGGTAGATTTTGCAAGACCACCGTAATTGCATTGCCACTTTGCGCCCGTGCCTTCTTGCTCGTCATCAGACCAAGTACGAACGGACATAAAACCAAAATACAAGGTGTTTCCAATCTTAATACCACCCGTTGGAATTTTAGATTTTTCTACCCCTTCTTTATGAGCAGAATTTAAAAATTCGGTTGCAATACCGTCGTATTTACCCGTATCGTTTTCATAAAAACCGTCAAAGGTAATTCCGTCGGTATAATCAAAATCGGTGGTAAAACCTAAAGTATTTGAACGCCAAGGGCCACCAAGACCACCTTCTTCTTCATTATCGCCAAAAGCAACCAAAGTAAAGTCGCCACAGTCAATCATATATCCACCACCAGCGCCACCTATACCAAAGTTTGTAAGCGTTTTGTTTATAGAATATTCGCCGGTAAGTAGGGTAACAAGTCTTGAAGAAACAACCCTATTTAAGTTGTAGTTATTATTCGTATCTTTAAGCGTTCTAAAATCGTTTAAGTAATCGGTTTTTCCGTCAAACTGTGCAAGTGTTTGCACTTTAGCAAGTTTTTCTTTTGCTTCATCTGTTAAACCGTTCTTTTCTTCTTCAGTTATATCAAAAATATCATTTCCTTGAACAGGTTTTTTTGACGGAGTAGGTGGAGCGCTAAAAGTTGTTTTTACATAGTTAAGGGTAGGGGCAGTTAAAACTTCGTTAGTTCTTTCTACTAAACTAAACAAAGTAGCATCAACCGTAAGGTCTTCACTAACCATAAGGGTAGCGCCACTATCAACGCCAGTCGCCACTATTTTATTTACAAAAGTACCACCTTGTAAACAAATGGTTAAATTGTCTGTATTTATGGTAGGGGCTTGTTGAGATTGATTAACTAAAAAGGTACAATCTTTAAAAGTTCCACCCTTTATATTAAGGGTAACCTTTCCGTTAATATTTGCAGGGTAGTTATTTGTGTTAGAGCCAGTCCTTGATAAAAGGTAAACGCCACCTTCAAAATTACCACCCGTAATTTCCATATAAACCGTACCGTCAACGCTATTCATACCAACTACTGAGTTAAGGTCGGTTGCAGTAGAAGTAAAATTACCACCAGCAACCTTAATTACAAGGGTAACGCCACTATCAATAGTACCAAAAAGCGCTTCTGCACTAAGCCTACGATTTCCACCACGAATATATTGCCAAGTACCAGACTTAACAATAATTTCTGCATCTTCGTGGCAACTTGTTTCATAGGTGTTGTAAATAAAAGCAGATGCAACTGAATATCCACAAATAATAGCAATATCGTTAGAAACTCCAGCCTTTCTATAACAATTAACGCCTTCGCCAATAGTTATATTGTTGTATTGAAAACATAAAAATGCGTTAGTTCCACCTGAAATAAAATCAACGGCATTAAAGGTGTAATCGCCGTAAAAAGAAACTACGCTTGAAACTAAAATACTTGCGTTATCGGTTGTACGATAGTCCACGCCGTCGTAAACGGAAGTAATAGTTATACCCTTTTCATTTGAAGGGAAAAAGTACTTTCCATCAATACTTTCATCAAGGGAAATAGGGTTAGTAATAACTATAGTTCCACCATCTTTTTTAACCATACCAAGCGCAAAAGAAAGGGTAGTTGCACTTTCTTTAGTTAAGCCGTCGTTAACAGTACTTCCTTCGCTAGAAACGAAAACCACTTGGTTTTTATCAGGTTCTGGTGGTGTTGGTGGCGTAGGATTAGGCTTACAACCACCAAAAACTAACGGCAAAATAAACGCTAATGGTAAAATAGCGCAAACAAGTTTTTTAGCCCACCTTTTTTTCATAATATAATCCTTAAAAATTTTATTCTTCTTTTAATAATTCAATAGTTTTAATACCAATGTTTTCCACAGGGAAATCGCTAAATGCAGGGTGTGGTCTACAAGTTGGCATTTTAGAAATTTCTAAAACTACCTTGTTGCTTTCTTCATCAGTCGTTTTACCAAAAGCAGCGTATTCGCCGTCAAGCCAAGGACAGGTTGCTGAACAAATAAAGAATTGTGAAGTAGCAGAGTTCTTGTCAGAAGTTCTTGCCATTGAAATAACGCCAAGTTCGTGTTTTAAGTTATTTTCAAACCCGTTTGACTTAAATTCACCAGGGATAGTAGGTGCTTCGCCAAGTTCATCTGGGCAGTTGTCTTCAAGTTTATAACCACCGGTTTGAATCATAAAATTATCAATTATTCTATGAAAAATTGTTCCGTCATAGAATTTTTTATTAACTAAACTGATAAATTGCTCCACGCTCTTAGGCGCAATAGCGCTATCTAAACAAAGATTTATCTTTTTATCGTTTGTAAGAATTATTGATATATAATATTTTTTAGCCATAATAATCTCCTTAAAAAACTAACAAAAGTATTATATATTATAAACCTTTAGTTGTCAAATGCAAAAGTTGTTGAAATTTCTCTTTTTAGGGTGTATAATGGTTATGAAAAAGGAGAAATTTATGGATAAAGTGTTATATACCGCTTTAGGCATAGGCGGGGCAACTATAATAGGCTCTTTAATAGGTTTTTTATTCAAAAATCCTTCACAAAAGTTTAACGATATAATACTCTCTTTTGCTGCGGGAATAATGCTTGCCGCATCAATTATCGGTTTAATTATGCCGTCGCTTGAACTTGGTGGAAAGTACGGTATAATTGTCGTCGCAGTCGGAGTTTTAGTAGGTGCATTATGTATAAACTTAGTAGATAAGTTAGTGCCACACCTACACAAAATGACTGGAATTGATATGGAAAAACATCCGGAAAAGTCTGCATCAATCAACAAAGTGCTACTTTTCGTTATAGCGATAGCAATACATAATTTGCCTGAAGGTATTGCGGCGGGTGTAAGTTTTGGTACGGACAACCTTTCACACGCACTAACGGTTGCAGGGGGAATTGCCCTTCAAAATATACCGGAAGGTATGATAATAATAGCGCCTATGATAGCAACGGGTATGAAAAAGGGTAGGGCGTTTTTAATTGCGTTAGGTACTGGTTTAATAGAAATAGTAGGTACTTTATTAGGGTACTTTTTTGCAACTATTTCGGCAGTAATTTTACCGTTTGCTCTTGCCTTTGCAGGTGGAACTATGCTTTACGTAATAAGTGATGAAATGATACCCGAAACTCACTCTCACGGGTTTGAAAGAAGTGCAACCTTTTCACTACTAATCGGTTTTTTAGTAATGCTTGTGGTTGACTTTTTCCTTGGCTAAAAATAAAAGATGGAAAAACTCTTAAAAGTAAAATTTTAGGAGTTTTTTATTTTTTTAAAAAATAAAGTAATCAATATTGGTTGTGTTTATACTTTTTTTGTGTTATTATAATCGTGAAAACAATAATAACTAAAGGTGATGAAATGGAAACAATTAAAATTAAGTCAAAAACCAAATTAAGTCGCTCATCTGAAAACCTTTACAAAGAAGCGCTAAAGCGTATCAACGGTGCTCCACAAGGCACTTGTCCAACCGAATTAGCGTTAGCATTTGCCAACATTTGTAGAGCGCAAAGTTGTGGTAAGTGCGTACCTTGTCGTTTAGGTTTTGATGCAATTTCTGAAATTTTAAATAAAATTTTAGAAGGTAACGGCACAAGCGAAGATATTGCTTTATTAGAAAAGACGGCAAAAGTTATTGCAGACTCTGCCGACTGTGTAATTGGTAGCGAAGGCGCAAGTGCTTTATTAAACGCTATTCAAGTATTTAAGGAAGATTTTATTTCACACGTTGAAAACGATAGATGTAAAGAAAACTTTACACCTGTACCTTGTGTTGCAAACTGTCCTGCTAACGTAGATATTCCAGGCTATATTGCATTAACCGGTGCAGGAAGATATGCTGATGCAATTAGATTAATTAGAAAGGACAATCCGTTCCCATCAGTATGTGGTCTTGTTTGTGAACACCCTTGCGAAAACCTTTGTCGTAGAAAGTTAGTTGACGATGCAATTAACATTAGGGGTATTAAAGACTTTGCCGTTGAAATGGCAGGGGAAGTACCTGTTCCAGACAAGTATCAAGACACGGGCAAAAAAGTTGCAATTATCGGTGGTGGTCCTGCAGGTTTAACAACTGCTTACTACTTAAGTTTAATGGGACACAAATGTACCGTGTTTGAAAAGAGAAAGCGTTTAGGTGGTATGCTTCGTTACGGTATTCCTTGCTACAGACTTCCAGACAAGTATTTAGATAGAGATATTGATTCTATCCTATCACTTGGCGTTGAAGTTAAACTTGGCGTAAATATTGGAACGGATATCACTTTAGATGAATTAAAAAAGGAATACGATGCAGTTCATATTGCAATCGGTGCGCATAGCGACAAAAAACTTGGTATTCCTGGTGAAGACAAAATCGGCGTAATGAGTGCCGTTGAATTATTAAGAAACGTTGGCGACAACCACAAGGTAGACTTTACTGGTAAAAACGTAGTAGTTATCGGTGGTGGTAACGTAGCAATGGACGCAACAAGAACTTCAAGAAGACTTGGTGCAAACTCAGTAACTTGTGTTTACCGTCGTCGTATAATTGATATGACTGCTCTTCCTGAAGAAGTTATGGGCGCAAAGGAAGAAGGTTGTGAAATAGTTGAACTTCAAGCACCAGTACGCGTAGAATTTAACGATAAAGACGAAGTTACGGGATTAGTTGTTCAACCACAAATTATCGGTGCGTTTGACCGTGGTAGAGCAAAACCTTTCAAGGCAAATAAGCCAGAAGAAGTTATCCCTTGCGATATCATAATCGTAGCAATCGGTCAAGAAATTGAAAATCAATATTTTGCTGAACAAAATATTCCAACCAAATGGGACCAAATCGTTGCCGATGATGAAGCAATTATCAAAGGACACGACGGTTTATTCTCTGGTGGCGACTGCGTAAGTGGACCACTTACAGTTATTAAGGCTATTGAAGCAGGTAAGGTTGCTGCAGGTAGTATTGATAGATACTTAGGCTTTAACACAGTACTAACGGTTGATATTGATATTCCAAACCCACCAACAACTTATATGCAACAATGTGGTAGAATAAATATGAAGGAAAGACCAGCCGAAGTTAGAAAAGAAGACTTTGAAATTATGGAAATTCCAATGACTCTACAAGAAGCAAAACAAGAATGCGGTAGATGTTTACGTTGTGATTGTTTTGGTTTTGGCTCACATAAAGGAGGAAGAACAAACAAATGGTAAACGTTATTATAGACGGCAAAAAATTACAAGTTAGTGAAAACACTACTATTTTAGAAGCCGCAAACAAATTAGGAATTAGAATTCCAACTTTATGTTTCTTAAAAGAAGTAAACGAAATTTCTGCTTGTCGTATTTGTGTGGTTGAAGTAGCATATGAACATAGATTAGTTCCTGCTTGTAGCACAAAGGTTAGTGAAGGTATGGAAGTTTATACTAACTCACCAAGAGCAAGAGAAGCAAGAAGAATTAACTTAGAACTTATTTTAGCAACACACGACAACGAATGTAACACTTGTCCAAGAAACGGCAACTGTGAACTTCAACGCGTATGCGAAGAATTAGGTGTTAAGCAAACTGACTTCGTTAAAAATGTATCAAGCCATAAAACGAACAAAAACTTCCCTTTAATTAGAGAAAATAACAAGTGTATCGGTTGTTTAAGATGCGTAAACTTCTGTGACAAAATCCAAAGTTTAGGTATTTGGGACTTAGTAGGTACTGGTAAGAGTGCAAAAGTTTCAACAACTTCAGGTAGAAAGATTGAAGAAGACAACTGTTCACTTTGTGGTCAATGTATCACGCATTGTCCAGTAGGCGCACTACACGAAAGAGACGATGTGTTAAAGGTATTAGACGCAATTCAAAATAAAGACTTAATCACGGTAGCACAAATTGCACCAGCCGTTAGAGCAGCATTTGGCGAAGGTTTAGGTATTGAAGAAGAAAAGCGTACCGTAGGCAGAATGGTTGCAGCAGCAAAAGCAACTGGTTTTGACTACGTATTTGATACAAACTTTAGTGCAGACTTAACTATTATGGAAGAAGCAACCGAATTACTTGAAAGAGTAAAAACGGGTGGCACAATGCCAATGTTTACTTCTTGTTGTCCTGCTTGGGTAAGATTTATTAAGACTGAATACCCTGAATTTATTGACAACCTATCAACTGCAAAATCACCACAACAAATGTTTGGTGCAGTAGCAAAAACTTACTACGCAAAAGTTTTAGGGGTTGACCCAAGTAAAATTTACTCTGTATCAATTATGCCTTGCGTAGCAAAGAAGGCTGAAAAAGATTTACCTGGTATGGGTGATGAAGAAAGAGGTCAAGACGTTGACGCAGTTATCACTACAAGAGAGTTTGAAAAGTTAACAAAACTAACCTACGTTGACGTAGACAAGTTAGAAGAAAAGGAATTTGACACTCCACTTGGTATCGGTTCAGGCGCAGGTGTTATCTTTGGTACGACTGGTGGCGTAATGGAAGCAGCACTTAGAACTGCTTACTACTCAATCACAGGCAAAAACCCTGATGCAGACTTTATCAAAGATTATAGAATTGATAACGGTATTAAAGAATTTACGGTTGACATTAACGGTGTTAAGTTAAATATTGCAGTAGCAAGTGGTCTTGCAAACGCAAAAACCGTTATGGAAAACGTAAAGGCAGGATTTAAGAAGTACGACTTTATTGAAATTATGGCTTGTCCAGGTGGTTGTGCAGGTGGCGGTGGACAACCTATCCACGAAGGTAAAGAACTTGGCGCATACAGAAGTCAAAAACTTTACGCACTTGATAAGAACGGCACACTTCGTTTCTCACACGACAACCCAGCAATTAAAACTGTTTACAAAGAATTCTTTGAAAAGCCAAATTCACATATTGCGCACGAACTACTTCACGTAGACCATAAACAAAAATAATTTAAAAAGGGCAAGTTAATCTTGCCCTTTTAGTTTATTTAGTTAAAAAATGTAATAAAATATATAAAAAACAATTTACAATTAATAGGTTTTTGATATAAAATAGTAATATAAAAGGTTAGGAGAAGACTTATGATATCTGTTGCAATTTACGGTTATGGCAATTTAGGTAAAGGGGTAGAAAGCGCAATTTTACTTAGTGACGATATGCGCCTTTTCGGTGTGTTTACAAGAAGAGCGCCTGAAGAAGTTAAAACGCTAACTAACGCAAAAGTTTATAATATAAACGATATTGAAAAGTTTGTTAATGATATTGACGTTTTAGTTTTATGTGGTGGTAGCGCAACCGACCTACCTACGCAAACGCCTAACTTGGCAAAATATTTTAACGTAATAGATAGTTTTGATACACACGCAAAAATCCCAACTCATTTTGACGCAGTAAACAAAATTGCGTTAGAAAACAAAAAAACAGCCTTAATTTCAGCAGGTTGGGACCCAGGTATGTTTTCACTTAACCGTTTGTACGCTAGTTCAATTTTAACTGATAGCAACTGTTATACTTTTTGGGGCAAAGGTGTAAGCCAAGGCCACTCTGACGCTATTAGAAGAATTGAAGGTGTGTTAGACGCTAAACAATACACAATTCCTATTGAAGATGCCCTAAAAAGGGTAAGAAGTGGTGAAAACCCTAACTTATCTACCAAAGAAAAGCATTTAAGAGAGTGTTTTGTAGTGGTAAAAGAGGGCGCTGATAAAGAAAGAATTGAAAAAGAAATTGTAGAAATGCCAAACTATTTTGCCGACTATGAAACGATAGTTCATTTTATTGATAGGGAAGAATTTATAAAAAATCATAGTGGAATTCCACACGGTGGTTTCGTTATTTGTTCAGGAAAGACAGGGCTTAATAAAGAAAATACTCACGTTATAGAATACAGTTTAAAACTTGACTCTAACCCAGAATTTACTGCATCAGTAATAGTTGCCTATGCCCGTGCCGTATACAAAATGAACAAGGAAGGGGACTATGGTTGCAAAACGGTGTTTGACGTAGCGCCAAAATACCTATCAAAATTATCAAACGAAGAAATAAGAAAGAATTTACTATAAAAATTATTAAAACCGACTGTTTAGGTCGGTTTTTTTGTTTAACTAGCCTTTTCAAAAATTCTAACGGCCAAAGTGGTCATATCATCTTTTTTAATTCCACCGTTTAACAAAATTGCCTTGTTCATAACTTCATCTGCAAGTGTTTGTGGATTTTTTGAAGGAAGGGTTCTTAAAAAGTCAATCATATCAACTGAAGAAGAAAAAGCGTCGCTAATACCGTCGGTAAAAAAGAGTAAAACGTCACCGTTTTGTATATCCGTTTTTGAAACGGAAACTTCAATGTTTTCCAAAATGCCAAGTGGCAAACTGCTACTTTCTACTATTTTTATGCCCGTATCGTTTATGATAAAGCCGTAGGGCGCACCGTACTTAATAAAATCAACCGACATATTTTTTAAATCAACAACGGCAATATCAAGCGCCGTAAAAGAATCTTCTAAATTTATGCTTAAAATTTTGTTTACCGTTGTCAAAATAAGTTCGCTACTCATACCTGCCTTGTAAAAATTTTCTATCAAAGAAAGGGCAAGGGAAGAAATATTTTCAGCATAATTTCCACTACCCATACCGTCAGAGAGGGCAACCAAAAATTTACTATCAGAAATACGCACTAAAGAGTGCGTGTCGCCACTTAAAGAAGAGCCTTCTTTAATTTTTGCGTTTATTCCAACAATCGCATCATATTTTTGGCTTTTCTTAAGCAAAAAGAAGGTTTTATCTTCAGTTATCATAGACTTTTCTGCCACGGTAAAAGGGGAACAAAAAGTTTCACTAACAACCTGCTCAATCAAGGTTAAATTTATCTCTTTCATACACACCAAAAGGCTAACGGAAAGGTCGTCTTCACCATAAATTAAAATCTCATCAGCCAAAATCCCTTTTTCGTACAGTTTAGTAGACAAACTTCTTTCTAACTTGCTTTGATATTTTAAGGTTTGGCTTGTTTCAAGCGCCAACCCTTTAAGGACGTCGGCAACGCCTAAAGCCCCTCTCCCTATGATACTTCTACCACTTTCAATATTCATATCGGTAATCAGTTTGTTTCTATACTCAGCCAAAAGTTTGTTAACCAAAAAGATGATAGGGTTAACGCTTAAGCAACAGTCGGTTAAACTTTTAGGAAAATCTATAAAAGAAATTTTGCCTTTAGCAAAACCTATATCTACAATCTTTTTAATAGGTCGTTCATCAAAAACTTTTCTTGTTTTGCAACTATTAAACCCGTCGCAATTTTTACAAATAGAATCTAAAACTTCCCTTTCAATAATTTTGGCGTAATCTTTGTTTTCTGCCTTTATTTTAAGGGAGTTAAAGGTATCGTAAATTTCTAAAAATATGTTAGAAAGGTCGTAAAGTTTGTTAGAAAGTATAAGCCTATTTCTGTTTATGGTTTGCCTAATCAATTGTTTTTCTCTAAAAGAGTAAAGTTTTTCTTTCAAGCCTTTTAGCCGTTTCGTTGGTGTTATGCAAAATAAAATTGCCCCTAAAATCATAAACACAAAATCAAGGTAGGTATAACTACCATAAACCTTAAAACAAACTTCAATTAAAAAGTCAAAAATCACGGGTAGTAGGCTAGAAAAGTGCCTTGACCTATCCATAAATACATAAGAAGAAAGCCCCCATAGTAAATAAACACCTGAAAAAACGGGGTTGTTAAAGTAAATTACTAAAGGTATAGAAAGCACGGTAGAAAATAGCATACTAACACCCGTTTTGTAAAGATAGGTGGCAAGTAAAATTAAGTAAACGGATATAAGTTTATAAAAATTAACGCCAAAAATATTTGTTATTCCAAGCCCTAAACACACTATTACGATAAATACAGAAGACAATTCTTCGCGAGAGTATTTTATTTTTAACCCTTTAACAAAAACCGTTTTTATAGCGAATATAGATATAAAAGAAAGTACAAAAATCAAAAGGCTAACCACAATTTTTTTGTAAATGTCGCCACTACCCATTAAAAGATAGGGTAGGGTAGATGCTAATGCGTAAATAACCGACTCTCCTTTCATTTTGCTTTTAGTTATTCTATAAATAAAAAACACCAAAACTAAAAATAGGGTGGAAATGCCCATTTCAAAAATATATTCAAAAGAAAGTAGTGGAAAAAAAGATAAAATAAATAAAATAGGGGTGGTTATTAGTGAAAAATCTAAAAACAAACAGGCAAATAAAATTGATAAAGAAAAAGGCTCTCTACCAATCGTTAGCCCGTTAAACAATATGAATATAAGAAACAAACATAAATACTTAAAAACGTTTAAGTAGTCAAAATTTTTTCTAAAAGACATTTTTTATACCCCTTTTTATATTTTTTATCACAAAAAAAGGGGCGAATAATACAAAAAGAAATAAAAAAAGGTCCGAAATTGTCGGACCTTAAAAAAGGAAAAAATGAAAAAAAGTTAATCAATTTGAATATTAAAATTTTCTTCTTTTTTAACGTTAGGAATGCTAACGATAAGCACCCCGTTTTGTAAATTTGCTTTAACTAAGTTTTTGTCAACGTCGCCAACGTAATAACTTCTTTTAAAACTATCAATTCTTTCTCTTCTAACGTAGTTGTCGTTTTCCTTAACTTCTTTGTTAAAAGAAACGGTTAAATAACCATTTTCAAGGGATAGGTTAATATCTTTTTTGTCTACACCCGGCATTTCAATTTCAAGGTCGTAGCCAGATTCGGTAGTCTTAATATCCGTGCGCATATTTTTAAGGCTAGAATCAAAAAAAGTTGGTCTAAAAAAGTCGTCAAAAACGTCGTTAAAAAAATTGAATGAGTCGTTCTTTCTTAAATAATTTTTCATAAATTTTACTCTCCTATAAATAAAAATTAGCACTTTAGAGTGTTAACTGTTAGCACTCTATATACTTGACTGCTAAAAATATAACACATAAAAAAGCAGTTGTCAAGCATTTTTTTAATATTTTTTATTTTTTGCAAAATTAAATTAAATATGCGTTTTTTACAAAGTAAAATTAAAAAGCAAGTCTTTTGACTTGCTTTTTAAGTGCTAAATTTTAATGGTTTTTGTTTGTTTCTATCTTTTTGATATCTTCCGACTGGTCGGCACTAAGGTCAAACCTTTGAAAATCTTTGTTTTGTGGAAGTCGCATTTCAAACTTGTCAATACCGTTTAACGTTAATTTTGCGTTAGCAATATTTAGTCCAAGTAGGTGACCACCACTTTTTTTATCTTTAGATATAAAATGCAAATGCCAACCAACTGCGTTAATCCCTGCCATAAACGGTGGGCAATACAAACCAACAAGCGTTCCTTCAATATTCTTATAATCAAAAAAGGTTTGGTCGCAATCCATAACTTCAACTAGTCGTTTATACGGTTCTTTTTGCGCATACACGCTTCTAACGTTTATTTCATTAAAAGTGCCGTCAATACGAATAAAGTAAAAACGGTTTACACCTTTTTCTTTAACAATTTTATTTAATTCATCACAAAGCGTTTCGTAGTCGGCAATTTTTTGAAGGTTTTTACTTTCATCTAAAGTCATATAAGTAACCATAGCAAAAGGTACGGTTTCATTATCAAAAACAACTTCTACGCTACCGTTTCCTAAAGCACGATAAACCACACCGTCTACCATAATTAGTTCTCCGTTTAATTTATCAAAGGTACCAATTCCTATATCGCCGTGTTCTTTTAGTTCCTTTATGGTAACGCTTCCTTTATAGTCGCCATAGGTAAGACCTTGTAAAAGAGATACTTGGTATAGTACCTTTTGGTTTTTATTAAGAAAGTTATTTTCTTTTTGGTTATTCACTTTTTTTACCCCCAAGGCTTAAAAAATAAGCACTGCTTTTACGATACTTTTCGCATCATAATTGCAGTGCAGATTTGGAGCTGGTGACGGGACTTGAACCTGCGACCTGCTGATTACGAATCAGCTGCTCTACCGACTGAGCCACACCAGCGTATATATTTTTAACGTTTTTGCGTTTTATAACAAGTTTAATTTTTTCTAAAAAGTTTCGGTAGAGCCTAAGGCTCTTCCAGACTTCAGGCATAGCCTTTGTCGGCTTTGGCTACAAACAGTTATCAACTGTTTGTTTAACGCGTCGCCCCGACTGAGCCACACCAGCGTATATATTTTTGTGGTTTATAATTTTATTAGCCACACCAGCGTGGTTATAAAATTAAAACTTGTTTGCCTAAAAATATTATCACATATTTTTAATTAAAGCAAGTTTTTAGTATAAATATTTTCAAAAATAATAATATCCGCCTATTTTATCAGTTAAGTACTTGCTAAATTAAAAGTTTTATATTAAAATAAAATAGTTAAAATTATAAAAAAGAAGGATTTTTTATGTCAAAAAACCCAAGTGAAAATATTCGTAATTTTTGCATAATAGCGCATATTGACCACGGTAAGTCAACCCTTGCTGATAGGCTTATGGAACAAACCGGTCAAGTAAGCAGTAGAGAAATGGAAGAACAACTTCTTGACTCTATGGACTTAGAAAGGGAAAGGGGCATAACCATAAAACTAACCCCTGTTAGAATGTTCTATACTGCAAAAGATGGAAAGGAATATACTTTTAACTTAATAGATACACCAGGCCACGTTGACTTTACTTATGAAGTATCAAGGTCACTTGCCGCTTGTGAAGGTGCAATTTTAATTGTTGACGCATCACAAGGGGTAGAAGCGCAAACACTTGCAAACGTATATTTAGCGCTTGAAAACAACCTTGAAATTATGCCTGTTATAAACAAAATTGACCTTCAATCTGCAAGACCTACTGAAGTTGCAAAAGAAATTGAAGATATCATAGGGCTTGAAGCAATGAACTGTCCAAAAATTTCTGCAAAAGAAGGGCTTAATATATGTGACGTGTTAGAAAGCGTTGTAACAAGTTTTCCACCACCACAAGGAGATGAAGAAGGCCCGTTAAAAGCACTTATATTTGACAGTTATTACGATAATTTTAAAGGCGTAATATGTTTTGTTAGAATAGTTGACGGCGAAGTTAAGATAGGCACAAAAATTAAAACTTTTATGTCGCCAAAAGAATTTGACGTAACGGAAGTTGGCGTTTTCTCACCAAAACTAACGCCAAAAGCATCATTAAAAGCAGGTGAAGTTGGCTATATTGCGGCAAGTATAAAGAGTATTGAAGATATCGCAGTAGGCGACACTATAACGGAAGTAGGCAACGCAACACCAAAGCCACTACCAGGCTACAAAAAGGTATTACCAGTTGTTTTCTCTGGCGTATATCCACTTGACGGCAGTAGATTTAACGACCTAAAAGACGCACTACTTAAACTTAAACTAAACGACGCATCTTTAACCTTTGAAGCAGATAACTCAGTTGCGTTAGGTTTTGGTTTTAGATGTGGATTTTTAGGTTTACTTCATATGGAAGTAATACAAGAAAGGTTAGAACGTGAGTTTGACCTTGACATAGTAACAACGGCACCTTCAGTATCATATTTAGTACACAAAACGGACGGTAGCGTAATGAACGTTGACAATCCAACGCACCTACCACCAGTAACGGAAATTGATTATATTGAAGAACCTATGATAAACGCAAGTATCTTTTCTCCACCGGAATACGTTGGCGCAATAATGGAACTTTGCCAACAAAAACGTGGTGTTTATAAAGACCTTGTTTATTTAGATAAGTTAAGGGTAGAAATGAAGTACGTTTTACCACTTAACGAAATTATTTACGACTTCTTTGACAGTTTAAAATCAAGAACTCGTGGCTATGCGTCATTTGACTATGAAATAGCAGAATATCAAAAAAGCGACCTTGTTAAACTTGATATGCTATTAAACGGTGAAATTTGTGATGCCCTTTCAATTATCGTTCATAAAGAAAAGGCTTACGAAAGGGGTAGAGCAATTGCTGAAAAACTAAAAGAAGTTATTCCAAGACAAATGTTTGAAATACCAATTCAAGCAGTAATCGGTGGCAAAATTATCGCAAGAGAAACTGTTAAGGCGTACAGAAAAGACGTTTTAGCAAAATGTTACGGTGGCGACGTAACCAGAAAGAAAAAACTTCTTGAAAAGCAAAAAGAAGGTAAAAAGAAAATGCGTTCTATCGGTAGCGTAGAAATACCAAGTGAAGCATTTATAACGATATTAAAAACGGATAACAAGTAAGATGGCAGGAATATATATACACGTACCATTTTGTAAACAAAAATGCACCTATTGTGATTTTGCATCATATCCAAAAGAAATCGGCAAAGAAGAAGCGTATTTTGCCTGTCTTTACCGTGAAATGTTAGGTAGAAAGGAAGAACTTAAAGAGTACACCTTTAACACCGTGTACTTTGGTGGCGGTACGCCTTCTTTCGTTAAACCCGAACACATTTTAGGGGCAATGAACCAAATAAAAAAGTGTTATAATTTAACTGAAAATGCAGAAATCACTTTAGAAGTAAACCCAGGAACGCTTACGGAAGAAAACTTAAAAATCTACAAAAAAGCAGGTATCAACCGTTTTAGCATAGGTTTACAGTCAGGCTGGAACGAAGATTTAGAAAAACTAAACAGAATTCATACTGCAAAAGACTTTTTACTTTGCACTTCAATGCTTAAAAGGGAAGGGTTTGAAAATTTTAGCGCCGATATTTTATTAGGACTTGAAAATCAAACTATTGAAAAGGTTAAAAAGAGCATTGATTTAGCAGTTGCAGGTGGCGTAAAACATATTTCAATGTACGCATTAACACCTGAAGTTGGAACGCCAATTTACACAAACTACCTTAACGGCGAACTACTTTCTGATGACGAAGTAGGCGAAATTTATGAAGAAGCGTACAAGTATTTAGAAAGTTTAGGGCTTTATAGATACGAAGTTTCAAACTTTGCTAGTTTAGGCTATGAATCTCGCCACAACTTAAACTACTGGAGAAGGGGGGAATACATAGGTTTTGGCGTATCAGCATCAAGTTTTATTGATGAACGCCGTTTTACTAACAGTTTTAAGATTGACGAGTATATGAACTTAGTTATTCTAAACAAAAAGCCGGAAATTTCTTCAGATATAATAGAACTAGAAGACGCTATGTTTGAGTTTATTATGCTTGGACTTCGCACAAAAGAAGGCATAAATATCAACAAGTTTGAAGTTTTGTTTAAAGAAAACTTTTTAACTAGATATAAAGACGTATTAAAAAAGAACGAAAAGGTTTTAGACCTAAACGACGGATACTTAAGCATAAAAGATGAATACCTTTACGTACAAAATCATATAATAATGGACTTTATGAAATAAGTTAAAAGGCTTATATGCTTCGTGATAGTCGCAAATCTTATCTTTTACTTAGTTGCGTACAGGCGTACGCGCCTTGCATAAAAGATTTCGCTTTACGCCTCTGACTCGCATCTAACCCTTTTAGATAAAGTAATTGTTATGAGAAATGTTTGCCGAGCCTTGTCAAACTCGCATCTAAACCTTTTATAAAAAAGTTCAAAAATAACCAAAAAACAATATAAACCACTAAAAAACGCATACAAAAAAGTGTTAAAGTGCCTTTATGGTAGTTTATATTGAATATGCGTTAATAGACAATATATTAATTGATTACTGGTTGCTAAAATTTACCCTTGTTTTAACAAAAAACAAGGTTAAGTTTTGGCGACTTTTATTTGCGCTTTTTTAGGCGCTTTTTTTGCACTTTTAATGCCTTTACTAAAAGTTCCAACCCTTTTTTTAATTTTAATTAAAGTAGTAAGTGGCTTAATAATAGTGCTGTTATCTACAAAATTCAAAAATTTTTCTACTTTTTTGACAACTTATATAGTCTTCTTAAGTTATACATTTTTATTAGGTGGCTCTGTTTTAGGCATTTTAGAACTTTTTAATATAAATAAAAGCGAACTAGTAGTGGCAACAATATTTATTCCTTGCTACGCTTTAATTAAACTAAGCAAAAAGGTTATAACCCTATTTAACAAAAAGGGGGAAGTGCTAAAAAACATAGTTGACTGCAACCTTTTTAACGGAGATAAAAAAGTACTCGCTAAAGCCTTTTACGATACGGGCAACAACTTGTACGATAAAGTAGGAAATCCCGTTTTAATAATAGACAAAAAGTTAGCCTTAAAACTAATAGATATCACTTCGTTAAAAAACTTAGAGTGGATAGAAACGACCACCGTTTTAGGTAAAAGCAAAATTCCAACCTTTACGGTAGATAAAGTAGAAATAAACTTAAAGGAAAAAATATCACTTTCAAAGGTGCGTTTAGGAATATCTAACACCCTTTCTTGCGTAGAATATGACGTAATACTACATAGCAAAATTTTGGAGGAAACGAAATGCTTAAAAGACTTATCTTAAAGGTAAAAGAATTATTAAAAAAGTTCAACCTTTACTCTAACCAAATAAACTATATAGGTGGTGGCGAAGCCCTACCAACCCCTTTAACTGAAGATGAAGAAAGCAAAGTGATAGAAGATTTAGTCAACGGAGAAAAGGAAGCAAAAGAAAAACTGATAGAACATAACCTTCGCCTTGTAGTTTACATATCTCGCCGTTTTGAAAGTAGTGGAGTTGACCTTGACGACCTAATTTCCGTTGGCGCAATAGGGCTAATTAAAGCAGTAAACTCTTTTAAGCCGGACAAGAGCATAAAACTAGCAACCTACGCATCAAGGTGTATTGAAAACGAAATTTTAATGCACTTAAGAAAGACTGTTAAACTAAAGGCAGAAGTATCTTTAGAAGACCCTATAAACACCGACTCAGAAGGCAACGAACTAGTCCTTTCCGACGTAATGGGTACGGATAGCGATATGGTTTACAAAAAGATTGAAAGAAAGGTTGAAAGAGAACTTTTAGACGTAGCCCTTAGTAAACTAACTGGAAGGGAAAAAGAAATTATGGAACTTCGCTACGGACTAGTTGGAGAAGAAAAAACGCAAAGAGAAGTAGCCGATATGCTTGGCATTTCACAAAGTTATATAAGCCGTTTAGAAAAAAAGATAATAACTAGGCTAAAAAAAGAGTTTTCAAAAATGGTATAAAATTAAAAAAGTAGGTCAAAATAATACTTTACCACCATCTTTAAGTACATAGGAGGTAAAGATGAGTAGTAAAGTAGTAATCTGTGGGGTAAATACGGCTACCCTACCAAGACTAACGGAAGAAGAAACTAGCGCATTACTTGTAAAACTAAAACAAGGGGATAACCTAGCAAGAGAAAGGTTTATTGTTGCCAATTTTAGGCTTGTGCTTTCGGTTATAAAACGCTTTAAGTTAAAGACCAATAATTTAGACGACGTCTTCCAAGCAGGTAGCATAGGCTTAATAAAGGCGCTAGACAACTTTGACACTTCTTTTGGCGTAAAGTTTTCCACCTACGCAGTACCAATGATTATAGGGGAAATAAAAAGATTTCTTCGCTGTTCTAACTCTTTAAGGGTAAGTAGGAGCATAAGGGACACGGCATATCAAGTGCTAAAAACAAGGAACGAACTTGAAAAGGACAAAAAGGAAGTTTCCTTAAACAGTATTGCAGAAAAAATGCAAGTTGCCCTATCAGAAGTAGTTTATGCGTTAGATGCGATTGCAGACCCACTTTCTTTATATGACCCCGTTTACAGTAAAGACGGCGACAATCTTTTACTAATGGACCAAATAGGTGATGAAAAGAACACAGATGAAAACTGGACGGAAAAGTTAGCCCTAAATAGTGCGATAGAAAGGTTAGGCGAAAGGGAGCGTAAAATTTTATTTTTAAGATATTACGTAGGCAAAACGCAAACGGAAATAAGTAGGGCAGTAGGCATATCACAAGCGCAAGTAAGTAGGCTTGAAAAGAACGCCTTAAAGGAAATTAAAAACTTAATACAAGCCTAAAAAGGGCATAAAAAAAACGGTTAGCACAAACTAACCGTTTTATTTTTTTAAGTTTTATAACCCGATATATACTGCAAGAAGTAAGAAACCAACTGATATAATAAATAGTGCTAACTGAAATAGCGCAGTCTTTTTAAGCCAAGTAGCAAAACTAACTTCTGCAAGTGAAAGTCCAACTAAAAGAGTTCCACAAGTAGGGTATAAAATGTTGGTGTATCCATCGCCAAAAAGGAAGGCAAGTAAAATTATGTTAACGCTAATGTTAGGTATAGGCGCAATAGTAAGTAGTGGAATTAAAAGTAGCGCTTTAGCAAGTGAGCCTGGAATAAAGAACTCAAACACTAAAATTAAAATATACAATAAAATTACTGCAACGTAAGGCGATTGACCTGAAATATATTTATGACAATGGTAGAAAATAGTATGTAAAATGCTACCGTTATCAGCAATATACTTTACGCTAAACGCAAGTAAAATGATAACTATTGAAGGTGCTAAATCTTTAACACCTTGTAAAAACGCCTTAAAAGTTTCTTTAGCGCTTAAGTCTTTTAAGCCTATAATAAACGCACCTACCACAAAGGTTACAGCCATTAAAAGCATACCAATTCCAAGGTCGGCAACAGGTGGAATAACTGATGCTAACACGATAACTGCTAAAACGGTTAGGAATAAAATTATAACTTTAGTTGATTTTTTAGAAAAATCTGCAAGTTCTTCTTTAGTTATTTCTTCAAAAGCCGTTTCTTCATCAGCATATAAATTTTTCTTTTCATCTCTTTTAGCCATAAAAACTAAATAAAGCGAAGTTAAAAAGTATAAAACAACAAAGATTATTGCTCTGTACCAAAGTCCACTTAAAATGCTAACACCGGCAAGTTCAGATGCAATACCAATAGTAAAAGGGTTAAAGGTTGCAGTCGTAAAGCCAACGCCAGTAGTTATAAGAATTAAACTGATTGCTTGTACCTTACTCCACTTCATAGCCCTTGCAAAAACTAAGAAGATAGGGAATAGTATAAGTAATTCTTCTTGAAGACCAAAAAATGAAGCAAGTAGCATCATAAATAAGGTTATAATCCAAATAAGTAGATAACGCTTTTTGTAGAATTTATGAATAATAAGTTGAACTAATGCGTTAAGCGAACCCGTTCTATCTAAAATCTTAAAAGTACCACCTAAGAAAAGAAGAACTAAAATAATTTGAATTATATTAAAGTTTCCTTCGCCAAAAATTAGCGCTTCAATAGGGGCAGTAAACCAACGCCAAACAGGAAGCCTTGTTGAATTTTCAAGCAAATGGAAAGAGTCTGCAATAATTTTGCCATCAGCGTCAACAGAATACTCACCTGCAGGGATAACAAAGGTTAAAACACCTACAAGAATCATAATTCCAAGCAAAATTCCACAAACGGTTAAAAAACTTTTTAAGCCAAACTTAACTTCAAAAACGTCTTTATTGTTTTTCATTTTCTTTAATTTCCTTTAATTCATCTTTTGGTTTAAATATAAAATTAATAACTCTTTCTTTAAATATGATAGATAAAACAACGCAAGCAAGAATTACTAATAACAATACGTAAGAAAGTATAGGGTTAGTTGCGCCAGTCGTAATCTTTACACCTACCCATAAAGTAATAATAATGTCCGGTAACGGTCCAAAAAGGGTGATAAGCATATACTTCCACCAAGGCATACCACTATTTGCCGCAACCATATGTATCAAGAAAAACGGTACGAAAGGTAGTAAATAAGCAAGTAGTATGAAGGAATAAATACTTCTTTTACTATTTTTTATCTTTTCTTCTAAAGCCTTTCTCTTTTCAATGCGTTTTTTAGAACTAAAAATTCTAACGGTACGCGTAAATAAAAATACAAGTTGACTTGCAATAAAAAATGAAAGAGCAACGTGTACGGTTGCAAAAGGTAAGCCGTAAGTAACGGCAGATGCAAGTTGAATAGGTACTGAAGATATAAAGGGGAAGAAGAAACAAATAATTATAACAAGGGAAATACAAAGTATTCCAAGTATCCCTAAATCTTCAACGTATTCTTTAACTATGTCAGCACCAGTTGTAATTTGCTTAAATAAAAAGACTATAGTTTCCCAATTTAATAATGAAAAAACTAATATTGTTAAAATAACGATTGCAGATATAACTAATAACGCAATATTTTTCTTTGTTAATTTTGCCATTAATACACCCACTTATTAGCGTCTGCCCAAGCAGGGTCGCAAAGACTGTGAATTTCTTCAGTCGCTAACATCCATTTAGTCATAAGTTTTTGGTTTTCTAAAAGTTTAAAGTTAAAATATTCGTTTTTATAATAAAAATCAAAGTCGTATGCAAGTGAAATAGAAAGTGAGTAAAGCGCCTTTGCATCAAAGAAAAGGTCAACCTTTTCATCATATCTACTACCAACGTACCTTAAACCTTTGTTAGTTAAAGTAATAACCCCTTCGCCAATATTTAAAAGGGAATAGTTTTTGGTAAGTTTAGTAGGGTTTATCGTATTAAGCCTAACTTTAGCAGAAAGAGAAAAGTTATCGTCTAAAATTTCTTTTTTAACTTCCTTTCTTTGCCACTTGTACCACTTATCAACGTTTTCAAACGGTAAATCTTTGTTAACTGGTAGTAGGTTGTAGTAATTATCCATTTTAACCTTTAGCCCACAGTTTTTGCAGGTCATAGTATCGTTTTCTACCACAAAATTATTTTCACCATTACAGCAAGGGCATTTATAAATAATGTTGTCAAGCCCGTCAATATTAGGCTTTTCACCAATAAACTCTATCTTATCGTTTTTATGTTCTTCAAACTCGTTATACTTAAAGTTTTCAAACATTTTTGTATAAAGTTCTTCTTCAGAAAGGTTTTTAAAATCTTCCGTATCAAAAAGTTTTGAATAACTAACGGTAATTTGACCCTTTTTAATATCCCTACTGTATCTTGTTTTTGTAAAATAAGACCCTTTAACCTTTACAAGTACAACGGGTAAAGCCATTTTGCAAACGAATTTTAAAGTAGCAGGGTTAATAGGGTGCGTTGAGCCACTTGTTGACTGAATACCTTCAGGGAAGACCATAATGCTACCACCAAGTTTTTTGGCTTGTAAAATTTGTTTAATAGATAGCATATCAGGTTGGTAAAGGTATTTAGCAATAACGCCAAGCCTTTTTAAAAGGGTGTAAAGATATTTTTGAAAAACGTTTTGCATACCACACAAAACGTGTACGTTGGTGTTAGAAAGTCCTGCAAAAACGTATATATAATCGTCAGAAGACCTATGTTGACAAAGATAAACTACTTGCTTATCTTTAATTTCTAAATAGTCGTCGCTATACTCAAAAACAACGTTCCTTTTTTTAGAAACTTGTTTAAAACCAAAAGCAACTGCTTTTGCAAGTACAGGGTCAGGACTTTTAATCTTTCTATTCTTAAATTTTTCTTGTAAATTTGCTTTCATAATTTTATAAATAAAACAACAATTTTATTTTTAGTATAAAAATAATTTTATCACAATTTTTATATATAGGCAAGAAAATGAGTAAAAAAAGTGATTTTGCTAAAGGTTTTAGGTGGTTTGTAATATTACTTATATTATATGCGTATTATATGGTATGGAATTAACTTTTAGCGAATTAAAAAAACGGGACGTAATAAGTTTATCCGACGGCAAAAACTTAGGGCATATAGTTGACCTATCTTTATCACTTCCTAAAGGGGTGCTAACGGGTATATTCGTACCAACAAAAACCTATTTTTTATGCTTTCATAGTAAAGATAAACTTTTTATACCTGAAAGAAAGATAAAAAAGATAGGCACAGACGTAATTTTAGTAGACTTAAGGGAAGAAAAACCACCTTCGCCTTGTAATCCTTGTTCTCCTTGTAATCCTTGTTCTCCACCAAACCAAACGAATATAGAAATAAACAATATAGATATAAGAGAATACGAATAAAAAAAAGACCACTAACGTTAGTGGTCTTTAGTTTTTGGTTTATATTATAAACATTCAGAAGCTTTACCAGCACAACCTAAAACGTTAATTAACTTATGTTTAACAAGTTCCTTAATGTTTTCTCTTGCAGGTTTTAAGTATTCTCTTGGGTCAAATTTAGAAGGGAAGTCGTTGTAGAACTTACGAATAGTACCAGTCATTGCTAAGCGAAGGTCAGAGTCAATGTTGATTTTGCAAACTGAAAGTTCAGCAGCCTTTCTAAGTTGTGATTCAGGAACACCAATAGCGTTAGGCATTTGTCCACCGTTTTCGTTAACCATTTTAACGTAGTTTTGTGGAACTGAAGATGAACCGTGTAATACGATAGGGAAGTCGCCAAGTTCTTTTTGAACGGCTTCAAGAATATCAAAACGAAGTGCAGGTGGAACTAAAATACCTTCTTCGTTAAGTGTGCATTGTTCAGGTGTGAACTTATAAGCACCGTGAGAAGTACCGATAGCGATTGCTAAACTATCAACACCAGTTCTTCTAACGAATTCAATAACTTCTTCTGGTTTAGTGTAAGATTCGTTACCAGCTTCAACTACAACGTCGTCTTCAATACCTGCTAAAGTACCAAGTTCGCCTTCAACAGTTACGTATCTACCACGAGCAGCAACGTCGTGAGCATAGTCAACAACTTTCTTTGTTAAAGCAATATTTTCTTCAAAAGAAAGGTGAGAACCGTCAATCATAACTGAAGTGAAACCACCGTCAATACAAGCTTTGCAAGTTTCAAAGTCAGGACCGTGGTCTAAGTGAAGAGCGATAGGAATTTCAGGACATTCAATAACTGCAGCTTCTACTAATTTAACAAGGTAAGTGTGGTTAGCGTATGCTCTTGCGCCCTTACTAACTTGTAAAATAACAGGTGAGTTAGTTTCTTTACAAGCTTCTGTAATACCTTGAATAATTTCCATGTTGTTTACGTTGAAAGCACCGATAGCATAACCGCCTTTAGATGCCATTTCAAACATTTTTTGAGTGTTTACTAATGCCATTTTTTTATCCTCCGAAAAAAAACTTTTTAATTTTGTTCTAAAGTATTATAAACTTTTCTATAAACTTTTGCAATTAAATTTAAGGAAGTTATAAAAAATAGTTTGTATTTTTTTGAATATGGTTATATAATTATATAAAAACAACCAAAAATTTATTAAAAGGGACTAAAAATGAAAGATAATAGACTACAAAAATTAGCAAAAGTTTTGGTAAATTACTCTTGCGCTTTAACTAAAGGGGAAAAGGTTTTAATTGAAGCAAAAGGCATTGACTATATGCTTGTAAACGCAATTATTAAAGAAGTTTACAAGGTTGGCGCATACCCTTTCGTTGAAATAATGGACAATAGGGTTACTAGAGAGTTGATGCTAGGCACAAGTGAAGAATACGCCCGTCTTCGCGCAAAGTACGACGGCTACCGTATGGCAGAAATGGACGCATATATAGGTATTCGTGGTGGTGAAAACTCTAACGAATTTTCCGACGTGCCTTCTAAAAAATTACAAATAGAAAGCGAATTTTATTCACATCCAGTTCATCACGAATTAAGGGTTAAAAAGACAAAGTGGGTAGTTTTAAGATATCCAAACCAAGCGTTTGCACAAAGCGCAAATATGTCAACCGACGCTTTTGAAGATTTTTACTTTAAGGTTTGCAACCTTGACTATTCTAAAATGGACAAGGCTATGGATGCGCTTAAAGAGTTAATGGATAAAACGGACAAGGTAAGAATTGTTGCCCCTAATACCGACCTAACCTTTTCAATTAAGGGTATAGGCAGTAAAAAGTGTTCAGGTAAATGCAATATTCCTGATGGCGAAGTTTACTCTGCACCAGTAAGAGATAGTGTAAACGGTTATATAACTTTCAACGCACCTTCAATTCAAAACGGCACTAAGTACGAAAATGTTTATTTAGAGTTCAAAAACGGTAAAATAATTAAAGAAGACGGCAATTATAAAAAGAAAATTTCTGCAATTTTAGACACCGATGAAGGCGCAAGATATGTAGGCGAATTCTCACTCGGCGTAAATCCTTTTATCAACAACCCTATGGGCGATATTCTTTTTGATGAAAAAATAAGTGGCTCACTTCATTTTACGCCGGGCAGTTGTTATGAAGATGCCTACAACGGTAACGAAAGCGCAATCCATTGGGATTTAGTTTTATGCCAAACAAAAAAATACGGTGGTGGAGAAGTTTGGTTTGACGATAAACTAATAAGAAAGGACGGAATTTTCGTAATTGATGAGTTAAAATGCCTAAATCCGGAGAATTTGAAATAAAATAATTTAAAGTGACTAAAAAATAATTGACTAATTTTTTTAAATTATTTATAATAACAAAGAACAAAAAATTATAAATTTTGGAGGACGCTAAAATGTCAAAAGTAACAAAAGTTGCTATTAACGGTTTCGGCCGTATCGGAAGACTTGCATTCAGACAAATGTTTGGTGCAGAAGGTTATGAAATTGTTGCAATCAACGACTTAACAAGTCCAGCAATGCTTGCACATTTATTAAAGTATGACTCTGCTCAAGGTAGATACGCTTTAGCAGACAAGGTAGAAGCAAAAGAATCTTCAATCGTAGTTGACGGAAAGGAAATCGTAATCTACGCTGAAAAAGATGCTAAGAACATTCCTTGGGCTAAGCATGAAGTAGACGTAGTTTTAGAATGTACAGGTTTCTATACATCAAAAGAAAAGTCACAAGCTCACATTGAAGCTGGTGCAAAAAAGGTTGTTATTTCTGCTCCTGCAGGTAAAGACCTTCCAACAGTTGTTTACGGTGTAAACGAAAAGATTTTAACTAAAGAAGATACAATCATTTCAGCAGCATCTTGTACAACTAACTGCTTAGCACCAATGGCTAACGCATTAAACAAACTTGCTCCAATTGAAAGTGGTATTATGACGACTATCCACGCTTTCACAGGTGACCAAATGGTACTTGACGGCCCACACAGAAAGGGTGATTTAAGAAGAGCAAGAGCAGCTGCTATCAACATCGTTCCAAACTCAACTGGTGCTGCAAAAGCAATCGGTTTAGTTATTCCAGAACTTAACGGCAAACTAATCGGTTCTGCACAAAGAGTTCCAGTTCCAACCGGTTCAACTACAATTTTAGTTGCAGTGGTTAAGGGCGAAGTAACTGTTGACCAAATCAACGCACATATGAAAGCATCTGCTACAGACGCTTACGGTTATACTGAAGAATTATTAGTATCAACTGACATTATCGGTATGACTTACGGTTCATTATTTGATGCAACTCAAACAATGGCAAAATACATGCCTGAATCAAACACTACTCAAGTTCAAGTAGTTGCTTGGTACGATAACGAAAATTCTTATACTTCACAAATGGTTAAGACAATTAAGTATTTTGCTGAATTATAATAATTAACAAAAACTATTAAACGCACTTAATTTTATTAGGTGCGTTTTTTATTTTACAAAAAAGGCTATTACAAAACTGCAATAGCCTTAATTTTTTTGTGTATAAAGTGCTAATCTTATAGGTTATCTATGAGATTTTCTCCATTCTTTGATTTCCCTTTGTCTTTCTTCTTTTTGCTTTTCAAACTCGTGGTCGTGCTTTTCTAACTTTTCAGAAAAGTGGTTACGGCGAGCATGCGCCTTTTCTTTAATTTGTTCTTTAGCATCTTTTACCTTTTCACGGTAAGTTTCTTTTAACTCTTTTATTTCGTTGTGATATGCTTCTTTAAGTTCAAGATATTCTGCCTTTTTAGCGTCGTATTCTGCTTGTAATGCTAAAAGGTCATCTTCGCTTAAAGTGGTATCGGCTAACTTTAACTCAAGTTCTTCAAGTTCCTTTCTAAGAGCAAACATATTAGCGTATTTTTCTTTTAGTTCTTCAACCTTTTCTTTATATTCTTTGCGAAGGTCAACGGTTATATCGTTTTTAGAAGAATTGTCTTTAATAAGGTCAAGTTTTTCTCTAAAAGAAAGAGCAGTAACTTCTTCAACGGTCATTTCAGGGTAAAGTTCTAAAACACGGTTTATTACGATTGCTTCTTCTACAGAAACGTTCCACTCAGTAGCAAGTGTTTCAAACTTTTCTATTTCTTCTAAAGAAACCTTTCCAAAAATACCCTTTCTGTCAAAAAAGTCGTTTATTTTTTCAGTAATTTTATCTTCAATTTTTTCATTAAAACGCTTGTTTTTTCCTTTTGCTAAAATATAAACAACGTTTTCATTATCAACGTCAATAAAACCAAGTGTAGTTGCCATTTCAGTAAAAGATTGACCTGCTTCTTCAACCGTCATACCAACTAAATCAAGTTCAGAAAGTACGGTTTCACCATCTTCATTGATTGCGTTTACACCAACTACGATACCGTCTTTATCAACAACTAATTCAATTTCAGGGTTTATTCTCATACTAACGTATGAAAGTTCGGCAGCGCTTACGTTTGCAGGGTTGTTTATGCAACCGGCAAAACAACTAAAAAGAAGGGTTAGCCCTAAAGCCATGCTTAACAATTTGTAAATTTTCTTCATAAATATAATCTCCTTTTTTGATTTTATAACAAGTAGTTAAAATATTAAAAACTTTTTTGCTTGTTCAATTAATAAATAAACAAAAAGGGGATTTTATCGCAATAAAAAAGAAACTTTTGAGAAAAAACTCTCAAAAGTTTCAAAAATTAATGTTTGTCGTTTGGCTTATGTGGAAAATCATTTTCTCCATCAAAATCATCTTCTATTTCAAAAAACTCACCAGTATTGCAATCAACTTCATATTTATAGGTTTGATTACTGTTTTTTAACGTAAGAGTTATATGATACACAACGTTTTCACGGTGATGTTTAGAAGGTAAAACTCTTGCGTGAATATAAGAAAAATCTTCTTCCGTTTTGCTCATATAATTTAATACTATTTGTATTGCGTTTTCTTCGTTAATTGCAACGTTTACTTCGCCTGAAAATACTTCGTCTTTACGCTTATCGTCATCAGGTTTGTCGTTTGGCCTTTTTGAATAAATTAAATTTAAGTCTTTAATAGACATTTTAGAAAGATTAGGTATATCGTCGTCGCTTATTTCTTCAACGCCATCAACAATTTTGTTAAGCAAATGCATTTTACCAACAGAAACACCTTGTTCTTCTGCCTTTTGTTTTAAGTCGTCGTTTATATTAATTTCTTGCGCAATAATAGAACATTCCATATTAGAATTTTTAAAAACGTTGTTTACTTGAGTAGTAACGAAAGTTAAAAAATCATCGGTAGTATTATCAACGCTAATCAAAATAGAATTGTTTTCACTCGTAAGATATCCGTTAACGTACATAGAACCTACTATTGCGTTAAGGGCAGTTTTTAATTCTACCTTTTCAAGATTCATATCGTTCAATATTTTTTTAGCATCATCATTTATTGCCGTACAAGAAACAACAATATCATTTTTATCAATTGAAAGTTCAATGCTAGGGTTTACGTCAAGATATATTTTCCTTTGAGCATTAGCCGTTTGTGGAAGGGTAAAGAAGTTCCCAACAAAAAGCCCTAAGCCAAACAAAATTAAACAAGAAAAAACTGCAACCATTTTTCTTAATACCAACTTTTTTGGCGTTTTAACTAAAG
This sequence comes from Clostridia bacterium, assembly GCA_017508485.1. Taxonomy (GTDB): domain Bacteria; phylum Bacillota; class Clostridia; order Christensenellales; family Borkfalkiaceae; genus SIG381. The sequence continues at coordinate 20,013 of JAFVYV010000015.1, read as the reverse complement.
TTTTTTTTTCAACAGGTTGTTCTTGAGTTTGGTTTTGGCAAAGCAAAACAACCTTTTCTTTTAAGTCAGGCGTTTGGCTTTCAAACGATTCTATTATTTTATTTTTTAATGCTTTCATTTTTGCTCTCCTTTACTATTAATTGTAGTTTTTTAATTGCCCTATTATATCTTGATAAAACGGTAGATAAAGGTTTTCCTAACAGTTTTGCAATTTCTTTATGTTTCATATTAGAAACAACGTGTAATGATATAATTTCTCTTTCATCTTGGCTTAAATTTTTAACAAGTTCAATTAAAAATAGGTTATCTATAATCTTTTCTTCAACGTTTTCCTTTGCATAGGTGTTTTCAAAAAGGTCAGGTAGTTCAGTAGTTCTTGAATTTATTTGAAAAAATCTTCTTATAAGGTTTAACTCTATAGTAAAAATCCACGCCATAGGTTTGCCTTTAGGCAGGTATTGTTTTGCATGCTTATAAATTTGCACAAAGGTATCTTGCATTATATCTTCAGCATCGCCTTTGTTTGCCATTTTAGATAAAGCGTATGCAAAAACGTCCGTTTTAATTAAGTCGTACAAACGCCCCATGGATTGAGTATTGCCAAAAGAAATTGAATAAATAAGTTTTTCAATTTCAGCATTTTTATTTTGTTTTTCTTCTTCCGTCATTGTAAATATTATAAACACGGTATATAAATAGTCCCTTTTTTTGAATAAAGTTATTATACCACAATAAAAAACAAAAAACAAATATAAGAATTTTAAACTATAGTTTTAACTTTTTCTACAATATTAATAACGAAGAAGGGTTTTTTATCGCAATAAAAGATAATAATTAGAATAAAGCAGGTTAGATTTGTGCAATTTTTTTACTTTACGAGAAGAAAAAAGTGTGTTAAAATATTTTGTAGTATGGAATTTAAGTTAAAATCAAAATATTCCCCATCAGGCGACCAAGGGGAAGCAATACAAAAATTAACAGAAGGGGTCTTTGATGGAGAAAGGCTTCAAGTTTTGCTTGGCGTAACGGGTAGTGGTAAAACTTTTACTATGGCAAACGTTATAAAAAACGTAGGTAGACCTGCGTTAGTTATCGCGCACAACAAAACACTTGCCGCACAACTTGCAAACGAACTTCGTGAATTTTTCCCTGAAAATAGGGTGGAATTTTTCGTTTCATACTACGACTATTATCAACCGGAATCTTATATTCCAAGCACGGACACTTATATAGAAAAAGACCTAGCAATAAATGATGAAATTGACAAACTTCGCCACTCTGCAACCTGTTCTTTAGAAGAAAGAAGGGACGTTATAGTGGTTGCTTCAGTTTCTTGCATATACGGTTTAGGCGCACCTGAAGAATATTATAGGTTAGCCTTATCACTTCGCCCTAATATGGAAATTTCGCGCGATGAACTGATGAGAAGATTAGTTGCAATTCAGTACGCAAGAAAGGATATTGACTTTACCCGTTCATCTTTTAGGGTTAGGGGAGATATCGTTGATATTTTTCCATCAGCAAACACGGAAATATTTATAAGAGTAGAGTTTTTTGGCGATACTATTGATAGAATTTGCGAAGCCGAATTTACGACTGGCAAAATAATATCAACCTTAAAACACGCAGTCATTTTCCCTGCAAGTCACTACGCAGTTGAAAAGGAAAAGTTAGAAAAAAGTTTAGCCTTTATCAAAGAAGACCTAAACGAAGAAGTTACTGTTTTTGAAAATAACGGCAAACTTTTAGAAGCGCAAAGGTTAAAAGAAAGGACTAAATACGATATAGAAATGATGCAAGAAATAGGCTACTGCAAGGGTATAGAAAATTACAGTAGATATTTTGACGGTAGAAGTATAGGAGAGCCACCTTTTACTCTTTTAGACTACTTTCCAAACGATTTTATAACCTTTATTGATGAAAGTCATATGACTATTCCACAAATAGGCGCAATGTATAGTGGCGATAGGTCAAGAAAGCAAAATTTAGTAGACTACGGCTTTAGGTTAAAGTCTGCTTTTGACAATAGACCACTTAACTTTACGGAGTTTGAAGAAAGAATAGGTCAAGTTATATGTATGTCGGCAACCCCTGCAAAATGGGAATTAGATAGGGCGGGAGTAGTTGCAGAGCAACTAATTAGACCAACAGGACTTATTGACCCACCTGTTGAAGTTGTTAAAACGGAAGGGCAAATAGACCACCTTTTAGTAGAAATTAACAAAACGGTTGAAACTAAGGGAAGGGTGCTAATTACCACCTTAACCAAAAAAATGGCAGAAAGTTTAACTGAATACTTAAAAGAAAACGGCGTAAAAGTTAGGTATATGCACAGCGATATTGACACTTTAGAGCGTATTGATATAGTTAGCGACTTAAGAAAAGGGGAATTTGACGTTTTAGTTGGTATTAACCTTTTAAGGGAAGGGCTTGACCTACCTGAAGTAAAGTTAGTTGCCATACTTGACGCCGATAAAGAAGGCTTTTTAAGAAGTGAAACTTCTTTAATTCAAACGATAGGCCGTGCCGCAAGAAACGCTGAAGGTAGAGTTATAATGTACGCAGACAGTATAACGGGTAGTATGAAAAGGGCTATTGATGAAACGAATAGAAGAAGAAAAATTCAAAGTGAATTTAACAAAGCGCATAACATAACTCCAAAAACTGTACAAAAAGAAGTGGTAAACTCTTTAGAAATAACCAAAAAAGAAGATAAGACAAAAGATATTAAAATGGCAGATATTCCTGAAGAGATTGAAAAGTTAAAGGCGCTTATGAAGATAGCGTCAAACAACCTTGATTTTGAAAGATGTATAGAAATTAGGGAAACGATTGCAAAGTTAAAAGCAAAAATGAGGAAGTAATGAAAGAATTTTTAACCATAAAAGGTGCAAGAGAAAACAACTTAAAAAACGTTGACGTAGTTATTCCAAGGGAAAAACTTGTTGTTTTTACGGGCGTATCAGGTTCTGGTAAGTCAACTTTAGCATTTGAAACAATTTATGCAGAAGGACAAAGAAGATACGTTGAAAGTTTATCAAGTTATGCAAGAATGTTTTTAGGTCAAATGGAAAAACCAGACGTTGACCTAATTGACGGGCTTTCTCCTGCAATTTCAATTGACCAAAAATCAACTTCACATAACCCTCGTTCAACGGTAGGAACGGTTACGGAAATTTACGACTATTTTAGACTGCTTTTTGCAAGAGTAGGCGTACCACATTGTCCTAACTGTGGTAAGGAAATTAAACGCCAAACGGTTGATGAAATAGTTGATAAGGTAAAAGAACTACCAGTCGGCAGTAAATTTTTAGTAAACGCACCAGTCGTTAGGGGACGAAAGGGGGAATATTCTAAACTTCTTGAAGGTTTTAAAAAGAGTGGTTTTGTTAGGGTAGAAGTTGACGGAATAGTTTATGGACTTGATGAAGATATAGTTTTAGATAAAAAGATAAAACATAATATATCAGTAGTAGTTGATAGGCTTATTCTAAAAGACGATATTGAAAAGCGCTTAACGGACAGTATTGAAACGGCAATTAAACTATCTGGTGGACTTGTCGTAATTGAAACGGAAAAGGAAAGCACTTTATACTCAACCAAATTTTCTTGCCCTGACTGTAATATAAGCATTGAAGAAATTGAACCACGCCTATTTAGTTTTAACAATCCTTTCGGTGCTTGTCCAGTTTGTCACGGTTTAGGGTTTAAGAAGGAAGTTGATGAAAAACTTATACTTGCTAAATCAGACAAAACCCTTCGTGAAGGGGCTTTGACCATAACTGGTTGGAACTTAGATAGTGGCAAAATGGCAGAAATGTACTTTAACGCGCTCTCAAACCACTACGGTTTTAGTTTAGACGTACCCGTTAAAGACTTGCCTGAAGATATAGTAAAAATGCTACTTTACGGCAACAATGGTGAAAAGATAAGAATGAGTTATAACACAAGAACTTTTACAGGTAGTTACGACGGTTCTTGGGAAGGTATAATTCCTAACTTAAACAGAAGATATTTAGAAACGACAAGCGATTTTACTAAAAGTGAAATTGAAAAATATATGACCGTAACCCCTTGTGAAGGTTGTGGTGGTAAAAGACTTAAAAAGGAAGCGTTATCAGTTAAGGTTAACGGCAAAAATATTGCAGAATTAACCGATATGAACATTGACGACCTTTACGATTTTGTGGAAAAATTAGATTTTGACAAAACAAAAACTATGATAGCAAAACCTATCGTAAAGGAAATTAAAGCAAGGCTTAACTTCTTAAAAGACGTAGGGCTTTCATATTTAACGCTATCAAGAAGCGCAACAACCCTATCAGGTGGCGAAGCGCAAAGAATAAGACTTGCTACGCAAATAGGTAGTGGTTTAACCGGCGTGTTATATATTTTAGACGAGCCAAGCATAGGTCTTCATCAAAGGGACAATCAAAAACTTTTATCAAGTTTAAAAGGGCTTCGTGATTTAGGCAACACCCTAATAGTAGTAGAACACGATGAAGAAACTATTTTAGATGCAGACTTTATCGTAGATATAGGTCCAAAAGCAGGTGTTCACGGTGGCGAAATTGTAGCAACTGGTACGCCTGAAGATATTATGAAGGCAGACTCTTTAACTGGCGACTACCTTGCTGGTAGAAGAAAGATAGAAGTTCCGTTAGTTAGAAAAGAACAAGACGGAAGGTTTATTGAAGTTTATGGTGCATCACAAAACAACCTAAAAGATATTAACGTAAAAATTCCGGTTGGTTTAATAACGGCAATCACGGGTGTTTCAGGTAGTGGTAAAAGTTCGCTTATTAACGAAGTAGTTTACCCAGCACTTGCAAGTACCTTAAACAGAGCAAAAATCCGTGGTGGCAACTATAAAGAAATTAAGGGCGCAGAGCATTTTGACAACGTAATTCAAATTGACCAGTCGCCAATAGGTAGAACTCCAAGAAGTAACCCTGCAACCTATACGGGTGTGTTCACGCAAATAAGGGAACTTTTTGCAGGTACTTTAGATGCAAAAGAAAGGGGTTATAAAGCAGGTAGATTTTCTTTCAACGTACCGGGTGGTAGGTGTGAAAACTGTTCTGGCGACGGTATTATAAAGATAGAAATGCACTTTTTACCTGACATTTACGTTCCTTGTGAAGTTTGTAAAGGTTCTAGATATAATAGGGAAACTTTAGCCGTTAAGTATAAAGGAAAAAGTATTGCCGACGTACTAAATATGACGGTAGATGAAGCCGTTGACTTTTTTGAAAACGTAAGCAGTATTAAAAACAAAATTAAAACAATGCAAGACGTAGGGCTTGGCTATATAAAGTTAGGTCAAAGTTCAACCACACTATCAGGTGGCGAAGCGCAAAGGGTAAAACTTGCAACAGAACTAATGAAAAGGTCAACTGGTAGAACTTTGTATATAATGGACGAGCCTACTACTGGTTTACACACTTACGACGTAGATAAACTTTGTAGAATACTTGAAAGGTTAAGAGATAACGGCAACACCGTTATAATAATAGAACATAACCTTGACGTAATAAAGGTTAGCGACTATATTATAGACTTAGGTCCAGAAGGCGGGGACAAGGGTGGCAATATAGTTGCAACAGGTACGCCTGAAGAAGTTGCTTTAGTAAAAGGTAGTTATACCGGTCAGTTCTTAAAAAAGTATCTAAAATAATTTAAAACAAAAAAAGTCCTTTTAACCAAAAGGACTTTTTCATTTTTTATTAATTTAAGTTTTAGATGTCGCCAAATTGACCGTTAGGGTTATAACCGTTAATAGTTGCCCAAACGATGAAAGCAATTGCACCTGCTAGGAAATAGAAAACTAAACCGTAAGCAAAAGCTTCTTTACAACTTAACATTTGGTCGGTTGACTTTTTACGTGTTTTATCAAAGATAGAAACGTATTCTTCATAAGTAAGAGTAGTAAGGTCAACGGCATAAATTTTGTTTAAGGTTGCAAGTTTTTCAGCATTTTCACCTAAACCATTAAATTCTTCTTCAGTTAATAATACTTGCTTAGCAGTTTTACGTGCGATAATGAAGCAAACGATACCAACAGGTGGAAGAATAAAACATAAAATCCAAAACCAAATAGGAATAGAACCTGCTCTAGATTTTGCCTCAGGCTTAACGTAACCTGTTTTTTCACGACAATAAGGACAAACTTCAATGTTATCATTTAGTTTAGCATTACAATTTGGACAATACATTTTCATACCTCTACATATATTTTTTTATTCCAATAGATTATAGCACCATAAAAAATGTTTGTCAATAATCTAGGGGAAAATATAACAAAATATTACAAAATATTTTCCGGCTTTAACTTAAAAGTGTTAGGTATTTGCTCACACATTTCAATTAAAACTTCAATTTTAGACAAAACTTCTTCAAAATTTCCACTTTTAGCATAACTAACTGATTCTGAAAGCCATAAGTCAACTTCTTTAATTTCCGTATGTGGTATAAACATATGAAGAAGTCTTTTTTTCAAAATCCACACCTTTTGCACGGCTAAAACGTCTTCTTTACTAATTTTTTCTTCATCTGCTTTTAAGTATAAAGTGGTAAGCGCCGTGTTAAACTCATCAAACTGTTTTTGTACAAAAAAACTTTCAAAAATTTCTCCACCAACTAAAATTAAAATAGCGCAAATTAAAGAAATAACCGTTTTACGCATAACTCTCCTTTAAGTTAAAGGTAAAATAAGGCTTGTTTTTAATTTTTATATAAACCTTATTATTTTTATCAATCGTCATAACTTCAACGAAAGGGATTTTAGTTTCTCGTTTTGCTAAAACTTCCTTTAAGTCTTCTTCGCTTATACCGTTTAGCAGTAAGTTGGTTTTGTTTATTTTGCCACTATTAATTAATATGGTGGGAATAGAAGGTGGATTACTTAAATAATTTTCTTTAGCAAGGGTACTTAACTTTCCGTTAGACTCAAAAATGGCGTAATGCACGTCGTCTAAAGAAAAAAAGCCTTGACTTCTTAGCGCTTCAATTAGGTCGCTAATATCTAAATTATTCTTTTTTAACTCTTTTAAGTTAACTCCGTTTTTATCAATAACAACGCTAGGCTTTCCGGAAATTATAAACTTTAACAAATTGCTTTTGTTTTCTAAAAGAGAAAAAAGTTGGTGCAAAACGAACAAGGTTATAATAGCAACAAGTCCGTAAATTAAAGGTATAGCGACGTCAGCCATAGGTATACACGCAAGGTCGGCGATAATTAAAGTTACCACAAACTCAAAGGGTTGCATTTCACCAATTTGGCGTTTACCCATAAGCCTTAAAACGACCATAAGGGTAATAAAAATAATTAAAGTTCTAAAAAATATAGTAGACATATCTTTAGTATTTATAAAAGAGTTAAAAATATTCTTTATATTATTGACTAAAAGGGGAAAAGTAGGTTATAATAATAAAAAAATAGAGTAATAAAGATGCGTCAAGTGTTGCAAAATGGGATGTCGTTTGCAAACGAAAGGGTAAACCTGCGGTGTCTTTATGCGTCCGCTATTTATGGCTAATGCCGTTTTTACGGACCTCTCTATGTAAGGGAGGCTTTTTTATGTCAAAAAAACTAAAGAGAATACTTTTTTCAGAGTTGATGGAAGACCTATCAAAAACTCAAAAGATAGCCTATATATCAGTAATGACTGCATTACTCGTTATATGCAATATGTTTTTTGAGTTTAAGTTTGCCGACACGCAATATTCACTAACCATACTGTTTTCAGTAATAGCAGGTATAATTATAGGTCCAATTTTTGGTTTTAGCGCCTGTTTTTTAGGCGACCTTGTAGGCTTTTTATATAACTCTGGTGGCTATCCTTACTATCCGTGGATAGGTTTAGCAATGGGTATCGTTGCTTTGATTTCAGGTTTTATTATGAACGGTGTAAACCTAAAATTTAAGGGTCAAGCATACGTAAAAATTTTAATCGTTTGCATTTTAACCTTTGTAATTTGCACGGTAGGAATAAACACCACGGCATTTTGGTTTCTTTATAACGGTTGCAAGACCCCTTACTTTATATATTTAGGCACAAGGCTATTCGTTAGTGGTCAAATATGGAACAGTTTATTAAACTACGCACTTGTGTTTATACTATATCCTATAATAGTAAAACTAACTAAAGTGCTTGTAAAAAACAAATAGTAAATAGTTTTAATTAAGTCGGTTTTTTAGCCGACTTTTTTAATTTTAAAGTAGGCATTTTGCTTTTAAGCACCCCTAAATCAAAAAGGTTAAATAAAGGGAAAAGTAGGCTATAAAAGACTGCCAAAAATCCACTTAAAAATAAAACGGTTAAAAAAGAGCCTAAAAGGTTAACCACAAGGTTTTTAATTAAAAGCCCTAAAATAGTTGTTGGAATTATAAACAAAACGGAAAGGGTAAAAAACCTTGTAATTTCTAACTTTCCACACTTTTTTCTTATTAAAATAAGGTTTAATATAGTGGTTAAACCAAACACAAAAGTAAAACCGACTAGTAGTGAGTAAATGCCTATAAAAAGTGGTAAAAACCAAATGCAAAGTAGCATAAAAAGTGAACTTATTAGGTAAAAAACAAGCGTTTTATTCTCAAGACCGATAGAGTTAAGTACGCTAGTAGTAAGAGAAGAAAGGGTTAAAAAGAACATAAGATAAGCAGAGTGTTTTAGGTAAACGCCACTTTCTAAATTGTTATAAACTAAAACGCCAAGTTCTTCCCCTAAAACGAAGAATATAGGTATAAATAGGCAAGAGATATACACGGTAAAAGTCAAAGATTTTTTAAGGTCAATTTTTAACTTATCAAACTTTTTAGAGTAAAAGTTTGTAGATAGTTCAGGAACTAACACTATAGTAAAAGAACTAATCAAGGTGCTTGGAACGAAAAGTAAGGGCATAGCCATACCAAAACTTGAGCCGAAAAGTGCCACGGCTTCAGCGTTAGTAAGTCCACTAGCAACAAGCCTAAGTGGTAAAATTATAGAAACGAGTGAAGATATAAAAGAACTAACGCTACGCATTAAAGTTATCGGCATAGAAGATTTTATCAACGGTTTTAACTCTTTTTTAGGGCTTTTTAGCCTAAACCCTTTTGAAAACATAACGATAGTAGAAGTGGTAAAAGAAAATAGGTAAGAAATAAGCACGGCAACCCCTGCACGAACGACACCACTAAAAAAGTTAGTAGATAGTTCAATTAAAAGTATACCGAAAATTATCATACAAAGTTCTTCTAATAGTTCAATTGCGCTATAAGTAAAAAAGTCTTTATTTCCCCAAAAAGCGCCACGCATAACGGCGTAAACTGCGTTAAAGGTGAGTGCAGGAAGTAGTATTAAAAATATTTTCATACATCTTTCGTCTGAAAATATAAAAGAAAACACGCTTCTTGCAAAAAAGACCACTAAACTAACTGCAAGTGCTAAAGAAGATGCAAGTAAAATCCCTGCAGTAATAACGGCGTTAGTTTTTTCTCCTTTATTTTCTGCTTGATATTTAGTCATAAGCCTAGAAACGGTTATAGGAATACCCGAACAGCAAATTGTAAAAAGTAGGGCAAAAATTGAAAGGGCAATATGATAAATACCTACCCCTTCAGAGCCAATCGTTCTTGACAAATAAATTCGGTATAAAAAACCAAGCGCCTTTTCAATAAAAGAAAATACCGTAACTATTGCAACCGTCTTAAAAAAAGTTTTCATAAACAAACCTACAAAAATTTAATAATAAAGTTTATTCTAAAAAGGGTGTTATTAGACTTAAAATAAAGTAAAAAGGAATTTTTTTATATTTAAAAAATATAAATGTATTATGAAAGAATTTTTTTATAGAGTGATTAAAGGGGATAGCGTAGTAGGAATATCGGCTAAATTTAACCTACCTATAATAACTATAATAGAAGATAACCACTTAACGGAAGAAGTGGCAGAAGGGGATATTTTGGTGCTACGAAAAGAGAATAGGCAAACTTACAAAGTAGAAGCTAGGGAAGATATAAACGCAGTATGCAAAAAGTTTAATATTAGTAGGGAAGAGTTTGCCACGCTAAACAAGATAGAATATGTTTTTTACGGGCTTTTAGTGTACGTGTAATTTATACAAAACAGTCAAAAAATATGTACAATTTGCACAAAAAATATATACAAAATTGTTAAAAAATGTCAAAATTCAAGGTTTTTTCAAGGAAAATTAAAGGTGCTATTGAAAGTGCCTTTTTTTTGTGCTAAAATTACCATATTAAATGATAGTGGGAGTATGATTTCCTACTAAGTAATTATTAAAATTTTTTTGGAGGTTTTTTATTATGTCTAAATTTGGCAAGCTTTTAGGTTATGACCCAGAAGCAAAAAAGACTAACGCAAAAACGGAAATTATTGCCGGTATCGTTACGTTCTTAACAATGTGCTACATTTTAACGGTAAACCCTGACCAAATTACCAGCTTTGCACCAAGAGGCGCAATGTGGTCAAGTATCTTTATTGCAACTGCATTAGGTGCAATTATCGGTACTTTATTAATGGCTTTCCTTTCTAAAATGCCATTAGCACAAGCATCTGGTATGGGCTTAAACTCAATGTTTGGTACTATCGTAGGTGGCGTATACGGATTTGCGTTCTCTTATGGACAAACGTTCTTAATGGTACTTATTTCAGGTGTAATCTTCTTACTTCTTTCAACAATTCAAATTAAGGGTAAGACTTTCCGTGAAAAGATTTTTGACGGTATGCCTGTAGCAGTACGTAGTGCGATTTCAGTAGGTATCGGTTTATTTATCGCTTATATCGGTATGCAAAATGCTGGTATTATCGTAGCAAACCAATACACTCAAGTAGGTCTTGTAGACTTTACAAACTGGGGTAAACAATTAGTTCAATGGAACGGTGTAACTTGGATTCCTGAATTAGTTCCAGAATTCACTTTCGTAGCTATCGGAAGTTTAACTTTCTACGAAGCAGCAAAGTCAGCAGCCGTTGCTTTAATCGGTTTATTACTAATCGCATTACTTGACAAGTTCAAGGTAAAGGGCGCAGTTATTATCGGTATTTTAGGTGCAACAATCATTGGTATTCCATTTGGTGTTACAAACTACAAAATGATTTTAGGCGACCCAGCTAACGGTATTTCTTGGGCATTCTGGGAAAACTTCCAAAACTACTTCACGATCGGTGAAACTAGTGCATTTGGTTCTTTCGTAGGTGCATTTAAGACAGATTTCCCTGAAGGTTCAATCTTCACAGTAATTATGTTAATCATCACAATGTGTATGATTGATATGTTCGACACAATGGGTACAATCGTTGGTTGTTGTGGTGGTAACAGACTTCTTTCAGACGAAAATGACAAACCTTACAATTATGATAAGATTATGATTTCAGACGCAGTTGCAACTTGCGCAGGTGCTATGCTTGGTACTTCAACAGTTACAACTTTCGTTGAATCAGGTTCAGGTATCGCAGCAGGTGGTAGAACTGGTTTAACTGCATTAGTAACAGCAGGTATGTTCTTTATCGCAATGTTCGCAATGCCATTATTCGCAACTATTCCAAGTGCAGCAACTGCATCAGCACTTATCTACGTTGGTGTTCTTATGATGAAGAACAACGTTAAGTCAATTGACTTTAAGAACCCAATCAACGCAGTATCTGCTTTCTTAACAATCATCATTATGCCACTTGCATACTCAATCACTAAGGGTATCGGTATCGGTATGATTGTTTACACAGTTCTTTCTATCCTTTCATACGTAATTGAAATTATCATTTACGCTTGCAAGAAAGATAAGACAACTGTTAACGAAGCTGGTGAAACTGTTGCTATTGAAAAGCCAAAGTTCCAAGTTTCAGTAGTTGCAATTATCGTTACAGTATTATTCTTAATTTACTTCTTCGTTCCAACAGATTTAATCGCTTTCTAAGAAGTACAAATTAAAACTTAAAGCCGTGAAAAGTCTTTCACGGCTTTTTTATTTTAAACTTAACGGCTTGACTTAAGTAATATATAGTGATAAAATATATAGAATATAAGGGAAAATTTTTAAATGAAACGAATTGTACTAAAAATCGGCTCTTCATCACTATTTTCAGGTGGCGAATTTGCTGAAGAAAAAATTAATATTTTAGCAAGAGAAATTAAGGCGTTAAAAGATAACGGAGTAGAAGTTTGCTTAATAACTTCAGGTGCAATAGCACTTGGCTTAAACGAAATGAATTTAGACAAAAAGCCAACCGAACTACCTAAAAAACAAGCCTTAGCGGCAATAGGTCAAATGTACTTAATGGAAAAGTATGAAGAAATTTTTGCAAGAGCTTCTGTTAAACCTGCGCAAATTCTACTTTCTCACGACGACTTTGGCAACAAAAACCGTGTTCAAAACTTAAACAACACAATAACTGCACTTTTTAACTACGGTGTAGTGCCTGTTATAAATGAAAACGACGCAATCTCAACTGATGAAATTAAGGTAGGCGATAACGATACTTTAGGTGCTTTCGTTGCGCTAAATATCGGTGCAGACCTATTAGTTATAATTTCAGACGTCAACGGTCTTTACGACAAAAATCCAGTTAAAGACCCTACTGCAAAGTTAATTGAAAGGGTAGAAAAAATTGATAAAAGCATAACTTCCCTTGCAAAAGAGCCTACTTCAAAGGTAGGAACGGGTGGTATGATAACCAAAATTAAAGCGGCAAAAATTTGTACCGATTCCGGCATTGATATGATGATTATAGGAAACGACAAAATTGATAAAATAAGCACTATTTTAGATGGCGCTAATTTAGGAACTATTTTCCACTCAAAAGGTAAAATGCCAAAATCAAAAAACTGGATACTTTCTTGCGCTAACGTAAACGGTGGTATTTTAGTTGACGACGGCGCAAAAAAAGCCTTACTTAAAAGAAGTAGCCTACTTTCTTGTGGAATAATAGGTGTTAAAGGCACTTTCTCTCACGGAAGCGTAGTAGAAATTTTAGATAAAGAGGGTGTTGCTTTTGCAAAAGGGGTAGCATCATTTGGCGTAGATACTATTAAAACTTTAACCAAAGGGGAAAACCAAGTTATAGTTCACGCAAACAATATTGCCTTAATTGAGGATGTTTTATGATAGATTTTGAAGGTGTAAAAAAGGCTGGTAGAATTCTTGCCCTTAAAACCAAGGAAGAAAAGAATAATGCGTTAATTAGCATATCAAACGCCTTAAAAGAAAATGTAGAAGAAATTTTAATAGAAAACCAAAAAGATTTAGAGTACGCAATAAATAACGGTATTAAAGAAAGTATGGTAGCAAGGCTAAAACTAAGTAAAGAACAAGTTTTTGCTATCGCTAAAGACGTTGTATCGGTTAGCAAATTACCCGACCCTATAGGGGAAGTTATTGACGACTATATCACTAAAGACGGTTTAAATATTAAAAAGGTAAGAGTTCCACTTGGCGTAATAGGGGTAATTTACGAAAGCCGACCAAACGTTACGGTTGACGTTAGCGTTTTATGTATTAAAACGGGCAACGCAGTCGTTTTAAAAGGTGGTAAAGAAGCAAAAAATACAAATATTTACCTAACCAAACTAATAAAAAACGCAATTAAAAATTATATTCCAGAAGACTCAGTTATGCTACTTGAAGATAGGGAAGAAGTAAGCGAATTATTAAAAGCAAAAGGCAAGGTTGACTTAATTATTCCAAGGGGTAGCAAAAACTTAATAAATTTCGTTACTCAAAATTCCATCGTTCCAGTTATTGAAACGGGTGCAGGGGTATGCCACACTTACGTTGAAAAAACGGCAGATTTTAATATGGCAATAAAAGTTATTGATAACGCAAAAACAAGTAAGCCATCAGTTTGCAACGCGCTTGAAACTTTGCTTATTGATAGAGATATCATTAAAGATTTTGCCCCTATTTTAGAAGAATTTGCTATTAAAAAGGGTGTAAACCTTTACGCAAATAAAGAAACTTTGAAGTATATTAAGGCTACCTTAATTGATGACGACGGTTATTTTACGGAATACAACTCTATGGACTTAAACGTAAAAGTTGTTGACGGAATAACTGATGCAATATCTCATATAGAAAAGTATTCAACAAAACACTCTGAAGCAATCATTACAAACGATAGTGGTAAAAAGGAAGAGTTTTTAAATTCAATTGATAGCGCTTGTGTTTACGTAAACGCATCAACAAGGTTTTCTGACGGTGGTTGTTTTGGTTTTGGTGCAGAAATAGGCATTAGTACGCAAAAACTCCACGCGCGTGGACCAATGGGCTTAAAAGAAATTACTTCATATAAATATAAAATCATAGGAAACGGAGAAGTTAGATAAATGAAAATAGGGTTTATCGGCTGTGGTAAAATGGGCAGTAGCATTTTATACGGCATAGAAAACAAAATTTTTGATAAAAGCGATATTTTGGTTTTAGAAAAAGATGAAAATATTGCTAAAAATTTAGTTAAAAACGGTATAAAAGTAGTTGATATCAATTCTTTAATAGAAGCAGACGTAATTTTACTTGCCGTAAAACCACAAGACTTTACTGCCGTTTTAACCCCTTTAAGTGGAAAAGTAGACGGTAAACTTATAATTTCAATCGCAGCAGGGGTTAAAATTTCTACCATTTCTAAACTTTTAGGCAAAGTAAAGGTAGCAAGGGCTATGCCAAACACGGCGGCTTTAATAGGTGAAGCAAGTTCAGTAGTTTGCTTTAACAGTTTGGTAGATAGTGAAGACAAAACTTTAGTGTTAAAAATATTCAAAACCATAGGTCAAGTGGTAGAAATTAATGAAAGCGATATGGATGATATAATTCCAATCGGTGGAAGTTTTACTGCATATCAATACTATTTTTACAAAGGCTTTTTAGAAAGTAGTATAAAAAGGGGTATTGACAAAGAAGTTGCTAAAAAAGTGCTTATTCAAGCAATTATCGGCTCTGCAAAAATGATAGAAAGTCAAGATAAAGATATTGATGAACTAATTAGTGACGTTTGCAGTAAAGGTGGCACTACACTTGCAGGACTTAAAGAATTTGAAGATAATAATTTGTTAAAAATTATAGACGACTGCGCTACTTCTTGCGCTAATAGAAGTAAAGAATTAGGTAAAAAAGATTAAAATGGAAATAATAGACGCACACACGCATATCTACCCAACTAAAATTGCGTTAAAAGCCGTACAAGCAATAGGCGATTTTTATAATATCGAAATGGACTTAAACGGCACTAGTGAAAACTTAATAAATCAAGAAGAAGGGGACAAAATTTCTTACTTTTTAGTGCATAGCGTAGCAACAACGATGCACCAAGTACACGTTATAAACGAATTTTTGTTAGAAGAACTAAAAAAACATCCTAACTTTATCGGTTTTTGCACCCTTCACCCTGACCTAACGGAAGAAGAAATTGAAAAGGAAGTTAAGTGGGCTATTGATAACGGCTTTTTAGGTGTAAAACTTCACCCAGACTTTCAAAAATTTTACATTGATGAAGAAAGGGCAGAAAGAATTTATAGGGTTTTAGAAAAGTACAGTTTTCCACTTTTACTTCATATGGGAGATAAAAGATATCAGTTTTCTGAACCGGATAGGCTTTTCGTAATGGCAAAAAAATATAATAAACTTAACTTTATTGCCGCACATTTTGGTGGTTATAGCGTTTGGGACAAGGTCGGTGTGTTAAAAGACTTAAACAACGTATATTTTGACACTTCTTCAAGTTTAGAGTATTTAGATAAAGAAAAGGCAAAAGAACTTATAAAAACTTTTGGCGCACATCGTTTCTTTTACGGCTCTGACTATCCAATGTGGAACGAAAAAGATGAACTAAAAAGATTTTTTAGTCTAGATTTAACTAAAGAAGAACAAGAAATGATTTTAGCAAAAAACCTAAAAAAATTTCTTAATATAAAATAGACCAAGCAGTAAGGGTTAAAACAAAAACTAAAAACATAACTTAAAACAGTAAGGAGTTTGAATTATGTTTTTAGATGCAATTTTTTCATTACTTGGTAGAATTTTCTTTTTCACGGGTAGTATTTACTCAGGTAGTTTTCCAAAACCACTATCTATTGAAGAGGAAAAAGAGTGTTTAAAAAGAGCAAAACAAGGGGATAAAAAGGCTAAAGACAAGTTAGTTAGCCATAACCTTCGTTTAGTTGCTCACATAGCAAAAAAGTATAACGGCTCAGCCGAAAACGACGACCTTTTATCAGTTGGTAGCATAGGCTTAATTAAAGCAATCAACACTTATGAAGAAGGTAAAGGCACTTCACTTGCAACCTATACTGCAAGGTGTATTGAAAATGAAATTTTAATGCTTCTTCGCTCTATGAAAAAGCATAAAAACAACCTATCTTTAAGTGACGTCGTTGGGCTTGATAAAGACGGCAACGAACTTTCCTTAATAGACCTACTTTCCGACAAAGACCAGTCGGTTTTTGAAAAGGTTGAAAGCAAGTTAGAAGGGCAAAAGTTAGTAAAAAGAATAAAAGAAATATTAACGGATAGGGAATTTAAAATAATATGTCTTCGTTACGGGCTTAAAGGTGGCAAATGCTACGCACAAAGAGAAGTAGCGTCCTTTCTTAAAATATCCCGTTCGTATATATCAAGAATAGAAAAACACGCAATAGAAAAGTTGCGCCAAAAAATAAAGTTAGGCGAATTTTTCTAAAGGAGAAGTATGAATAAAGTAGCCGTAATAGCAATACTAGTTGAAAATTACGATTCAGTTGAAAGGGTTAACGCCCTTTTACACGATTTTCGTGATTATATCGTAGGAAGATTAGGTGTTCCGTACAAGACAAGGAACGTTTCTGTAATAAGCGTAGTTTTAGATGCAACTGCAGAAATTATCAACAGTTTATCAGGCAAGTTAGGTATGATAGACGGTGTATCAGCAAAAGTATTACAAACAAAGTAATTTTATATAAGGGAGAAAGGTTATGAGTTACGCAGATAAAGTTTTTATTGAAAATTGTAAGGATATTTTAGAAAACGGTTATTGGGATACCGACAAGGAAGTTAGACCAAGATGGCTTGACGGTACACCTGCACACACCGTTAAAAAGTTTTGTATCGTAAATAGATACGACTTAACGAAAGAATTTCCTATTTTAACTTTAAGAAGAACGGCTTTTAAGTCAGCCATTGATGAAATTTTATGGATATGGCAAAAAAAGTCAAACAATATTAACGACCTAAACAGTCATATTTGGGACAGTTGGGCAGATGAAACGGGTTCAATAGGTAAAGCATACGGCTATCAATTAGCGCAAAAACACAAGTATAAAGAAGGGGAGTTTGACCAAGTTGATAGAGTTTTATACGACCTAAAACATAACCCTGCTTCAAGAAGAATTATGACCAACCTTTATAATTTTGAAGACTTACACGAAATGCACTTATATCCTTGCGCATATTCAATGACCTTTAACGTTTCAGGCGACACCTTAAACGGTATATTAAACCAACGTTCTAACGACGTTGCCGTTGCAAATAACTGGAACGTTGTTCAATACGCAGCACTACTTATGATGTTTGCGCAAGTTTCTAACCTAAAGGTTGGGGAATTAGTTCACGTAATTGCCGATGCGCACATTTACGACAGACATATTCCTGTTATTGAAAAAATGCTTAAAAATCCACAATTTGAAGCGCCAAAACTAATAATCAACCTTGAAGTAAAGAACTTTTACGACTTTACTGTTGACGACTTCAAGTTAGAAGGTTATGAATACAATAAAATTGAGGACAAGTTTGAGGTAGCAGTATAATGAAAGCAATAGTTGCCGTAGATGAAAAATGGGGAATAGGCAAAAACAACGACCTACTTTTTAATATCCCTGAAGATATGGCGTTTTTTAGAAGGACAACTTTAGATAAAGTTATCGTAATGGGTAGCAATACCTTAAAATCTTTCCCTAACGGTAATCCACTTAAAAAAAGGGTTAATATCGTTTTATATCCAGGTGGCGAAAAGAGAGATGACTGTACTATAGTTGAAAGTTTAGAAGAATTGTCCGTTGAACTAAAAAAATATAATACGGAAGATATTTATATCGTTGGTGGCGCAATGTTTTATAGAACGATGCTCCCTTACTGTGAAGAAATTTTGGTAACAAAAGTTTTAGCAGACGGTAATGCAGAAGTTTTTTTTGAAAATTTAGACAAATTAGATAATTTTGAAATGGTTTTTGAAGGGGAAACTATCAAAACGGAAAATTACGATATAAAATTTACGACTTATAAAAATAATAAAGTACTTAAATTCTAGATAAAGGAGACCTAAAAATGGCAGAATGTAATCACGATTGTAGTAATTGCTCATCAAAGTGTGAAGAAAAGAGTTTACTTGCAGAATTAAACGAATTATCAAAAGTTAAAAAAGTAATCGGCATAGTAAGTGGTAAAGGTGGTGTTGGTAAATCACTCGTTACCGGCTTACTTGCTTCATTAGTAAGCAAAACGGGTAAAAAGGTTGGCGTTTTAGATGCTGATATTACAGGACCTTCAGTTCCAAAAATGTTTGGTATCAAAGGTTATGCTGAAGGATGCGACCCTGGTATTTATCCAAAAGAAAGTATGTTAGGTACAAAAGTTATATCTTCAAACTTACTACTTGAAAATGAAAACGACCCAGTTTTATGGCGTGGACCAGTTATCGCTGGTATGGTTAAGCAATTCTGGACGGACGTTATTTGGGGCGAAGTAGACTATATGTTCGTTGATATGCCTCCAGGAACGGGCGACGTTCCTCTAACCGTTTTCCAATCAATTCCACTTGACGGCATTATTATCGTAACTTCTCCACAAGAACTTGTTTCAATGATAGTTGAAAAGGCTGTTAAAATGGCTAATATGATGAATATTCCTATTCTAGGCGTAGTAGAAAATATGAGTTATATTAAATGCCCTGAATGTGGTAAGGAAATGGAATTATTCGGCACTAGCAAGGTAGATGAAGTTGCAACTGACTTTGACTTAAAAGTTTTAGCAAGAATGCCACTTGACCCATCTATCGCTAAACTTGTTGACCAAGGCAAAATTGAACACGTTAACGCTAATTTTATGAATTTAGCCGTTCAAACTATTTTAGAGTTATAATATAGATATGAAAGGACAAATTGCAAAAGAATATTTTCTAAAAGGATACAACTGCGCACAAGCCGTTTGTTTAGCATTTAAGGAAGAAGTAGGTCTTGATGAAACTACTTTGTTAAAGGTTGCTTCTTCTTTCGGTGGCGGGCTTGGTAGACTTCGTGAAGTTTGTGGCGCAGTAAGTGGTATGGCTATCATTTTAGGCTTAAAATACGGCTATACAGGGGAAACCGACCACGAAGGCAAAACTGCACATTACAAAAGAATTCAAGAAGTGGTAGGGGAGTTTAAGGCTAAAAACGGCAGTTATATTTGCAAAGAACTAATAAATCAAAAGCCATCAGGCTTTGAACCGGAAAAAAGAACGGAAGAGTACTACAAAAAACGTGCTTGTGGTGACTTAGTTTCTGACGCCGCCGAAATTTTAGAAGAATATATAAAGAATAACTAACAGTTAAAGAATTTACGCTTTTATTATAACTTTGTTGACCGAACTTAAAATTTATGTAATAATAAAAGCGTTGTTTTTAACTAAATAAATCTTTCCGTAGTTAAATGGATAAGTCAAGATAAACTTGACCCGTTCGCATATTGCATATGCTCGGCACAACAGCCGCTGTTAATCCATTTGCATAAGGAATATTATAAAAAACATCTTTCCGTAGTTAAATGGATAAGTCAAGATAAACTTGACAGCGTTCGCGTATTTCATACGCTCGGCACAACAGCCACTGTTAATCCATTTGCATAAGGAATATTATAAAAAACATCTTTCCGTAGTTAAATGGATATAACAGCCCCCTCCTAAGGAAATCGCTTATCCACTACATATCACTAAATATAGTACATAAAAGAGTAAATATACACCATATATTGTGTTTTGTCAACATAAAAAAACAAATCGGTATAAAAATTGG
>JAFVYV010000003.1 GCA_017508485.1 Clostridia bacterium | reverse complement strand
CGACCCCTCGACCTCCAGCGTGACAGGCTGGCGTACTAACCATCTGTACTCCCGGGCCATGTAAATATTATAAGTTATGCGGTTTTTTTAATTGGTGGGCCTTCACGGACTCGAACCGCGGACCAATCGGTTATGAGCCGACCGCTCTAACCAACTGAGCTAAAGGCCCTCAAAAACCATTTGTATGATTGGCGTTAAAAAAATGGTCGGGGTGAAGAGACTCGAACTCCCGACCCCATGGTCCCAAACCACGTGCGCTACCAACTGCGCTACACCCCGTTTCTTTTTGAACGCTATATTATACTATAACAAAACAAGGAAAATGTCAAGAAAAAAAACAACATTTTTTAATATTTTTTTATTTTATTTTTTTTTGCAAAAAAATGTGTTCGACATATTATTTTTTTATTGTTAATTAATATACATTTTTTTTGCCTTTTATTGTGTTATTCTATTTTTGCTTTTGGTAAGGAGGAATGATGGAAGTAAAATATAAAAGAAATTTAGAAGGCTTAATTGTCTATCTTTGTGGCGAACTTGATGAATCTTCAGCCGAATTTGTTAAAAATGCATTAGAAAAACTTTTTGACAATAATTTAACGGTAAAAAGAGTGGTTTTTGATTTATCTGCCTTAAAGTTTATGGATAGTACGGGAATAGGTACTTTGATAGGAAGATATAAAAAGTTAAAACAATTAGGAATTATGGTGTATATAACCGGCGCAAACGTTGCAGTTGAAAAGATAATTCATTTATCAGGTTTATATACGATAATGCCAAAATATTAAAAGGAGAGAATTTATGAACAAAATGACTTTAAAATTTTCTTCATTATCAATAAATGAAGGGTTTAGTAGAAGTGTAATTTCTTGTTTTGTATTACCGTTAAAACCGAGCATTGCCGAATTAACAGATATTAAAACGGCAGTAAGTGAAGTTGTAACAAACTGTATAGTACACGGTTATGAAAAGAAAGATGGAATAATTACGATGGAAGCAAAACTTGATAAAAACAAAGTACATATAAAAATTTCAGATAAGGGTGTAGGAATTAAAGATTTAGACAAAGCTATGGAACCTTTTTACACTACTAAACCTGAAGAAGAAAGGTCGGGTATGGGTTTTACGATAGTTAAAACTTTTATGGAAAAAGTTAGGGTAAAATCCGTAGTAGGAAAAGGCACGATAGTTTATATGACTAAAACTATAAATTCCAAGTAAGTTATTATGTTAAGTCAAGAAGAAGTTTTGTTTTACTTAAGAAATGCTAAAAAAGGCGATAAAAAAGCAAAAGAAATTCTTTTTATAAACAATGAAGCATTATTGAAAAGCATAATTAGAAGGTTTAAAAACAAAGGAATTGAGTATGAAGACTTGTATCAAATTGCAAGTATAGGTTTATTAAAAGCAATAAACAATTTTGATGAAAGTTTTAACGTTAAGTTTTCTACTTATACCGTTCCTATGGTTATAGGGGAAATTAAAAGACATATTAGAGATACTGGGGCGATAAAAGTGTCTAGAATGCTAAAGATTTTAGCAAATAAGATAAATCGATTTATAGATGAATATCAACTTAAAAACAATATTTCGCCTTCTATTGAGATAATAGCAAAGGAATTTGATATTCCTGAAGATGAAGTTGTAATAGCAATGGATTCTTCAAAAATCCCCGTGTCTATTTACGATAGTGTTGACGAAGATGAAGAAGGTTTAGAACTTATAAATAAACTTCATACAAACGATACGGAAGATAATTTAGTAGAAAAAATTGAATTAGCATCTATTATAGACTCTTTGCCAGAGAGAGAAAAGAAACTTATAATAATGCGATATTTTAGAGATAATACGCAAGGGGAAATTGCAAAAAGTTTAGGTGTATCACAAGTGCAAGTTAGTAGGCTTGAAAATAAAATAATTGACAAAATACGACTAAAAATATAGTCGTATTTTTGTATTTTTACACCAAAAAATAGGCATATTAATTGTATATGAAAAAAAATAAAGATTTTGTGTTTTTAACACCTATTGATGAAAAAGAAAGCATAACTAATTCTTTTTCTAAAAAGGAAGAGAGATGACTGGCAAAAATAAAGAAAATTATAACGAAAACTATATTAATTACGTTAAAAGTATATCCGTAAAAACTAACGAAAAAAGAACGTTATTTCGTGCTTTTTGGGTTGGTGGATTGATATGTGTAATAGGTCAAAGTTTAAGGCTTTTATTAGAAAAAGTGTTTTTTATAACTGGCGATGAACTTGCAGGATACGTTTCTATGATTTTAATTTTTATTGGCTCTTTTTTAACAGGTCTTGGCGTTTACGATAGAATTGGTAAATACGCAGGTGGTGGGTCTATAGTGCCTATTACTGGTTTCGCTAATTCCGTTGTTTCACCGGCTATGGAATTTAAGTCAGAAGGCTTTATTTACGGTTTAGCGGCAAAAATGTTTACTATTGCTGGTCCTATTATCGTTTTTGGTGTAGCAAGTAGCGTGGTGGTAGGCTTAGTATATTATTTTATTTATTGGGTGTTTTAATGAAACGTACTTTAATTTTTAAAAATAAACCCGTTATAACTGCAACTTCTACTATTGCAGGACCAAAAGAATCTTTAGGACCTATCGGGAAATATATTGAAACAAGGCTTGATAACGATAAATTTAATGAAAAGACCTTTGAAAAGGCAGAATGCAAGATGCTTTCTTACGTAATTGACGGGGTTATTAAGAATTCAAATAGAAAAAGAGAGTCCGTAAACGCTATTTTGGCGGGTGATTTATTAAACCAAATAATTTCATCAAGTTATGCCGCAAGAGATTTTGAAATACCATATATCGGTGTATATAACGCTTGTTCAACGATGAGTGAAACTTTAGCAATCGGTAGTGTTTTAATAGACGGTGGATATATGGAGAACGTGGTTTGTGCAACTGGTAGCCATTTTGCAACTGCTGAAAGGCAATATCGCTACCCTTTAGAACTTGGTAGCGTTAGACCACCACAATCACAATGGACTGTAACAGGCGCAGGAGCAACTATGTTATCAAAAAATGGCGTAGGACCTAAAATAACGATGGCAACTTTTGGAAGGGTTGTTGATTTTGGTATAACTGATGCAAATAATATGGGGGCGGCAATGGCTCCCGCTGCTTTAGATACTCTGGTGGCTCATTTTAATGAAAACAATTTGTCGCCTAAAGATTATGATTTAATAATTACTGGCGATTTAGGTGTGTTTGGTAGTAAAATATTAAAAGATTTAGCATGGGAAAAAGGCTTTGATATTTTTGAAAAACATATAGACTGTGGCGCTTTGATTTATGAACCACATGAAGAAGAGTTTCAAGGGGGAAGTGGCGCAGGTTGTAGTGCCGTTGTGCTTAATTCTTACTTTATGGACAAGTTCAAAAATAAAGAAATTAACAAAGTTTTCTTTTTAGCAACTGGTGCTTTGCTTTCAACCGTGTCAACTCAACAAGGGGAATCAATACCTTGCATTTCTCACGGTGTTGTAATAGAAAATAGGGGGTAATTATGTCAGACATAATACTGATTTTTGTTAAGGCTTTTGTGTTTGGTGGGTTAATTTGTGTTATTGCACAACTTCTTATTAACTTTACAAAAATAACTTCTGGTAAAATTTTGGTTTATTTTATGTTGTCAGGAGTTTTACTTGAGAGTGTAGGGTTATATCAATACTTCGTTGATTTTGCAGGTGCAGGTGCAACTGTTCCGATATGTGGGTTTGGCTATTTATTAGCAAAAGGCGCAAAAGAAGGTGCAAAAAAAGGGTTATTTGATGCAATAACTGGTGGCATTACTTCTGCAAGTATGGGTATAACGGCGGCAATAGTTTTTGGTTGTTTATTTGCATTTATTTTTTCAGTTAGGTCTAAAAAGAATTAGTCTTTCCATATAATAATATATGGAATGCTACGACTATAATTTATTAAAAAAACCAAGGAAAAAGTTTTCAAAAAGATTTTTTCCTTTTTTTATAGCTTTATTATTTATTTTTTTGCTATTTTTTTATTATAAAAAAGTTGTTGTAAAAAATATTTTTAATATTTTAGAAAACAACCTAAATTCTTATGCGGTAATTTCAGTAAATAGTGCAGTTTTAGAAGTTTTTTCAATAGATAACGGGTATGAAAGTATAGTAAATATTGAAAAAAACAAAGATAATGACGTAGTTTTAATTGAACTTAACGCAATAAAAACAAACCAAATAAATAGGGAAATTTCTAATATAGCAAAAGAAATTTTTGTTTCTCAAGTTGAAAATGGCATACCTATACCTTTAGGTAGTTTTTTAGGGCTTGAAATATTTTCTGCATATGGTAAAAAGATTAACTTAAAAGTATTAAATGAAGTATTCGTTGTGTGTGATTTTAACTCGTCTTTTACTTCGGCAGGTATAAATCAAACAAGGCACTCAATTTATTTAGAAGTTTATTTAACAAGTAAAATTGAACTTCCTTTTACTAAAAGAGAGATTGTTTCAAAAACGGAAGTTTTACTTTGTGAAGCAGTAATTGTTGGCAAAATTCCTAATACAATTTTAGGTATTTAAATTAAAAGAATTGACAAAACGTTTTCTTTTTATTATAATGAAGAAAACGTTGATAAAGAGACACGTGTTTACATAAGTATTTTCAGAGAGAATGGCTTAGAAGCTGAAAGGCCGTTTATTTACTTTAATACGTTATTCACTTTGGAGTTGCGCTTTTGAAGTAGCAGTAGGAAGCGTCGGGTTGAGACCGTTATATGCTCATTAAAGGCTTATTTTTTAAGCGAAATTAGGTGGTACCGCGTTTATTTAACGCCCTATGTTTATAGGGCGTTTTATTTTTATAAATTTGGAGGAAATCATGCAAGATTATTCTATTATTAAAGAAAAGGCATTTCAAGAAATTGAAAAAGCCACAACCTCTTCAGAATTAGTTGATTTACGTGTTAAATATCTTGGTAAAACTGGTGAAATCAGTTTGCTTATGAAAAATATGAAAGATATTGCACCTGAAGAAAGAGCGTCTTTTGGTAAAATTGTTAACGAATTAAAGACGGAAGTTGAAACTAAAATTCAACAAAAAGATGCTTTATTAAAAGAAATTGAATTTGAAAATAAAATTAAGGCGGAAAGTTTAGATATTACTTTACCTGGTAAAAAGGTAGAAGTTGGCAATCTTCATCCATTAAATATAGTAAAAAATCAAATTATTGATGCTTTTGCCGGTATGGGGTTTGAAGTGTTTGAAGGACCTGAAATTGAACTTGATTACTACTGTTTTGAGGCTTTAAATATTCCAAAAGACCACCCTGCAAGAGATATGCAAGATACTTTTTACGTAAAAGATGATATAGTACTTCGTCCACATACTTCTCCAGGACAAATTAGAACGATGGAAAACAAAAAGCCACCTATTAAAATTTTAAGTCCTGGTAGAGTTTACCGTGCAGACGACGATGCATCACACTCTCCAATGTTCCATCAAATTGAAGGGCTTGTTGTTGATAAGAACGTTTCTTTATGCGACTTAAAAGGGTTATTAAACAAGTTCTTTAAGACAATTTTTGATGAAACTACTGAAATTAGACTTAGACCGTCATACTTTCCATTCACGGAACCAAGTGTTGAAGTAGACGTTACTTGTTCAAAGTGTCACGGAAAAGGTTGTAGTTTATGTAAGGGAACAGGTTGGATAGAAATTCTTGGCGCAGGTATCGTAAACAAAAAGGTTTTAGAAAACTGTGGTATTGATTCTAACGAATATTCTGCATTAGCATTTGGTCTTGGTATTGAAAGAATTACTATGATTAAGTACGGCATTACGGATATAAGAACACTTTTTGCAAATAATGTTAAGTTCTTAAAACAATTTGAAAGGAGATAAGAAAAATGAAATTACCTTTATCTTGGCTTAAAGATTACGTTGATATTGACGTATCAGTTGAAGAATTACAAAAGAAATTATTTTCTTGTGGCTTTGAAGTTGAAGAAGTCGTACGTTTTGCAGAAAAAGTTGATAAAATTGTTGTTGCAAAAATTGAAAAGATTGATAGGCACCCTAATGCAGATAAACTTTTAGTAACTCAAGTTGATGCAGGAAAGTATGGTAAATTACAAATTATAACTGCAGCGCACAATATTTTTGAAGGTGCGTTAGTTCCTGTTGCGTTAGATGGTTCAACACTTTTTAACGGCGAACATATTTATAACGGTGAATTAAGGGGACTTCCATCATACGGTATGTTCTGTAGTGGTGAAGAACTTGGTATAAACGACGACTTTTATGAAGGTGCAAGTGTTCACGGAATTTTAATTTTACAAGAAGATTATCCACTTGGTGCAGAAGTAAAAGAAGTTTTAGGTATTGAAGACGTTATTTTTGATATTAACGTAACTGCAAATAGACCAGACTGTCAAAGTATTTTAGGTCTAGCAAGGGAAGTTGCTGCAGTATTAAATAAACCGTTAAAAATGCCTGATTTAACTTATAAAACTTGTGAAGATATCAAAACAACTACTGAAATTAAGGTTGAAAACAAGGCGTTTGACCTATGTCCTAGATATATGGCTCAATACGTAAGCGATATTAAAATTGAAAAGTCACCAAAATGGATGAGTAGAAGACTTGCAAGTGTTGGACTTCGTTCAATTAATAACATTGTTGACATTACTAACTTTGTTTTAATGGAAATCGGTCAACCTATGCACGCTTTTGATAGAAAAGAATTAGAAGACGGAACAATTGTTGTTAGAAGAGCAAAAGAAAAAGAACAAATTATAACTTTAGATGAAAAATCTTTTGAACTTAACGAAAATAATTTAGTTATTTGTGACCAAAATAAACCTGTTGCACTTGCTGGTGTTATGGGTGGATTAAACAGTGGTATTAAAGACGACACTACTGAAATTGTTTTTGAATCTGCTAAGTTTAAGAGAGATAATATAAGAAAAACTTCAAGAGCATTAGGTCAATCATCTGATTCTTCAAGTAGATTTGAAAAGGGTATTGATGCTTACACTACGGAAATTGGTCTTAATAGAGCGCTTAACCTAATTTACACCTTAAATTGTGGTAAAATTAGTGCTGATAGATACGATTTAATGGAAGAAAAGTTAGAAGAAAAGGTTATTAACACTACTATTTCAAAAATCAATGCAGTTTTAGGTATTGTAGTTCCAACTAACGATATTAAAGAAATTTTAGAAAAACTTAATTTTGGTGTTGAAATTGATGGCGATAATATCAAAATTACCGTTCCTTTATATAGAGAAGACGTTGAAGATTACCCTGATATTGCTGAAGAAATTATTAGAGAATACGGTTATGACCATATCGGTCAACTTTATTAGAAACTTCAAAGGTAACTCTTGGTGGTAAAAATAAAGAACAAGTTAGAACTGATAATATTAAAAATCTACTTTGTGGATATGGTTTTAATGAAATTATTACCTATTCTTTCGTATCTAAAAAAGACTATGCAGTTTATGGACTTGATGAAAACAAGGAAGAATATAAGTACGTTGAAATTATAAATCCACTTAGCGAAGACGTTAATATTATGAGAACGACTTTAATTCCATCAATGGTACAAGTTGTTATCAATAATATAAACAGAAAAAACAATGAAGGTAAACTTTTTGAACTTGCAAAAATTTACAATCCAAAATCTTTACCTGTGACCGAACTTCCTATTGAAAAGGAAAGACTTGCACTTGGTATGTTTGGTAACACTACTTTCTTTGATATTAAGGGTGTTGTTGAAGGTTTTATTGATACTTTTGTAGGAAATAAAAACGTTTCTTATAAACGTAGCGAATTAGGTTATATGCACCAAACTCGTTCAGCAGACGTTTACGTAGAAGGAGTAAAAGTTGGTTATTTTGGTGAACTTTCTCCTAAAGTTAGTGCAAAATGTGGAACTGATAAGAGAATTTACGTTGCAGAACTTTATTTAGATGAATTAAAGAACTTCTATGATGATAAAATTATATTCAAACAAGTTTCTAAATTTCCAAGCATTGAAAGAGACTTAGCGCTTATCGTTGATGATGAAGTTTTATGTGAAGATATTGTAACCGTTATTAAGAAAAACGGTGGGGAATATTTAGATAGCGTATCTTTATTTGACATCTATAAAGGCAACCAAATTGCTGAAAATAAAAAGAGTTTAGCATTTAACTTAGTGTTCGTTTCAAATGAAAGAACGTTAAACGTTGAAGAAGTTGATGCAATTATTGAAAACACTTTAAAAGAACTTAAAGATAGCGTAAACGCTGAATTAAGATAATTAAAACAAATTAATAAAAACGGAAGAAATCTTCCGTTTTTTCTTTTCAAAATTAAATAAATATAGTAAAATAATAGTATGGTTTCAAAAAAGGTATTAAACTTAATAGGTTTTGACAAGATTTTAGAAAAAACTGCTACCTATGCCGTTTTAAGAAGAAGTAAGGAAGAAATTAAAGAAATTGTTCCTTCAAACGATATTAAAACGGTAAAGTTTTTGCTACAAAAAAATAAGGAAGCGTATGATTTATTGTTTAATTCAAGTAGCGCAATAGTTCCATTTTTTGAAGACGTTGATGATGAACTTTCTTTTTCAAAAAAAGGCGGGGTGCTTAACAATGCGCAAATTCTAAAGGTTGCAAAAGTTTTAACGGCAAGTAGAATTGTAAAAACTAATTTAGATAGTTTATGCCAAGAAAATAGCATTTTTAAAGAGATTTCTTCTTGTATCACTTTGTTTAATTCTTTTGAAGAAGAAATTTATTCAAAAATAATTTCTGAAGATGAAATTAGTGATAGGGCATCTACCGAACTTTTTAATATTAGAAAAAAGATAACCTTAATTAACAACAAAATTAGAAATAGGCTTAATTCTTATATTAGGGGGCTTTCTGGATATCTTCAAGATAGTTTAATAACTATAAGAGAAAATCGTTACGTTTTACCTGTTAAAAGTGAGTTTAGGGGACAAGTTAAGGGTTTAATACACGACCAGTCAAGTTCGGGTGCTACAGTTTTTATTGAGCCAACGGAAATTGTTGAATTAAACAACGAATTAAAAAGTGCAATTTTAGAAGAAGAACTTGAAATAAAAAAGATTTTAGCAGATTTATCACTTAGAATTTCTTTAATAGAAGAACAAGTAAAATATAATATTGAAAACCTTGTTGATATTGACGTTTCTTATGCAAAAGCCACTTATGGATTTAGAACAAAGTCAATTATGCCTGACATAAACGACAATGGTTTTATCAACATTATAAAGGGAAGACACCCTTTAATAGATGAAAACAAAGTTATACCGGTTTCAGTAAATTTAGGCAAAGATTATAACTTCCTTTTGGTTACCGGCCCTAATACTGGTGGTAAAACCGTTACGTTAAAATTAGTTGGTTTATTAACAGTTATGGCTATGTCTGGCTTTTTTGTTCTTGCAAGTGAAGGTAGTAGTCTTTCCGTTTTTGACAACGTATTTTGTGATATAGGTGATGAACAAAGTATTGAACAAAATTTATCAACTTTTTCATCTCATATGACTAATATTATAAACATTACGAATAACGTTACAAATAATTCACTTGTTTTGATTGATGAAATTGGTGCGGGAACAGACCCTGATGAAGGTTCTGCCTTAGGACTTGCTATAATTGAAAAGTTGCTTTCTAAAAATTGTTTTGGTATTATAACAACTCACTATTCAAAACTAAAAGAATATGCAATGACTTCACCTAAAATCAAAAACGCATCAATGGATTTTGATAATAAAACCTTTTCACCGCTTTATAAGTTAAATATAGGTATGCCAGGTCTATCAAATGCTATTGAAATTGCAAAAAGATTAGGAATTAAAAAGGAAATTTCAGATAGAGCAGTTAGTTTTTTAAGTGACAATAAAATATCTTTTGAAAACGTTTTAAGAGAAGCAGAAGAATCTAAGCATAGGCTTGATGAATTGAACCTTTCTTTAGAAAAAATGGAAAAAGAAAAAGAGTTTGAACTTGAACAAATTAAAAAAGAAAGGGAAAATTTGCAAAAACAAACGGAAAAAATTAATGTTACAGCAAGGCTTGAAGTTAAAAGAATATTAAATGAAAGGTTGGAGACTGCTAACCAAATTATTGAAGAAATAACTGAAATTTTTAACAAAGAAGAACTAAACACGGCTGATTTTATAAAGGCAAGAACGCTTAGAAATTCACTTGAAGATATAAAATACGTTAATGAAAGTTTTGCCGATGATGATAAAAGATTAAAAAAAGTAGACGTTAAAATCTTAAAGGTTGGCGATAGCGTTTACGTTAAGTCTTTAGAAGGTATTGCAAAAGTTTCAAAAATTAAGGAAAACAAAAAGGAAATAGACGTTCTTTTTGGTAATATAACTGTAAAAGTTTCTATTAACGACCTATTTGTTGTTGAAGGAAACGCTCCAAAAAATAAAGAAAAGAACAAAATTTCAGTTAGTAGAAAGATTGACCAAAAAGAAACTAAACTTGAACTTAACATTGTTGGCTATGATACGGTTGACGGTATTATGGAAGTTGAAAGGTTTATTGCAGAGTCAATTTTGTTAAATGCCGATGAAGTAAAAATTATTCACGGTGTTGGTACAGGGAAACTTCGTGTTGCCGTTATGGATTACCTAAAAAAGCATAAATTTGTTGACTCTTTTAGGTCTGGTAAGTATGGCGAAGGCGAAAAAGGCGTAACTATCGTTAAGTTAAAATGATTGTGTTATTTTATTAATTGTGTTAAACTATTATACAGTTAAAAATTAAGGGGAAAAGTATGGACCTTTATTATGAAGAAACTTCTTTGGTAAAATATCCAGAGAA
Organism: Clostridia bacterium; assembly: GCA_017508485.1. Lineage (GTDB taxonomy): Bacteria > Bacillota > Clostridia > Christensenellales > Borkfalkiaceae > SIG381. The sequence continues at coordinate 83,667 of JAFVYV010000003.1, read as the reverse complement.
GCCGTTAAAAAGATATAAAACTTTTAGAATTTTGTTTATAACTTGTTTTGTTTTGGGTGTAATTTGGCTACTTTACACCTTTAACGGGGGGGTAAACTTTGTTGACGAGTATATTATTGAAGCCGTTACGATAACTTTTCTTCCAGTAACTGCTTTGTTTTGGCTTGGTGCAATTTTTTGGAAACTTGCAAATAAACAATATATTGATTATGATTATTGTTTTAATTCAGGTCATATGATTGTTTCAAAAATTTACAAAAATTCAAAAAGGGTTTCCGTTATACAATTTAACACTATAAACGTTTACCAAATAGGAAAAGTTGATAGTGAAACTTATAAAAGAGAAACTTCAATGCCAAACGTTAAGGTTATAAAGGCAACTTTTAACGAAGAACCATCTGAAGATAAAGGCTTTTATTATATTGCCTTTACGCAAGATGCAAAAAAGATTGTTCTAGTTTTAGATTGTACTGAACAAATGATATTAAACGTATATAAATTTTCAAGTAAATTAGTTTTAGAGAGAGATTTTAAATGGTCTATTTAGATAATGCTGCAACAACAAAACCTTCTATAAATGCTTTAAATAAGGCAGAAGTTTTTAATAGTGAAAATTATTTTAATCCATCAGGTTTATATTCTGGTGGAATTTCTGCTTTAAAAGAAATTAAAAGCGCAAAAGAGTATATTTTATCAACTTTAAGGGCGTTAAATAAAGATATATGTTTTACTTCTTGTGGCTCTGAAAGTGACAATTTAGCGATTTTTGGGCTTTCAAAACGTGGTTATTATTGCACGACAAAAGGGGAACATTCTGCAGTTTACAAATCATTTTTAGAACTTAAAAATAGGGGTAAACAAGTTTTCTTTTTTGACCTTAATAAAGATGGTAGCGTTAACCTAGAAAAACTTTTAGAGTTTGTTAAAGAAAATGAAGTAGGTTTTATTTCCGTTATGCACGTTAATAATGAAACTGGTGCTATAAACGACGTTAACTTTATTGCTAAAGAAGTTAAAAAAATAAATCCAAAAATTATTTTTCACGTTGACGGAGTACAAGCATATGGCAAAATTGAGTATGCAATATCTAATGATATTGACCTTTATTCAATAAGCGCACACAAAATTAATGCGCTAAAAGGTGTTGGCGCGTTGATTTTCAAAAAAGGACTTACACTTACACCGTTAATTTTTGGTGGTGGACAAGAAAACGGACTTAGAAGTGGTACTGAAAACGTTTTTGGTATTAAAGTTTTTGAGTTTGCTGCTAAAGAAAAATATGAAAATATTAAAGATAATTTTCAAAAGGTTTTATGTCTTAAAAATTATATTAAAGATAACTTAAATAAAGAGGATTTTGAAATAATTTCAAGTAAAAATTCAAGTCCGTATATTTTAACCGTTTCTGCTAAAGGCTTAAGGGGTGAAACGGTTATGCATCTTCTTGAAAAAGAAGGGTATATTGTTGGTAACGGCTCTGCTTGTTCTTCAAAAAATAGATATAGCAGGGTTATTGAGGCTTGTGGATATAAAAAAGACGTTTTAGAAGGGGTTGTTAGAATTAGTTTTAACCCTGAAAATACTTTAGAAGAAATAAAAGAGTTTGTTAACGTGTTTAATTTGACCGTTGAAAACTTAAAAAAGGTAATGCAATGAAGACTGTAATAATTATAAGATTTTGTGAAATACACTTAAAAGGTAAAAATCGTGGCTATTTTGAAAGATTACTTCAATCAAATATTGAAAGTTCACTAAAAGATATAAACCACAATTTTACTGCTTTACACAGTAGATACGTTGTTGATGATTTTGATATTAACGATTATGATTTAATTTGTGATAAGTTAAAGAAAATACCAGGCGTACATACTTTTAGCAAGGGACTTGTTGTTGATAACGACTTTGAATTGATTTCAGAAGCCGTTTTAGAAGTTTGTAAGGGTAAAACTGGAACTTTTAAGGTTGCCGTTAACCGTGCCGACAAGACTTTTCCTATTCGTTCAATGGATGCTTGTAGGGAACTTGGCGGTAGAGTTTTAGATAATTATAAAGATTTAACTGTAAACGTTTCTAATCCTGACCATTTAATTAACGTTGATATTAGAGAAGACGGGAAAACTTTTATATATTGTGACGTTGAATATGGTATAAGTGGTATGCCGGTTGGCTCTGCAGGAAAGGGTTTGTTGTTAATATCAGGTGGTATTGATAGTCCTGTGGCCGGTTATATGATGGCTAAAAGGGGTATGAAATTAGATTGTGTCCATTTTCATAGTTATCCTTATACTGGCGAAGCCGCTAAAGAAAAGGTTATAGAGTTAACTAAAAAAGTGTCTGAATACAACGGTGGTATGAATTTATACGTTGTTTCATTTACAAAAATACAAGAAGCAATTCATAAATACGCAAGAGATGATTATATGATTACTATAATGCGTAGAATTATGATGAGAATTGCTGAAAGATTGTCTAAAAAGATAGGCGCACAAGCAATTATAACAGGGGAAAGTTTAGGTCAAGTTGCAAGTCAAACTATTGAAGGTATGACTTGTACTGAAGAAGTGCTAAATATGCCTATTTTAAGACCACTTGTTGCGTTTGACAAACTTGATATTATTAAAATTTCAAAAGATATTGATACTTATGACACTTCAATTCTTCCTTATGAAGACTGTTGTACGGTATTTTTACCAAAATTCCCTGTAATTAAGCCAAGTATTGAGACTGCAAAACAAGAAGAAGCAAAATTTGATATGGAATCACTTATTGAAGAAGCAATTCAAAATGCAGAAAAATATCAATTTTAATAAAATTTAAAACAAAAAGGCCTGAAAAATTTCAGGTCTTTTTTATTATTCTTGCCACCAGTTTTCTAAAGGAATATTTTTTGAAGTAATTAATATTTTGTTTGACAAATATGGTTTTCCTAAAAACTCTTGATTGTTAAAAGTATAGTAGGGAATAATTGTATATTGATAAATTCCTTTTTCTAAATTTTCATCATTAAAATTAAACTTGTTTTCTTTATTTTTACTATCATAAATTAGTGTTTTTTTGTTATTAAACTCTCTATAAATTTTATAATCATATAGTTGTGTCTGACATAATTGTATGCTAATTGTGTTGATATTTACTGATAAAATATGATTTTCACATATAGGGTAAGAAAAACGGTTTGATTTTTCTTTTGGTAAGTTTGAAGTTTTAAAATAACCATCTATTAAAAATCTTTTTGGCGCTACTTCATCTGCTAAAACTATTTTATGGTCAACGTCGTATGAGATTTTGTCTAAAGAAATTTTTTCTACCATATTTGGTTTTTCAAAATTAGTAGGGCGAGAATTTTTGTATAAATTTTGCCATATTTCTTTACTAATTTTTGATGGTATCGTACCACCTGTAATACTATTTTCCATATAATTTTCATTTTCAAGCCATATTCCAACTGCATAGTCTTTTGTATAAGATATTGCATAGGCGTCAGTATTGCCATTTTTGTTGCCGACAGTACCAGTTTTTGCCGATATAGGAAAATCTAATTTCATATTTTTTGCCGTACCTGTGTTAACCGTTTCTTCTAATATATCACTTATTATAAAAGCGGTGCTTTCACTAAAAACTTTGTGCCTATTTTCTTTAGGTAAATAAAGGGTTTTTCCGTTGTTGTCAGTTATTTTATTTATCAAAGAATATTCTTTGTAAATTCCGTTATTTGCAAACGAATTATAACACGCGACTACGTCAAAAAAACTAACGTTACCTGAAGAAGTTCCTAATGCTAAAGATAGGTTTTTATTACTTTCTTCAATTTCAATATTAAACTTTTTTGCATAATCAACTAATTTATCAATTCCTAAATAATTAAGCACTTTTACAGCGCAAACGTTAGAACTTTTTGCTAAAGCATCTTTTGCGCTTATATATCCGTAATATTTTTCATTATAATTTGAAGGGGTATAGCCACCAAAGTCAGTTTTTTCATCTAAAATAGGGGTTATTTCATCAATGAGTCCTTCTTCAATTGCCGGAGCATACACTAATAAGGGTTTTATAATAGAGCCAAGTTGGTGTCTTTTATTTTCTTTTCCTACCATTGCCAAGGCGTTTCCATCATTATCAATTATTATTCCAGATTTATTGTAGTTGCCATTGTATAAATTAAGGCTTTCTTCCAGCAAATCTTGGTGTTTTTTAGAAAAATTTGTATAAATTTTTATATTTTTACCCTTAATTTTGTTTGAATCAATTAAAGAATCAACTATTTTTGAACAAGCAGTTATATAACTATTTTTTTCACTTTTTACGCCGTTTAGGCTTAAGTTTTCATTGATAGCAAGGTTATATTCATCTTGACTAATTAGTTTTTCTTCTAACATTTTTTTAAGAACTAAATTTGCCCTGTTTATGCACTTATTGTAATTTCTAAAAGGGGAATATATTGAAGGTGCTTTTACAATACCAGCAAGAACTGCACTTTCTTTTAAGGTTAGATTATTAACTTCTTTTCCAAAATAGGTTTTTGATGCGTCTGAAATACCAAAAGTGTTTTCACCAAAGTAAATGGTGTTAAGATAGGTCTCTAAAATTTTATCTTTTGAATATCTTTTTTCAAGTTTTTTAGCAAGTCTAAACTCAATTAACTTTCTTTTTATTGTTTTTTCGTTTGTTAAATGAGTGTTTTTTATTAATTGTTGCGTTATTGTTGACCCACCTTCTTTAAAAGACATACTTTTTAGGTTATTAACAGTTGCCCTTAACAAGCCTTTATAATCAATTCCGTTATGTTTATAAAATCTTTTATCTTCAATCGCAATAAAAGCATTTTTTGTATTTTTTGGTATATTTTTTATTTCTTCAACGCTAACGTTTTTTGAAAGCGTATCTAAAACTTCGCCGTCTTTTGAAAAATAGGTTATAGAGTTTTTTGCATCAACAAATTTTTGCTCATCTAATTTATAACTGCTTGTTAAAATATAGAAAATAGCAACACTAAAAAGCAAAATGACTAAAAAACTTAAAAGTATACCGCTTATAATTTTTCTTTTCATAAAAGTAGTATTTATAAAATTAAAAATAATATTCTTCAGTTTTTGCCTTTAAATATATATAATTTATTAATTTTAATTTAAAGAAATATTGAGTTTTTTTAATCTATGTGGTATAATAATTAAGATTTTTTAATTATACAAGGTGGTTTTATGGTAAAAACTTATCATATTGTGACTTACGGCTGTCAAATGAACGTTCACGAATCCGAAAAACTTGCAGGAATTTTATGTAAGCTAGGTTACGTGTACGCTGAAAATATTGAAGATGCAGACGTTATTCTTTTTAATACTTGTGCTATAAGGGAAAATGCTGAAAACCACGCTTTTGGTAATATTGGCGCACTTAAAAAACTTAAAAAAAGTAAACCAAATTTAATAATTGGCGTTTGTGGATGTATGACGCAACAAGATAACGTTGCAAAAGAGTTGCACAAAAAATTTCCTTTTGTTGATATTATTTTCGGTACTCATAATTTAGATGACTTTGAAAGTTTATTAAACAAAAGAATTGCAAGTAAAAAAACTGTAATTGAAGTTTTAGAAAAGGAAAAGGCAATTTGTGAAGAAACGCCAAAGTTTAGAACAAGTTATCCTAATGCTTGGGTAAATATTACTTACGGTTGCAACAATTTTTGTACTTACTGTATAGTTCCTTACGTTAGGGGCAGGGAAAGAAGTAGAAAAATGGACGATATTTTGGAAGAATGTAGGCACATTGTTGAACTTGGCTATAAAGAAATTACCTTGCTTGGTCAAAACGTTAATTCTTACGGGTTAGATTTTAATGATGAAAACGTTACTTTCCCTATTCTACTAAAGAAAATTGCTGATATCAAGGGTAATTTTAGAATTAGATTTATGACGAACCACCCTAAAGATTTGTCTGATGAACTTATTGATGCAATGCTTTATAGCGATAAAATTTGTAAGTACATTCATCTTCCTGTTCAAGCAGGTTCTTCAAAGGTGCTAAACCTTATGAATAGAAGATACACAAGGGAAGACTATCTAGAAAAAATTGAAAAATTAAAAGCAAAAATACCAAATATTAGCATTACTACCGATATTATGGTTGGTTTCCCTTATGAGACGGAAGAAGATTTTTTAGACACTTTAGATTTAGTTAAAACTTGTCGTTTTAACGGTGCGTTTACCTTTGTTTATTCAAGAAGAAAGGGAACTGTTGCTGATAAAATGGATGGTCAAATTGAAGAAAGCGTTTCTAAAGACAGAATACAAAGGCTAATTGAACTTCAAAATCAAATTGCAAAGGAAATTTCTTTAGAATATAAAGACAAAGTTGTTGAAGTCCTTTGTGAAGATTTTGACGACAAAAAGAATATGTATTTAGGTAGAGATGAATTTAACAGAATGTGCTACTTTGGTAGTGGTGAAAATTTGATAGGTAAATTTGTTAACGTAAAAATTACAAAAACGGGTGGAATTTCGCTAACAGGCGAACTCGTTTAGGAGAAATAATATGGCTTTATCACCAATGATGCAACATTATATTGAAGTTAAGGAAAAAAATCCAGATTATCTAGTTTTTTATAGATTAGGCGATTTTTACGAACTATTTTTTGATGATGCAAAGGAAGCGTCAAAACTTTTAGACTTAACTTTAACTGGTAGAGATTGTGGGCTTTCAGAAAGAGCACCAATGTGTGGCGTTCCACATCACGCAGCCGATTTATACATATCAAAACTTGTTTCTTTAGGTAAGCGTGTTGCTATTTGTGAACAACTTTCAGAACCAAATGGCAAAGAACTTGTTAAAAGAGACGTTGTTAGAATTGTAACTGCAGGAACGATTATTGAAGATAGTTTAATTGATGAAAAAAACAACAATTTTATTGCATCAGTTTGTTTAATCGGAAAGGAATATGCTATTTCTTGGGTTGACATTACTACTGGTGAGTTTTTTGTGCAAACCTTTTCAGGGGAAAGGGGCTTTACCGACTTTTTAGATGCTTTAGTTAGGGTTTCTCCTGTTGAAATAATTTCAAATTCTGCTTTATTTGAACTTTCTAAAGATATTCCATTAGTTACTCATAAAGTAGTACCTAGCTTTTTACTTTATACCGACTCTAACTTTAGTTATGCTTCTGCTGAAAAGACTTTGAAAAAGCAGTTTGAAGTACTTAATTTGCTTTCTTTTAGTATTGAAGAAAATAAGGTTGGTGTTTCTGCTGCAGGTGCGCTTATTTCTTATTTGATTGAAACGCAAAACACGCACTTTCTAACATTGTTAAATTAGAATTTGTTGAAAATAACGAACATTTAAAATTAGATATTAACGCAGTTAAAAATCTTGAACTTGTAAAAACTCAAAAAGATGGCAAAAGATACGGTTCTCTTTTGTGGGCGCTAGATAAAACTTGTACAAGTATGGGTGCAAGAACGCTTAATTCTTGGATTTTATCTCCACTTCAAGATATTGAAAAAATCAACGGTCGTTTAGATGGTGTTAGTGTATTTTTTGACAACGTTTTATTAAGACAAACCCTTACTGAGTTATTGAATAATATTAGGGATTTAGGAAGATTAACGGGCAAAATTTCTAACGGCAACTTAATGCCAAGAGACGTTCTTGCGATAGGCGAATCGCTAAACGTTTTACCGTCAATTAAATTCCAACTTTCAGGAATTGAAGTTCCTTTGATAAAAGAATTAACGGAAGATTTAGGCGATTTTGCCGAACTTTCTTCTCTATTAAAAAGCGCAATAAATCCTAATTTGCCTACAAATATGAAGGACGGTGGATATATTGCAGACGGTTTTGATAAAGAACTTGACGACCTTCGTGAAATTGGCAAAAACGGTGTTCAATTAATAAAAGATTTAGCAGAACGCGAAAGAGAAAAGACTGGAATAAGAACCTTAAAAGTAGATTATAATAGGGTTTTTGGCTACTATATTGAAGTTACTAACTCTTTCAAAAATGCAGTTCCTTACGAATACGTTAGAAAACAAACGCTTGTTAACGCAGAAAGATATATTACGGAAGAACTTAAGGAATTAGAAGAAAAAATTCTAACTAGTAGTGAAAAAGCAATTAAACTAGAGAGTGCTATTTTTAACAAAATTAAAACCTTGCTTCTTTCTAAAATTGACCTTCTAATTAAAGCATCTACGGCAATCGGCGTTTTAGATGCCTTAAATAGTTTGGCAACGGTTGCTAAGGAAAATAATTACGTTAGACCTAAAATGCAACCTTTAGGAAGTGATTTTAACGTTGTTGAAGGAAGACATCCTATCGTTGAACTTTTATGTAAAGAAAGGTTTGTTTCTAACAATGCTTGTTTTGATAAAGAAACTACTGCTATCGTTCTAACTGGCCCGAATATGGCTGGTAAAAGTACTTATATGAGACAAGTTGCCCTAATTACTATAATGGCGCATATGGGGTCGTTTGTTCCTGCAAAATCAGCAGAAATTCCTATTATAGATAAAGTGTTTACCAGAATTGGCGCAAGTGATAACCTTATTTTAGACCAAAGTACCTTTATGGTTGAAATGAGCGAAATGGCAAACATATTAAACAATGCTACAGAAAATAGTTTAATAATAGTTGATGAATTAGGTAGGGGTACAAGCACTTACGACGGGTTAAGTATTGCTTGGGCTGTGCTTGAGTATTTGGTTGATAATATAAAAGCAAAAACTCTTTTTGCAACGCATTACCACGAACTTGTTGAGCTTGAAAACTTAAAACCTAACGTTAAAAATTATAAGGTTACCGTTAAAGAAATTGGCGGGGATATAGTTTTTATGAGAAAGATTGTTAGGGGTGGTGCAAGTAGAAGTTTTGGTATTGAAGTTGCGTCACTTGCAGGCATTAAGCAAGATATTACTAAAAAGGCAAAAACCGTTCTAAAACAACTTGAATCTTCAAAAAATATTAAAAATGACACCGTTTATGAAGAAACTGTTGTTGAAAAAACGGAAGTTGAAAAGATTTTGGAAAGGCTTGACTTAAATTCTATTTCTCCAATACAAGCGTTCCAAATTTTAGTAGATTTAAAGGATAAAATTTAAAAATGGCAAAAATTAACGTATTAGATAGCAAAATCTATAATAGAATTGCAGCAGGTGAAGTGGTTGAAAGACCAAGCTCTGTCGTAAAAGAACTTGTAGAAAACTCTATTGATGCAGGTGCTACTTCTATTTGTGTTTCTATTCTTAATGGTGGAAAAACAAATATAACGGTTGAAGATAACGGCGCAGGCATTTTAGAAGAAGACTTAAACAAGGCGCTTTTACCACACGCAACAAGCAAAATTTCTTCTGTTGAAGATTTAGACTCAATTTTAACTTTAGGGTTTAGGGGTGAAGCACTTGCAAGTATTGGTGCTGTTAGCAATCTTTCTATTATGTCTAAACCAAAAGAACAAGCTTTTGGGGCTAAAATAAGCTGTAACGGGGGAATTATATCTGAAGTTTCTCCATCTCCTATTGAAGAAGGAACGGTGATCACGGTTGATAATTTGTTTTATAACACACCTGTTAGAGAAAAGTTTTTAAAATCTGATAAGGGTGAAGAAGGTGAAACGACTGAAATGATGTTAAGGCTTATTTTATCAAACCCTAACGTTGCTTTTAAGTATATTGTTAATGATAAAACGGTATACCAAACTTTTGGAGATGGGCTTGAATCTGCAATGGTTTGTATTTATGGCGCTAAAATAATTGAAAATTGTTATTTTATCAATACTGTTAAAAATGGAATTGCAATTAACGGATATATTAGTAAACATAATTTTACAAAACCAAACAGAAACGGTCAATCTGTTTTTATAAATGGTAGATACGTTCAAAACTCTACCATATCTTCTGCTATAATGAACGCATATTCTCATTATTTAATGAAAAGGCAATATCCTTTTTACGTTTTACATTTAACTATTCCTGTAGAAATTGTTGACGTAAACGTTCATCCAAATAAAACTGACGTTAGATTTTCTAATAATCAGGTGATATATGGCAGTATTTATTCAGTTTGTTCAAAGGTTTTAGATGGAACAAGCGAAGCCCTTCAAATAGTAAAAGAAGAAAATATAAAAACGCAAAATTATCAATTAAAACCTAGTGATTTATCTAGTGTTTATGTCAAACATAATCAACCTTTTTCACAAAAAAGTTTTTCTTTTTCAGACCATACTAATGAAAATGCAAGAATTGGTTTTGATAAAATTCAAAAAGAAATTGATAAAAAAGAAGACGTTGTTGATATTTTTGCCGAAAACAAGGCTTACCTAAAGAGTTTAGAAAAAAAGCAAACTATTGAACAAAATTTTGAAGTAAAAGAACAATTAAAATACGTAGGCCAAGTATTAAACACTTATTTGATTTTTGAATCAGGGGAAAACGTGTACTTTGCCGACCAACACGCTGCGCATGAAAGAATTATTTATGATGAATTAGTTGGCTTATTTAATAATGAAATTATCGTTCAAGACTTATTAATTCCTTACGTTATTGAAGTAAATCATCTTGAAGAAGAATTTTTACTTTCAAAAATTGACGACATTAAGGCTATAGGAATTAATATTGAAAAAGAGTCTGACGGTCGTTTTAAGGTTTTATCTTTGCCAACTGCTATTCAAAACATAAATATTGATGCGTTTTTTGAAGACGTTTTAAGCGATACTTTGCTTTCTTCTAACGTAATTACCGAAACTTTGAAGGAAAGTTTTGCAAAAAAGGCTTGTCGTGCAGCAATAAAAGCAGGATATACCTTAAATGAAGAAGAAATTAAGGTTTTAACTAATAAATTAAACGATAATTTAGGGCTTAAATGCCCACACGGAAGACCTGTTGTGGTAAAAATTACTAGAACGGAAATTGATAAGTGGTTTAAGAGAATTTTATGACGGATTTGATTGTAATTTGTGGGCCTACTGGTAGTGGAAAAACCGACCTTGCTATTGACCTTGCTATAAAACTTAATACTGAAATTATTTCGGCCGATTCTATGAATATATATAAAGGTTTTGATATAGGTACTGCAAAACCTTCTTTAGAAGAACTTTCTAAAGTTAAACATCATTTGATAGACGTTTGTGATGGAAACGATACTTTTTCCGTATCTGATTATGAAAAACAAGCACTTCCTATAATAAACGACTTAATTTCTAAAGGCAAAATTCCTATTATTGTTGGTGGTACGGGTTTTTATATAAATTCTTTATTATATGGTTTAAGTTATGGAAATTCTGCTAAAAATGAAGAAATTCGTGAAAAATACAACCAAATGGCTAACGAATTTGGCGTAGAAAAGGTTTTTGAAAGATTAAAAGAAATTGACCCTGATACTGCTGAAAAATTGCATCCAAACGACTTAAAAAGGGTTATTAGAGCAATTGAAATTTTTGAAACTGCAGGTCAAAAAAAGTCGGAAATTGTTGATGATTTAACACCACGTTTTAATTACAAAGCGTATATGATTGATTTTGATAGAAAGGTTTTATACGATAGAATAAATAAGCGTGTTGATATTATGTTTGAAAAAGGCTTGGTTGATGAAGTGAAAAATCTTTTATCAAGTGGCGTAAAAAAAGATGCTCAAAGTATGCAAGGCATTGGGTATAAAGAAGTTGTTGAATTTTTAGAAAATGCCATCACTTTTGATGAGTTAACCGAAAAAATTAAACAAAATACAAGAAGATACGCAAAAAGACAAATTACTTTTTTTAAGCGTTTAGATGGACTTAATTACTTAAAACCGACAAAAATGCTTTCAAAGGAGATTATTGAAAATTTATGATAGATATTGAATTAATAAATAAATGTGAAAAAGAATTACAACCTAATTTTGAAAAGTTAGAAGAAATTTCTCTTTTTAACCAAGAAAAGGTGTTAAATGCTTTTCAAAATAACCGTTTAGCATTAAGACACTTTACGCAAACTACTGGTTATGGTTACGGCGATGAAGGTCGCGACACTTTAAATGCAGTTTTTGCTGACGTTTTTAAGGCGGAAATGGCGATAGTTTCTCCAAGCATTGTGTCAGGAACACACGCGCTTTCTTTAGCGCTTTTTGGTATTTTAAGACCAAATGATTCTTTTGTTTCTATAACTGGCGAACCTTATGATACCTTAAACGACGTTATCAGAGGGGAAAATAACGGTTCTTTAAGAGATTTTAGCGTTTATTTTGACGTTATCAACTTAAAAGATGATAAAATTGACAAAGATGTAGTAAAAGAATATTTAACTCTAAATAAGCCTAAAATGGTTTATTTACAACGTTCAAGGGGTTATGACTGGAGAAATGCATTTACAATATCTGAAATTGAAGATATCGTTAAGTTTGTTAGAGAAGTTGGCTTTGACGGTTGTATTATGCTTGATAACTGTTATGGCGAATTTGTAGAAAAAAAAGAACCTATCGAAGTTGGCATTAACGTTATCGCAGGTTCTATGATTAAAAATATTGGTGGTGGTATTGCACCAACCGGTGGATACGTTGTTGGTGATAAAAAATATTTAGATTTAATAAATGCAAGACTAACTGCACCATCAATTGCCGGTGAAGTTGGCTCTTACGCAAATACTTATCAATATTTTTACCAAGGCTTATTTTTAGCGCCACACGTTGTAAAAGAAGCGCTAAAAGGTTCATTATTATTTGGTAAAGTTTTAAGCGAATTAGGGTATGAAACGTCGCCAAATCTTGAGGTTTTACCTGGAGATATTATTAGAGCAATAAAGTTCAATACAAAAGAAGAATTGATTGCATTTATACAATCAATTCAAAAAAATTCTCCTATAGATAGTTATGTTTTACCAGAAGCGTGGGATATGCCGGGATACGAAGACCAAGTAATTATGGCTGCTGGTTGTTTTGTTCAAGGTGCTTCAATAGAACTTTCTGCAGATGCACCGATTAGACCACCATATATAGGCTACATGCAAGGTGGTTTAACGTACGAACATTGTAAAATTGCCTTAAAAAACATGAAGTTTTAATCACATTTTTCTAAAAAGACCTTTTACAATACCTAAAATATACACGTTGTCAACGATAATATCGCTTAATTCATCGTTTTCGGGGTGTAAAATTATTTTGTTTTCTTTTTTATAAAAACGTTTTACCGTTGCAGAATCGTCAATTAAAGCAACAACAATGTCGCCATTTTCTGCAGTATTTTGTTTTTTAACAATAACTTTATCGCCATCGTAAATTCCTGCGTTAATCATACTAGTTCCTTTAACAGTTAGAGCAAAAAAGTCGGAATTTGTGTCAAATTCAGGTGGTAAAGGGTACATACCTTCAATATTTTCTTGCGCTAAAATAGGCGTACCAGCAGTTACAACGCCGACAAGCGGTATAGTTTTTATATTATTTGATAAATTTGAAACTTTTAACGTTCTATTTTTTGTAGAAGTTTTTGAAAGCAAACCTTTTGTTTTTAATTTTTCTACGTAAGAATAGGCCGTTGCAGTAGATTTTATATTAGTATTTGCACAAATTTCTCTTATAGAAGGTGGAAAACCGTTTTCTTTAGTGAATTCTACTATAAAATCGTAAACTTTTGAGATTTTTTCATCAATTTTTTTCATAAAAATAACCTTATAATAAAAATTTTTATTTATTATATCATTATTTTTATAAAATGTCAAACATATGTTTGTTTTTTGTTTGGAGGTATTTTTTAAGTGAAGAAGTGTATTTTATACGATAGAGAATGTATTGACTGTGAAGAATGCGACAGATGTGATTTAGATTCTTCTAAAATTTGCGACAGTTGTGGAAAATGTTTAGAAACTGAAGAAACTTATAGAACAATAAAAATTGATGAAATTATTGTTGACGATAAATTTAACAGTTAATTAAAAAATAACACAAGTTAAACCATTGTTGATAACTATGTGATTTAACTATGTAAAAAAATGAATTTTGGCACTAAAAAACCGTGCGTATTCTTAATACAATGCTAAATAAACTATTCTTTGCGTAAAAGTGTTGTTTTACGCAAAGTTGAATATGTGTGAGTTTGTGTCCCCTAAGTCAAACTTATAAAAGCGTTTAGAAAAAATTTTATATTTTGATTAGGTGTTCTGCTTATTGAAAACCGTAAAAATTAATTTTATTTTCTAAAAATTGTTTAGAATTTGTAAATTATTTCCCCTTTACTTACTTATAAAGGCTTATATTTTTGTCAACTATTTTTAGAAAATTTTGTAATAAATATTTTTATCAATGCTATTTACTAATAGCATTAAATCATTTATAATAAAGGTATGAAGAAAGACAATTATTTTGAAAAAAGAGCATTATCTTGCGAAGACAAAATTGAAAAAATCTTAAGCGAACTTCCACGTTTTTGCGAAACCTTTTTTGTGGGAATTAGTAACGTTACTTCTCCCCTTACAAGGCTTAATTACGCATACGATTTAAGGGTGTTTTTTGATTTTTTAGCAAAAAAAGTGTTTAGAATTGATAATTTTAGCGATATAACACTTGATATGCTTGAAGACGTTGACTCAAGCGATATTGAACTTTTTTTAAGTTATTTAAGTAGATATAAATACAATGGAAAGATATGTAGTTGTACTGAGTGTGGAAAGGCAAGAAAGTTAGCAACCGTAAGGAGTTTTTACAAGTATTTATTTAATAAAAACAAGATTTCTACCAACGTTGCAGCAAAGGTTTCTATGCCAAAACTTCACGATAAAGAAATTATAAGATTAGATGCTACTGAAAGTAATAATGAAGTTGCAAAATTAATTGATACGGTAGAAACTGGCTATGGACTTACCAAAAAACAACTAGATTTTCATAAAAAGAACAAAATTAGGGATTCTGCTATTATCACCTTGTTTCTTGGTACGGGAATTCGTATTAGCGAACTTGTTGGATTAAACGTTGATGATATAAATTTTACCGATAACAGTTTTGTTGTTACAAGAAAGGGTGGAAATCGTGCTATTTTATACTTTAATGATGAAGTTAGGTATGCCCTACAGTCTTATTTAGAAGAAAGAACGCCTGAAGAAAGCCCTGAAAAGCAACCTGCTTTATTTTTAGGAACAAAAGGTCGTATTAGTGTTAGAACAGTTCAAGAAATCGTTAAAAAATATGCTAGAATTGTTTCTCCACTTAAAAAAATAACACCACATAAACTTCGTAGCACGTTTGGTACTAACCTATATAGAACTACTAAAGACATATATATTGTTGCAGATTGCTTAGGTCATAACGACGTAAACACTACTAAAAAACATTACGCGGCAATTACTGAAGATATTAGAAAAAATGCAGCATCTACTATTAAATTAAAATAATTTTTATGTCAGACATAATCATTATATATTGACATATTTTTACAATTTTGTTATACTAAAAGAAAAAGGAAAGTAATTATGGATTCATCTTCAATTAGCAGTGATTTAATTCGTGGTCATATTGATACGATAATTCTTAAAACCTTGATTGATAGTGATAAATGTGCAAACGATATCACTAAAGATATTGAGGATAAAAGTGAAGGCAAATACATATTAAAACAAGCAACTCTTTATAGTGCGTTAAAACGTCTTGAAACACTTAAAATGGTCAGTCCTTACTGGAGTGATTCCCCTGATGGTGGCAGAAGACGTTATTTTAAGTTGACTGAATCTGGTGAAAAACTTGTAAAAAACAACTTAAAAGAATGGAATAATTCTAAAAACATATTAGATTTGCTTATTACGGATAAAAAAGAAGTGCAACCTACCATAATTGCACCTACACCTATTTTGGTTCAACCAAAACCTATTATTCAACCAGTTGAACCTGTTAAAACGGTAGTTTTACCTGAAAAACAAGTTGTTAATGAGAAAACTACTGAAAATTCTTATAAAGAATCTACTGACAACTTTAATTTTAGAAACGTATTAAATGATATTGTAAAATCTTCTAATATTGTAGAAGGAACGGTTTATGAAGAACCTAAACCTAAAATTTCTATTGCGCCAGTTATAGAAAAGGTTGAAGAAACTCCTACAACCCCTCAAATTGAAATAAGTTTTGATAAGGTTGATTATAGCGACATAGTTGAAAAATCACTTAAAGAAGGTTTTACAGTTAAATTTTCAAACAAAGCGCAAAAAAGCACGGGCGGATTTTTTGTTAATAAAATAAAAATTCTTTCTGCTTTAATTATGTTTTTTGTAATGCTTGGCGAAATTTTTATTGTTTCATACCTTTATGACTTTATAACGCCAGGTAAGGCTTTAATTTCTGCTCTATTACCTGTTGTCTTTTTAACTGGAATATTTATTGTTTCTTATAAAAATATTCTTAAAAGGGCAAATCAAAACTTTGCAATGAATATGTGGACGGCGCTTATAATTGCAATTAACTTGGCACTCTTAACCCTTGCTGCAAATTTATTATTAGACGTTGACCTTTATAACGTTCAAAACGTAGTTTATTATCTACTACTTCCTGGTATATTATATTTTGATATTTTTGCTTACTACTTTGTTAAGTTAATACTTTCAAAAGCAAAAAGTTTACAATTTGATAAAAAATCAAAAAAATAAATTATAAATTTTAACAAAAAAGCCCCTATATTTTAGAGGCTTTTTAATATTTTATAAATTTAATAAATAATCAACTTCTCTTGCATTTAATTTTCTAACTTCACCCCTATTTAGTCCTTTAAGGGTTAGGTCGCCAATTTTAATTCTTTTTAAGAAAACAACATTTTTACCAATTTTTTCAAACATTTTTCTTATTTGGCGATTTTTACCTTCGGTAATAACAACGTTAAGTTTTGTAAAACCTTGCATTGTTTCCATAATTTTAATGGTAGATTTTTTTGTTTTAACACCGTCAATATAAACACCTGCACGAAGTTTGTTTAATTCATCTTCAGTTACGTTTCCTTCAACCTTTACTGAATAGGTTTTAGGAATTTCGTTTTTAGGGTGTGTTAAACGATAAGTTAAATCACCATCGTTAGTTAAAATTAAAAGACCTTCAGTATCATAGTCAAGTCTACCAACCGGGAAAAATCTTTTTTTAGATGGTGGCATTAAATCCATAACAGTTTTTCTATCTTTATCATCTTTAACGGTTGTAACGTATCCTTTTGGTTTATTCATAATATAATAATCGTAATTTTTAACCAAAGAAACAACGTTGCCGTTTACTGTAACGATATCGTTATCAATATCAACTTCATCGCCTAATTTACAGGTTTTGTTATTTATTTTAACTCTACCTTCTTCAATTAATTTATCTGCGGCACGTCTTGATGCAACGCTACTTTCCGCTAAAAACTTATTTATTCTCATAATTTTATCCTTAAAAAGTTACTTCGTTATAATAGTAAACATTTTTTCAGAAAAAATCAACTTATTTCCTATATAAAAATCAATACTACCTATCTTTTCTTCCTTATTAAACGGTTTTGTGATGGTTTTAGGGTAATTGTATTTGATTTTGATATCTTTATACTCATTTTTAGTTAAAGGTAGTATGACGTCATTTTTAACCGTTAAACCACACTTTTCTTCATCATCTTTAATAGAAATAAAATCAACAACGTTATTTTTATCAATAAGTTTATACATTGAATAGTTTTTGTATGCGTAATTTATTTTATCTTCTGAAAAAGTCCACATATCCGGGCAATTTAGAACGACTGAAATTACTTCCATTCCATTTCTTTCTGCGCTTGTTACTAAACATCTACCTGCTTTTTTTGTAAATCCCGTTTTAATTCCCGTAGCGCCATCTAATTTTGATAAAAGTTTGTTTTTATTTATAAGAGTACGCGTTGTGTTTTGCGTTGTAAAAGGAATTTTAACCGATTTTGTACTTACGATTTCTTTAAAAATAGGATTTTTCATTGCGTATGAAGAAATTATTGCTAAATCATAAGCAGTAGTATAGTGATTATCATCGTGTAAACCGTGTGGATTTACAAAATTACTGTTTTTTGCGCCTATTTTTATAGCTGTTTTATTCATTAAAGTTGCAAAGTCTTCTATTGAACCTGATACATAAAGAGCAATTGCCGTTGCACAGTCGTTTCCAGACCTTAACATTAAGCCGTATAAAAGGTCTTTTAAGGTCATTTCTTCATTTTCTTGTAAATAAATGCTTGAACCTTCAATTCCACACGCTTTTTTAGGGATTATAACCTTGTCGTTAACGTTTGCGTTTTCAATAGCGGTAATTGCCGTCAATATTTTCGTAGTACTTGCCATATATGACTTTTTATTTATATTGCTACCTTCTAAAATTCTGTTTGTAGAAGTTTCTATTACTATATAAGAACTTGCGTCTGCGTAAACAATTTTTGATGAAAAGAATAAGGAAATTATAATAAAAGATAGGCAAATTATAGTAATTTTAACTCTTTTTTGCATAATTTTCTATAATTTCATTAGTAAAATTTACAATTTTATCTAACGGTTCGTTTGAAGTTGAAATAAAACGATATTTGCCATCTTCTTTAATTAAAAAACCACTTGCTTTTAGTGAAACTACTGCGCCACTACCACCTGCAAAAGGCAATTCGCTTTCCTTTTTAAATAATTTTATCTTTCCATATTCTCCTGCGCCGTTCATATACCCAAGCGTTGCTTTACATATTGGTATAATAACGTTCTCTTCATCTTTTATAGGCTTACCTATTATGACGTTTACGTCGGTTAAATTATTTAAATTTTTTATTGCCGTATCAATTAATTCGTTTATTTTGTTCTCTTTCATTTTTAATTTTTCCTATTAATCCGTTTAATAATAATTTGATAATTGTTATATTGTTAACGATAAATAAGGTTTTAAAAGATAAATTAAAAAACAAATCTTCATTTTCATATAGATTAATATCAATATCTAATTTTATTCCTTTTTTTCTTAAAAAATAATACATTATGTCTGACATAATTATACTTGAAAACATTAGATATAATAAAGGAAAATCAATATTTTTCTTAATAACACCTTTTATGAGTATTTTATAAAAAAATACTTCGGGTAAAATCTTAAAATTTTCTTTCAAACCGGTGTTTTTTAAGGACACTTTTTTAGTTTTATAGTTAACGGTTTGGTATATACCCTCTTTTTTTAATTCAAAATAGCCTTTTATAATTTTTATTTTAAAAACTGATATATAAAAACGTGCAAGTTTTTCATTATTTTCAATTTTAAAATTTACTGAACAAAATATAGGTAAAAAAAGAATAAAAAAAATAGTGGATATATATAAATAAATCACACTATTATTTTTTTTATTTTAATTATTTTTATGTATTAAAAATTAAATTTTATCAACTTCTTCATCTTTTAAGAAGTCAGGAACTTCTTCTTCATCAATAGATGGTAGGTCAAAATCTTCTTCAATTTCCGTTTCCGTAGTTGGGGTTTGTTCTAAAACTTCCTTATTTTCTTCCACGTAAACGTCTTTTCTATATAAATAATCGCCATTATTTGCTTCACCACGGATAACTGCAACTTGTTCAAGTAGCGTTTCATAGTCAGGTAGTTCATCTAAAGAAGAAATTTGAAATCTTTTTAAGAATTCATCAGTTGTACCAAATAAAACAGGTTTACCAACTGCATCCTTTCTTCCAACTGGTTCAATAACCTTTAGTTCAAGAAGTTTTTGTAAAGCATACTCGCTATTTCCCCTAATTTCTTCAAGGTCCATTCTTGTAACAGGTTGTTTATATGCAATAATTGCCGCAACTTCAAGCATACTTTTTGAAAGCTCCCTTTCTTTTATAGGGTTAAGCACGGCAGAAACGTCTTCAGCATAGTCAGAGTTTGACGCAAACTGCAATTTTTTATTAAACAATAAAAGTTGTAAACCAGAATCTTTATTATATTTTTCTTGCAAATCTTTAACGGCAAGCAAAACTGCGTCTTCACTAATTTCAAGTTTTTCTGCAATGTCTTTAATTTGAATAGGGTCACCTGAAACAAACACTATCGCTTCAATTGTATTCGTCAATTTCTCCAAGTTCTTCATTTCTATCTTCCTTTAATATAATAGTAATATCATCAAAAACGGTATTTTGCTCAACAGCAACGTATTGTAATTTTAATAACTCTAAAAGCGCTTGAAAAGTTGTAATTATTTCATTTCTTGAATAATAATTTTCAAAAAGTTCATAAAAACTCATACTCTTTCTGTCTAAAATGCAAGTTCTAATATGTTGTACCTTTTCTTCAACAGTAAAAACGTCTTTAGGTATTTCCTTATGAGCCATTTTTTCTGCTTTCTTTTGGTCAATTTTAAGAAGTAGTTTTGAAAAAGCACCTATAAGTCCGTCAATATTAAAATCAGTATAAACAACTTTTACGTCACCAACGTTTTTGTCGGGTTCTTTATAAAATCTTTCAACGTTTTCTTGTAGTTTTAATTTTTCTGCCGTTTCCTTAAACAACTTATATTCTTCAACCTTTCTAATTAAGGCTTGTTCAGGGTCTTCTATATCAATTTCAATATCTTCAATTTTAGGGAGTAGTGATTTTGACTTAATTTCAAGCAAAGTTGCTGCCATAGTTAAATATTCACTTGCTTTGTCAATATCTAAAGCCTCTAAATTCCTTTCTATGTACTGCAAAAACTGGTCGGTAACGTCTGACACGAACACGTCTTTAATTTCTATCTTCGCCTCTTTAATAAGGTGTAATAGAAGGTCTAAAGGCCCTTCAAAATCGAAGTTATTAAGTTTTGTTAAGTAGTCAACGTTTGACTCAAATTTTATTTCTTTCATATTAAATAACCCCGAAAACAAAATTCCAAAGTAGTTCTATAGGATAAGATACGATACCTCTTAAAAAGTTCATTGCGATTCCTAAAATATCAATATAATAAAAGTTTGTAATATTCGCAATTACGCCAAGTAAAATTAGTCCAAGTAATATTTTTTGACCGTTATTTCTTAAAAAGTAATAAACTTTACCCCTTCTTTTTGTTGCAACGTCTAACACCCTAAATCCGTCAAGTGGATAAATAGGTAAAAGATTGAACACAAAAAAGTTTATACTTAATACGTATAAAAATAAAGGGAAATAAATAATAAGTTTTCCCAAATATGACCAACTTTCAGGCACGTATTTTTGCGCTAATAAAAATAATGGATAAGCAATAAATGCTATCAAATAATTCATTAAAACCCCGGCAATTGAAACAAAAAAGCAACCTCTTTTGTAATGCTTAAAATTGTTAGGGTTTACAGGAACAGGTTTTGCCCAACCAAATCTAAAAAATACGAAGCATAGAATACCCGTAATGTCAAAATGCGCTAAAGGGTTAAGCGTATACCTTTTATAAAGTTTTGGCGTCATATCACCCGATTTTACCGCTGCAAAAGCGTGTGCAAATTCGTGAAAGGGTAAAACAATTAATAAAGCAAAAAATATTGCGATATATTCAATAAAAGCGTTCATAAAAATATTATATAACAAAACCCCCTTAAATGCAAGGAAATATTTTAATAAATATAATAATATATAATATATAATAAAGAAAAAAGGGACTAAAAAGCCCCTTTAATTTAACAAACTATAGACCATTTTGACGCAATTTCTTTTAATATGTCAAAATAGGTTTTTGCATCAATATTTTCATTTGCTAAAACGTCAATATTTTTTACTTCAATATTATTGTTGTAAATTGAAAGTTCCCCCACCTTTTCACCCATTTTTATAGGCGCTTTTAAGTCTTTTATAGGTGTAAAAACTATATCAAAAGAAACCTTTTCATCTTTTTTACAAAAATGATAATAACTTTCTTTTGGAATTAATAAAAGATTATCTTTTTTACCTTGAGAAACCTCTAAACTGTTTTCTAACGGCATATCTTTATCTACGATAAGTTTATTTACGTAGGTCGCAAAACCGTAGTTAAACATATTTGAAACGTCTTTAAAACGTGTTTTACTGTCAGGCTCGTTAATTACAACTGAAATTAGCCTTAAATTTCCCCTTTTTGCTGATGCCGTTAAACAATGCCCGGCTTCACTTGTATAACCAGTCTTACCACTATCACAACCTTCGTAAAATCTGATTAATTTATTTGTGTTGCTCATACCTGTTACTCTTCCTTTTGGATGAACAAAGTCTTCCATCCACACGTTAGAAAAGGTAAAATATTCTTCGTGTTTTAATAACTCGCTAAAGATAATTGCAATATCTTTTGCAGAAGAGTATTGTTCTACGCCAGGTAGTCCCGTTGCGTTACAAAAAAGTGTGTTTTGTAAGCCTAATTCCGTTGCTTTTTGGTTCATTTTTTGAGTAAATAGTTTTTCACTACCGGCAACGTGTTCAGCCATAGCAACTGAAGAATCGTTTGCAGATGCAATTATTATACTTTTTAATAAGTCGGCAATTTTGTATTCTCCATTTGCTTCTAAAAAGACTTGCGAACCACCCATTTTTGATGCAGTTTCGCTAACGACTATAGTATCTTCTAAACTAAAAGTCCCTTTGTCAAGTTCTTCAAAGCAAAGTAGTAAGGTCATAATTTTACACATACTTGCAATAGGTCGCCTTTCATTTTCATTTTTTGCGTATATAGGCGTTTTACTGTTATAATCTATCATATAAGCAGATTTTGCACTTGTTTCAATACCGTTTTCCGTTATATTAGTATCGGCATTTGTAACAAACGCGCCTATTGATAAGGTAAAACTAAAACATATTATTAAAATAAAAAATACAGAAAATATTTTTTTCATAAACCCTCCGTTTATGTTTATTTTCTGTATTTTCATTAAAATTATACTTATCTTTATATACTTCTACTTTCGTGGCAAATAAAGTAAATAATTTGATAGTCTTTTGAAACTTCCGTCAATAAATTTGTTACTAAAGAAAGTTTTTCTTCATCAAAATTGACAAAAGGGTCATCTAATACGATAAAAGGACTTTCGCTATCTTTAAATAACGCGTCTATTAAAGAAAGTCTAAAAGCAAAGTTGAATAAATCTCTATACCCTATGCTTAAAGTGTTAAACTCTCTTCTTTTGCCAAATTCATCAACGTACAAATTAAAATCAGTATCAATTGAAACTTCATTTTGAAGGTTTTTAGTGATTAAGTTTAAGTATTTAGCCATACTTTCTTTTAACGGATTTAAGTATTTACCACGCATATTTTCATTTGCAGTTGATAATATTTCTTGCGTTTTTTCTATTATAAATAAACGTTTTTTTGCCGTTTCAAGTTCTAAACTTAAACTTTCTTTTTGGCTTAGTAATTCATCAACTTCGTCAAGAGATGAAGAATTTTTTTCAATTTTGAATTTTAAAGATTGTTTTTGGTTATTTTTTACCGAAATCAAATCTCTAACTCGTTGAAGTTCTGTTCTTTTTGCCGTTATATCTATTTCAGGAATTACGTCTGTTTCAGAAATATTATTAGATTTTTTAAATTCTTCAATTTCGTTTTGTAATGAAGTGATGGTATTTAACGCGTTTTCTCTTTCGTGAAAAACGTCTTGAATAAAATCTAGCTTTTCAGAAAACGCATCTTCTAGACAAGTTGTGCCGTTAAAGTTAAAACCATTTAAATAACCAAGTATATCATTATATAAATTTTTGCGTTTTGAAAGGAGCAACTCGTTTTTAGTGGTAATTTTTTTGTTTTTAATAAATTTTACAGAAAACAATGCCGTTCCAACCACTAAAATTGCTAAAGAAAAAACTAATAAAGGTATAAATAAAACACTATTTAATAAAATTAAAGAAACTATTATACCTAAAACGCCTATTATTGGTGCAATAATAAAATAATTTTTTCCTACTTCTGTAGTTTTTTCTTTTAAAAGACCTTCATATTCGTAATTTTTTTGGTTATATTCTTTGTTAAAAGTGTTTCCGTTTATAAATCTTTCAATTTTATCAAGTCTTTCTTTTTCAAACTTTAATTTTTCATTTAATTTTGCAAGATTTTCTAAACGTACTTTCTTTTCTAAAATTGTACCTGATAAAGAAAGTTCTTTATCTAATAAACCTTCCTGCTCTTTTAATAAAGAAATATCCTTTTCAACCTTTTCCAACTCGTTAGATAGGTCTTTTACGTTAGCAGTATATTGCGAAATTTCATTGATTTTAAGGTTGATTTGCTTAATTTTTGTTTCTAAATCAGCAATTTTACCTTTATTACCTATTTTTTTAAGTTCTTGGCGCTCTGAATCAAGAATTTTTATTGCATCATTAAATTTTGCCATATCTTCAGATATATGGTCACTATTTAATTTTACACTAAAAGAGCCGTTTGCTTCTTTTCTATGCTTATCTTCTTCAATTTTTGTTTGGCTTAAAAATAAACTATTTTCAAAACCTGCTTTATTGATTTTGAAAAGATGTTCACCAAGACAGTTGTTAAAACTTGCTTCGGTATAACTTTTGTTTGTGTTTAGGTCAATTAAAGAAAAAGTGTCGTCGGTTGCCTTTTTGCCAAAAAAACGCTCAATTTTATATTCTTTATCATTTAATTTAAAAATTAAATTACCACCGAACTTACCACCTTGCCAAGGTTCATATTTTTTTCTTTCATTTAGGTCAAGATTTCTAACCGTCGTGCTATCAAGCCCGTAAAACATTGCTTTTATAAAAGTTGCTAAAGTACTTTTACCCCAACCGTTTTCTTCATTAATAACGTTTACGCCGTCAGAAAAAGAATATTCAAATTTAGATAGTTTACCAAAGTTTTCAATATATAACTTAACTAATTTCATTACAATTTCTCCCCGTTTAGCGCATTTATGCCACACATAATTATATCGTTTTTCTCTTGTTCTGACAAAGAAATATCGCTCATTACAGTTCTAATAAATTCGCCTTTTAAAGAAGGGTCTAAAGCAAAATCATTTAGGTTAATTTTTAGTTTAGATTCATCTTTAATTTTAACAAAATAAAAGTCGTTATTTAAAATTGAAGTTAAATAAAATAGGTCCATTTCTAAATCTAAATCGTGCTCCCCTGTTAAAACAACTTTTATTAAAGAAGTATCTTTAATTAGAGATAGTTCAGTTTTTATATCTTTAATAATTTGACCCCAAGTTTTTCCTGTAATATCGTGTTCAATTTCATAAATTGTTCTTTTTGCAAAAGGAATAAAAGTAGAATTTAGTTTACCATCTTCAATTTCAATTAAAGAAAAACCTTTAATACCACATTCATCAAAGCCTCTACCTTCAAGACAACCAGAATAACAGTAAACACCCCTATCATCAAGTTTTTCTTTTTGATATGAGTGAATATGTCCAAGCGCAAGATAGTCAATATTTTTATTTTTTAATTCCGTAATATTTATAACGTCAGGGTTATCTACCGTGTATTTAGAAACCTGTCCGTGTAAACTTAAAATATTAATTTTATTTTGGTCAAGTTTTACGTTGTTGTAAAAAGTAATATAATTATCATTTGTTAATTTTATGCCTGAAATAGTAAAATCACCAAAATCAAAAGTCTTAAATTCTTCAGTAAACACCTTAAGATTTAACGGAATTTCATCTTCAAGCGAAGAAATAAAATTATCTTCATCGTGATTACCACTTAAATAAAAGAAATCAATATTACTATTTTCCTTTATCAAGCGCAAAACGGCGTTTTTAGTGGTTGTTAATACCTTTTTCGTATCAAACATATCGCCTGAAATAATAATCTTTTCCACGCCTTCTTTTACTGCGTAATCAACAAGCCTTGAAAAGGTCAAAAGTAGTTCTTGGCGACGTTCTTTTGCCTTATCAACGGGTAAATTTGCATTAAGTTTTGAATCTAAATGTAAATCAGCACAATGTATAATCTTCATATAAACCTTTTATTTTAAAAATTCTTCTAAATAAGTTAAATCAAGTTTCCACTCAGAAATTTTGTTTCTTTGTTGATGTAATTTGTTTGCTTCGCCTAAAGCAGAAATAAACTCTGCATAAGAGCAGTCGTTTACCTTCATAAACCACTTTTCGGCTTCTTCGCCTTTGCCTAAAAGTTGAGTTCTGCCAATATGTATAACGCTATGGCAGTTATGGCAAACGGCTACGATTTCTTTTAGCGATTGCGTAGCAGTTTCTTCATCATAAGTCCATCTTTCGTGCGCTTCCAAACGGTTTACCTTTCGCCCACAAATTTGGCAACGGCCATCTGCGTTTTTGTATGCTTTTTTGCGTAGCATATCCCACATGCTAGGCTTTAGCAAACTTCTTAAATTAGAATACCAACAACTATCTGGTACTAATTCTATGTTTAATTTATAATCTTTCATTATCTAACAAAGTTAGTTCTCTTCGTTTTTGCAGTATTAGGAAGTTCTACGCCATTCTTTTTAGCAACGTCAATTGACTTTATAAGCCAAGCAAGATTGTCTGCGCCGTTTCCATGCCTTCTTCATCAAAAGAGATATCTTCCCCTTTAGAACCGTGAATTTCGCCCCAGTAGGTAGAAGTTACTATAGGCATTTGCGTAATTGAAAAATGCTTGTTTAATACGTCAACTGATTCAACTGAACCAGTTCTTCTTGCTGCGGCAACTGAATAAACAGGCTTAAACTTTAACACTTTGCCACCTGCATAGAAAACTCTGTCCATAAAATCTAATATACGACCTGATGGATGTGAGTAATAAACTGGTGTTCCAAACACAAAACCATCTGCACTTTCTGCCTTTTCTAAAAAACGATTAACTATATCGTCGTTAATACAACGGCCTTCTAACTTTTTACAAGCGCCACAAGCCATACAATCTTTGATAGGCGCACCACCGATATTAAAAATTTCCGTTTCAATATCGTTATCGTTTAATCTTTTTGAAATAACTTCTAAAGCAGTTCCAGTAGTACCTTTTTCGTGAAGACTGCCGTTTACTAATATAACTTTCATCTTAATTTTCCCCTTTCTTTTCTTCTTTTTTGTTTACTGCCGTATCGCAAGAATTACGATATACGACAAATCTTGTATACAAGAACTCAAGCACAAAGTTTAAAACCATAATTCCCGCTTCAACAATAAGCCCGTCAACACCTAAACTTTCAATCCAGTCGCCAAGAAATAGTGATGCAGGTGCAAATACTGCGTAAAATGCAAGAACGAGTAACATTGCAATTTTAACGTTATTTGCCGACTTAAAGGTAAACTTACGGTTAATTGTAAAGTTCCAAAGTACTGATAGCAACAAACTTATAATGTAAGATAGCCACCATTCCCACTTGAAAACTTCATAAAAAAGTGCCATTGTTCCAAATTGAATAACACCAGCACTTATTGAAAATGCTAAAAACTTAAGCGCTCTAAAAAATTCCTTTAATTTTTGTGTTTTTTCCATAACTTTCCCCGTTTTTATAAATAAAACCAGCTATCATCGGCTTGTTTTGCTTCTTCTTTTGTGGTTTGACGAATAATTTTTTTAATTTTATCTAATGGATATGGTGCATCTTCTTTTGTGCACCAGCAAACCGAATCAACGTAAACGATTTGTTCTATATCTCTTCTTCCCATAGTTGTCCAAACAAAAGTGTTTGGCTTTGTTAAACCACTTTCATCTAAATACCAGTAGTTTTTGCCCTTAAAAGGTTTTGGACTAACGCCAACGAATAAAAATTTTTCTTCCATAACTAAACCTTTTCTAAACAAATTATAGTTTCTACGTGCTTTGTCATTGGAAACATGTCAAAAGGCTCAATATAAGTAATTTTGTAATCAAAATTAGGGTTTTCAACCTTTTTAATTTCTCCATTTTCATAGGTTAAAGTACCCGTTAAAAGCCCAACGTCTCTTGCTAAACTTGCAGGATTACAAGAAATGTAAACAATCTTTTCAATACCTGAATTTTTAATGGTTTGAATTGAAAATCTATCAAGTCCTTTTCTAGGTGGGTCTACCGTTAATACGATTTTTTTATCTGCTTTTTTTAAGTTATTAACGATTTTTGGTAAAACGTCTTCTACGTTTGCACAAATATTTTCCATTTTGTCTTCTAAACCGTTTTGTTTTGCCAAAGCGTCTGCACAATCAACGGCTTCTTTAATAACTTCAATACCGATTGCTTTTTCATACTTTTTAGCAAATAAACTTGTCATAAACCCTGCGCCACTATAAGCATCAATAACGGTAATATTTTCATCATCGCCTATTAAAGAAAGGGCTTTTTTATAAAGTTTAGGATAAACGTAGTCGTTTACTTGCATAAAACTTCTTGCGTCTATTTTTGCTTTTATTCCTAAAACTTCATACTCATAATAGCCGTTGCCGTAAACAAGTATATACTCATCGCCTAAAATTGCGTTGGTTTTTTTAGAATTTATATTAAAATAAAGGGTAAAATCATCAAAATTTTCTTTAAGCGCCTTAATTAAGTCGTTTTTGCAAGAAAGTGCGTTTTTTGTTAACACCAAAGTTATAATTAGTTTGCCGTTAACACTTCTAACAACCAAATGGCGAAGTAGTCCCGTACCCTTTTCTTCATTATAACCTTTTAAGCCCTTGTTTTCAATAAAATTGTAAAAAACTTCTATAATTTTACTGCTCCAGTCGGGATGAATTGGGCAGTTTTTGATTGGAATTATTCTATGAGAATTGTTTGCAAAAAAGCCAAGTTTTGTTTCGCCGTCAACTTCAGCAATAGGTAGTTGCAATTTGTTTCTATAAGCATACTCGTATTCACTTTTGTTTGCAATAGGAACTTCAAGGTCTAAAAATGCAATCTTTTTTAAAGAATCTTTAACGGTATCTCTTTTTAACTCAAGTTGGCTTTCATATTTTAAGTGTTGTAATTGACAACCACCACATTTAGTAAAAACTTCACACTTAGGTTCTACCCTATTTTCTGAAGGAGTTATAACTCTAATCAACTTTCCGTATGCTACTTTTTTTGAAACTTTTAATATTTTATACTCAACTTCTTCATTTAAAAGACAAAAAGGAATAAAGATAACAAAACCGTCTTTTTTAACGATTCCTTCACCATTTATTCCTAAAGCTAAAATTTTATCAATATGTACTTGATTTTTTTGTAGCATAACTATTTTATAATCCTTCTTAAGGTGTTAATTATTAATAAAAATAATTTCACTATAAGTTTATCATAAATTAGATAAAAAATCAATCCTACGCCCAGCCAAATATATACGAAATATTCAGAAATTATTCCAAGGCTTTCACTTTCTAACTGACCTAAAAATACAAAATAGTAGTAATATATTCCCCCCATAACAAGCATAAACCAAATTAAGCCGATTATAAAGCCCCAAATCCTATTAAACTCCTTTTGTAGCATTCTCCATTTAACTATTGCAAAAATACCAAAAAAGCCAAAATAGAATGGATATACAAGGGAGATAAAATTAGGGTTTATTATAAGAGCAATACCACCGCCTACTAAAAAAGCCAAAATGCTTCCCCAGTAAGATTTATAGTATAGTGGTAATACTACAAAAAGGGAAGCAACAATAGCGCAAGGTATATCAACTACTTCAATAAATGCGCCAAGTATTAAAAATATCGCTGAAAAAGCGGCGGAAATGCCTGAAAGGGCAATAATTCTACTAGTTAATTTCATATTAGCAATTGCAACAAGTTCTCATACAACAATATGCAGATGCACAGTTAAGGCAAGTTGCACAACCATCTCCACCCATTTGTTGTTTGCTGTCCATATTAGGTTCTTGATGCGCCTGTCTTGTACTTTCCGTCTTATGAGTGTTTTTAGAATCTCCGTAAATTTTATCGTTTAATTTAGTAAACGCATCTGAGTACTTTTTGTTTAGCGGGTCCATTTTGATGGCAATTTCTAATTGTTTTTTACTTTCGTTATTCCAGTTCTTTTTATAAAAAATAACCGCTTGTAAATAGTGCCATTCTGCAGACCTATCGGTAATATCGTCAAGTTTAGATTGTGCAAAACTTAAATCACCCTTTTCAATTGCCTTTTTAACGTCATCAAAATTTTCTACCTTTTTATCTTCAAAAAATTGTGTGCGTTCTCTACTATCAATTATTTCTTTATAAGCAGTTTCAAGTTTAGTAAGGTTTTTAGCGGCATCATTGCCAATTTCGCCTTCATAAAAACGCTCTCTTTGGTAACGTTCTTTTAACATTTTATATCTATCGTTAATTTCATCAAGAGTAGCAGTTTCATCTAAACCTAAAATTTTATAGTTTTCTTGCATTTTTTACCTTCCATTATATCTTTGGTCTTAATATCAATTCCACGTTTAATAATATTATCCGTTAAATCTTTATTAAAATTCATATTTAATTTATCATAATAATAAATTAAACTACTTGAAATATCCTTGAAAACAAAAAAGACGTCGTCCTTTTTTTCTTCAATGAGTTGTTTTTTAGTTTTTATATCTTTATAAGTTAAGCAAAAAGGGTTATATTGATTTTTCTTAACGTCATCATCAAAATCATCTAACGCATCAATTAAATATATCCATTTACCTAAAAAATATGCAAAATTATCGCTATCTTCAGTAGATAATTCTTTTAAGAATTCCCTAAAAATCCTTTTAAGCATTATACCAAAAGCATCTGCAGAAATATCAATACTTTCACACTTTTCCTTTTCGCACTTTCTTAAGGCATCATATTGCTCTTTTACGATAATATCTAAAGTTTCTTCCCCTTTTTTTGCCTTTTTATAGGCTTTTTTGAAGAAAGCAATACTACTTTTACCTTTGTCAATTTTATCGTCTAAAAGTTTATAATAGGCTAAAATTACGTTTAATTTTGCAATTCTATCAGTTAAATCGTCCCTTTTAGTACAGCCTTGTTTTTTAAAAGGGTGAATTACACAATGCTCTTTTTTTATTTCAACGTCAACGTTTAGCATATTGTGAAGAATTGCTGATAAAAAAGTAAGGTCGTAAGTTAAGGTAAGCCTTGCCATTTGACCACAAGTTGCCCCTATACTTTTACATAAACCACAGTAAAGCGCTTTATATAAACCTAAATCTTTTATATATAAGTTAGGATTGTCAGTCGTTACGTAACCAAACATCTATTTTTTTACCTACTTCTTGGTAATAAACCAACCTTTTTATAAACTTTTGATAAAACTTTATAAGCAATTCTACTTGCTCTTTCTGCGCCGTCTTTTAATACTGCGTCAATATATGCTTTATCGCTTAAAATCTTGTTCTTTTCTTGTCTAATAGGGTCAATAACGTCGGCAACGGCTTCACCAACCTTAATCTTAAAGTCACCGTAACCCTTTCCTTCAAATTCTTGTTCGGCTTCTTTAATAGAAATACCCCTAAATGCTGAATAAATTGTCAATAAGTTGCTAATACCAGGCTTGTCTTCACTAAAGATAATTCTGTTATCGCTATCAGTAACGGCACGCTTAAACTTTCTAATAATAGTGTCTTTATCGTCATCCATTGAGATAAATGCGTTTAAGTTAGCATCAGATTTACTCATTTTTTTAGTTGGTTCTTGTAAACTCATAACTCTTGTAGCAGTTTTACCAAAATAAGGTTCAGGAACTTTGAAAAGTTCACCAAATCTACCGTTAAATCTTATTGCTAAATCTCTTGCAAGTTCTAAATGTTGTTTTTGGTCTGCGCCAATAGGTACAAGTTCAGTATTGTATAATAAAATATCGGCAGCCATAAGTACTGGATAGTCCATTAAGCCCATATTGATATTTTCTTGATGTTTTTGGCTTTTATCCTTAAATTGCGTCATTCTTGAAAGTTCACCCGGATAAGTAATAGTGTTTAACACCCAAGCAAGTTCTGCGTGTGCAGGAACGTGTGATTGCATAAAGATTATTGACTTTTCAGGGTCTAAACCACACGCTAAAAATAGAGCAGCTAATTGATAACTGTTCGCTCTTAAAGTTTGTGGGTCTTGTTTAACCGTTAAAGTATGAAGGTCTGCCCCTGAAAAGATTGAATTATAGTCATTTTGTAAATTTTTCCAATTTTTTATTGCGCCTAAATAATTACCAATTGTTAATATTCCACTTGGTTGAACGGCGCTAAATAGAATTTTTTTGTCTTCCATATCAAACTCCAAAATTTTGTTTTTTACCTTTTTAGTATATCATATAATATTAAAAAAAGCAATTATACATAAATATAATCGCTTGTTTTTAATCATTATTTTACAAAATTAAGTACTTCTTCAAAAAGTTCTTCACTCTTTAATACTTTTGTAAATCTTATAGGCTTATTCTTAAGTTCCTTTATCTTGTCAGGAATAGGCATTGCCGTTTCCTTTTCTAACTTTTCACTTGCCTTAAATGGGTCTAATTCTTCTTTACCCGTTAAAGATTTAAGCACGTCTGCAGCAAACTTATAAGGACTTGCCGTTGATACAATAACTAAAGCGTTATCCGTTTCAACCGTTGATTGATATCCGTAAGAAACTTCAACTGCAACTGCCGTGTGAGTATCTAATGCGTAATCATAATCTTCAAAGAAGTTTTTAATAGTATTTCTTGATGCATCTTCTGAAGTGAAGTCTGCATAAAATTCTTTTTCAATTTCAGCCTTTTCTTCTTCAGAAATTGTATAAACACCATCTTTTTTAAGTTCTTCCATTCTCTTTTTAGTAAGTTCAGCATTTCTACCAGAAAATTCAAAAATTAGACGTTCTAAGTTAGAAGAAATTAAAATATCCATTGATGGAGAAATTGTCTTAAAGAATTCTCTATTAACGTCATAACTACCAGTCGTAAAGAAATCGGTTAAAATTTTGTTATCGTTAGATGCGCAAACAAGTTTACCAACAGGTAAGCCCATTTGTTTTGCATAATAACCTGCTAAAATATTACCAAAGTTACCAGTTGGAACAACAAAGTCAACAACGTCGCCAAATTCAATTTCTTCACCGTTAACTAAATCACAGTAAGCAGAGAAGTAATATGCAATTTGTGGAGATAATCTACCAAAGTTAATTGAGTTTGCTGAAGATAAAATAACGTTTTCTTCCTTTAACTTTTTAATATATTCTTTGTTAGTAAAAATGTTTTTAACTGCAGTTTGACAGTCGTCAAAATTACCTTTAACTGCAACAACGTTAACGTTATTACCTTCTTGCGTTGACATTTGAAGTTTTTGCATATCGCTAACGCCTTCATCAGGATAGAAAACTGTAATTTTAATACCTTCTTGGTCCTTAAAACCTTCTAACGCTGCCTTACCAGTATCACCACTAGTTGCAACTAAAATTAAAATTTCTTCCTTTATACCTGCTTTATTAGCGCCTTCTCTAAGTAAATAAGGTAAAATTGTTAAAGCAATATCCTTAAATGCAAGAGTTGGACCGTGGAATAACTCTAAAATATAAAATTTATCATCAATTTTAATAAGTGGCGCAGCATCTTCTTCTTCAAACTTGCCGTAAGCCTTTCTACACGCTTCAAGCAAACCTTCTTTATCGTATTCTTCTAAAAAACTTGATAAAACTAATGCCGCTCTTTCTGGATAGTCCATTTCAAGCATATCTTTTAATTTTTTGCTTAAATCAGGAAATCTTTCAGGAACAAATAAACCACCGTCATCTGCTAAACCTTGTGCAATTGCTTTTGCGGCAGAATCAACGGAATTGCCACCTCTTGTACTAATAAAATTCATAACTAAACTCCTAAAAATAAATAAAAGAAGGATAAAACCATTATCCTTCTTTATTTTACATCATATTTTATTTTTTTGCAAATACTTATAGGTGTTTTTTTACAAAATCAGGTAATGTTTCGTAATCAGCACTACAAGTAAGAACAAAATTAACACCATACTTTTCTGATAACGCGTCTAGTGCGTTAAAGAAATTTTCTAATTCAGCAAGTGGCTTGTCAATAATTCTTAAAATACCGTCAATGAAAACGTATTCGTTATCTGCATTACCTGCAACGATACCTTTAATAAATCCTAATAAACAACTTTCACACTTAATATCAAAATCAGAAACGTTAATTAGTCTAACGTTATAATTAATGTCGTAAGAATATCTCTTTGTATCGGTAATAAAAACGATATGACCTTTAGCCTTTTCAACTAAAGCATTGGCTTCGTCAATTACAATTTTAGTTTTACCAGTACCTTTTGAGCCGTAAATAATTTTCATAAAAATGTCCTCCGAGCTTCTTTATTTTCTTGTTATAACTATATTACACTATATTTAACAAAAAAACAAGGGGGGTTTTAAAATTAATCACCAATTATTATAAATTTTTTTCTAAGTTCTTTGTCGCAAACAAGTAGCATTGCGTCAAGTTCATCATCACCCATTACGCTACATCTACCGTCAGCGTATTCTTTGTCAACCATTTCTTTGATTTTTGCAACGATAGGATGTGATTTATCAATAGCGTTATCGCCACTTAATTTATAATATTCATTTATCCAGTATGCTATGCCTGCTAAACCACTTGTATTGTTAATTGAAACGTGCATTGGTCTATTTAATATCTTTTTAGTATCAAAAATATTATAGATTTCTTCATCTTTAAGCATACCGTCTGCGTGGATACCTGCTCTTGTAGAGTTAAAACTTCTTCCAACAAAAGGTGTTCTTGATGGAATAATATAACCAATTTCGTGTTCAAAGTATTCAGCAATTTCAGTTATAGCCGTAAAGTCCATACCATCGTTAGTACCACGAATAGATGCGTATTCAATTGCCATTGCTTCTAAAGGACAGTTACCCGTTCTTTCACCAATACCTAAAAGTGAACAGTTAATTGCAGAACAACCGTAAAGCCAAGCAGTAGTTGCGTTTGTTACAACCTTATAGAAGTCGTTATGACCGTGCCATTCTAAAAGTTCTGATGGAACTTCAGCATAGTGGTGAAGACCGTATACGATACCTTGAACGCTTCTTGGAAGGGCAGCACCTTGATAGTTAACGCCAAAACCCATAGTGTCGCAAATACGAACCTTAATAGGAATACCTGCTTCCTTTGATAAATCCATAAGTTTACTTGCAAATGGAATTACAAAACCGTAAAAGTCTGCTCTTGTGATATCTTCAAAGTGACATCTTGGTCTAATACCGGCATCTAGTGCATCTTTAACGATACCTAAATATTTATCAAGCGCTTGTCCCCTTGTTAAGTTCATCTTTTTGAAAATGTGGTAGTCAGAACAACTTACTAAAATACCAGTTTCCTTAATATCCATTTCCTTAACAAGTTGGAAGTCTTTTTTATTTGCTCTAATCCAGCTTGTAACTTCAGGGAATTCTAAACCTAAATCCATACAAGCCCTTGCAGCTTCTCTATCCTTTTCTGAATACAAAAAGAACTCTGATTGTCTAATTAAACCCTTTTTACCACCTAGTTTTGCCATTAATTTGTATAAATCAACGATTTGTTTAACGGTAAAAGGAGAGGTTGATTGTTGACCATCTCTAAAAGTCGTATCAGTTATCCAAATATTTTCAGGTGTTTCCATTGGAACAAGACGGTTGTTAAAAATTACCTTTGGAATTGTTTCGTATTCAAAAATATCTCTATAAAGTTGTGGTTCTTTAACGTCTTGTAGTTCGTAAGAATAAATCTTTTCTTCTAACAAGTTCTTTTTCTTGTTAAATTCTATCATATTACTTTAGTTCCCCTATAAATTTCTTTAGTCTATCAAGACCTTCAACGATGTCTTCTTTAGAAATAGCGTAAGAAAGTCTAATACATTTATCGTTACCAAAAGCAACGCCTGGTATAATTGCAATACCTGCTTTTAATGCAATACCTGCAAAATCAAGTGAACCGTTGATAACTTCGCCGTTATATGCCTTGCCATAGAAGTTAGATACGTCAACTAATACGTAGAAAGCACCTTTTGGCGTAATGTAAGTAATATTGTCAATTTCATCTAACTTTGACATCATTAAACATCTTCTTTCATCAAATATTTTAACCATGTTTTCAATAAAATCTTCACCACCAGATAAAGCGGCAGTTGATGCGTATTGAGAAATTGAACAAGCATTACTTGTAGTGTGGCTTTGCATACTTGAAATTGCTTTTGCTATTTCAAGTGGCGCTGCTAAATAACCAATTCTCCAACCTGTCATTGAGTAAGATTTTGAAACACCGTTGATTACAACAGTATGATTATACATATAATCGCTTAAACTTGCGATAGAGTAGTGCTTTTCACCAGCATAAACTAATTTTTCATAAATTTCATCAGCGATTACGTAAATACCCTTTTCTTCACAGAATTTAGCAATTGCTTTTAATTCATCTAAGTTATAAACTGCACCAGTTGGATTGTTTGGTGAGTTTAAAATTAAACACTTTGTTTTTTCAGTATAAACTTCATTTAATTCTTCGTAAGTAATTTTGAAGTCGTTTTCTGCTTTAGTATCAACGTAAACAACCTTACCTTCAGCAAGTTTGATAAGTTCTGGGTAAGTTAGCCAATAAGGAGCAGGTAAAATAACTTCATCATCCTTTTCAATAATTGCTTCAATTGCGTGGAAAAGTGAACTTTTAGCACCAGTTGAAATTACAATTTGTTCAGGAGCGTAAGTTAAGCCGTTATCCTTAAGGAATTTATCGCAAATTGCCTTTTTAAGTTCAGGCGTACCACTTGCAGGTGTATATTTTGTAAAACCTATATCTAAAGCCTTTTTAGCGGCTTCAATTATGTATTCCGGAGTGTTAAAGTCCGGTTCACCAGCACCAAAGCCGATAATTGAAATGCCTTCTGCCTTCATTTTCTTTGCTTTTGCTGTAATTTCTAACGTTAATGATGGAGCAATCTCCTTAACTCTTTTTGTAATACTCATCTTTGTTCTCCTTAATCTAAATCTGCCGTTTCTGATAATTTAATTTCTCTATCGGCAATTATTAATGCTTCAATCATTTCTTCAAGGTCGCCCATAATGAATGAATCTAAACTATATAAAGTAAAGCCGATTCTGTGGTCAGTAACTCTTCCTTGAGGGAAGTTATAAGTTCTAATTCTTTCAGAACGGTCACCCGTTCCAACTTGACTTTTTCTATTTTCAGAATATTCTTTTTGGTATTGACTTTGATAATGGTCGTAAATACGACTCTTTAATACCTTCATAGCCTTTTCACGGTTTTTTGTTTGTGAACGTTCATCTTGACAAACTACTACGATACCTGTTGGTAAGTGTGTAATTCTTATTGATGATTCAGTTTTGTTAACGTGTTGTCCACCTGCACCACCAGACCTAAATAGGTCAATTTTAAGGTCGTTTTCGTTAATTTCAACTTCAATATCTTCAACTTCAGGTAAAACTGCTACCGTAACGGTTGAAGTGTGTACTCTACCTTGTGACTCAGTTTCAGGCACTCTTTGAACTCTGTGAACGCCACTTTCAAACTTAAGTTTACTATAAACGCCTTTACCAGAAATATTAAAAACAACTTCCTTAATACCACCAAGTTCAGTTGAGTTGTTTTCAATTTCTTCAACCTTCCAACGATTTTTTTCAGCAAACTTAACGTACATACGGTAAAGTTCGTAGGCAAAAAGGTTGGCTTCATCACCACCTGCGCCCCCTCTTATTTCCATAATAACATTCTTATCGTCGTTAGGGTCTTTTGGTATAAGAAGAACTCTTAAATCAGCAGTAATAACTTCAAGTCTATCTTTACAGTTATAAACTTCTTCTTCAAGCATCTTTGCCATTTCTTTATCCGTTTCAATTTTAAGCATTTCTTTTGCTTGTTCTTGTTCTTCAATAACCTTTTTATATTCTAAATATTTGTCAACGATATCTTGCATATCGGCAAGTTCTTTAGAATAGGCTCTCCACTCGTCCATTTTAGCCAAAACTTCAGGGTCAGCCGTAAGTTCTGTTAATTTATT
Source organism: Clostridia bacterium (assembly GCA_017508485.1). Taxonomy (GTDB): domain Bacteria; phylum Bacillota; class Clostridia; order Christensenellales; family Borkfalkiaceae; genus SIG381. Next base: position 45,873 of record JAFVYV010000003.1, on the reverse strand, counting down.
AAAACGTTCAAGCATATTGTCAAGTTTTTTAAACATTTTTAACCGCCTTTATAATACGATTTACGCCTTGTAAATCTTTAATAATTTCTACGTTTTTATAATCTTTTAACATTTCTTTGATATCGTTTTCTTGATTTATGCCAAATTCAAAGAAAATATATCCGTTATCATTTAAATGTTTATTCGCATTTTCAATAATATTTCTATAAAAATCTAAACCATCAACACCACCGTCAAGGGCAAGGTTAGGTTCAAAATCTTTTACTTCTTTTTGCAGAGAAGCAATATCTTCACTCTTAATATAAGGTGGATTTGAAATTATAACGTCAAACTTAATGTCACCTAAATTTTCAAACAAATTGCTGGTGATAAATTCAATATTAGCGCCGTTTAACTTTGCGTTTTCAGTGGCTAAACTAATTGCATCAGTTGAAATATCACTAGCAATTACCTTACAATTTTTCTCTTTTTGAATTGCAATTGCAATAGCGCCACTACCAGTACATAAATCCAAAACAGTAGAGTCTTCTTTTATAACTTTTAGTGCGTTAGCCACTAATTCTTCCGTTTCAGGTCTAGGAATTAACACCCTTTCATCAACCTTAATTTTATAACCGTAAAATTCCGTATTTCCTATACAATACCAAAGTGGTCTGCCTGTAATACGTTCTTTTACAATTTTATTTATAATTTCAATATTTTTAGGAGTAATTAAAGTATCCTTATACACTTCACTTCTATTTATTCCTAAAGCAATTGACACTATCCACTCACTTTCAGCCGTTTCTTCAATACCGTTTTCTAAAAGTTCTTTTCTTACCCTTTCAGTAAGTTTATTTAACTTTTCAGGTACGACGAATTTTTTAGTTTCAATACTTTCATCTTCATCCATATCATATACGGTTTTAAATGCAGTAATTGCAACTTCAATCATATCGTCAGTTGGCTCTTTTGTAGTAAGGAATTTTTGAATTAAAATTCCTGGTATTTTAAATGGATAAAAAATAGGAGAAGTTGTTTTTGATAAACCTTTTAGTATTTCATAAGAAATTCCCGCAACGAACGGTAAAAGTCCAATCTTCAGTAAACTCCTATAAATTCCTTCTATGTTTATGCCATACAAATCGAATAATGCTTCTACTAAAACAAACACGAATATGCTTATAATTAAAAGTAAAACCATATAAGTCGTACCACATCTATCGTGAATCCTAGAGCATTTTTTTACGTTTTCAACGGTTAAATCAAGACCTTTTTCATAACAAGTAATGGTCTTGTGTTCAGCACCGTGATACATAAAAGTTCTTTTTATATCTTTTAATAAACTTGCTAAAGAAATGTATAAAATGAAGATAAGTATTTTTATACCACCTTCAATAAAGGCTTTTGCTATTTTATCAAATACAAAACCGTTACCAACAAGTTTTTCAATTAAACTTGTTAAAGTAATAGGTAGCCAAATAAATAAAAACATAGCAAGTGCAGCGCCTAAGATTAAAGAAAGACCGATAACGATGCCCATTAAATTTATTTTCAACTTTTCTGCAAGCCACTTTTCAAACTTGCTTGGTTCACCTTCTCCATAAACTTCAGCAGAGCGCATTAAAGTTTTAGTACCGGTTATCATTGATTCAACAAAAGAAACACACCCTCTAACAAGTGGTAAACGCAAAAATAGGGGTCTTTTATTTACTGGCTTAATTCTTGTTGATTCAACACGAATAATACCATCTTGATCCCTTACTGCCGTTGCCATTGCGGAACGGCCACGCATCATTACCCCTTCCATAACGGCTTGACCACCGATAGAAGTCTTTTTCTCTAATTTCTTATCTTTTTTTGTCATTACTAATTGATATAAAAAGGGCTTTAAGTGTATAATAACCCTTAAAGCCGAATTTTTTAATTAAACTATTTGTTTATACCATATCTCTTGTTAAACTTATCAACACGGCCACCGGTATCAACTAACTTTTGCTTACCAGTAAAGAATGGATGACATTTGCTACAAATATCAACTTTTAAAACGTCAACGTTCTTAGTTGTGCCTGTAGTAAAAGTTTCTCCACATGCGCATGTAACAGTAACTTCGTGATAATTAGGATGGATATCCTTTCTCATTGCAATCACCTCTTTTAATAAATTCCTGACTAATTATATTATATTTTGTTCAATTAGTCAAGAATAAACGTATAACATTTTAGATTTTTTTACTTATTTTCCCTTATTTTTTTCAAGGTTGAAATATTTACCTTATTTATGTTGCAATTTTTTGGTTTATGGCTTATAATACAAAGAGTGAATTTTTATTACTTGGAGAGAATATGAGAGGTTGGCAAATTACAAAACCATTTGAATTAGAAGAATTCTCTATGGAAGAAATAATTGAAGATGCTACTTTTTCAAAGGCAAAAACTACAAAAGCACTTTTAACCCTTTCAGACGTTTTAAGGTTTAATGGCGAAATTAAGTCAAAAGGCGTTATTTTAGGAAGTTATGGCATTGGTTTTATAACTGAACCAGGTCTTAACCTTTTTGACATTGAAAAGGGTAGCCGTGTTTACGTTGAACCAAGCACAAGTTGTGGAGAATGTTATAACTGCAACAATAACGACCCACAAAAATGCTCTAACCTACAAATTGCTGGTGAAGACTTCCACGGATTTTTAAGAGATTTTGTTCATACTGATTCTAACAATTTATTTAAACTTCCTGATAGTGTTTCAGACCTTTCTGCACTTTTTATTGAACACGTTTCTACTGCCCTAAAAATTATTGATGAATTAAAAATTAAAAAGGGCGACCACGTTGTAATTTTAGGTGCAAATAACTTAGGTAATATTATTGCACAAATTTTAATTTACTACCAAGCAATTCCTATCGTCTTAGAAGAAGATGAAGAAAATATTGAAATTGCAAGAAAATCAGGCATTTACTACGTTTTCCAAAACAGAGATGAATGGTATAAAGAAGTGCATAATATAACTGGTGGTAGAATGGCTGAATGTATTATTTACGTTATGGATACAGGTCTTCCAACAAAAACAGCCTTTACACTTGCTGGTTATAATACACCTGTTGCTTTTACCGGTACAAATTTTGAAACTACAAATTTTTCTACCGCAACTGCTAATAAAAAACAATTAAACATTATGTTTATTTCTTCTGGTTATGGTTATACGGCATCAAGTATAAACCTTTTAGCAAATGATGCAATTAACTTTTCTCATATGAAAATAAACACGATAAAGTATAATGAAGTTCCTGATTACCTAAAAGAACTTAACAACCGTTTTGAAAAAGGTGAAAAAATTTACGAAACAGTTGTTGAAATAGAATAAACTTATATTTAAAACAAAAAAAACCGTGATATTTCACGGTTTTTTCTTTTTATCAACTAATTTGGTTATTCTTCAAGTAAATCGTCTTCAGATTGAGAAGTAATAGCAACTCTTATTGCTTTACTATTTTCTTCCGTTCTCATTACTCTAACGCCAAGAGTATCTCTACCGATTTTTGAAATTTCAACTGCGTTCATTCTTATAATAATACCGTTGTCGGCAATAATCATAATATCTTCATCTTCTTTAACTAGTTTCATATTAACTAGTTTACCAGTTTTTGCGTTGAATACACCGGCTTTTACACCCTTACCACCACGTTGTTGTAAACGATAATCTTCAATATCAACACGCTTACCATAGCCGTTTTCTGAAAGTGTAAATACGTCGTAGCCTTCTTTTATAACGGTCATATCAACAACGTAGTCGTTTTTATTTAGTTCAATACCCTTTACACCTTGAGCATCTCTTCCCATTGCTCTAACGTCAGTTTCGGCAAATCTTATACACTTACCTTCATTAGATGCAATTAAAAGTTCATCTTCTCCGTTTGTAAATTGAACTGAAATAAGTTCATCACCTTCAACTATGCTAATTGCAATTTTACCAGTCTTTCTTATACTTGCAAATTCTTTTAAGTCCGTCTTCTTAACAAGACCATTTTTAGTCGCCATTGCAATATAGCCTTCTTGGTCACGGCGAAGTGGTAATATTGCGTTAACAACTTCACCTTCAACAAGTTGAATTAGGTTAACAACGGCTCTACCACGGGCATTTCTTTGTGCTTCAGGAATTTCATACCCCTTAGTGCAATATACCCTACCAGTATTTGTAAAGTATAAAATATCGTCGTGTGTTGAGCAAACGTACATATCTTCAACAAAGTCTTCTTCTTTAGGCTTATGAGCAGTTACACCCCTACCACCACGGCGTTGTGAGTGGTATTCTTTGATAGGAACACGCTTAATATAACCAAAGTGAGTTTTGCTAATAACAACATCTTCTTCTTCAATCATATCGGCAAATTCAATGCCACTATCTATATAAGAAATTTCACTCTTTCTTGGAGATGGATACTTTTCTTTAATAGTTTCCATATCAGCCTTAATGATATCTTTAACCCTTTGTGGATTTGATAAAATATCGTTTAAGTCGGCAATAATTTTACCAAGTTCAATAAGTTCTTCCCTTAACTTTTCAACTTCTAATGAAGTTAAACGTTGAAGTCTCATTTCAAGAATTGCATTTGCTTGTTTGTCAGAAAGTTCAAATGCGTTCATCAACTTATCTAACGCTTCGTACTTATCTTTACTTGACCTAATAACTTCAATAACTTCATCAATATTAGAAAGGGCAATTACTAAACCTTTAACGATATGTTCTCTTTCTTCAGTTTTTGCAAGTTCAAACCTTGTTCTTCTAACAATAACTGATTCTTGGTGCGCAATATAATTTTCTAAAATTTGTTTTAAGTTAAGAATTTTAGGTTCGCCGTCAACAAGCGCTAATAAAATTATACCTTCTTTTACTTGTAAGTTAGTGTGTTTATAAAGGTGATTTAACACAACTTGTGCGTTAGCATCTCTCTTAACGTCAATAACAATTCTCATACCAGAACGGTCTGATTCATCTCTAATATCGCTAATACCTTCAAGTTTCTTATCCTTAACCATATCAGCCATAGTTTTGATAAGTAAGGCTTTATTTACTTGGTAAGGAAGTTCAGAAACGATAATTCTTTCTCTTGTACCATTGTTAAATTCTTCAATTTCACACTTTGAACGAATTACAAGTCCACCTTTACCCGTTCTATATGCTTGTCTTACGGCAGACATTTCTAAAATCAATGCGCCTGTAGGATAGTCTGGTGCAGGAATATAATCAAGTAATTCATCAACGGTTATTTCAGGATTGTCTAAAAGGGCAATACAGCCGTTTAGACACTCTGCAAGGTTATGAGGTGGAATATTAGTCGCCATACCAACTGCGATACCGTCAGCCCCGTTTACAAGGATATTTGGTATTCTTGATGGTAAAACAACCGGTTGCATTTCCGTATCGTCAAAGTTTGGATAGAAATCAACCGTATCCTTTTCAATTTCCTTAAGCATTTCGTTAGAAAGTTTAGAAAGTCTTGCTTCAGTATATCTATATGCAGCGGCAGGGTCTCCGTCAACTGAACCAAAGTTACCGTGTCCGTCAACTAATGGAAAGTTAATTGAAAAGTCTTGCGCTAAACGAACTAACGCATAGTAAACTGAACTGTCGCCGTGTGGATGGTATTTACCTAAAACGTCACCGACGATTTTTGCACACTTTTTATACGCTTTATCGCTTGTTAAGCCTAATTCGTGCATTGAGTAAAGAATACGTCTATGAACAGGCTTTAAGCCGTCCCTAACGTCAGGAATTGCTCTTGAAACGTTAACGGCCATTGCGTATGATATAAACGATTTTTTAAGTTCGTTTTCTACTTCTATATTAATAACGTTAGTTTTTGCTAATGTATCTTTAAATTCTGCAGTTAAAGCAGTACTTGTATCTCTCTTTGCCATATCATCACCTATATATCAAGTTCTTTGACAAGTTTTGCATTTTCTTCAATAAATGCACGTCTAAGTTCAGGCTTTTCACCCATTAAAACGGTAAACATTTCGTCCGCTTTAATTGCGTCTGCCATAGTAACTTTTAGTAAAGTTCTTGTTTCAGGGTTCATTGTTGTTTCCCATAATTGTTCAGGGTCCATTTCACCAAGACCTTTGTATCTTTGAATATCGCACTTACCTGCTTCTTCAAGGTAGTCTTGTAATTCTTGGTCTGAGTATAAATATTTATCAACTTTACCCTTAGTTGCTCTATATAAAGGTGGTTGAGCGATATATACGTGTCCGTTTTCTACAAGTGGTCTCATAAATCTAAAGAAGAAAGTCAATAAAAGAATTCTAATGTGGCTACCGTCAACGTCGGCATCGGTCATACAAATAATTCTATCGTATCTAAGTTTAGATTCATCAAAATCATCTTTCATACCACCACCGAAAGCAGTAATCATACTCTTAATTTCTTCGTTTTCTAAAACTCTATTAATTCTTGCCTTTTCTACGTTTAAGATTTTACCACGAAGTGGAAGAATTGCTTGGAAACGACGGTCTCTACCTTGTTTTGCACTACCACCTGCTGAATCCCCTTCGACTATGAAAATTTCACAAAATTCTGGGTTCTTTTCAGAACAGTCGGCAAGTTTACCTGGTAAAGTCGTTGATTCTAAAGCACCCTTTCTTCTTGTATTTTCCCTTGCTTGTCTTGCGGCTTCCCTTGCACGTTGAGCCATAACGCACTTCATAAGAAGTTCTTTCGTTTTAGCAGGGTTTTCTTCCAAGTAAGCACCAAAGTATTCGTTCATTGCCTTTGAAACGTAAGTTCTCATTTCGCTGTTGCCAAGTTTTGTTTTAGTTTGACCTTCAAATTGAGGTTCAGTTAGTTTAACTGATACAACTGCCGTTAAGCCTTCTCTTACGTCTTCGCTTGAAAGTTTTTCATCATTTTTAAGGATGTTAAGTTTTTTACCTGCATCGTTAATGATTTTTGTTAAAGATGACTTAAAACCTTCTAGGTGTGTACCACCTTCTTCCGTATTGATATTATTTGCGAAAGAATATAATTGTTCAGTATAAGAATCGTTATATTGAATTGCAACTTCTACTTCATTATCGCCATAGAAAAGGTCAAAATAAAGTGGGTTTTCAAAAACAACTTCTTTATTTTTATTTAAGTCTTTAACAAAGTGAGCAATACCACCTTCGTAAAAGAAAGTATCTTTCTTTTCTTGCCCTTCTCTTAAGTCTTCAATTTGAATTGTTAAACCTTTGTTTAGGTAAGCAAGTTCACGAAGTCTGTTTTTAATATTATCGTAATTGAAAATTAAAGTTTCAAAAATTTCTTCATCTGGATAGAAAGTGACTTTTGTTCCAGTATGGTCTGCAGTTCCTATTACCTTTAATGGTGCTTGTGGAATACCCCTGTTATAAATTTGCTTATAATGGTTGCCGTTTTGGAAAACTTCAACTTCAAGCCATTCTGAAAGCGCGTTAACAACTGATAAACCTACACCGTGTAGACCACCTGAAATTTTGTAGCCACCACCACCGAACTTACCACCTGCGTGAAGTTTTGTTAAAACTACTTCTACTGCAGAAACCCCTTCAGTATGGTGCATTGCAGTTGGAATACCACGACCATTGTCCGTAACGGAACAAGAACCGTCTTTATTGATAACAACTGTGATAGTATCACAATGTCCACTTAACGCTTCGTCAATAGAGTTATCTACTATTTCTTGAACAAGGTGATGAAGCCCCCTATCATCAGTAGAACCGATGTACATGCCCGGTCTTTTTCTTACAGGGTCAAGACCTTCTAAAACTTGAATTTGACCTTCACCATAGTTTGAATTAACCTTAGTATTTTCAGCCATTTTTCTCTCCAATTTTTTATTAGTTTTTTTGTTTTAATTATAGCACAAAAAAAAGTAAAAATAAAGTATTTTTTGAAATAAATTAAAATTATATATATAATTTTAAGCCAAATTAAAAACAAAGGGTAAAATTTTGTAAAAAAACATAAAAAAAGAGGGCTTTTTAGCCCCCTTTTTAAATATCTTTTTTCATTTCTTCAATAAGTTTTTGTTCGTATTTAGCAAGACCTTTTATTTTTAAGGTTTTAATCTCTTTTTCAGCCTTTTCAATAAACCTTTTTGCTTCTTCCTTTTCTTCTAAAATGTAAATTAAATAAGCAATTTTTATTCTTAAGTTTGTTAAATTGTTTTCCTTATACAAAAACTTTTCAAGCGTATCCATTAAGTCGTCTGCTAGGTCTTCATTTCTCTTAATATTACAACTTACAAACAGTTCTTCGGCTAAAATTGAGTTTTTATAACTACCTGGTAAATAATCAATTAAACCATCAAGTCTTTTTAGAATTTTTACTGCTTCTACATACTCTTTTTTATCTAAATAATAAGAGTATTGATTAGTTAAAAGCACGATATAGTTGATATCATCTTCAGGTAATTGTGGAAGGTCAAAATACAAACTTTCATCAATTTCTGAAGGCGTTTTTCCGTTATAAAGTTCGGCTTGAATTTTTAATATATTTATTAAAACTTTGGCACTATCAGTATTCTTTTTTAAGTCGGAAATAACAAGTGCGTCGTTCTTAACTCCACTACCTATCATAGGAAGTGCATTTGATAAAAATGAGTATATAGAAATTGGGAATAATGCACAAAGAATAAAGTATGCTTCAAAAGGTAAAAACATAATTAGTCCTAAAGGTATAGCCCCTAAAACAACTAATATAGCGTTTGCTATCATACCACCCCTTGTAGTTCTTTTATACCTTTCTTCAATATTGTCGTAATGAGTAGGTATCATTTCAGCAAGACCAGTTTCATCAACAAGTGGTGAAAAATAATATCTATATTTGCCGTTTTCTTTAACGATTGTTATAAATAAAACTCTTGTAGAAACAAACTCAAAACCATTTTTCTTTCCCGCAACTATATGCCCTATTTCGTGACACAACAAATTCACAAAAGCAAAAAAAGCCATACCTGCTAAAAATAGTAGTATTAGCACAAGCAATGATTCGCCGTAAAAGAACTTATTACCTAAAAAAGCAACGAATAAGACAGCCAAAACTGTTACAACAAATAAAATTACGTTGTTAATTATATTAGTATTTTTTTTCATTTTCCTTTACCATTAAATATCCTTCTAAATTATCGTTTTCACTAATCAAAAGTTCGTTTATATTAAGTTTAGACATTACTTTATAAAGTATAACTGCACCACCTAAAATAACGTCTTCTCTACCTACTTGAACGCCTTTTATACCCTTTCTTTCTTCAGGAGTTTTTGATGAAAGTAGTTTTATAATCCTTTCTAACGCACTTTTCTTTAGTTTATGCAAATGAACTTTATTTCTATCATAAACTTCAAGTTCTAAATCAATAGCGCCAAGTTGCGTTGCAGTACCACCTATTGCAAAAAAGTTTGCATTTTCAATTTCGCCAAATTCTAAAATTTTACTATCAACGAAATTGTTAATTTTAGTTAAGTCTTGTCCTGCATTGTTTAAGGTTGCAACCGTGCCAACGTAAACCGATTTTGAATAAACAATTTTCTTATTCTTTCTAACGGTAATTTCAGTACTTGCACCACCGATATCTATAATACCCCCGTCTTTTTCAAGCCCTAAAACCCCAAAAAGCCCTAATTTAGCCTCTTTTTCACCAGACACGACTTCTATATCAATACCAGTTAATTCTTTTACTTTACTGCAAAACAAAAGGCCGTTATGAGAATTTCTAACAGCCGCAGTTGCAAAAGCAACCAAACTTTCCACCTTAAAAGAGTTGGCAATTTTTTTGAATTCCAAAATTGCATTGATAGTTCTATCAATTGCGTTATCTTTTAAGAGATTGTCATTAAACATATTCTCAGAAAGTTTAGTTATTATTAAATTTTTATATACGGTTTTACCTTCGTCGCTAACTAATAGCCTAACAGAGTTTGAACCTATATCTATAACGCCTACCATTAGTTTAACTTATGGTCGTTTTTATATAAATAACCAAGTTCCCTTGCGCGTTGTTCTATCCACCAACGTTCAGAGTGGTCTTTTATGCCTTGTTCAATATCTTTATTAAGAACTTCAAGTTCAGCAATAGTAGAATCAAGTTCGGCACTTCTCTTCTTTTCAACACCGATTGAAACTAATTGAAAAACCATAACGAAAACTAAAATTACGATTAATAAAACACCCGTAATAGTGCCTGAAACAACTAATCTTTTCTTTCTTGCTTCATCCATAGTTTTTCTCCTTCGTTTCTTTTTTTACACTCTTATTATACAACCTTTTTTGCTTTTTTGCAACTGTAATTTTAAAACTTTTAAAACCTAATATAGCGCCAAGTATAATACCTATAATTTCATAAACTCTAAAGTTAGGAAAACTAAAAAAATAAGCGTATAAATTATAAAAAACAATGGCAATTATAAGATATAAAAAGTCAAAAATCCATCTTAAAAAGCCAATCTTTTTTGGTAATTTTATTAAAGAAATAGGAAGATATCCTACCCCTAAAACGACACCGAAAGAAAGGTTTGCAATAAAAAGATATATTTGCCAAAAACTTTTAAACATTACTTAAAAATTCTCTTTGTAATCGGTGCTTTTATCGTTTCAAATTTAACCAAATTAAACTCTCCATCTGCACTTAAAAGTCCTGTGTTTTTGTTAAACGCAGTTATCTTTATATTGTTGCCACCAACAAAAAGTTTTTTGCCGTTTACGGTTAGTTTTAACTGTTGGTCGCTAAACCCGTCAACTGAAGAAACACCTGTTATTGAAAGTCTTTTTTGCCCTTCTATTTGAATTTTGCTTAATTCGTTTTGATTTTCCATAAATTCTCTCCTTTTTTAATTAAATATATTCAAAAGAAGAAAAAATAATGAACAAAAAAAGGCAAAAGAGTTTATCTTTTGCCTTTACTTTTTAATTAGTCAAGTTTCATATCGCCCGGCTTTATCCAACCTTTTTTACGCATAAATGCAGTTATTCCAAGATTTAATAACGCAGGTAGAACGAACATTAGTAAAATTATTCCAAGCCACATCATTAAAGGGTCTTGTCCTTCAACGGCTAAAACACCGAACACACCAACTAAACCACTTGTACCCATACCACCACCTGATGCGTTACAAAGAAGTTTAAATACGCAAGTAGAAAGTGGACCTAATATTGCGCTTGAAATTATCATAGGTAGCATAATTATAGGCTTTTTCATAATGTTAGGAATTTGTAGCATACTTGTTCCAAGTCCTTGTGAAATAAGCCCACTAAATCCGTTATCTTTAAAACTTGCAACGGCAAAACCTACCATATGACAAGCACAACCAACAACGGCGGCACCACCTGCTAAATACATGTTTTGCGTTGTTACACCGGTTGCAATTGATACCCATATTGCGGCAGATGAAGTTGGCATTGTTAATAAAATACCCATAACAACGGAAATAACTATACCCATAACGAAAGGAACTGCACCCGTTGCTACGTCAATACCCTTACTTAAAACTTTAATTAACCAAATAAATGGAATTGAAATAAAGCAACCAACGAAAGCACTTACAACGCAAGTTAAAGGAACTAATAAAATATCAAGTTTAGTTTTACCTTGTACAAGCGTTCCAAGTTCAATTGCAATAAGCGCACAAACATATGCACTAATAGGGTTACCAGGTGAGACTTGGTCAGGAGTAAATAAAGCAGTAATGCTAGTGATATCACTATTTAATCCAACGCTAATTGAATTAAAAGTAATAGTTGCGCCGATAACTTTTTCGGCATAAGCACCTATAAAACCGGCAACTATTGCTGAAAAAACAACTAGTTTTGGTGCTTTTAGGTAGTTAGCCATACCAACACCGATACCTGCACCAGTTAAAATACTAGCAATTTGACCTAAAAGTATAAGTATTTGACCAACGGCCGTTGTCGCACCTATTTTTTCACCGATAGTTTTTATAATCGTACCGGCAATAAGGGTTACGAAAAGGCCTTGAGCCATACCAGTAAAAGCATCAATAAAATATCTTTTAGGAAGTGCTTTTAAGTAGTTAATAAATTTACCATTCTTTTTAGTTTTCGTCATTTTAAATTTATCTCCACTAATTTATTATTTACTAAATCACAAGAAGTTAAATAGTAATCAATACCATCTAATTGTAAAAATTTGTCTGCTCTAACGGTTTTGCCGTGCAAATGCCCGTAAACAACCACGTCAACTTCAAATTCCTTAAATAAATCTAATATCAAATTGTTTTCTCTTTTAACGTTAAACGGTGGATAATGCACCATTACAAGCAGTTTATCCCCTTCTGCTAACAGTTTTTTTCCTTGTGAAAGGGAAAGTTTTAACCTTTCAACTTCTCTTAAATATATCTTTTTATCTTGTTCTTTAAAATCTGGTGAACCAGGCACACTCCACGCCCTTGAGCCACAAATAACAAGATTTCCTATCTTTACTGCATCATTTTGAAGAGCAATAAAATTTTCTGGCAAAAAGTCCCTAACCTTTGAAATAGCACTCCACCAAAAATCATGGTTTCCACGAATTATAATCTTTTTACCAGGTAAATCTTTTATAACGTCAAAATCAGGTTTTGCTTCATCTAAAGTCATAGCCCAACTAATATCGCCTGAAATTAAAACGATATCTTCATCACTAACCTTATTTTGCCAGTCGTTTTTAATAGTTTCTAAATAATTTATCCAGTTGCCACCAAAAACGTCCATAGGTTTATTCGTGTTTGTTGAAATATGCAAATCGCTAATAGCAAAAACCTTCATTTTGTCTCCTTTTTTCAATTTTAGCACACATTATTTTTTTTTGCAACAAAAAAAGAGAGAGCAAAAGCCCTCTCTTTATATATAAAATATCCTTTATTTATTGAGGATATATTGGCAATTCAAAAAAGCCTGCACAAACTTCTTGCGTGTATTCTTGGCAAGGTGGAATAGTTGCATATCCGTATGATGGAATAAGTAGTTCCACGTCCATTACAATTTTTAATATAATTGTTACACAAGCGTTTATTGTAAACTCATTGGTGCCAGTATAACTGCCTTCAGTTGAAACTAAAGATACTACTGCTTCAACTCTATAAGGCATTATTGACGGTGCTGGAACGTTTAAGATAACGTCTTCGTTTATAGTTACAGATGCGTTTCCAACGCCTTCAACACCGTTTGCATCTGTATACGCTACTGAAACAGGTATTGTTACACTCGCTCTTACTCTTGCGCTATTATCTCTATCGGCAAGTGGGTCAACAATTAAATTGCTAATAACCCCTTGCGAGTCAGTATTGTTTGCACTTACAAACGTTAAAGGATATGTAGGACTTGATGGTGTTAAGTTTGTTACGTTTAGCACAATACCGGTTTGTTGTGTTTGTTTCATACAAGCATCAAACACTTTTTTAACTTCTACGCATACTTTGTCGCATAAGCCGTTTAACGGATTACCGTTAATTGGTCCAGGACATCTATCTGAATTAAAATTACAAAAAAATGACATTTTTTCCTCCTTCATCTTTGATAATGTAATATATGCTTTTTATTACAATTTATGCAACAACCCCTTTATATGTTAAAACTCCCGACTTTTGTCAGGAGTTTTATTTTATTCCATCATATTATCAATAAAAATTCCAAAACCACGTTCAGGGTCGTTTATAAATACGTGAGTAACTGCACCTATTAACTTTCCGTTTTGAACGATAGGGCTACCACTCATACCTTGAACGATACCACCCGTTTGTTCTATTAACTCTTTATCGGTAATTTTAATAACAAAGTTTCTATTGTCAGGCGTAGAAAAATCAACCTTTATAATCTTAATATCATAACTTTTTATTTCATCTCCACAAATGGTACTATAAATTTTTGCATCACCAACCGTAATATCTTCCTTTTTAGCACAAGTGGTTTTTATTAAATTAAGGTTTTTATTGTCAATAGTGCCGTAAACACCTGTTGATAAGTTCTTATCAGCATCACCTAAAAGATTGCTTTTTATAAAACTCCCCCTAAGTTCGCCTGGTTTACCTTTTTCACCTTTAACTACCTTTCCTACGTTACATTTATATATTTTACCACCGGTTATTTCCACAATTTCGCCGTTTGCATCAGAAACGGTATGCCCTAACGCACCAAACCTATTTCCTTTAACGTAGGTTATAGTCCCTATACCTGCAACGTCGTTTCTTACAAAAAGCCCTAACCTTAACTTACCGTTTAGGTCTTTTTTAGGGGTTGCTTTTACGTTAAGAATTTCCTTTTCTCTTTTTAATAGAACTTCCCCCTCAGTTTCAGTTAAGCTGTTTTCTAAATCGTAACTAGAGTTAATTTCTTTACCGTTAATTTTTAATATAACGTCACCCGTTTTGATGCCTGCAATTTCTGCTGGAGAAATATTGCCTTCACTTGATAAAACTTCAGTCGTGCCAACAACTAACACGCCTTTAGTGTTTAGTTGAAAGCCACACGCTATACCACCTATATAAACTTCTTCACTTGCTTTTGCAATATTCGTATTAAATGTAAATATTGACAAAAAGACTACAAATAACAAAATAATTCTTCTTAATTTTTTCATAGACAAAATTATGATGTGTAATCTTTTTATTTTGTATACAAAAAAACCTAATAAATTAAAAATTTACTAGGTTCTAAAATAAAAATCCTAAACCGAAAACGGTTAAAACACAAATTAGTGCAACTAACGCCATATTTACCTTAAAGAAAGAAAGTCCTAAAGCAATTGCCGTGCCTATTATAGCAGTATATATATTTCCAGTTGAATATAGTATAGACGGAAAAGTTAGTGCAGATAGAACGGCGTATGGAATATAAAATAAAAGTGAACGAACAAACTTTGATTTTATCTTCTTTCTAAAAATTACCAACGGAACAAATCTTGGTATATATGATGCAAGTGCCAAAATTAAAGCGTTAAGTAGCATTTTGCACCTCCTTACCTTCTTCGTCATCTCTTTCCTTTATTGGGAATACAAATGCCGTAATACCGGCTGAAAGAAGGGCTGAAATTATTATACTTACGCCAAAAGATATCTTGTTTAAGCCTGGCACGTAATATAATAAAACGGAAAGTATTATTGCAATTGCAATACAAAAAGTTATTGCCTTTGATTTAGTTGCAGGTGGAATTATTATTGCAATAAACATACAATAAAGGGCAATTCCCATAGCATTTTGTAAACTTAAAGGCAAAATACTATTTGTTAAACACCCTAAAAGAGTACCTATTGACCAACCAAAATAAGGAGTTGTCGCTAAACCCATAAAATAGTTAAAAGAAAGTCTATCCTTTCTAAAATTTGCAATAGCAAAAATTTCATCAGTAACAAAAAAACTCATACAAAGTCTTTTAAAAGTTCCAAGTTTTTCCGTTAAACTTTGCGATAAAGATAAACTCATAAGCATATACCTTGAGTTTATAATAAATACTGCTATAAATAATTCAATTAACCCAGCATCTAAAGCAATCATATTTATTCCTGCAAACTGACCTGCAGAAGTTAGGTTAGTTGCAGAAATTAAGATTGCCCAAAAGGTATCAATTCCAAGTCCAGATGCCGCTATTCCAAAAGTAAAGGACACCACTAAATATGCAAAGCATACGGGTAGTCCATCTTTAATTCCGTCAAAATATTTTAGTTTCATATTAGTAAATACTGTCTTTGTACTCTTTTGCTTCTTTTAATAATTCTTTTGCGTGTAAAATTGCGCTTTCGCTATTAATATTACCACCGACTAAACGAACTACTTCTTCAATCTTTCCGTTTTCATCAAGTTCTTTAACTATGGTAACCGTTTTTACTTCATCTTCTTTCTTTTCAATGTATAAACAGTTATCGCCCATTGACATAATTTGTGGCAAGTGCGTAACGGCAATTACTTGCGTGTCTTTTGCAATATCAATAAACTTTTTACCTACTACTTTTGCTATATTTCCACTAATACCTGCATCAATTTCATCAAAAATAAAGGTAGAAATATCGTTATATTTAGCAGTTTGTGATTTAACGCCAAGCATAAAACGGCTTATTTCACCACCACTTACAATTTTTGAAAGTGGTTTACAAGGCTCGCCAAGGTTTGCTGAAAAACTAAATTCAACACTATCAATTCCATTATCGCTATCAAACTTACAGTCGGCAATTTCATTTGGACCGTCAAACAAAATTTCAAACTGTGCGTGTGGCATACCAAGTTGTTTTAGTTCGTTTAGCACGTTATTTGCAAAAACTAATGCGTTTTCTTTACGCACCTTCCTTAACGCCAAGTAATCTTTGAATAGTTCTTCTTCAAGTTCAGTTTTTCTTTGCAAATTCTTTTCTGCAATAACGTTAAAATTAAGCAGTTTATCCCTTTCAACGATAGCATCTTCTAAGGTTTTTTGAATATCTTCATATGCTTTTCCGTACTTTCTTTGAATTTTTTTAACGACTTCAATTCTTTCTTCAATGCTGTTAATATCATACTCATTGTCGCTTAATTCTTCAGATAAGTTTGAAATTTCGTATGCGATATCATCAATTTCCGTTTTAGCATTTTCTAAACGGTCGTATATTATTTGGTACTTTTCATCTAAATTTATTACGCTAAAAAAATTCCTACTAGCGACGTTTAGTCTATCGTTTACACCGTTATCACCTTTTACGGCTTCAATAACAGTATTAAATGCTGAAGAAATCTTTTCTAAATTATTAAGTCTTTCTTTAATCACTAATAGTTCTTCAATCTCATTTTCTTTGATATCAGCAGTTTCAATTTCCTTAATTTGATACTCTAAAAGGTCAAGTCTATATGCTCTTTCACTTTCACTACCACCAAGTTCTTTTAGTTCTTTTAAAACCTTTTTGTACTCAGTAAAAAGGTAAGAAATACTTTCTTTTATATCTAATAATTCTTTGCCTGAAAATTTATCTAAAAGTTCTAACTGATTGCTTTCTTTTAACAAATAAAAGTGTTCACTTTGACCGTGAATATCCATAAGTTTTGCAGTAAACTTTTTAAGCATACTAGAAGTTATAATATTGCCGTTTAATCTTATATCTCCACGGCCGTCAATATTAAACCTTCTTGTTATAACTAAAGTATCGTCATATTCAAACCCGTTTTCTTCAAAAACTTCTTTTATATAAGAAATGTTTGAAAGGTCAAATTCGGCAGTTACTTGGCACTTTTCTTCCCCGTGTCTTATCATTGTTTTATCTGCTTTTGCGCCTAGCACAAAATTGAGAGAATCTAAAATAACAGATTTCCCACTACCAGTTTCGCCAGATAAAACGTTTAACCCTTTTTTGAAGTTAATTTCAGCATTATCAATAAGCGCTATATTGTTAATGATAAGACTATTCAACATTTGATATAATTTCCTTAAACTTCTTTACAACGAATTCTGCATCAAAATTGCTTTTTGTAATTACTAAAATAGTATCGTCACCTGCAATTGAACCCATAATTTGTTCAATACCTAAATTATCTATAAAAAAACATACGCTTGATGCGTTACCACTAAGCGTTTTTATTAAAACCATATTGTTTATAGGTATAAAAGATACTACTGCTTCCTTAAAAAGTCTTGTTAATTTTACGTTAACTTTGCTTGAGTCAAAATTAAGTTTTGCATACTTAAACTTTTTTATTTTTCCTTGAACTTTTGTTAAGTGCATTTCCTTAATATCGCGTGAAATTGTTGCTTGTGTAACCTCAAAACCAAGTTCCTTAAACTTTATAGTTAAGGCTTCTTGCGTATCAATTTCATATTCATTTATAATTTCAAGAATTTTTTCTTGTCTTTCTTTTTTAGTCATTTTAATATCCTTTGCGATTTAATTTTGAAAGCAATCTTCCATAAAAGTTAAAGTTCTTTTTTCTTAAAAATTTAACTGAATATGGTGATTGATTGATTTTAACCACGTCTTTATCACATAACACTTTTTGGCGTTTACCATCTAATAAAAGTGAAGCCTTATCGTTATTTGCTAAAGTTAAAACCATTTCAGATGATGATGAAAACACAATTGAACGGTTGTGAAGTGAGTGCGCGTTAATAGGCGTCATAATATTACCTGAAATTTCAGGGGCTAAAACGTCACCACCTGCTGATAAAGAATATGCAGTAGAACCTGTTGGCGTACCAACGATAACCCCGTCACCGTTTATGCAGTCAACAATATTATTGTCAATTTTTACAAGAACGTTTATAACTAAATTTAGTTGGCCTTCTTCATAAAATCTTTCTAAAACCACATCGTTTAAAGCATAAAAAGATTCGTTGTTTACGTCAACCTTAAGCATTGAACGCTTGTCAATTTTATAATCGTTGTCCTTTAGCATTTTTATAGCAAGGTCAATTTCATCAAGTTCAAACTCTGTTAAAAAGCCCAACTTACCAAAGTTAATACCTATAAGTGGAATATCGTTTTTAGAGGCAAAATCTGCTAAATAAAGTATAGTTCCGTCCCCACCGAAAGCTAGTAAAAAATCTACGTTGTTTTGAAGTTTACCTTCTTCAAAAAATACGTACTCAATTTTCGCATCTTCTAATAACGATATAAGATGTTGTCTGTTCTTTTCATCAATATTTTTTGTTTTGTTAAAATAAATTCCTACTTTCATACGTCAATTATACAATTAAAAAAAAATAATTTCAACAATATTTGAATATTTTTTTGCATATTATTGAAATTATTTAATTTTTTATACTTTCCTTTTACATATATAATTTGTAAGTTCAATTAAAAACTTATTGTTTTCAATTTCTGTTAAACTTTGTAAACAATTATTTTTATATTCTTCTATTATTTTTAATAATTCTTCTTTAGAATAAACTTTTAATGAATTTATATTTTCTTCTTTATCGTCAAGTAAATCGTCGGTAAATTGAAAGATAAAACCTAAAGATTTTGAAAAATCGTAAAGTTCTTCATAATGCTTACTACCGTTTAATAGTGATGCAATAACAACCGGGGCAATAATTAACCTTGCAGTTTTATTTTCAATAACTTTTAATAAAGTTTTTTCATCTAAAGTATCATTTTGGTAAGTAATATCAATTGCTTGTCCGTTAATCATACCTTTTATGCCTGATGAATAAAATAAAAACTCACTTGCTTTTAATTGATTTATACCCTTAAAAGACTCTTTAATTGCTATTTCACACGCAATATTTAGTAAAGAATCACCTGCTAAAATGGCAACGCCTTCACCAAATTTTTTATGATTTGAAGGCTTACCCCTTCTAAAATCATCATTATCCATAGCAGGTAAATCATCGTGAATAAGCGAGTAAGTGTGAATCATTTCAAGCGCTAATGCAAATGGTAAAACGTCTTTCTCATTACCACCTAAAACATCATTTACTGCTATCATTAAAACAGGTCTTATTCTTTTACCACCCGTTGTTAAACTGTAAATGATGCTTTCTTTTAGCACCTTTTCACAATTAATTTTTTCAATTTCTTTTTGAAGATAGTCTTCAAAAAGTTTAAGATATTCGTTATATTTTTCGTTAAACATTTTCTTTAACCTTTTTTTCTGCTAAAAGATAGGTGTTTTGAAGTAGCATTGCAATAGTCATAGGTCCTACCCCACCAGGTACTGGCGTAATGTAAGATGCCTTTTTAGAAACCTTTTCAAAATCAACGTCGCCGTAAAGTTTGCCGTCAATTCTATTTATGCCAACGTCAATTACCACGGCACCTTTTTTAACCATATCTTTAGTAACAAACTTTGCTTTTCCTATTGCTGCAACTAAAATATCTGCTTGTTTGCAAACTTCTTTCAAGTTTTTTGTCTTACTGTGGCAAATAGTAACCGTTGCATTTTCTCTTAAAAGTAGCATTGCCATAGGTTTGCCTACGATATTACTTCTACCGATAACAACTGCATTTTTACCTGCAATTTCAATATTTTCTCTCTTTAATAGTTCTAACACGCCAAAAGGAGTACAAGCAACGGTAGAATCTTCAAAAAGTAAAAGTTTACCTACGTTTTCAGCCAAAAAACCATCAACGTCTTTATTTGCTGGTATTAAATTTAAAATTTTATTTTCATCTAAATGTTTAGGAAGTGGTAATTGTACTAAAATACCGTCAACTTTATCATCATTTGCAAGTGCGTTTACGCACTCAATAACTTCATTTTCACTTGCATCTTCAGGTAAATAAAATGAAAGTGATTTCATACCAACAAGTTCAGTTGCTTTAATTTTATTTCTAACGTAAACTTGTGAAGCAGGGTTTTCCCCAACTAAAACAACGGCAAGTGTTATATCCTTGCCGTACTTTTCTTTAAATAATGAAACTTTATCTTTTAACTCTAACTTAATTTGAGTTGAAATTTCCTTTCCGTCAATTAATTTTGCCATTATTTTCCCTCTTGTTTTGCATATTCAGCAAGTACGCCGTTTACAAAAGTAATGCTTTTTTCCGTAGAATAAACTTTCACTAAATTTATAACTTCGTTAATAGAAACTGCAACTGGAATATCGTCAAAAAACTTAATTTCAGCCATACCGATAAGTAAAGCGCACTTATCAAGACTATAAACTCTTTCAATTTTATAGTTTTGTAATAAATTTGAAATTGAACAGGTAAGTTCATCAAAATTATCCTTTATCGTTTCTAAAAGTTTTTTAGCAAAAGCCCTGTCTGAATCATCTAACTTACTGTTTTTTAATAGGGCTTCAAAAAACGCCTTACTTTCTTCATTAAATAAATCTGAATATAAATATTTGAAAACTTCTTCTCTAGCAACACTTCTCATTTTTCTAATACTCAAAATGCCACAATTTCTTGTGGCATAAAATTAATCCTCTTTTTCAACTTCTTCTAATTCTTCAGTAGGTTCAATTTTTACTTCTTCCTTCTTTTCTTCATTAAAGATAACGCCTTTAACAACAACGTTAACTTCTGCAATATGGAATTCCGTCATTGCTTCTACGTTATGTTTAATATTTTCTTGCACCCTAAAAGCAACTTCCGGCACGATATAAGATGAATCTACAACAACGTCAACGTCAACGTAAATTCCTTCTTTTTCGTGTCTTATTTTTACAGATTTAATTGCAGATTTTGACTTACCTTCATAAGGAAGATAAATATCAACCCCCTCAACTTCAGCAACTGCCAATATAACGATATTATCAATTATACCTTCACCATAAACAATCTTCCCTTCGTGAGTTTGAGATGGTATTTTCTTAAAATATGACACTATCAACACCTCGTATTTGATTCGTTGATTATATTTTAACACATAATTTTAATTTTGCATAGTGTTTTTTAAGAAATAGGTATAATATTTACGTTTTCAAAGGTCGAAATTTGTTCTTCTTCAATAATTGAATAGATAAGTATTGCATCTTCTTGCGTTAAATCGCTTGTTTTTACCATTACGTTTACGTTTGAAGAGTTAACCCCCATCGTTACAACGCAATCTTCAAAACCGTATGCTTTAATTAAGGTTTCTAAAAGCATTTCTTGTTCAGTAATTGCCGTTAATTGTGTCTTTAACTTTAAAGCATCACTTCTTTCACTTGAACTTACTTCACTTGCGTTAATAATAGCATCAAGTTGTGTTAAACTTTCACTTCTTGAACTAACCCTTTCAGCACGCATTTCTGCAAAATAACTGTTTGCAGTAACCGGTAAATCAATATTACCTAAAGTTCCGTTTGTGAAAACAAAGTTAAAAACTGCAGTCACGGCTAATAAAGCCACCATACTTGCTAATACAATAATCTTCTTCTTTTTTGTCATCTTAAACCTCCGTTATTTCATAGTTAAAATTTCTATTTTATCAGCGTTTATATTTAATAGCGTAGAAGTACAATTTATTAACTTGCTTTTTACAAACAAATTATTTGCTCCTTCTGCTACTATTAAAACGCCTGTTATTTTTGGAACTTCTTCCTTAAGCACTACCGTTTCACCACCTACTATTATAGGCGTAGTTACGCTTTTAACCGAATCGCCGTTTTGCGTTATGGTCGTTTCAACTGCAAGTATGGTTTCAGGCGTTGATGAAACGTTTATAACAACGCTAACCTTACCTACGTTTTCAACCTTACTTAAGGCACTTTCTAACTTATTTTCTAAAGCGACAATATATTCGTTAAAAGAAGCAACTTTTTCTTCCTTTTTAAAGGTTGAAAAGAAAATTATAAGGGCAATTAAAATTAATAAAGCAACAAACAGTCCTTCTAAAAACTTTTTATTTTTTAACCTTTCTTTTAGTTTTATTTTATCCTTCATTTATTTTTACATCTACCTCAATTAACGTTTCTTTTTTTAATTTGTCCTTAATTTCTTTTACTATATTTATATGCTTGTTATCGTTTTCAATAACTGCATTTTTTAAATCAATAACAATTTTTTTAATCTCATTAGTTTTTATATCTTTTTCAATTATTACCTGCCCGTTTTTTACGCCAAAATCTAACAAAATTTCTTCTATTTTATCTTTTAAACTTTCTATTTTTTTATTATCAACGTATTCTAAAAAATTTTGGTCGTAAACTATTTCGTTTTCAGAAAAAAGGTTAAAATCAACCTTTTCCCCTTTGTTTTTTACAATAGGAGATATTATTACCAAAACAAGCACTATTGAATAAATGCTTTTAATAAAGAACTTAAGCCGTCCTTCTGATAAAATTAAACTTGATACGCAAGTTATAAAAATTACAACGACTATTTCTAATAAATACGCCTTCATAGTACTATTGCGTTTGCCGAACAAATCATTAAAACTATTGATATAAAAACCATAAAAAACACACCTATTATACAAGCAAGTAAAAGTTCTAAAGTTTTTGACAGCCCAAAAAAGAAGTTGGTAAATTTTAAACTTGAAAGTGGCTCTAATATTGCCCCTATAAACTTTAATATTAAAGAAAATGCAAGTATGTAAATAAGTGGCGAAATAAGTAGATAAAAAGTAAAAATAAGCCCACCTATACCGACTGCATTTTTTATAAGTGCAGAACCTGCAACGACAATATCAAAGCCACCGCTTATAAACCCACCTATTATAGGCACGGAGTTTGAAATTGTGTATTTTGTAACCCTTAAAGATATTCCGTCTATACTACTTGCGCCTATCCCTTGAATTGACAAAAAAACGGTAAAAACTGTAAAAGAAATGCCTAAAACCCACTTTATTATAGAAGAAACAAGTTCAATAGTTCTATTAAACCGTGTGTTTTCTATAAAAGATGATATAACGTTAAAAATAAAAATAGCCATAACTAAAGGCAGTACAATAGATAAAATTATTTCCGTTATACCATTACTCAAAAAGGCTACGGTAGGCTTATAAAGGGTGGCGGACACGTTGCCACCACTTGCCACCATAAGTGTTAAAAGTATTGGCGAAATTATTGAAACAAAATTTCTTAACGAACCTATTATTTCTTTTACTTCATTTATAACCTTACCCGTTTGTAAAATCAAAACTAAACTTATTGCAAAAAAACAAACGGTTGATACAACGCCTTTTAATTCCCCTAAACTACTCTTGTTGCCGTTTAGTAAAATTGAAAAAATACATATTGCTAAAATGGTTGTAAAAATAGGTATTAACGACTTTACTTTTGAAAAAAGGACTTCTAAAAGATAGTTGAAAAAATTTGAATAGTCGGTATTAAAATTACCTGATAGTATGTCCTTTACTTTTATACTAAACCCACCTTCACCTAACTTATCAAAAAACTGCTCTAATTCACTTAAATCAATTTCATCAAGCATCTTGTCAATTTCATCAGTAAAGGCGTCTGCTTTTACCTTTTTAGGTGGCGATAAAAACAAAAACACCATTATAGTTAAAACAACTATTATTGCAACAAGTTTATTAAAAGTTCTAATACTGAATATAGAATTGGTAGTGCCATGCATAAAATAACAACCTTTCCACTAACGATAAGTTTTAGCGATAAACTTTTCATACCAAAATCTTCTACTATACTTGCAGAAAACTCTACTATATAACCTATCAAAGTTATTTTTATAATAATTTTAAAAATGCTTTTATCAATATTAGTCAAAGAAATTAATTTATCAAAAAAGCCGAATATTTCATTTACGTAATCAAAAAGCATAAAAGTTACAAGTATTCCGGCTGAAATTGTTGCAATAAGTGCTAATTCTTTGTTTATTGAGTTTAAATATAAAATCAAAATGGCACTAGTTATTGAAATTGCAATTACGTTAACCATTAATAAAGAAAAAATAACCCTTTTATATTTTCAAACAGGTCGCTTATCATACCTATTACCATAGTTATAACTATAATTAAGCCAACAAGACCAACTAGCGTTGCAATATCATCTCTATCACTTTTTTTAAGTATCTGTGTGACTACTGCAATTAAAATGCCTATTGCAGCAATCTTAAAAATTATATCAATACTCATATTAAAGTTCCCTTATATCAATATTATAAGTATAGTTAAACCTACAAAAAAACCTAGTTTTAAGTATAAAGGTTTAAGTTTTTCTTCATTAGCCTTTGCTGTTTCAAGAAGTTTTTTTATACTTTCGTTTATAGTGTTAAAATAATTTATTTGACTTTTACTGTCGCTTGTCCCTAAAAAGTTTTTGTAATTTATAAAAAGGTCATAATCATCTTTTATTAAATAGTTTGGTCTTTCTTCTTTATCAGTTAAAATAGCATCTTTAAGTAAGCCTGAAAAGTCTGTATTTTCTTCTTCTAAAATGCTTAAAATAGGCTTTTTTGAAAAGCCAACTTCCCTCTTTATTTTTTGGTTAAAGTTATAAAAATCATTTAAAAAAGTCTTTCTTTTAACTAGTTTTTTTGAAAAACAATAACCTATATAAGTTGTTAAAACAACTATGCAAAAACCTAAATAAATCATATTATTATATCTATTTGACCAGGTCTACCAAATTCTTTTAATAAAATATATTTTTCAAAGAGATTATCTATAAAAAAGTCTTTATTTTTTACCTTTTCAATAGAATTACCGTGTATCGTGGCAATTATTTTTATGCCCGAATCAATACACGATTTAACACACAAAAAATCTTCTTTTTTCATAATTTCATCAGTTATAACAATTTTTGGCGATAAACTTCTTAAACCGTAATTAAAAGCATAAAGTTTATCACAATTTTTTATATAATCTGCAAAACAATTACTAAAAGAAAAAAGTTCGTTTCGTTCATCTATAACTAAAATATTTTGCCTTAAAATTTTTAAGTTTCTTATTAAGTCTTTTAATATAGTCGTTTTGCCTTGTCCTGGTGGAGAAATTATCAAAGTGCTTTTAAGCCCGTCCTTAGTTATTTTTTTAAAAATTTCATTACTTGCACCAAAAATATCGTGTGGAATTCTTATATTTACTGAATGTATGCTTGAAATTGTTATAACTTTACCATTTTCAACCACACATTCTCCTGAAAGCCCTACCCTAACGCCGTCTTTACTTGTTAAATAACCTTCTTTTATTTGTTCGTTAAAAGAATATACCGAAAATTCAGTCAACCTTTTAATTAACTCTTCTAAATCGCTTTTTAATATTATTAAGCCTTTATCAACTTCATCAGTTAATTTGCCGTTATAAACTGATTTTAGGCTATTTTTATGGTTTATTATTATAGGTTGTCCCTTTCTTAACCTAATTTCATAAACTTCGCTTAAATCAATAGGGTCAACTTCATTTTTTATTCTTTCAGGTAAAAAACTTAACATCAATAAAGTATATTTTGGTATATAAAAAAATATGCAAAAAAAAGAGACGGAAAAATCCGTCTCTAAAAATTTTAATTTATTTAGTTATTTATTGCGCAGTTCCTGAAAGAATAAACATAACAATAATAAATAATAATTCAGTTACAATTGGTAAAACAATACCTAATATAAATGGAACTACGTCTTTTTTGCCAGTCTTTTTAACTTTGCTAATAATTAAACCTGCTACTGAGAATAAAAGCGCAACTCCATACCCTACAGGAGCATAATAAACAGTATATATAACTAATCCTAAAATTGCAAATTGTTCTTCAGGTAAAGAAATTATAGTGCTAATATTTACCCAAATTAAAAATATAGTTGTTAAAGCATAAATCGCTAGCACAACAATTTTAAATGCTAATAAAAGTTTATTTATCTTATTGTTTTGTACAACGTTTTCGCCCATATAAAAAGCCTCCTTTTTTTATTTATTTTACTACTAATATGTGCTTTTTTCAATAGTAAAATTAAAAAAAGTGAAATTATTTTTTAAATTTCACTTTTTTATATTGTTTTTTAAGGCAATAAAACCTAAAATTAGTCAATAAATTCGTTGTAAATAGCCTTAATACTCTTTTCATAATCAGTATTAGAAACACCGATTATAATGTTAAGTTCGCTTGAACCTTGGTCAATCATCTTAATATTGATGTTTTCCTTAGCAAGTGCGTTGAATAATTTTGCTGCAACACCTGCTTTAGTTGCCATACCGTGACCAACCGTTGCAATTAATGAAATGTTTTCAATAACTCTTATAAAGTCAGGGCTAACACTTTCCCTAATTTCACTAACAACGTCGTTTAATACACCGTTTTCAAGCGCTTTTGATGCGATAACGATTGAAATTGTATCAATACCTGATGGAATATTTTCAAAACAAATACCGTGTTGTTCAATTACTGAAAGAACCTTTCTTACAAAACCAACTTCTTCGTTCATAAGTGATTTTTCAATATAAATAACGGTAAAGTCTTTTAGTCCTGCAATACCCGTGATAATATCAGGCTTAACGTTTGCATAATAATCGTTAGGAACAATCATTGTGCCTTCTTGACTTGGGTCAAAAGTGTTTCTAATATTTACAGGAATTTTGCTCTTTACAAGTGGGAAAATTGCTTCAGAGTGAAGAACTGATGCACCCATATAAGAAAGTTCGCGAAGTTCTTGGTAAGAAAGGAACTTAATTACCTTTGGATTAGCAACAACTCTTGGGTCGCAAACTAAAAAGCCGTTAACGTCAGTCCAATTTTCATAAATATCTGCACCCATTGCTCTTGCAATTAAAGAACCCGTAATATCGCTACCACCACGGCTAAAGGTTTTTATATTACCTTGTGAGTTTTTGCCGTAAAAACCTGGAATAACAGCCATTTCAAGCCCTTCAAGTTTCATTTTAGTTTTATCATAAGTGTAAGATTCGTTTAATCTTCCTTTACTGTCAAATCTAATTAAACCTTTTGCGTCAACGAAAGGAACGTTCATATATGCAGCAAACACTCTTGCCATTAAGTATTCCCCTCTTGATGCTGAAAAGTCAAGTGAACTGTTTTCAACAATTTCCTTTTCAGTTTCATCTAAAACGCTATTAATATCAAAATCAATACCAAGGTCTTTTACAATACCGATAAATCTATCTCTAATAACTGAAAAAGTTTCCTTGCATTCGCCGTTTCTTAAAACGTCGTTATAACATTTAATTAAAAGGTCGGTTACCTTAATATCTTCTTTAAATCTTTTACCCGGTGCAGAAACAACAACGTATCTTCTATCTTTATCTGCATTGATAATATCGGCAACTTGTTTAATTGCCTTGGCGTCTGCCATTGAAGTTCCACCAAATTTACATACTTTTAACATAATTACTTTATCCTACGTCCTTCTAAATAATATCTTTTTTCTATGCCTTCACCCATTGAAAAGGTTTTCTTAGGGAGAATTCCATTATCTATTATATACTTGAACAAACTGTTCTTGTCAAATTTGTCAAATATTATACCAACACCACCGAATTTATCAACTAAATTTTTAACGTTTTCTACCCCGTGTATATAGTCAACTTTACCACCGTTTTTAGCGATAAAATCTTTTATATACTCGTCAATATTAATAATTGTTTCAGGCACGGATAGGTCGTTATTATAATCCGTTTCGTTGCCGTCATATAAAGTTACTTTACCAAAGTTTACCTTTTGCAAGCCTTTTAAGAAAGCATCTTTATCAATATCAGTAACAAACCTAAAAATAGGTTCAAAATAGATTGCATCTTGATATACGTTGCAAATTTCAACTAAAGCATATCTTGCTTTTGAAGTTTCTTGCTCTTTTTTTGTTAAAGTAGGTTTAATATTTTCCCACATAACTTTTGCAGTTGCTAAAGAGTGGTTACCGTCGCCTACTGCAAATAAAAGTCTTTCTTCTTTGCCGTATTTTTTAACAAGTCTATCTTTTTCAAGTAAACTTTCAAACTTTTCTAAAACGGAAGTGGTATCTTCAATTAAATAACCCTTAATACTACCGCCTTCCATATTTAGATTAGAATCGTAAATCTTTTTTAAGTTTTCTCTTTCAGCATAAATGCTTTCAATAACCTTTTCTTCTTCATCATCAACAAGTAGCATTACGTGAGGGAATTCTAAAACTGCATTTTTACGAATTTCAATACGTGGTGGTATTCTTTCTTTAACCGTTGCTTCAGTTGGTCTTATAAACGGCTTCTTTTCAAATTCAAAACTGTATTCTTCAAGGTCAACTACACCTATTAAACCAACTCTGTTTTTAACGTATTTTGTATCTCTAACCGTTAAAATAAAACAGTTTTTATATTCTTCAAACACCCCGTCTTCAAGGTATTTGACCATATTTTCGTTTATATTTTTTATTCTTTCTTCAGTATTTTCATTTAAATAAATTTCAGGATAAACAAGGTTTAAAGTTGAATATTCTTCACCAACAATTTCCTTTAATTTTGTCCAATACTCAATTTCAGAAGTAAACTGGTCGCAAGCAACTACTGACCATTTTGTAAAATCTTTGATTTTTGGAATTAAAATATCTGCAGGTCTTAAAACGCTCATAAATACTCCTTAAATACTTGTAATAACAAAGGTAAAAACAGCAAGAACTAACGCTAAAAGTTTTAACGGAATATTATCAAAGAAAAAACTAGCAATTTTTGACTTTTCTTTTTTCATTTTATCTCTCCTTTATCTACCTTGGGCAAATAAGTCTTGCCAATAGAATTTGCTTAATGCATTTTTTAACATTTCAGTATCGGCATATCTTGTAATTTTACCAGCCTTTACCGTTGAAATGATACCTGTTTCTTCAGAAACTATTAATGAAGTAACGTCAATTGTTTCCGTAATACCTATACCTGCTCTGTGCCTTGAACCAAGTTCTTTTGGTAAGTTTTCTTTTTGAGTTAGTGGTAAAAAGCAACCTGCTGCAACAATTTTAGTACCGTTTATTATTAAAGCGCCGTCGTGAAGTGGAGTTTTTGGAAAGAAAACACTTTCTATTAACTGAGATGATATATCACAATTTAATCTAACACCACTATCTAAAATTTGGTTTGGAACGTTTCCGTTAGATAAAACGATTAACGCACCTATATCGTTTTTAGACATATTTTGTAGGGCTTTTATAATTTCATTTATACAAGTATCTATCTTTTGTTGGTCGTAATCTACCTTTTCATTTTTTTCGTTAGAAACTTGTCTTGACCAAATTGACCTTTTTATTTCTAATGAATATACGATAAGTATAAAGAAAATATAAAGGGTAGGTAGCACGATAAAATATCCGTTTGGTATTGCATCTGCAAGCAATAACACTACTGCGCCAAAAAAGATTAAAAGCACGAATATCGTTATTAAATTGCCGGAATTGTTATTCTTTAAAAACTTAAAAGTTATATAATATATGAACGCAATTGCGAAAACAAATATTAAACTTGAAACAAGTCTTTTTGGGTCAGACAAAGAATCAATTAAGGCTAAAAAATTATCCCAATATTTCATTTGTTATCCTCCTACCATTATCTTAAACACTTCTAAAAAAATTGCATTACCCACTAGTATTTTACCCGATTTTACAAAGTAATCGTAATCGGCAAGTGTATCAACTGCTTTTTTAAGTGCTTTTGTTTTGAAATTTTTAAGTTGTTCTTTTGATTTTTTAATTGCGTACTCTTTTGTACCAAGCATTTCTGCAATTTCTTGATTTGTTAAAGAAGTCGTAGCAATAAAAAACAATCTTCTAAAATAATTATAAATAGAACTAAGCAGTCTTTGTTGTGTTTCCCCTTTTTTTAGCATTTCATTTATTGATGAAAGAGCCATTTGGAAATTCTTTTTACCAACAAAGTCAGTCATTTCATAAATTTGATATTCAATATCTTTAGTTATTAAATTATCAACCGTTTGTTTATCAACAACCTTGCCCTTTTCGTAAAAATCAATAATTTTGTTTGCTTCATTATTAATTTTTACCATATCTAAAGAGCAATATTCTGCTATCATTTCTGCTAAAGATAACTCTATTTTTAACTCTTTTTCTTTTAACAAGTTAACTATCCATTTACCTAAAACAGTTGGACTTTCTTTATTACAGTCAATTGTAACAAGCCCTTCAATTTTTGAAAATGGTAAATGTTTTTTTTCATTAACTATTACAAAAATCGTACTTTCAAGTTTGTTAAAAAACTGGTCAAATTTTTTTAAAACTTCTGCTTTAGGGTAAAACTCTCTAACCACAAGCATTCTAAATCGTTCGCCTAACGGATACTCTAAAAGTGAAGAAATAAGCGTTTCAACAGTAGTTTCCGAAAAGTCGTATTCTTTAAAGTTAAAATCAGGCATAGAAATAAAGGTATTTTTTAATATTTCTATCCCTTCTTTTCTAAAAAACAGGTCTTCCCCTTCTAACAAATAAACGGGTGAAGTATCATTTTTTAATAAAAAATTTTTGAACTCAAAAAACTTAACCATATACATATTTATTTTAACATCTTTATTGCATTTTTGCAAGTAAGATTTATACTATTTTAAGCCATATTTGTTAATTTTTAGCAATATATTTTTGCCATTTGCTACATTTAAAATATTTTCTTGGTTTTTATAACTTATTAAGTACTTATTGACAAAATTTGGAAAAATACTTTCTACCCCGTCCGACAAAATAACAACGTCTCGTTTTTCTTTTAATGATATAAAGACGTTTGTACCAACCATTTCACTAACAAGTAGAAAAGTAGTGCCCCTACTTTCATAATCAACGGCAAAACCATCTGCTAAAAAACTAAATTTTGCATCTAAAGTGGCGTTTTCATAAACGGTACAATTTATAAAATTAACGTTAGGCATAACTGAAGTGAAAAAACTGTTTTTACAACCATAATAATAAACGTTTTGTATAGATACTTCCTTTTCTAAATCTAATAAAAACAAAATAAAAGTATCATCAGTTGCTATTATAACGTTTTCAATTTTATCAATCTCACACTCATTTAATTTTCTAGTTATCTCTTTTAAATTATAACTATCATCTATTTTGTTTATAACTAAATTATCTTCTTTACCAGTAAACAAAGTATATTCTATTCCGCCAGAAGAACTTACGTTTACGCCAACGGTTGTTCTATCTAAAAGAGTTAGCCCCGTAGAACCTACAACTAAAACTATGGTTAATGATATTGATAAAATTATTTTAGAAAGCCGTTCAAAATTGAAGAACCCACTAATTATTAAAAGAACAAAATAATAAATAAAAACAAAAGCCCCTATTGTTATACCAGTAAGCAATAAAAATGAATAATCAAAAAGGTTTACAAGCCAGTTTATTCCTAATATCATAAAATTCATAGGAACAAAAATAAAACCTAAAGATGGAAAAATTATGGCTAAAATTATTGCAAAAAACAATAAAATAAACAATATAAAAACAACTGGTACCAAAAGCAAATTAAACAAGGTTGCTATTATTGAAACCTTGTTAAAATATATCAACAAAAGTGGCGCAGTTGAAATTTGCGCAGATAAAATAGTTGCCAAACTACTTGCAATTTTTTGTGGTAAAAATTTTAATAGTTTTGTAAAAGGTCTTGTTAGTAAAGTTATACCTATACAAGAAACGTATGAAAGTTGAAAACCTACGCTAAAAAGTTCTAACGGTCTAATAAGTAAAACTATAATTGCGCTAAAACTTATAGAAGTTATAACGTCATACTTTTCCCCAACGCAACGCATTAAAAGAGCGACCGAACACATAATAACGGCGCGTAAAGAAGATGGCATAAAAGAACATATACCTGAATAAAAAATCAATATAGGAAAAACAATAAAAAATTGAATTATTTTTCTTACCCTTAGTTTGTTTAGTATAAAGCAAATTATTGTAGACAAAAAGCCTATATGAAGACCTGATACGGCAAATATGTGTGAAATACCTGAGTTCCTATAATTAGTTAGCAAGTTATCTTCAATAAAGGTAGAATCACCCGTCATCAATGCCAAAGCAACACCAAAAGTGTCTTCACTTAAATTTTCTTTCAAAGTTTTTCTTATTAAAGTGTTTGCTTTTTGAAAAAGATTAGCATCATTACCATATACAACCAAGTTTTGCACGTCGTAAGTATAATATTTTATATTCTTTTGAATTTTGTTTGTAGAAAAATTACCATTATAAATAAATTCATAATTATTAACGTACGCTTTTAATGAAATTTGGTCGCCAAGTTCTAAAACTTCACTTGAGTAAAAAGATAGATTGTAACGGTTTTCAACCATTTTGCCATCTTCAAAAAGCACTAAATCATCAAGCACGTAATAAAAATAATCGTCATAAGAAGATAGTTTTGAAACGGTGCCGTAAATTACGTAATAGTCTTCTTTAATACCTGCCTTTTCATACCTATTTAATACAAAAGTAAAAGAAGATAACCCTACTATAAAGGCTATTATCATATAAATAGTACACTTTATAATCCTAATAAATTCAGTAGTTTTTCTATAATAAATAATTGAAAAAACCAAAACAAAAAGTAAAACCCCTAGCAATATATAAGAAATTGTTTTGTTTAGCAATAAATAATAAGCAAAAACAATACCTATTATTAAACTAACGGCTGTAAATAAAACAGGTCTTATATTAATAAACTTTTTCTTTTTATCTTTGGTATCCATAATAATTTTTTTATAAGTTTTTAATTTAGTTGCAAAATAAAAAATGTTGTGCTAAACTCTAATTGCCTGCAGTGTTCGATGGCTGAGTAAAATTAATCCACAACTGATAATTTGAACTTTGCGTTCTTTCTTTTTAGTGGCGCTCTTTTCCGACGTATTTTCCGGAAGTTATCAAAGAGATACGGCGAAAGAAAGACCTTAATTCTCCTGTTAAAAACGGGGTTATCATTTTTTCAGTTAACGGCACAGGTGGGTAAACGGCCTCATGGTCAAGCGGTTAAGACGCCACCCTCTCACGGTGGAATCTGGGGTTCGATTCCCCATGGGGCTACCAATTAAAAAAAGCACTTATTAAAAGTGCTTTTTTATTTTTATATATTTTCAATTACTTTTACAAGTCTGTCAGTCACTTCTTTAGATAGTTCTTCACTTTCAGTTTCGGTAAATATTCTTATAATATCTTCTGTACCAGATGCACGAACAACAACTCTGCCTCTATTTTTTAAGTATTCCTTTTCTTTTTCAATGGCTTTTGCTAATTGTTCGTTATTTAATACCCTAACTTTATCTTTAACTTTTACGTTAAAGTTTGCTTGTGGATAAAGTTGAACGTCAATAAATGAAGATAGTGGTCTTTTCGTTTCTGCTAAAATCTTAGCAATTGCAATAGAAGAAAGTATTCCGTCGCCAGTAGTTGTATAATTCTTTAGAATAATATGACCTGATTGTTCTCCACCGACTACTGCGCCATCTTTTAACATCATTTCAATAACGTATTTGTCGCCAATATCACTTCTATGCATTTCAATGCCGTTTTCAAGAAGTTTCTTTTGAACGCCCATATTTGTATGAGTTGTGCCAACTACTAAGTTATTTTGAAGAATACCCTTTTCCTTATAATAGTTAGCAAGCATATAAATAAGTTTATCGCCATCAATAATATTTCCCTTTTCATCAACGGCAATTAATCTATCAGAGTCACCATCATAAGCAAAACCACAATGACTGTTAGTTTCTACAACCATTTTAGCAAGTTTTTCAGGATGAAGTGCACCACAGTCTTTATTTATATCAACACCTGCGTTTGAAACGTTAATTGCAACTACGTCAGCACCTAAATCTTCAAAAATTTTAGGAGCAACTTTATAACTTGCACCGTTTGAACAGTCAATTATAACTTTTAGACCTTTTAAGCCTTCTTTACAAATATTTTCAATGCTTAAACCGTAAGAATCAACTAATTCTGGTTTTTGAAAATATCTACCTATTTCATCATTTGGAAGAAGTGAAAGAGATGCCATTTTCTTTTCAATTTCATCTTCTAAATCTCTGTCTAATTTATAACCTTCACTTGAAAAAACTTTTATACCATTATATTCAGGTGGATTATGAGATGCAGAAATTACCACGCCAAAATCAGCCTTTAACTCTTTTGTAACGTAAGCAATACCTGCTGTTGGAATAATTCCTAAATCATAAACGGTTGCACCAGCTGAGATAGCGCCACTTGCTAAAGATAACGCAAGCATATCGCCTGAAACTCTCGTATCTCTGCCGACAACTATTAAAGCTTTGTTCTTAATTTGACCTAAAGCATTACCAGCCTTAAAAGCCAAATCTCCCGTTAAAAACTCATTTGTAATACCACGAATACCGTCAGTTCCGAAATAACTTCCCATATATTAATCCTTCTTTATATATTTTTCAGCAAGTTTTTTGTTTTCTTCTTGTCTTGGTCTTCCTATGATAAAACTTCCTTCTTCAACTGATTTTGTAATTGTCGTTCCCGCTGCTATAAATGAACGAGAACCAACGTTAACAGGTGCAATAATATTACAATTACTACCTATAAAACAATTATCGCCTATAACTGATTTTTGTTTAATTTCTCCGTTATAGTTAACAAAAATAACGCCACAACCTAAATTACAATTTTCACCAATTTCGGCATCGCCAACGTAAGTTAGGTGTGAAACTTTTGATTTTGCTTTTATTAATGCATTTTTAGTTTCAACAAAGTTACCTATACGGCAATTATCTTCAATAATGCTTTTTGGTCTTAAATGAGCATTTGGTCCAATTGAAACCTTTTTGCCAACCGTTGAACTTTCAATAACACTTGCAAGAACGGTACATTCTTCCCCAATAATGCTATCAGTTATAATATTATTAGGTTTAATAACAGCACCCTTTTTAATAATCGTGTTTCCGTAAAGATGATTGTTAGGGTAAATAGTAACCCCTTCTTCTATCTTTACATTTTCATCAAAAAATACGGAATCTTCATCAATAAATAAAACTCCGTTCTTCTTCCACTCTTTAATGAGTGCCTTTCTTAATTTCTTATCCATCACCTAAATCCCCATAATAGAATTTACTTTTTTATTATAATATAAGTATCAATTTTTGTCAATACAAAATTTTTCAACAAGTATTGACTTAAAACACTTTTTTTTATATAATTTTAATATGAATACAGTTTATTATACTAATTTAGACAAAAAAGATGCTCACGAATTTTTGTTTTTTATTTTAGAAAAGTATTACGACTTAAAAATAACGGACAAAGATTTGAAAAAAACGGAATTTGGAAAACTTTATATTGAAAACAGTCCTATCGCCTTCAACATTTCACATAGTCAAAATATAGTTGCCATCGTTATTTCAAATGAAAACGTTGGTATTGACGTTGAAGTTATTAAAGACAAAAAGTTTTCAAATATAAACAAAAACGTTTTTGGAAATGAAATTTTAAAAAAAGAAGACTTCTTTGCTCTTTGGACAAAGGCTGAAAGTTTTGTAAAATATAAGGCAAGTTCTATTTTAACTTCCTTAAAAAACATAAGAATTGACGGTCAAAAAATTTATTATAACGACAATCTTGAAGACGTTATCATTACAACTAAAAAAGTTGATGATTTTTTCATTTCCGTTTGTTCAAATCAAAACGATTTTGATATTATAAAACTTGACTACTAAAACAAAAACCCCACTAAAAAGTGGGGTTTTTTATTACATTAATTCTTTTAATTCTTTTTCAAGTTTACTTCTTATTTCTAAATAAGAGTTCAACTTTTCTCTTTCTTCGTTTACAAGGTTTTTAGGTGCTTTTGCTAAGAAACCTGCGTTTGAAAGTTTACCACTTGCTCTTGCAATTTCTTGTTCAACCTTCTTAATTTCACCGTTTAATCTTTCAATTTCTTTATCGGTATCAACTAATTCGCCAAGTGGAATATAAATTTCAAAGCCGTCTAAAACTTGTGACATAGTCTTTTCAGTTAATTGAGCCTTATCTTCAATAAATTCAATTCCTGAAACGTTTGCTAATTTTTCAATATAAATAGCACCTTGCTTGATAGTAGTTTTTTCGTTAGTTTTTACGTAAAGTTTAACCTTCTTTGAAGGTGGTGCTTTAACGGTTGCCTTAATATTTCTTACAGTCTTAATAATTCCCATTATATCTTCAACTCTCGCAACGTATCTTGAGAAGTTGTTTTTAGTGTTATATCTTGGGAATTCACTAAGCATAATTTTACCCTTTGTTTTTGGAATATTTTGGTAAATTTCTTCCGTAATAAATGGAACAAAAGGATGTAAAAGTTTTAAAGTTTCCGTTAATACGTGAACTAATACGCTTACGGTATTTATAATTTTATTTTCATCATTACCATATAAAACAGGCTTTGT
This sequence comes from Clostridia bacterium, assembly GCA_017508485.1. Classification (GTDB taxonomy): domain Bacteria; phylum Bacillota; class Clostridia; order Christensenellales; family Borkfalkiaceae; genus SIG381. The sequence goes on along the minus strand of JAFVYV010000003.1, from coordinate 9,255 downwards.
TAATTCAATATACCAGTCGCAGAAATCACTCCATACAAAGTCGTATAAAGAAGAAAGCGCAAGACCCATTTCAAACTTTTCCATTTTAGTAGTTACGTTTCTAATAGTCTTATTTAGTCTTGAAATAATCCACTTATCAACGATAGTTAGGTCGCACTTATCAATTGAACGCAATTTTTTACCTTCAGCATTCATTAAAACGAATCTTGAAGCGTTCCAAATTTTGTTCATAAAGTTACGGCTACCTTCAATCTTTTCATCAGAAAATCTTGTATCACTACCTGCAGCAACACCGTTCATAAGAGAAAATCTAAGTGTGTCTGCACCGTGTTTATCAATAATTTCAAGTGGGTCAATACCGTTTCCTAAAGACTTACTCATCTTTCTACCTTGGCTATCACGAACGATACCGTGGATAAGAACGTCTTTAAATGGAATTCTACCCATATGTTCTATTCCAGAGAAAATCATTCTAGCAACCCAGAAGAAAATAATATCGTAAGCAGTAACTAATACGTCAGTTGGATAGAAGTATTTTAAGTCTTCAGTCATATCAGGATAGCCAAGTGTTGAGAATGGCCATAATGCTGAAGAGAACCACGTATCTAATACGTCTTCATCTTGTTTTACGTTAGTGCTACCACACTTTGTACAAACCTTAACGTCTTCTTTTGAAACGATAGTTTCACCACAATCTTGACAGTAGTAAGCAGGAATTCTATGTCCCCACCAAAGTTGACGTGAAATACACCAGTCCTTAATATTTTCCATCCAGTTAAAATAGATTTTAGAAAAACGGTTTGGTGAAAAAGTTATACTCTTCTTTCTAACTACGTCAATAGCAGGTTTTGCAAGTGGTTCCATTTTAACGAACCATTGTTTTGAAACGATAGGTTCAACTTGATGGTGACATCTATAACAATGTCCAACGTTATGCTTTAATGGTTCAATCTTTTCTAAAAGACCTAAAGCCTTCAAGTCTTCAACGATTTTTTCACGCGCTTCTAAACTTGGTAAGCCGTTATATTCCCCTGCTAATTCGTTCATTGTGCCGTCATCGTTCATAACTCTGATAACTTCTAAATTATGTCTTAAACCAACTTCAAAGTCGTTAGGGTCGTGTGCTGGTGTAATTTTAACTGCGCCAGTACCAAAATCCATTTCAACGTATTCGTCGGCTACAACAGGAATTTCTTTGTTGATTAAAGGTAAAACTAACATTTTGCCAATTAAGTTAGCAAAACGCTTATCTTTAGGGTTAACTGCAACGGCAGTATCGCCAAGCATCGTTTCAGGACGAGTTGTTGCAACTACTAAATATTCATCACTATCCTTTACTGGATATTTGATATACCAAAGGAAAGAGTCCTTTTCAACGTACTCAACTTCTGCATCAGAAAGTGCAGTTTTACAGTCAGGACACCAGTTGATAATTCTATCCCCTTGATAAATTAAACCTTTATTATATAAGTTGACAAAAACCTCTTTAACAGCCTTTGAACATTTTTCATCCATAGTAAAGGCAAGTCTTGACCAGTCGCAAGAAACACCCATACTCTTTAACTGTTCAACAATTCTACCACCGTATTTTTCCTTCCATTTCCATGCTCTTTCTAAAAAGCCATCTCTACCGATATCTTTTTTAGTTAAGCCTTCACTTGCCATTTGTTCAACAATTTTAACTTCAGTAGCAATTGAAGCGTGGTCAGTACCAGGAAGCCATAACGCAGAATAACCTTGCATTCTTTTAAATCTAATTAAAGTATCTTGCAAAGTATCGTTTAATGCGTGGCCCATATGAAGTTGACCAGTAATATTTGGAGGTGGTATTACGATTGTAAACGGAAGTTTGTTTTTATCAACTTTTGCCGTAAAACAACCGCTATTTTCCCAATCAGAGTAAATTCTTTTTTCAAACTCTATTGGATTATAGGTTTTTGACATTTCCATAGTCTAATTTCTCCTTAATTTTGCTTAAAAATAACAAAATTTGTACAAATATGCGAATTACACGCGATAGTTAGTTTATTATACTTTAATTCTTTAATATTGTCAAACAAAAGGGTTATATTTATATTAAATATAATTTAAAAATAAAAAAGGCAACTTTTTTACAGTCGCCTTTTATTTTTTGTTAGAGATTAGTCTTTCTTTTTAACAACTAAAGATGCCCCCGCTAAAAGTAGCATTGATATAATAACGTTTGTTGTTGTTATAACTGAACCACAACCACCTTTATCACTAGGTGCATCAACGCTTAAACTTTCAATTGTTAAGTAAACGTCATCTACAACTGAACGATAAACTGGGTTTTCATCAGTTATATATCCCATATGTGCAAAACTTATTGTTGTTTCATTTGCACTAACAAAAGGAACACAGTCAGGTTCAAATAAATATGGAATTAAGTAAGCATCAGCACAGTTTAAAGTTACTGCATACGCACCGTTTTCAAAAGTTACGTTAGTTGAAGCACCAATAGTAGTGTTAGTATATCCACCTGAATACTTCTTTAACAATAAACTACTACCATCTTTTAATTTGGTATATTTAATTCCGTGAATATCTAAAATCGTTAATATTTCATCAATATTAGGGTTGTTTGCATCAACAACGTATGCTGTTGGCATTGCACGAACTTTTGTTACCGTATCAACTAAAGAACGAGAGTACGTTCTTGTTTCATTAGCGTAAGTTCCATCTGGTTTTAAGGTTGGGTAAGGGAAAGTTACTTTGTTGTTTCCACTTGTCTTAAATTCAAGTGCGAATAATCTATTCGCATCATATTTTGTAACACTTTCCAATGCTTCACGAGAAGAATAAACGTGTTCGGCAAGAGCACCGTCATATTCGCAGATGCTGTTTATAATACTCTTTAACGCTTCTTTCATAGCAAATACTGCCCTTGCGTAACGAGTTTTACCACTTGATATACGCATTACTTCAACAATGAAAGAATATGAACCACGAACTATAGGATAGTCTTTTGAGTTGCCTGGAGAAGTCGTTCCTACGTAGTAAACTTCTGAACGAAGACCTAACGCTCTTGTGTTATCAAGAGCATCAACCATCATTACGTAACCCTTATCATTAACAACGTCATATTCCCCTTCTTTCACAGTATATAAAGGAGAGTTTTGAACACTTGAATAACGAACTGCTACGTCCATTAATTCTTCAGAAATAACACCCGTTGCTTCGTCAATATTAAATCTACCATAGTCTTCGTGACAGTCAACGTAAACTGTTGGCATAAAGTTATTATAAGTTGCAATTTGGTTTTGTGTTGATTCAATTGATGCTCTTAATAGTTCACGGTTTGGATTAATTCCAGTCGTAGTAGAACGAGCGTATCTTTGGTTATTATCAACACTTACTATTGGCATAATAACAATTGCACCAAAATCATCTAAAATTTGACTACCATATACCCCACAAAGTTCCTTTGCAAGAGCAAGATTACCTTCCATACCTGCTGGTTCGTTACCATGTAAACCACCAGTTGTCATTAAAACTTCTTTTTTAAGCGCTCTAATAATCGTACCTGCTTCTTCAAAAGTTTTACCTGTTAAATCAGTCTTTGTAAATACCATTACAGGTGTTTTATTACCCATTTCAGATAAACCAAACGGATAGTAAACGTATAAATTATTAGAACTTGCATCTAAAGCGTCAACGTATTCACAAGCCTCAGTATTTGTCATAAATTCTTTAGGATTGTCTGCGTGTTTTGTGAAAGTTGGCGTATCAAATGGTTCATAACCAACTAAATCATCAGTACCTGCAAAATTTGCTAAAACTTCGTCGGTTGCCTCAATCATACCTGCTTCTGACCAGTTGTTTTTTTCCATTGTTGGATGGCAAATATCAATTACGATAGGTTCGCCTTCACCAACAACGTAGAAGTACTTGGTAATAGCATCATCGCCAGTAAATTTATAGTTACGATAGTATGATTTTGCGTAATATACCCCTCTCTTTAATTCAACTTCAATATAAGGGATACCATTTTCTTCACCTGAAGTGAAGTATGTAATTCTTTCTCTATAAGTGTTGTCTTCATCTGTATGAACACCTTTGTATAAAGCAATACTTGGGTTCTTTTCAGATGTGTCTGGGTTCCAGTAGTTAATACGAACAACCGATGCCACACTGTTATCTTTAATTATAATACCAGGGCCTGTTACAGTAAGCGCCTTAACGTAGATACCAGTTGCTTCGCCATTATCCGTACCACTTGCTGATACTAATAAAATGAATTTATTTAAGTTAGAGCCACCTGCCGCTTTTGTTGTTACAGTAGTTGTATAAGTATAATAACCGTTAGCATCTAAAGTGCCTTGTGGGTTGCCGTCAGTATCGCAAACCTTAATATCGCCAAAACCGTTAGTGTTTCTTATAACAATTCTGTTGCCGTATTTGTTAGTTGCAGGTTGAACGTAATTATCTGTAAATTTATAAACAAAAGTAATAGTATATTCTCTACTTGGTATTAAGCCTTGACCTAAGAAGAAGTTAACGTGAACGTGTGCATCAGACGCAGTTGACGTTGTTGTAATTAATAAGTTTTTAGAACTACTTTCTTCTACAACTGTTGTTTTACCTTTACTATCCGTTGAGAATTGTTGGTTTGTTTTTGCAAAACCACCTAATAAATCGTCTTTAGTAACAGATAAGCCTACACTTGTACTACCGATTGTTGCGTTAGTTGAAAGGTTGCTAAAGTCAGTAGTTGCAGTTTGTTCTACTTCAATTTCTTCTTCTAAAGGAACTTCTTCTTCACCAATAATTGAAAAAGATTTTAAGTATATACCAGCCGCTTCGCCGTTCGCTGTTCCGTTAGCAGTAACTAATATAAGAATTTTATTTAAGTTAGTGCCACCTGCTGTTTTAGTTGTTACTGTAGTTGTATAAGTATACCAACCATTAGCATCTATAGTGCCTTGATTTTCACCAGTTTCCTTGTCTAAAACGTGAAGATCACCAAAACCATTACTGTTTCTTATACATAAATAACCATAATTACTTGGTACAGATGGTTTAACGTAGTTTTCCGTAAACTTATAGGTTATAGAAATAGTATAAGTTTCACCTGGCACTAAGCCTTTACTTAAGAAAAGGTTAGTGTGAACGTATGCCTTACTTGCCGTTGAAGTTGTTGCAATTTCAAGAACTTTGTCTTCTCCATCTTCCACAACAGTTGTTGTACCAGCACTACCAGTTGAGAATTGTTGGTTTGCGTTTACAAAACCACCTAATAATTCGCCACTTTGAGGGTTTAAAGATGTATCACCCTTAATAATAGTACCAACTTCTAAGTTGCTAAAATTAGTCGTTGCAACTCTTGTTTGCGTAACAGCACTTGCGTTTGTTGACATCAAAGTTAATGAAAATAACGCCGTTGAAAGTGCCAAAAGAACGCTAAATAAAACAACCAATCTTTTCATCAATACTTCTCCTTTATATATATTCATACAAATATAATTATATAAATTACAAGAAAAAAGTCAATATCAAAAAGTAAATAAATCAATTTTTGCTAAAAAAAAGTCAATCTTTGCTAATTTGTAAAATAAAAAAGCACCTAAAAACAGGTGCTTTTTCTTATAACAAAATACAAATTATTCCGCCTTTGCCTTCGTTTACAATTTTTGTTAAAGTCTTTCTTAACTTTCCTTGAACAACGTCTTTAACGTTATCAACTTTTCCTTGCAAACTTTCACTCATTAAATCTGATAAAGACTTACCAAACATATTAGTTTCCCAAATGCCCTTTTGGTCTTCTTCAAAACTTGTAAGCAGATAATTTTTTAGGTCTTCGCTTTGTTTTTCCGTACCTATCATAGGCGTAACTTCTGCATTTACGTCAACTTTCATAATATGTAAACTTGGTGCAGATGCCTTTAATCTTACGCTATACTTTCCACCTTGCTTAACAAGTTCAGGTTCTTGTAAAACCATATCTTTTACGCTTGGCATAACTACACCGTAACCCTTTTCATCAACTTCATAAAGGGCAGTCTTTAACTTTTCATAACTTTCTTTGGCTTCTGCTAACGATTTTACGTATGCCATAAGTTCTTTATCGTTGTCAATTTTTTCGCCACATTCTTCACTTAAAACGGCAAAGAAAAGGTTTTGTTTTGCCCTAATTTCATAAGCAGTTTCGCCACTACTTAAATCAACGTTTAATAGGTCTGGTGAAAAGAACTTTTCATCTTCACTAAAAGCAGATAAAAATTCGTTAAAATCACGCATCTTTTGCATTTTTTTAGAACTTTCTTTTACCCTTGATAAAATTTCAGTAATAATTGAACTATTTTCAGGTAAAACCTTCAAAAATGATGGAATATCAACGTCAAAATTTTGCATAGGAAATTCAAACAAAATCTTTTCTAAAACGCCGTTAATATCTTCCATATCCATTTCGTTAACGTTTACCCCAACGACAGGCACTTGATACTTTTCTTCTAAACTGTTTCTTAACTCAATGGTTTCCTTTTCATTAGGATTTTTACACTTTAATACGATTATAAACGGTTTATTGCAATCTTTTAATTCTTCAACCACCCTTTCTTCTGCTAATTCATAACTATCTCTTGAAATATTGGTAAAAGAGCCGTCAGCAGTAACCAAAATTCCTATAGTTGAATATTCTGTTATTACCTTCTTTGTACCGATTTCTGCCGCTTTAGAAAAAGGTATTTCATCATCACTCCACGGGGTTTTTACAAGTCTTGCCTTGCCGTTTTCTTCGTGTCCTAAAACCCCGTCAACTAAATAACCAACGCAATCAATTAACCTTACGTTTGCATTTACTTTGTTTTTAATTTGAATTTTAACGGCGTTTGCAGGGATAAACTTTGGTTCTGAAGTCATTATCGTCTTGCCTTCAGCAGACTGTGGTAATTCATCTAACGCAATTTGTTTTTGAAGTTTATTAGATATGTTTGGAATAACTAATTTCTCCATAAATTTTGTTATAAAAGTTGATTTTCCCGTTCTGCAAGGGCCAACTACACCTATGTAAATATCTCCGTTAGTTCTTGAAACTATATCTTGGTAAATATTGTATTTTTCTGTCTTTTCCATGAAAAAACCTCCCATATATTTCATTTTTAGTATATGAGAGGTTTTGTTTTATTATGTTATTTATTTTTTATTTACTTGCCTTTTAAATACTTCTTTTCCTTTCTTTTGTTTTTTGCTTTTACCAAAAGTTGTTTTATAGAAGTCGGGTGTTCTTCCCCTGCAAGCATTCTTTCAATATTTTTTCTATGAGCAAACCAAGTAAAGAAACATATTAGTAAAATCATTACGCAACTTATTATATATAAATAAGAAACTTCAGGAATTTTACCATAAAGAAGATAAAGCCTTATTCCACCACTAATTGCAGGTGGAGTTATTGCTATAAAAGACCCCATTGCGCCAAATTCCGTTATATAAATAAAAACAACTGCCGCAACAATTGCCATTATAACTACACTTGCCCAAGCAAGACCTTGCGTACATTCGCATATTAAAAACACACCTATAGTGGTTGCAATACCTTTGCCACCCTTAAATTTTAAGAATATAGGATAAATATGCCCTAATACTGCAGAAAAACCACAAACGTAGGTCGCTAAATGGCTAAAATTAAAATTACCAGTTATATCAAATTCTTTTCTAAAAACAAAAAAACTTATAAGCGTTGGTAGTACCCCTTTTAACACGTCTAAAAAGAAGGTTAAAAGCCCTATTTTTAAACCAAAGTTTCTGCTCATATTAAGCGTACCTGGATTTCCACTACCTACGTCACGAATATCTTTTTGCTTAATTTTTGAAATAATAATAGCAAAGTTTACACTACCTAAAAGATATGAAACTATTGCTAAAACTGCCAAAATAATATAATTAGTCATCTTTTTCTTGCTCTCTTACAATAATTCTGATAGGTGTACCATCAAAATTAAAAGCCTTTCTTATAACGTTTTCTAAATATCTTTTGTAAGAGAAGTGCATTAATTGTGCTTCGTTAACAAATAAAACGAAAGTTGGTGGATATACTGAAACTTCAGTTGCATAAAAAATCTTCAAGCGCTTACCGTTCATTGAAGGTGGTTCACTTGTTCTAACTGCATCAAGAAGTAGGTCGTTAAGTTGACCGGTTGTAACACGCTTACCTGCGTTTTCATAAACTTCGTTAACAAAAGAAAGAATTTTTTCCGTTCTTAGTCCCGTTTTTGCTGAAACGTAAATTGCCTTAAAATAGTCCATGAATTTAAGGTCTTCTTCCATCTTTTCGTTGAATTTATTGATAGTGTGTGTATCTTTTTCTACTAAATCCCACTTGTTCATAACGATAACAGATGGTTTTCCTTGTTCGTGAATATAACCACAAAGTCTTACGTCTTGTTCGGTTATACCTTCAGTAGAGTCAATCATCATAATACAAACGTCGGCACGTCTAACTGCGCCTAACGCCCTAACAACACTATAATATTCAATATCTTCTTCTACCTTTTTCTTCTTTCTAACCCCTGCCGTGTCAATTAAAAGGTATTTTTTGTCTTTATAAGTAAAAGGTGTGTCAATAGCATCTCTCGTAGTACCTGCTATATCTGAAACGATAGTTCTTTCAAACCCTAAAATTCTATTACATAAACTTGACTTACCTGCATTTGGTTTACCAACTACTGCAATTTTTAAAGTTTCTTCATCTTCGGTATCTTCAAGACCTTCAAATCCTTTTACAACTTCGTCAAGTAAGTCGCCTATACCAGTTCCGTGTTCAGCAGAAATACCAAAAGGTTCGCCTAGACCTAAGTTATAGAATTCATATAACTTAGTAGGATCGTAATTTTCAAGTTTATTAACGGCTAGAACAACCTTTTTGCCTGATTTTCTTAATTTTAACGCAACGTCTTCATCACCGTGAGTCAAACCTTCTTTACCATCGGTGAAAAGAATAATAACGTCTGCAGTTTCAATTGCGATTTCTGCTTGTTTTTTAATGTGCCCCCACATTTCATCAGTTGACTTTAATTCAAGCCCACCAGTATCAACCAACGAAAAATAATGCCCACACCATTCTGCGTCAGCATAAATTCTATCTCTGGTTACACCAGGCATATTTTGAACTATTGAAATTTTTTTACCGGCAACCTTATTAAAAAACGTTGACTTACCTACGTTTGGTCTACCTACGATTGCCACTAACGGTTTTGCCATTTATATCACCTTTTTTAGTTTTATTTTCTTTATAATTTT
>JAFVYV010000014.1 GCA_017508485.1 Clostridia bacterium | reverse complement strand
TTAAAAAATTTTTTAAATTTTAAAATGATTTATTTTGCAATAAAAAAGGGCTTAAGCCTTAGCCTTTGCCCTTGATTTTACAAAAACACTTTATATATTATGTTTTATTATTTATACAACTATATATAGTATATATATTATATAGGCCTTTTTTACCTAACTAAAATAACGCTTTTTCAATAACGCCACCGCCGATACATTTGTCTTTATCGTAGAAGACTGCGAACTGTCCTTCGGTGATTGCGCGTTGTTTTTCATCAAATTTAACTTCAATTTCGTTATCCTTAATGAAAACTTCACAACCTTGTTCTGGTTGGCGATATCTAAATTTAGCAGTACACCTAAAATTCTTTTCTTTAGGCTCACTAGGAATCCAGTTAACTTTATTCATAATTAAGCCTTTGCTATAAAGTTTATCTTCTTCCCCGTGCGCTACGTATAATATATTGTTTTTTAAATCTTTTTCAATAACGAACCACCTTGTACCGTCGTCGCCCTTTTGTCCACCGATGTTTAAGCCACGGCGTTGACCGATTGTGTAATACATAAGCCCTATATGTTCGCCTAAAACTTTTCCGTCATAAGTCATCATTTTGCCAGGCTTTGCAGGAATATAGTTTTGTAAAAACTGCCTAAAATTCCTTTCCCCGATAAAACAAATACCCGTTGAGTCCTTCTTTTCAGCAGTTGCCAAGCCGTGTTCTAAAGCAATTTTTCTAACTTCCGTCTTATCTAACTTGCCAAGTGGAAATAAAACGCCGTCTAACTGTTCTTGAGAAAGTTGGTTCAAAAAGTAGGTTTGGTCTTTGTTTTGGTCTTTTGCTTTTAATAGGTAATGAGTATCGCCATCGTGAAGAATATCGCAATAATGCCCAGTTGCAATATAGTCTGCCCCTAAACTTTTTGCGTATTCTTTGAAAGGTCCAAACTTGATTTCCCTATTACACAAAACGTCTGGATTAGGCGTTCTACCTGCGTTGTACTCTTCTAAAAAGTAAGAAAACACCCTGTCCATATACTCTTTTGCAAAGTTTACGGTATAGTAAGGTATGCCAATTAAATTAGCAACCCTTCTAACGTCAGAATAATCTTCTTCTGCAGTACAACAACCGGAATCCAACTCTTCTTCCCAATTTTTCATAAAAAGGCCTATTACGTTATAGCCTTGTTGTTTAAGAAGCAAAGCGGCAACCGAACTATCTACGCCACCACTCATACCAACCACTACTGTTTTTGCCATATTACCACCTTTTTTATCTTAACATATTCTTGTAAAAATATCAACTTTTATAAAATACTTGATTATTTTTTTAGCGCAATATATACTAATAATATCAATTTAATAGGTATCTGTAGTTTAATTGGATAGAACAGCGCCCTCCGACGGCGCCGATTTGAGTTCAAGTCTCAACGGGTACACCAAAAATGCCAAGTCAACCGACTTGGCATTTTTTATCCGTTGCAAAGCAACAACGTATCATCATAAGAAAAGGTGCATATCATAAACCCTTATATTTATTTTTCGTTTTTGTAAAATTCGTATCTACTAATTAAGTATTTACCTACTTGCGCCTTATACTTCATAGCATCAAGGTGTAAATCATCAGGAAGTTCTTTCATAAATCTTGCCGCTTCAAAACTTAAGTTGCCTTCATAACCACTTTTTGCAAAAGCCTTCATAACACTTTCCCACTCAATTTGACCGTAAAAAGGAAGGGTGTGTAGATCGGCTACTCCGTTGTTATCGTGAATATGTGTGCAACCTATTCTTTTACCTAACTTTTCAATTTCTTCCCCTATGTCAAGGCCACAAAGAAAAGTGTGCCCTACGTCAAAACAAATTGTAAACGCGTCGTTGTCAAGAGCATCTAAAAGGGCAATTAGCCTATCTGCAGTAGAAGTAATACTGTCCCTTGCTTGTGTGCAAACGTTTTCAATTGCAACTTTTATGCCGTATTCTTCTGCATAAGGAATAAGGCTTTTGAAGAATTTTAGGTTATAGTCAAAAAGTTCTTCTTCATTACCTTTATAAGGTTTATGTACGCAAGAGTGCACTACCGTCATTTTAGCGCCTAAATAAGATGCGTTTCGCATAGACTTTGTTATGTCTAAAAAGCGTTCTTTTGTCTTATTATCTTCCAAAAAACTTGACGCAAAAGGTGCGTGTGCTTGGCAAATTTCTACGTTTTTGTCGTTTGCGTATTTTCTTATATCAGTATAAAAATTTTTATCATAAAGGTCGCCACTATATTCTAAAACGTCGTTGTTAAAGTCCATTCCTTCAAACCCTGCGCTTGAAAAAATGTCAATAGTCCCCTTTATGCCAAATCTATTATACAATCTCATCATGTTTGCTGAAAGTTTCATTTTAATCACCTTGCATTATCTTATCACTTTTTTGCTTTATTGTAAAGTCCTTTACAAATATTTAATATTGTGATAAAATAAAATTATGAAAAAAATTGCAAAGTTTGAAAAAGTAAGTAAAGAAAATTTTTTATCAGTTTTTAATGATGAAAAGGTGTATGAAGAAATTAAATTGCCTAAACGCGCCACAACCGGTAGCGCTGGGTATGATTTTTTTGCGCCATTTGATTTCACCTTAAACCCTAACGAAACAATTACTATTCCAACTGGAATTAGAGTTAAAATTGACGAAGGGTTTGTTCTTAACCTTTACCCAAGAAGTGGACTTGGTTTTAAGTACCGTTTAAGACTTGACAACACGGTTGGAATTATTGATAGTGATTACTATTATTCTGACAATGAAGGGCATATTTTTGTTAGGTTAACTAACTGCTCTAACGACAAAACTTTAACCGTAAAAAAAGGGGAAGGTTTTTGCCAAGGCATTTTTACCGAATATTTTATCACTTATGATGATGAAGTTAGTGAAGTTAGAAACGGTGGCTTTGGCTCAACTACAAAATAATTTTTAAAAAAATAAAAGGCTATCAAGTTGATAGCCTTTTTTGTTTTTACTTAAATTGTACTCTTAATAAAGTTGAGTTATAAATTGGTGCGTATTGTGAAACGACAACGTACATAACCTTTCCGTTTTCTTCCGTCCACTTTTCATGCATAAAGCCACCGTAAATACTCGTGTCTTGTTGACCTTTAGGGAAGATTTTTGCAACGTCATCAACTCCTAAAAGTATGTTTTGTTTTGTGTCGTAAGGGCCGTAAATATTGTCTGCCGTTTGTAAAACGATACCGGCTTTGCCAGTTTTGTCTGCATTACCCGTAATATAAGTTACAATCCACTTTTGTAGATATGGATTATACATTATAGAATGTTCGCCACACTTACCAGTTTTTGAACCGATAACAAAGGCTTCGTCGCTTTCATCAGCCTTTCTTAAACCTTCGTAACCCTTTTCAAAAACAGGTTCGCCGTTACTGTATCCCGTAAAATATTCGTATTCGTTGAAGTTTTCAAAATTTTCTTTTTTAACTCTGCCAAGTTTTATACCTTCATCACGATATCCACCTTCGCCAAAGATGTAAATATAACCGTCTTTGCCGTCAATAGGGAAAATTTGTGTGAAATAGTAGCCAACGTGTTCTGCTAACTTAAGATTACCTATTTCAATTAGACCGCCAAATGCATCTGGACCTAAATTTATAAGTTCTTCAAGATATGCGCCTGGAAGACCCCTATGACCTGCTTGAAGTTCTAAGTGGTTTGCCCAAGTTAGGTCGTAAACCCTTTCCCACGTTGCGCCGTTGTCGGTTGACTTCATACAACCACCGTAGTTCATAGAGTCCCTTCTATTCATAGTTGTGGTATCCCAAGAGTATTTTGAGAAGTAGAACATATATAAAGTTCCGTCAATTTCAATACCACCCGTTGGAATTTTTGTTTTTTCCCTGTAATCTTCTTGTAGTGCAATTGCAATTTCTTTTGCCATACCGTCTGCATAAGGAGTAGCACCGTCAAATTTTAAGCCGTTTGATAATTTATAGTCTTTTGTGGTTAAGCAAACGTTACTTCTATAGTCTCCACCCATCGTTTCTGGATAACGGAAAGTATCGCCAAAGAAAACGTACATTGTGTCGTTAACGCTGTTGTAAACTGGAATACCTAAGTCAGTACCGCCAAACTTATAGTTCGTCATTGTTTTGTTTTTAGAATTTTCGCCCGTGATTAAACCAACGTAGTCTACACTTTCCATAAGGGTTTGCGTGTTATTAGCATAGTACTTTGGCTTAACACCGCCACAACCCATAGTTGCCACAAGGCCACCTACTAAAATTAAAGATAATAGTTTTGTAAATCTTTTCATCTTGTCACCTATTAAAACATTATGTATTACTTAATATATTACTTAAGTATTATACCACTTTATTTTTAGGTTAGCAATAGCAAAACGCAAATTTAAAAACAAAAAACGGCTTGATATCAAGCCGTTTTGATTTTGTTTTTGTTTATTTCATACCACTGATTGCGATACCTGAAACGATACGTTTTTGGTTGAGCGCAAATAGTAGAATAGGAATAATAATAGAAACCATTGTTGCTGCAATTACGTATGCAGTTTCTTCACTTTCTTTAATAGCTGCAAGAAGTTGCATTACTTGGGCATACTTTTCTCTATTATCTCTAATAGTAAGTGCTGGCCATAAGTAGCTGTTCCAGTGACCGTTGAACATTCTTGTTGCGATAATTACGATTGGCGTAATTGACATTGGAACGAAAATCTTTAAGAAGATTTGGAATATAGGACATCCGTCAATCATGGCTGCTTCTTCTAATGAGTTAGGTAGTCCTAAGAAGAACTGTCTAAAGAAGAATATACCGTAACCACCCGCTAGACCCGGCAGAATCAATACCCAAACGGTATCTTTTAAGCCGATTAAGTCAACTAGGTAAACTGACGTTAAGTTAACGGCGATACCTGGTACGAACATTGTAATAATTGTGTACCACCATAAAACGCCTTTGCCTCTAAATTCAAGTCTTGCAAACGCAAACGCTGCAGTCATCATGATTATTAAACCAAGTACAACTGATGCTACTGAAACGATAAGTGTCCAGAATAATGAGTTAACAAGGTTGTATCCACCCTTTAAAGGTTTTGTAAGAACGGCTATAAAGTTTTCAGCCGTTGGGTTCTTAGGGAAGAATGACCATTCTTGAATAGGTACGTAATCGTTTGGAGCAAATGACCTTACAACAATCCAGAAGATTGGGAAAAGTATGATTGCTACACCAAGGATTACGAAGAAACTTTCAATTGCTCTGATGATAAATCTCTTAGCATTAAAAGGTTTTTTAGCCCTTGCTTTAAGGAGTAATGCTTGTTCTTTTGTAAGTTCAATATTTTCTTTTTTCATTACATTTTCCTCCTTAGCTATCCATACTCTTTTCTGACTTAAATACCTTAAATACTAAGATATTTGCAATTGTTACGAACACCATTATTAGGAATGCACCAGCAACTGCAATGTTTCTGTCTGGTCCACCTGCTTGGCCTAATACTGAACTGTATAGCCATAATACTGGAGATTCCGTTCTCATTAATTCCATACCAAATAGTTTTGAATACTTTTCAGGTCCACCACCCGTCATCATCTTAGGAATTTCGAACATTTGGAAGTAACCCGTTACTAAGTTAACTAATACTAGTACGAAATAGTTTTTCATATTTGGAAGTGTGATACTAAACATCTTTCTGGTTGCACTTGCACCGTCAATACTTGCTGCTTCATAATATTCTTTTGGAATATTGATAATACCTGCAAACATCATTAGCGCTTGATAACCGAAACCACCCCACCAAGTTGGTAGTATGATTAAGAAGTACGGCCAGAAATTACCACCACCGACTACGTATTCACCGGCTAGAGTAACGTGCGTTAAACCACCTGGTATATCTGCGTCAAAATAAACGCCTCTTGTGTAGTATAAGTAACCGATTAAACCTTCTGATACGTCAAAGATTGTTGAGAACATTAGTGATGAAATGATACCAGAAATAAAGAATGGTACGAAAATCATCGTTCTAGCAAATCTTGAAAGCTTGTTGTCTAATGAATTTAGACAGTTTGCATATAGGAATGACGTGGTTAACATTAATACTACAAGTATTAGCGCAATGAAGAATACGTTTCTAAACGTAATCAAGAATTCTGGGTCCGTCAATACCATTACGTAGTTCATGCCCTTGTTGTAAATACCAGTTTCGTACTCAAAGAAACTTCTTACAAAAGAAATTATAAGCGGAGCAACTACGAAGATTGTTACAAAGATAAACGCTGGTAAAATTAATAAGTACGCATGCCATTGAAATCTATAATGGAATCTGTTATGCGCGCGTTTGTCTCTGTAATAGATAGTGTCTTTTGTTTTTTTCACTTGTCCTTACCTCATCTATTATTTTACAAAAACATATCACCAAAATCGCTTAAATTCGCCCTTAATACAATATTATATATATCGTTAATTTACGGCAAGTTTTGTTGCGATTTTTTTAGTTTTTTATGGCAGATTATCAAAAACATTTTACCTAAAAAATGCGATAACTCCCTAAATTATTATATAGTTTAACATATAGCCACCAAAAAGTCAACTTTTACTTGTAAATTTTTGCCTTTTTTTTCAAAAAAAATGTGTTGTGAAAATTAACCAAAAAAGACCTTTGTTTTTTGTGAATTTTTTCTATTCAAACACCCTTTTTTTAACCAAATTTTTATCTATTTTTGATACTCGTTTGTCCCCTTTCTTTATTTAAAAAGGCTGTTTTTTTACTCTTTTTTGTGTTATTTTTTATCATATTTTTTTGATATTTTTTCTTTTTATCTTCCCTTTTTTGAATATAAAAAATTTTTAATTAAAAACAAAGAATTTTTATTAAAAAAATTTTTAGATTTTTTCAAAAAAGTTCATTATTTAACTTGCTTTTTTTCTTATTTATTATATAATGTTATTATAGAAAAAAATAAATTTTTTAATAAGGGGTAAAAATTATGAAAGATTTAACAAAAAGAACAACACAAGAAGTATTAGAACATCACATCAAATACTTACACGCTGGTGACCTAGAAGGCACTTTATTAGACTACGCAGATAACGCAATTTTAGTTAATATGGGTGGTCCAAAAGAAGGTTTAGATGAAATTAGAGCATTCTTCAAAGACTCTATCGCTAACTGCTTACCTGCAGAAACTACTTATGAAGACGTAACTACTTACGTTCATAAAGAAGTTGCTTACATTATTTGGAAGGCAGATTCTCCATTCTGCACAATTCCTTACGGTACTGATACTTTTATCGTTAAAGACGGTAAAATCGTATGGCAATCATTTGCTGGTATCATTGATTGGAAGAAATAATTACCTAAACGGTTATTATAATTAAAAATTTTTTAGAGGTGTTTTATGAAATTAGGATTTGGTGCTAACATTTGGCTTAGAGATAACCATCTTCAAGACTTTAACCGTATGTTAGACGATTTCGCATTGTTAGGATTCGATGGCATCGAATTTTACTACTTTGCTTGGGAAAATTACAGAAACAGAGTTGATACTTTCAGCAGACTTTTAGACATCCACGGCATTGAACTTTCTGGCTATTACGCTAAAGTTGGCTTTGGTTCTAAAGAAGAATTCAATAGAACGCTTGCAGACGTTAAGGATACTTGGAGATTTGCAAGAGACGTTGGTTCAAAGAACGCTATTTTAGACGAATGGGTAAGAGACCGTTACGACCTTTTAGCTATTCCTGAAGAAGCAAAGCCAGACAGAATTAAGTGGATGGCTGATACTGCTAACGAACTTGGCGAATGGGTTAAGAGTATGGGCATGCAAATGTCTTTCCATAACCACTGGGGTAGTATTTTTGACGAAGAAAAGTTGTTCCACGACTTTATGGCTCAAACAGACCCTAATCTTGTTCACTTCTGTATTGATACTGCACAAGCTAAACTTTGTGGTTGGGATGAAGTTGAAAACTGTAAACGTTACGCTAACCGTATGAGCTACGTTCACTTTAAGGACGTTAACTTTATCGGTAGAAAGAACGAAATGCTTTGGGAAGGTCACAACGTTCCTGATAACGGTGGTGGATACACTGTTGACTCAAGAGGTAGAATGATTGAACTTGGCAGAGGCGAAGTTAGATTAAAGGACTGTTGGGAAGCAATGAAAGCCGCTGGTTTTGACGGTTGGATTGTTGACGACCACGACCATACTGGTTATGCTGCATACGACTCAGCAAAAGCTTGTAAAGATTACTTAAACTACGCTCTTAACATTTGGGGCGAAAAAGAAAAAGATAAGAGAAAGTAATTTTAACTTAATATATTTTAAGGAGATTTAATAAAATGAAAGAAATGATTAAATGGATAGGACACGGTTCATGGAAGTTTGTTACAAATAACGGTACTGTTATTTATATTGACCCATGGATTAACGGAAATCCTACTTGTAAACTTACTATGGAAGATTGCATGGACGCTGACTTAGTACTTATCACTCACGGTCACGACGACCATATCGGTTGCGGTGACGGTCTTGATATCGTTAAAAAGGCTGGTGCTACTTTAGTTACTCTTCCTGATATCGGCTTATACGCTGCTAAACACGGTATTCCTGCCGACCAAAACGGTGGTGCAGTTCATATCGGTGGTAGCATTAGACAAAAGGACTGTATTATTCGTGCAGTTAACGCATTACACTTCTCAGACATTTGGGGTTATGAATACAAAGACCACGGCGAAGTTTGCTTAGGTGGTGGTTGTTGTGGTTTCATCATTGAACCAGACGGTGGTAAATCAGTTTACTTTGCTGGTGACACAGGTTTATTCGGTGATATGAAACTTATCGGTGAAATTTATAAACCATACGTTTCAGTTCTTCCTTGTGGAGATAAATACGTTATGGGTCCAAGAGAAGCATCTATTGCTGCAGGTTTCGTTAATTCTCCAATTATGATTCCTGGCCACTATGATACTTTCCCTCCTATTAAGATTGACCACGAACAATTCTTAGCGTTCTGTAAAGAAAATGCTCCTAACACAGAAGTTCACATGATTAATCCTAACGACGAATTTGAATTTTAACTAAAAAACAAAAAATATTTATATAACTTAAAAAGGAGATAACTATGAGCGACATTATTAAAAATGAAGAAGCTATGACCTATTCTACACTTGGTAGAACTGGTTTTGAAGTTTCAAGACTTAGCTATGGTGGAACTGGTGTTGGCGATATGTACAGCAAAACTGAACAAGACCAATGTAACGAATGTATCGACCTAGTATTAGAAAAAGGTATCAACTACTTTGATACTTCACCTTCTTACGGTCCAAGAGGACTTTCTGAAACAAGAATGGGTATCGCACTTGCTCGTGACAACAAGAGAAAGGGCGTTGTTCTTACTACTAAATGTGGTAGATTTGACGAAGGTGAAGTTGATGCTGCTAACTTCGTATTCGACTACTCTGCTAAGAGAGTTAGAAAGGAAATTGAAAACAGCTTAACAAGATTAAAGACTGATTACATTGATATTTACCAAATTCACGAAGTACGTCAAGCTCCATCTTTAACAATGCTTATTGAAGAAACTCTTCCAGAAATGGATAAGCTTCGTCAAGAAGGTAAGTGCCGTTACATCGGTATTACTGACTGTCAATTAAATATGTTAAAGTACGTTGCTGAACGTTCACCTTACGTTGATATGCTTTTAACTTTCTTACGTTACAACCTAATCGACCAAACTCTTGACGGTTATTTTGATGACTTAAAGAAGGAAAGAAACATTGGTATCGTTAACTCTTCAGTTATGTATATCGGTATGTTAGCACGTGGTATTCATACTCTTGCTCACCACAGAGCAGAAGACAAGCACGTTGAATTAAAGGCTGCTTGTAAGAAAGCTAGTGACCTTTGTGATGAATACGGTGTTGATATCGGTGAACTAGCAGTTCGTTTCGGTTGCGATTGCGGTTATGCTGATTCTACTTTAGTTGCTATGGGTAAACCTGCAAGATTCTTACAAAACTACGACTTATTCCGTAAGCCAATTACTGAAGCTGACAAGGAATTAGTTGGTAAGGTTACTGAAATCTTAAAGGGATTTGATATGTTCCCAGACAAGACTTTAAAATTATAATATAAAAAGGAACAATTAAAAGTTATGAAAAAGTTTACTGGTATTATTATACCGGTGACTACTCCGTTTGAAAAAGACGGTAGCATTAATTTTGATAACTTAAGATACAATATTAGAAAGTGGAACCAAACTGACGTTATCGGTTATATGTGTTTAGGTTCTAACGGCGAATTTAAAGCCCTTTCTGATGAAGAATCTTACGAAGTTGTTAAAACTGTTATAGAAGAAAAAGGCGACAAGTGTTTAATAGTAGGCGCAGGTAGAGAATCTGTGCCTCAAACACTTGAATTTATCAATAAACTTTTACCTTTAAAAGATGCTATTGATTACGTTTCAATTATTACGCCTAACTATTTCCCTAAACTTATCGACGATAAGGTTATTGAAAACTTCTATACGTCTATTGCGGATAAGTCACCACTTCCTGTTCTTTTATATACTGCTCCAAGTTATAACAATAACGTAGGTATTTCCCCTGCTATTGCAAAGAAACTTGCTGACCACCCTAACATTTACGGTATGAAAGACACTTCTTCTAACATGATGGCTGAATACGTTGAAGCCGTTGGTGGTAGAGATGACTTTATGCTTATTGCTGGTTCAATCAACAACCTTATTCTTTGCTTAAAAGGTGGCGGTACTGCAGGTGTTGTATCTGCTGCAAACTACTTCCCTAACGAAAGTGCTGAAATAGTTACTTTATTTATGGACGGTAAAGAACAAGAAGCTGAAGAAAAGCAAATTGCTTTAAGAGCACTTCTTAAAGAAACGGGCGCAAAATACGGCGTTCAAGGTGTTAAGGCTTGTATGAACCTTTTAGGTTGGAAAGCCGGTTCTCCAAGAGCTCCTTATCTTCCACTTGAAGGTGAAGAATTAGAAGGCGTTCGTCAAGCATTTATTGACAACAAAATTTTATAAAACAAACTATTAAGACGGAGAGATTATGTTATTTTTATCTTTAGATTTCGGTACATCTTCAATTAAAGGCGTTATCGCCGATGAAAAAGCAAACATTTTACAAAGCGCTAAGGCAGAATATCCTTATCAAATTCTCCCTGGAGAAAAGAACGAATTAACGGATGCTGACCTTAAAAACGCCATCAAAAAGATGTGCGATTCTTTTGATAAAGATTTATTAGAGAAGGTTGAAGTTCTTTGTTACGACACCTTCTCACCTTCTCCTGTTTTTTTAGATGATGACGGTAATTTAACTTACCCTAACATTATCACTCACTTAGATAGACGTAGCAGAGCATACTCTAAAGTGGTTGATGACGTTTTTGGTAACGAAAAATATAAAAATATAACGGGACTTCTTCCATTTGCAGGTGGTTGTTCACTTATGACTTTATTATGGTTTAAAGATAACGAGCCAGAAGTTATGAAAAAGACCAAGCACATTGGTCACCTACCAACCTACCTACACTATTTATTTACTAAAAAATGGGCTGTTGACTTAGTAAACGCATCAATGCTTGGTGTTTACAATACCACAACTCAATCAGGCTGGTCAGAAGAAATTTTAGATGCTTTTGGTCTTCCTAAGTATTGTTTTGATGAAATTGTTGACCCTGGTACGCCTTTTGGCACTCTTACTAAAGAAATGGCAGACTTTATGGGATTAAGAGAAGGTATCACCGTTACTATGGGTACTAATGATATGGCTGCTGCACAAGAAGGTGCGTTAAACAAAACTGCAGGTACTGTTCTTAACTCTGCAGGTAGTAGCGATATGATAAGTATTTTAACTGATAAACCTGTCACCGACGACAATTATTATTTAAGAAACTCTGCAAGAAAGGGTTTATGGCAAATTTACGCAACCACAGCGGGTGGTTTTGCCGTTGAATGGTTCTATAACACTTTCTGCAAAGACTTATCTAGACCTGAATACTATGCAATGATTAAAGATTCTTTAGAAAACATTAAAGAACTTGAAGAAGGCTTTACGCCATATCTATCTGGCGATAGACAAAGTTTAGAAAAGAAAACTGCATCTATCACAGGCTTAACTTTAGGTTCTACTAGAGAAAAGATTTTAGTTGCTATGCTAAAGAGTATTCAAAGTGTATTATACGGAACAATCTGCCGTGCT
The DNA here is from genome assembly GCA_017508485.1 of Clostridia bacterium. Lineage (GTDB taxonomy): Bacteria > Bacillota > Clostridia > Christensenellales > Borkfalkiaceae > SIG381. The sequence goes on along the minus strand of JAFVYV010000014.1, from coordinate 20,981 downwards.
GAAAAGTTCGTAACCTTTAATAAAACCATTAAAGTAACGGGTGGTATGGTAACTGATGGCTATATGAAGTTAAAGGAAATGGAAATGCCTGGTTACGACTTTGAAAGAGTGGACGATTGTACTGTTAAAGGAAATATTTACCTTTCATTAGAAGGTTTAAATAAATAAAAAATAAAAAAATTTTTGTACGAGGTATAGACAAATGCTTAAAAACAACAAATTTGTAGACGTTCTACACAATGCACACGACAACGGCTATGCTATCGGCGCTTTCAACATCTTCAACGAACAAACTGCTCGTGGTGTTATCGCTGCTGCTAACAAAGCTAAAACAGCTATCATTTTACAAACTTCAGCTGGTACAGTTAAACGTTTAGGCGCTAAGGCTTTAGGCGGTATGATTAACGCAATGAAAGCAGATGCTCCTTACGGACTTGCTCTTCACTTAGACCACTGTGGTGATGAAGAATTAGCAAAAGATTGTATCCTTAACGGTTGGGATGCAGTTATGATGGACTTTTCTCACTTCTCAATGGAAGAAAATATTGAAAAGACTAAGAGAGTTGTTGACTTTGCACACGAACACAACGTTGCCGTTGAAGGTGAAGTTGGTTTAGTTCTTGGTGTTGAAGAAGATATCGTTTCTGACGTTGAAAGACTTGCAGAAGAAGGCGAAACTGTTGAATACATTGAAAAATCAGGTGTTGACGCTATCGCTCCTGCTGTTGGTACTGCTCACGGTGTTTATAAGGCTGAACCAAAACTTAACTTTGACTTAGTTGAAAAATTATCAAAGAGAGAAACTTCAGTTGTTATCCACGGTGGTACAGGCTTAAACGACGAAGCTTACAGAAAGTTAGTTGACTGTGGTGCTTCAAAAATCAACATTTCTACTGCTATCAAGTATGCTTATGCTGAAGGCGTTAAGAAATCTGCTGCTGAATTAGATATTCCTAAGTCTCCTATGAAGGCTGACGAAGTTATTGAAAAGTGTGTTGAAGAAGTTGCTTACAGACTAATCACTTTATTTAGAGGTGACAAATAATGGCAAACTACTTTTGCGATTTACACTCACATACTAACCTTTCTGACGGTAACGATACAGTTGAAGAACTTATCGCCGCTGCCGTTAGAGAAGGCGTTAAAATTTTTGCATTAACCGACCACGACGTTCTTCCTCCTAAAACTATTATCGTTGACGGTAAAGAAGTTGACACGGTTGAATATGCTAAATCTCAAGGTGTTTTACTTGTTCCTGGCGTAGAATTCTCTGCTGAAACTTTAATTGAAGATACACATATGGTTTGTTTAGGTTGCGACTGGTCAAGTCCTGAACTAAAAGCCATTGAAGATGAAGTTAAGCAAAGCAAAGTTGACGCTTACGTTGAACTTCTTGATAGATTAACTGCAAAAGGTATGCCACTTACTCTTGAAGAAGTTTTAGCATCAAGACCAGGCGTAACCCCTGATACACTTCAAAAGAAAATGATTTTTGATATGATTGCTAAAAAGGGTTATACAAAAGACTGGGCTGAAGCAAAACTTATGGTTAAGGCAGACAAAAGCCTTTCAGTTGATAGAAAAAAGCCTGATGCTTTAAGAGTATTAAAAGCTGCTCACGATGCTGGTGGTATCGTTATTCTTGCTCACCCTTACTTAATTGCACCTGAAGTTAACTTTGGTGGCAAAATGATGTCTAGAGCAGAATATATTCAAATTCTTATTGACAACGGTCTTGACGGAATTGAAAAGGTTTACCCTTACCACAAAACTTCTTCTGTTGAAAAACGCCCTAACGAAGTTTTATATCAAGAAATTGAAGATATGTACGGTGATAAACTTCTAATTTCTGGTGGTTCTGACTACCACAATGATGCTAAGAAAGGTACTAAAAACCCAAGAGTTATCGGTGAAGCTGGTGTTGAAGAACCAAACGTAAACAAAATTTTAAGAAAAGTTTACGGTGAAGACTTTGATTATAAGAAAATTTAGTCTTTATTAAAAATATTAAAAGCCATCTAAATAGATGGCTTTTTTTATTTTCCCTTTTTGAATTTAACATTTCTTGTTATTCTATCTTTTAGCCGTTTTATATGCTTTAACGAAAGCAACTCAAAAAATGAAAGTTTTTTAGCAAAAAATGGCGTAATCTTTTTATTTATCAACTTTTTTCCCTTCTTAATTGTCAAACAAAAGTTGACATATCTTGTCTTTTTATGTAAATAAAAGGAAAAATTGCTTTATTTTATTGCAAAAATACGCTAAAAAGTTTATAATTAAATATAATAGGTTTATAATGTATAATTATAATAAATAATATAGACAAAAAAACACACAAAGGGGATTTTTATGAAAAAGAAACTTACAGTTTTATTTGTAGTTTTAATGGTTTTAGCAACTTCTTTATTTGCAGTTTCTATGACAAGTTTCGGTGCTTCTGCCGCTACTACCGCTATAAAGAAAACGCTTGATTTTTCTACAATGCAAGAACAAACGGTTGGCACTACCAAGACCCAAGTTGAAAACGAACTTATAAAAACTATGGAAAACCAATCTGCTCACGGAAGCATTTCAATTATTACTGAAAATAATGAAAAGTTTATGAGACTTCAAGCAACTCAAGACACAGGCTTTTTTGCTTTAGACGGTGGCTTTACGGATATTGCGCTTCCTGGAACTTATAACGTTAAACTTGTTATAAGATTAGGCAACGCAAACGGTGGAGATTATACCCTTCAAACAAACAGAGACTTAGCCTTTAGATTTATTAGAAGTGGCACTAGTACTGAAAAGACTGAAGTTCTTCAAACTTTATACGCAAACTTAACGGCTGATGCAAACGGTTGGAAGACTATTGAATATCAAGAAACGCTTAACAACAACAGTACCCTTTTCTGGTTATATATGTATGCTACAACTGGTAGCTACGTTGACGTAAAAGAAATTACTATTGAAGGTAACTTCCAACAACCTATATTTAACGACGCAACTCTTGCAGACGTTTATTTACCTGAAACTGGCATTGTTAACGCACCTGTAGTTGTTCAAAAGTTAACTGATACTTTACCAAGCACAACTGGTGAAAGACCTGCAGTTTTATTAGTAGAAGTTGATAGCAATATGAACGTTTTAACTTCTAACGGAAACGTTTTAACTACTGCATCAGCTTTCATTGATGACCATAAAGCAACGCTTATTCCTGCGTTTATAATTGATAGCCAAGAAGAAGCAACTGCTCTTGCTACTTTAATTGAAGAAAAAGTACTTATTGATGCTTACGTTGTTGCTACTAAAGAAAACGCCGACTTTGTAAAACAAGTTAGACGTGCTAACGACGTTACAAAGTTAATTACTGGCGCACTTATTTTTGACGACTTAAATAGCGAAACTGCTCGTAAAGAAGCAAGAACTTTAGTTGTTGATAATATGAGTTTTGTTGCAATTTCTAACGCACCTTTAACGGAAGAAGCAACAAGATATTTTAATACAAGACAAATTGCTGTTTGGTCTTTTGCAAACGACAAGGCAGGTGTTTACCAAGGTATTGCTAGTGGCTACCACGGTATCGTAAGTGAAGATGCCGGTATGGTTTACGACGTTTATGAAAGCATTACTGAAAAAACAGTTAGCGGTAAGCCAGTAGTTATTGCTCACCGTGGCGTAAACAAAGATGCTGATAATCCATATCCAGAAAACACAATTATTGCTATTAAGGCTGCAAAAGAACTTTACAATGCAGACGCAGTTGAAATTGACTTAAAAACTACTAAAGACGGTCACTTAATTCTTATGCACGACACCGACGTAAAGAGAACTACTAACGGTGAAGGCGCATATTCAAGCAAAACTTTAGCAGAAATTAAGGCTTTAACAGTTGATATTATTCCTGGTAAAGAAACTACCGTTCCTACTTTTGAAGAAGTTTGTCAAGAACTTCAAAACTTAGACTTAGTTATTTACTGCCACGTTTCTTCTGCAAGTGCTAAAAATATTGGTTCTGCTTCATATTTAGTTGAAAAGTACGGAGTACAAGATAAAATTATTTTCTTCTTATCTTATAGTGCAACTAATATAAACTACAACTCAATGAACACAAGCACGGTAAGTAATACTGCTTACGGCTTTACGGATAGAAACGTAGTAATACCTGGTACTATGTACGTTTTAGGCGACACGAGTGATTTTGAAACTTTAACTACCGTTAAAGATGCACTTACTACAATGAGAAATAATCTTTGCCCTATAAACTTTCAACCACTTTTCTATCCATATCCTAAAAAGGCAACAACTACTAATGCTAAACTTTGGAGTGCTGATACTTTCTACTATCAATTATCTTGCCGTGGTATCGCTTCATCTCACTCAGTAACCGATACTTCTGCAACCTTAAATAGTACGCTTGTAACTGAAAGTGGTGCTATTGGTGCGTTAACTAACAACCCACAATACACTACTGATTGGCATTATTATATTGATGCTACTAACCAAACTGTAAAGGTTGGCGAAGCAATCAATCTTACTCAAAAGGTAAAACTTTGCAAAGGCGAAGTTAATGCCGACTGTGGAGTTATATTCCTTGATAAAGAATTAACCGCAAAAGACGGTTCTTATACCTTAAATGAAGAAGGTACTGCTACTGCTGTGTTCTATTTAGATAGAACGGCTTATGGCGAAACTTACCGTGTATATAGCGCACCTGTAACTATTACCTTTGTTCACAAGGGTGGTTGTGGTTCAGTTATCGGTATAGGAAGCGCAATCCTTTCAGTAATTCTATTAGCCGGTGCTACCGTAGTATTAAAGAAAAAAGACTAATTAAATAAATTAAAAGCCATCTAAATAGATGGCTTTTTTATTTGCAAAAATTTAAAACAAAAAAGGCTATCATTTGATAGCCTTTTAATTTATCGTTATATTAGATAACTTTGTCTGGGTTTAGAATGTTCTTTTCATCAAATACTTTCTTAATACCCTTCATAATTTCGTGCTTAACACCTAAAGTTCTTACTAAGTATTCTCTCTTAGCATAACCGATACCGTGTTCGCCTGAAACCTTACCACCGAATTCTTCAGCCTTGTTGTATAAGTCGTTAAATACGTCATCTAAAACCTTCTTAAACGCTTCGTCAGTTAATTCATCTTTACAGATATAGATGTGTAAGTTACCGTCACCTGCGTGTCCAAATGATGGCATTCTTACGCCGTACTTTTCACTTACTTCATAAGTGTATTTAATAAATGCTGCAACCTTATCTCTTGGAACTACTACGTCACATTCATCCATTTCAGTCGTGCTACCTTTAATTGCTTCAAGGAATACGCCTCTTGCAGTCCAAACCATTTCGTTTCTTTCATCAGTATCAACGATAAATACGTCTTTAGCGCCAAGTTCGTTTAGAACTAAATCTGCAACGTATTCGTAGTCGGCAAGTACACCTGCCTTTGTGCTACCGTCAAAAGTCATAAGAATATATGCAGGATAGCTTGTGTCAGGGAACTTTTTGCCGTTGTATTCTTCTGCAAATAAAATAGTTTCTCTTTCCATAAATTCAATTGCAGTTGGAATTGCTCTACTTGCGATAATTCTTGGAACACTTTCAATAGCGCCTTCTAAAGTATCAAAAGGAACTAATAAACTGATTGAGTGCATTGGCTTTGGTACTAACTTTAATACTGCTTCAGTTACGATTGCTAAAGTACCTTCACTACCACAAATTAAACCTTTTAGGTCGTAACCACTACAGTCTTTAACAGTTTTACCACCAACCTTAGTAATTTCACCGTTAGGAAGAACTAAAGTAAGTTCTCTTACGTAGTCACGGGTTACACCGTATTTAACTGCTCTCATACCACCTGCGTTTGTTGAGATGTTTCCTGCAATTGTTGCAGACTTTTCACCTGGGTCAGGTGGGTATAAAAGATTTTTGTCTTCTAAATATTTGTTAATTTCAAGAAGTAATACGCCTGGTTCAACAGTTAAAGTAAGGTTCTTTTCATCAAGTTCTAAGATGTTGTTCATCATAGTTGTACAAATCATAATACCGTTATATAGCGCAACTGCTGCACCAACAAGACCTGTACCACTACCTCTTACTACAACTGGAATATTGTTTGCGTAAGCATATTTCATAATAGCAGAAACTTCTTCAGTTGATTTAACAAAAACAATGATGTCTGGCTTACCGTAAGCACCACCTAATTCATCGTGGCAGTAGTCTTCAGTAATTTCTTCGCCATAATATACTCTATCTTTAGGAATAAGCGTTAAAATATTTTCATAATCCGCTTTTTCAAACTTTTTATACATTATTTGCCCTCCTCAATTTTACTAATAAGTTCTTTAAGGATTTCTTTATAATCGCCAACAACGGCAATATGCGCTACGTTAAAGATTGGCGCTTTTTCATCCGTGTTAACTGAAACAATAAGTGAACTGTTTTGCATACCTGCAGTAAATTGAACTGCACCTGAAATACCAAAAGTAAAGATTAACTTTGGCTTAACAGTTCTACCTGATAGACCGATTTGCGCTTTTGCATCAAACCAACCACTTTCAACAAGTGGTCTTGTACAAGCAACTTGACCACCTAATAGGTCTGCAAGTTTTTGAATTGCAGGTAAATCGCCTTTATCAACACCACGGCCTACTGCAACGATAACGTCTGCATCTGAAATGCTAAATGCCGCAGGTTTTTCTTCATTTTTAACACATTCAATATTAGATTCCATACTAATTTTAGATAAATCCATATTAACAACTTCTGCTAACTTATATGGTTCTTCTAATTTAGAGAATATTTTATATCTAACGGTACAGAATTGAGGTCTTGCGTTAGGAGTAACGATTCTAGCCATAATGTTACCGCCAAATGCAGGACGAATTTGAACAAGGTCAGTATTTTCTTTAATTTCAAGCATTGTACAGTCAGCCGTTAAACCTGTCTTAAATCTTGCGGCTACTTTTGGTGCTAAAACTCTACCTAAGTTTGTTGATGCAACTAAAATTGATGATGGCTTAATTTTGTTGATAAAGTCTTCAAATACGTTAGTGTATCTTTCAATAAGGAAGTCTTTTAACTTTTCATCATCATAAACGAAAATCTTATCAGCACCTGCATCTTTTAAGTCGTCAACGATAGCACCTAAATCACTACCGATAACTAATGCGTAAACAGGTTGGTTAGTTTTGTCTGCTAAGTTTCTTGCTTCGCCTAAAAGTTCTTTAGCAACTGGGTGAAGTTTACCACATAATACTTCACAGTAAACTGCTAAACCCTTCCATTCGTCTTTGTTAACCTTTTTAACTTCGTCTTCAACGAATTCAATTGCGCCGTTAGTCTTTTTAACACAAATTTTACACATCTTACAAGCTGCGTTGATTTGAACGGTATTGCCTACCTTTTCAATTGCGTTAAAAGGACAAACTTTTATAATACTATCAATATTTTCACTGGTAATTTTTGAATCATTAACTTTTAACATAATTAAATAAACTTCTTATCCTTTAAAATTTTATAAATACCACCCGCAGCATCTGCTTTGTCAAGTGCGAGTTTTTCGACTTTTACTTCTGGTGGGAATATTCTTTCAACTTGCGTTGGAGAACCCTTTAGACCATAGTTGTTTGGGTCTTTATCAATAAAATCTTGTAAAGTAAGAGTTTTTAGTTCAATCTTACCTAAACCTTTCTTTCTCTTATATGAAGGAAGTCTTGGTGTGTAGATTTCTTTTTCTACTGAAATTAAGCAAGGCATTTTTACCTTTAAAGTTTCTTCTACGTCACCTAAATTGCTTGTTAAAGTAATATAACCGTCTTTAACACCTTCAACGTTGTCAACGTTAGATACGCAAGGAATTGCTAAAAATTCTGAAATTTCAGCACCTACTTGTGCAGTATCACCGTCAGTCGTTTGTTTACCACAAATAATAATATCTGGGTTAACTCTTCTAATTGCTTGAGAAAGTGTGTAACTAGTTGCTAAAACGTCTGCACCGGCAAACGCTCTGTCAGTAACTAAAATACCATCATCAATACCCATAGCAATACATTCTTCTAAAGCCGCAGCTGCTGATGGTGGACCCATAGTCAATGCTACAACTCTGTCCCCTTCCTTTTTTAACCTTAAAGCCGTTTCAATAGCGTAAAGGTCAAATGGATTTAACTTAGTATCCGCAGAAGAACGAATCATTACCCCAGTTACTGGGTCAACCTTCGCATCTCCACTCATCGGTACTTGCTTGACACATACAACAATATTCATTTTCCATACCTCTTAAAATTGAAATTATAATGTAGTTCTATAACAAAGGTATTATAGCACTTTTATTTCCCTTTTTCAAGGCTTTTTGGTTTTTTCTTTCATTTATTTTTAAAAATTTATAAAAAAATTAAAAAAGGGCAAAACTCACCGTTTTTACCCTAATTTTTGTTAAAATATATTGTTTTTGCGCATTTTTGCTTGTTTTTTGCGTTTTTGATTATTTTTAACTAAAAAAGCCGTTTTTTGCGTTGTTTTTAGCAAAAATTTTGCAAAAATTCTTGTTATTTTTTCTTTTTAGCCTTTTTACAATTTGCACAATCAGAAGAACAGCAATCGCAACTAGGCACACCTTTAATTTTTTTGATAATTGCACTAACTATTACGCCACCGACCACCAAAACGCACCCTATTATAACTAATATTTCAGTTGCTCCCATAATATTCTACCTTTTCTTTTTAAACTTAAAATTTACTTTTCTTATTAAAATTAAAACAGCAACAAGTACTACTGCAAATATAATTGCCGTCCACCAGTAAGTTAGTGATAAATAGCACACAGTACTTACTATATATGATGCAACTAACCAGAAAAGCATTGTGCCACTAAATTTCTTTTTGTCTGGTATTTCTGCCTTAGCAGTTGCAACTGCCGCAAAACACGGAATAGTTGTCATATTAAATATTATAAACGCTATTGCGCCTTGCCAAGTTATACCGGTTGCACCTATTATAGTAACAACTTCTTGAACGCCTTCTTCTGAAGAAACTGCGCCACCTGCAATACAAGCCGCCAAAACACCAAATGCTGCAATAACGTTTTCTTTTGCGATTAAACCTATAATTGCCGCAACTATAAACACCCAACCGTTTGCGTTTAATTGTGCACCAAAGCCAAGTGGAGTAAATATAGGTTGAAGTAGCATACCTATTCCACCTAAAATACTGTCGTTAACGTTGCCGTCTGCAATAAACTTCCAACCAAAGGTAAAGTTTGTTAATACCCAAACTACAATGCTTGATGCAACGATTATTGTGAAAGCCTTTTTTATAAAGTGTTTTGCTTTATCCCAAAGGTGAATCATAAGATTTTTAAATTGTGGCATATGATAACTTGGTAATTCCATTATAAACGGTGGAGTTTCCCCTTTCATTGTAGTACCACGCATTATAATTATAGAAATTATTGCAACCACTACGCCGACAACGTACATTGAATATACAATTAAGTCAGGGCTACTTGTAAAACCAAAATGGCTAATAATTGCCGCTGAAACTGCCGTTAAAATAGGTAGTTTTGCCCCGCAACTGAAAAATGGTATAACTCTTATGGTTGCAACCTTTTCCTTTTCATCTGCAAGTGTTCTTGTATTGATTATTGCAGGAACGGAACAACCAAAACCCATTATCATAGGAAGAACTGCCCTACCAGATAAACCAAATCTTCTAAACAATCTATCAAGCATAAAGGCAACTCTTGCCATATAACCACTATCTTCTAAAATTGAGAACAATAGTAGTAGTAAAAGTATTTGTGGAATAAATGAAAGTACGCTACCAAGACCTGCAAATATACCGTCGTTAAATAATCCTTGTACCCAAGGTGCAGAATTACTAAACAAGCCACCGATTAAGCCAAATAGCCAGTCGGTAAACACGCCCATAAGGTTAAGGAGTATTACGCCGGGAGAGTATATTGCGCCTTCTCCAAACACACCTTCAAACGCCGTTCCAGGAAGACTAACAAAATCTTCCCCTAAAACGCCACCTAAAAATAAAAAGTTTTCACTAAAAGTTAGGTGGAATACTGCTAAAAGTATTACTAAAAAGATAGGAATACCAAACCACTTGTGCGTTAAAACCTTGTCAATTTTATCAGACTTGGTGTCGGAAATTCCAACGTGCTTTCTCTTTAACGTTGGAGAATAATTTTTTGTTATGTATTTATATCTACTGTCTGCAATAATTGCATCAAAATCCGTACCAAAAGTATCGTCTGAAAAGGTCTTTTTAAAGTCGTCAACCATCTTAACTAAATTTTGGTGCATTTCCATTTCAAGTTCATCAAGCTCAACGAACTTTACTGCGTGGAAAAGTGGATTGTCAACCTTTTGCGCTTCTAGGGCAATTTTAACGTCCCCTATTAAGTGGCAAAGTTCAGGGTGTTCTATAACGGAAACTCCCTTTCTTTCCTTTTTGCTTTCTTCATAAGCAACACGCATTAGTTCGTCTAATCCGTCTTCTCTTAAAGCAGAAATTTCAACTACGGGAACGCCTATTTTTTCTTCCAACTTCTTTATGTCAATTTTGTCCCCTGCTTTAGTTAGCGCATCCATCATATTAAGCGCAATTACCATAGGCACGTCAATTTCCATAATTTGCGTTGTTAAATAAAGGTTTCTTTCTAAATTAGTTGCGTCAACAATGTTAATAACAAGGTCAGGCTTTTCATCTAAAATAAAGTTTCTTGAAACGACTTCTTCAGGAGTGTAAGGAGAAAGTGAGTATATGCCGGGAAGGTCAACTATCGTGATAGGTTCACTACATTTTTTGTAAGTTCCTTCCTTTCTTTCAGCCGTTACGCCCGGCCAGTTGCCAACGTACTCTGCACTACCTGTTAAAGAGTTAAAAAGGGTGGTTTTACCTGAGTTAGGATTACCTAAAAGAGCAAATCTTTTCATCTTTTTACCTCCGTTAAAATGCACTCTGCTTCCGTCTTTCTTAAGGTTAGTTCATAACCCCTTATAGTAATTTCAATAGGGTCGCCAAGTGGCGCCTTTTTTCTTAAATAAACGTTTGTTCCAGGTGTTATACCCATATCAAAAAGTCTTCTTCTAATTCTTTTTTCACCGGAAACGTTTTTGATAGTTCCACTTTCGCCGACTTTGTATTCGGCTAAAATCTTTTCCATAATTTCTCCTTTTTTCTATAACAGTTCGCCATGGCGAACTAAACGCTAAAACTAAAGAGCTTTCTTAAAAACTCTACGGCTATTTTATCAACTTTTTTTGGCTTTGTCAAGCAAGTTCGCCATAGCGAACTAAAAAATTTTAAAAAAACTTTAAAAAATTTTTTCTTTTTAAAGTTCTTTTAGTTTTTCTTTAATTTTATCAACCGTTTCTTTACTGATAACGTGTTCAACACGACAAGCGTCTATTTCAGCAGTTTCTTCAGTTACGCCAAGTTTAATTAAAAAGTCTTTTAAAACGTGGTGTCTTTCATAAATTTCTTTTGCGTGGTCTTCCCCCATTTTTGTAAAAGTAATTCCACCGTCTTTTGCAACTGAAATGAAGCCGTTACTTTTTAGTATATTAACAGCCTTTGAAACGCTTGATTTTGAATGCCCCGTTTCGTTAACGATATCAACTGAACGAACAAAACCAAGTTTTTTGGTTAAAACCAAAATGGTTTCTAAATACATTTCGCCCGATTCTTTTATAAACTTTTCCATACCGTTATTTTACCACATTTTAAGCCGTTAGTCAATATTAAAAAAGCCTTGCAAAAACAAGGCTTTACTTTTTATATACTGTTTTCCACCGTTAAAACTAAACGGTACTTTTCATCTATTTTTTGAAGTTCTAATTTTATTAAATTTTCAATTTCTTCTTTGGTCATTTTAGTACCGAAAGGAACGGCAACGTCAAATAAAATATTCGTGTGTCTTTCCCCTTTAACCATTCTAAAGTCGTGCATTGAAAATTCTTCGTTAATATTTTTAACTACTAGCGCCATTTTAATGCGCATTTCGTTTACTTCTTCATCATCAACTACTATAGGGTCAAGGTGACCTGTTAAAACAACGTTGGTTTCTTCTAAAAACTCTTTTTCAATATCGTCAACAAGTTCGTGTGAAGCAAGTACGTCAACGTTTGCGTCAACTTCCACGTGAACACTTGCAAAAAACTTGTTTGGTCCGTAAGAATAAACACTTAGGTCGTGAATACCTAAAACCCCTTCTCTACTTAAAATTCTTGTTTTTATTTCTTCAACAAGTTCTTTGTCAGGCACTTCGCCAACCAATTTTGAAAAGGTTTCTTTTAACACACTAACGCCAGAAAAACCGATAAATAGTGCAACGAATATACCTGCGTAGCCGTCAATATTTACGTTAAAAACCTTAAACACAACCGTGCTTATTAAAACCACACCAGTTGAGATACTGTCCGTTAAACAGTCAATTGAAGTTGCTTTTAATATGTCGGAATTTATTTTTTTGCTAACCGTTCTGTAGTAGAAAAATAGACCTAACTTAATTAAAATTGAGCCAACTAAAACGGCGATTATTAGGTAAGAAAACTCCATAATAGAGCCGTTTATTATTTTGCCTATTGACTCTTTTATAACGCTAAACGCAATAAGTAAAATTATAAAGGCAACCACCATTGAACAAATATATTCTACCCTTTCGTGTCCAAAAGGGTGTTCTTTGTCGGCAGGCTTACTTGAAAGTTTAAAAGAAATCATTGAAATAACACTACTTCCACAGTCGGTTAGGTTGTTAAAGCCGTCTGCCATAACGGAAACTGCGCCAAAAAGTACGCCCATTAAAATTTTACCACCTGCTAAAAGTAGGTTAAAAACTATTCCAACTATACTTGCTATTTTGCCTAAAAACACTCTGTTGTTTTTGTTTTTCATATTTTCACCTTTGTTTTATTATACCACTTACTTTGCTTTCTTTCAAGAAAAAAGCACACTTTAATAAAATATGCAAAAAAAAGACGGTTAAATTTAACCGTCTTTTTAATTGCCTAAAATTTTTAGTCCTTTTTCTTAAATAGAACTACTGCACCTGCTAAAAGAAGTGGTAATACTATAGTGCTTGTTCCAACTAACGCTGAACCACAACCCTTATTATCAGTATTTGTATCGCCACCGTTTCCACTACTATTTTCGCCATTGATAACGTAACATATATCGTCAACTTCTGAACGATAAACTGCGTTGTTGTCGCTATTATCAATTAAATCCATATGCGCAAAACTTACGATAGAATCATCTGACGTTGTTGCATGTGGGTAACTATCTGGTTCAAATAGGTAAGCTGCTAAATATGCATACATATTATTAAGCGTTACTGCAATAGCACCGTTAGGGAAGGTTACTTCCTTTGCTTCTCCTAATACCGTATTTTCATAAATTTTGATGTTATCAGCTCCTGCTTGATATCTACGTAAAGTAAGAGTCGTTCCTGCTTCTAATCTTGTAAAAGGAACGTTGTGGATATCAAGAAGTCTTAATATTGCATCCATATTTTCATTTCTACCGTCAATTACGTAAGCAGTTGGAAGCGCCCTTACCGTTCTAATATTATCAAGGAAAGTATAGCTTACCGTCTTGTAAGTAATCTTACCGTTAGCGGCAAATACAGGTCTTTCATATCTTTGAACAGTACCGTTATCATACTTAGTTTCTAAAGCAAATAAACGGTTTTCATCAAACTTCGTAATAGTTTCAAACGAATCACGAGCAGCCCAAGCCTCTCTAGCAATTTCGCCACCGTAACTCATTTGTTGTTCAAGAAGTGATTTTAAAGCTTCGTTCATTGCATAAACGGCTCTTGCATAACGAGTTTTACCCGTTGTCATACGTAATACTTCAACAATAAAGTCTAAACTTCCAAGTGGAGTAAAGTGACCTTTACCGTGCGTAGTACCTGCACCGTCAACGTAATAAATACTTGGTCTTAAACCCTTTCCTTTAACTGCTTCAAGCGAATCCATCATCATCTTGAAGCTTCTTTGTTCTTTTTGGTTAAATTGACCTTTTCTAACAGAAAGCATAGGTGAGTTTTGGTTACTTGTATTACGAATTGCTACGTCAATTACGTCCTTATCGTCTGCTAAATAGTTGTTATCTGGATTATATAAGAATCTACCATAGTCTTCGTGACAGTCAACGTGTACCGTTGGCAAGAAGTTATTGAACGCTCTAATTTGAGCTTCGGTACCTTCTAACTTAACTTGCATTAAGTCACGGTTAGGGTTTCTACCCGTTGCTGGGTCAGAACGCACGTATCTTTCTAAATTATCTACGCTTATCGCTGGCATAACAATAATTGCTTCAAAGAAATTAACAACTTCGTCTCCATAACTACCAGTTAAATCTTTTGCAAATGCAAGGTTACCTTCAACACCGGCTGGTTCGTTACCGTGAACACCACCTGCCGTCATAAATACTTCACCCTTTTTTGCTCTAATAAATGCGCCGGCTTCTTCCCAACTCATACCAGATAGGTCGTGCTTAGAAATTACGATAATCGGCCATCTATGACCTAATTCACTTTCGCCAAAAGGATAATAAACGTATGTTCTATTACTTGTTTTTGCTAAATTGTCTGCATATTCACAAACGTCCTCGTTTGTTAAGAATTCTGCATGATGATCTGCGTGTTTAGTAAAGGTTGGCGTATCAAAACCACCTTCCGGAAAACCTACTAAATCATCAGTATCAACTTGTTCTAATATTTCATCAGTTTGCCAAATTGCCGTCTTTTCTGAATAATTGTTTTCTTTATAAGGAGCAAAAGCAATATCATAAGTTTGACTTTCTAGTTTACCTGATACGTAGAAATATTTATAAACTGTACCACCACTTGAATAAGACATTATTGCATGGTATAAACCTGGTTCAACCGTTACTTTTGCAAAATTCTTGCCGTTTTCAACACCCGTTTCTACGTCCGTTAGTTGAGTTCTATATTCCGTAGGAGTATGAATACCTTTATAAATTTTTATATTGCTTGGTTGTTCTTTCGTTAGTCCTAAACTGTTATAATAATTAAAACGAATTTCTACACTTTCAAAACGGTTAGGATCTAGTAAAACGTAATCAATGCTCGTTGGAGTTACCGTTTTTTCTAACTTATCAGTACCCGTAGTAACAAATTCTACTTCACCTGAAGTTGATATATCTTTAACGCTTATATAAACGACTCTAACAATAGATTCGCCGTCAATTGAGGCAGTAATTTTACCCGTTAATTTATCCGTAACTATTGAAGCGCTAGCATCAAGCGTAACTTTACCACCGACAAAGTTAGTTGCTTCTAAGAAACCGTTTACAACTAAGTCTTCACCTTTAGTTAAATCAACGTTAACAGTTTTAGTTCCACCGATAGTTGCGTCACCGTTAGCATCAGCAGAAACGCCACTAACAGTACCACCAAAAATTTCTACTAAAGTATTACCAGTAACAGGACCAGCACCCGTACCACGAATATTAGTTTTTATAGAAGCGTTATCTTTAACTATAAAGTGCGTATTACCTACAATACCGTGCGTTCCTACAGAACCGGCAGTTGCAATACCCCCTGCTGAAGTTAGTTTTGCGTTTTCACGAATGGTAACGAGCGTTTCACCAGTACTAGGAGTAATTTTACCATAACCTGCTGCATATAAGTTTCTTTCTAATACTGCATTACCGTAAACGTCTATACTAACGTCACCTTTAGTAATAACTTTATTGTAATAACCAACGCCGTAAACGTTGTTAGTTATACGCGCATCACCGTGAATTTTAACGCTGATATCACCTTTAACGTCTGCTCTTTGCATACCACTTAAACCGTAGTTACCACCAGATAACATAGAAATAGTACCACCACTAACGTCCACTAAAGTGTTGCCAGTAAAGTCTATGTCGTTAGCCGTGTCAATCCCTTTGCTACCACCTGAAAGAGTGCCCGTTACGTCACCACCGGTCATAATAACTTCCGTATCGCCTGTGAACTTGCCGTCTTCGTTACCACCGTAAACACCTGCCCAAGTACCACTCTTTATGGTTACGCTTGTTTTAGTAGTTGAAAAAGTATTTGTAGCACCACCGAAAACGTTAGGACGTACACCACCAGCAGAGTTTTCAACTATTACGCCGGTATCAATAACTAATTTGTTACCGTTTGCGTAAATATTTGCCCCATCAACCGTTTGATCTAACTTAATATTCTTTATGGTTAGTGCATCTTGTAGCTCTAAACCTGCGCCTAAACCAATCACAGAATTGTTAGTTGAAGTAATGATAATATCTTTTTTAGGAAGAGTAGTTTTTTCAGTTTTACTAAGTTGTACGTCAGTCTTAACTACTATCGTACCACCAAAAGATGGCAACGCATTAGCAGCATCTACTAAACTAGTATAACTTTTACCGTCTAAAGTAACGCTAGTATCTGCCATCGCAAAATAACTTACCATACTTAAACTAGAACCAAATAAAAGTGCTAGAAAAACTATTAATAGTCTTTTTTTCATAACGTTTCTCCTTTATAAATTTTTTATAGTTTTTTTTCTTTATATCCTTTTTTTGACACAATATTTCATTGTCCATTATTTGTTTTTAATTATTGGTCAAATTTATTATATCACTAAAAAAAGCTTTTTCATTATGTTTTAAAAAAAAGACAAGTTTTGTTAAACAAATAACAAAATTTGTTAAATCTATAATTTTAAAAAATTCTTATAAAATCACTAATAAAAACACAAAATAAAAAAATTTTTTTCTATGCACTTTATTATAAAAAAAGAAGACAAAATAGAAATTATATACTACCCCAAAAAATTGTCAATAGCTATATATCAAAAAGCCACCGAACGTTTTATAACGTTAGTGGCTAAAAAATTAATTATTTTATCCTTTTTTTGTTTATAACTATTGCAACTAAATTTGCCGCAAACTCAAAGGAATAAGATATTATTACAAACGGCGTTGCTTCAATTAGTAGGTTGTATAAAACTGAAAGTGCAAGTGGCATTGTCATTAAATAACGCATTAAATCGTAATTTCTTATTCTGTGGAAAAATGCGTACATTATTAAAGTGACTAAGTTTATTATATCAAGTGGCCTTGCATCTTTAAGTATTACTAAGTTTACTATAAAATAACCTGCAAGGGTTAAAACGGAAAATATTATTGATAAATAAACGGGCGCTTTCTTATCCTTTTTTTCAAACATAAAAAAGGTAAACGCACGAATTAAAGCAATAAACAAACCTATCATTGAAAAATACTGTTCAATGAATAGGTATGATAGTATCAAAAAAACTATGGTTATGCTTTGAAAGAGTAAATAAAAACTCCTTTTTTTGAACATATAACTGGAAGTAACTGCAACCATTGCAATTAGCCCTGCTATTAAAGATAAAGTGTAGTTATACATACTTGCCTTTAGTAAATTTTATATTTTAACCTTCTTTTCAGAGAAGCTATAAAGTCTATATAGGTTTTTGTTTGAATACTCAACTTCGGTAGAAAACTGTCTAAAAAGTTCAGCGATAGTGTAACAAGAAAAATCCTTTTCACTTACTAAAATACCGTTTAGTAGCATTAAAGAAATTATGCCTGAAATTGCAATTCCCCTAACTTCAAGCGTGTCCCTTGCAGTTGCAAAATGACGATATGCAAAGTTAACCAAAAAATGTTCAAAATAAATACTTAATTCTTCACTAATTTCTTCAGTAAAAGAAGTTAACTTTTTAACTTTTTTGTAAAAGTCATTGGCCCTTTCAAAAGATAAAAACAGTTTTTTTACCTTGTTAAAATCACTTAAAACGCCACTTCCGTTTGAAAGTTTAATAGCATTTTCCACTCTTTTACTAAAAGGCACCGTTCTATCTTGTATAAGACTAATAAAAGCCGTTCTAAACTCAAAAACCTTTTGTTCAGTAAAGTCTAAAGGTTTTTCTTCATTACCTTTAGAAGTCTTTATAAGGCTTATTTTATCGGTTGAAGATAGAATAATTCTTGTCGCTTCTTCGCAAGTAAAACCTATGCCAACTTCCATACGGTTGCTGAAAAAACTTCTAAACCTTGGGTGGTCACGGCATACTTGACAAAGACGGTCTTCCCCCATATTTATTATAAGGTCGCAAAGCCCGTCCTCTTTTAAAAAGGCGCAACGGCCTTTTCTTAACTTAAATTGTGATTTTCTTCTTCTTATACCCTTAATCAGTTTTTCTTTATAAGGTCCACTAAAATTTTCGTAAAAATCTAAAGTGTCGGGGTCAATGTTTATTTCCCACCCTGCGCAACAGGTGTGTTTACACTCTCCCTTTATGCAAGAAAACTTAGGGTAATAACTTAAAACGTATTCTTCCATCTTGTTAAAATTATATCACAGTAATTTTTTTTACACAACAAAAAAGAAGGAGCATAAATCGCTCTTTTTTTAACCACTTTTTAAATATTAAAAATATTTTTTAAAAAAGCCAATAAAACGCTTTAGTAATTTGTTATATAAATGAAGGAACTAAAAGGTATAAAGATGAAGGAATACGTAAAGCGCTTTAAATTAAACGACTATAGCCTTTTTAACGAGTTTTACCAAAAAACTTGTAAACAGGTCTATTTTACTGCACTTGGAATTTTGAAAAATCACACCCACGCAGAAGATATTATGCAAGAAACTTTCGTTGCTTTTTTAGAAAAAATTGATAGCGTTAAGGAAAATGAAAATATCCTTTCTTACTTAACGGTTATCGCCCGTAATAAAAGCATAAACGAATATAATAAGGGTAAGCGAATTGAAAGCGACCAAACTAAGTTAGAAACTTTGTCTACGGAAAGTGATTTTGATAATAACGGTGTGGAAAGTATTCTTTCCCTTTTAGAAGATGATGAAGAACGCGAAATTATCGTTTATCACCTTTTAATCGGCTACAAGTTTAAAGAAATTTCTGCAATTATACATAAGCCACTTGGAACGGTTTTGTGGAAATATAATAAAGCCATTAAGTACCTAAAAACAAAAAAGGAGATTTTTTATGAACAATAAAGATATAAAAAAGGTTATAAAAGAAAAGGCAGATAAGGTTACTATAAAAGACTTTTCTACTGAAATTATTGAAAAGACCAACCACGTAGTAAAAACGGAAGTAAATTTAGAGCAAAAGCAAAAAACTTACAAAAAAAGATGGCTTTTGCCTACGATTTTTGCTTCAATTGCTACTTGCTGTTTAGCAGTTGCAATTCCACTAGGACTATTTGCACCAAACAACCAAACCCCACCACCTATAGGAAGTGATGCAAAAGTTAACACTCTTTTTTCGCAAGAAGTTATGGCACTTGGCAACGTGATTGGTGATTTAGATTTACCTAGCCAAAACGGTGGTCAAACCTTTTCATTAAAAACCGTAGCCCCTACTACTTTTAGCGCAGTTAGTTATGCCCAAACGGAAGTAAATGCTACAGAAGTTGCAGAAGAAATTAACGGTTATCTTTTAACAGGCGTTTCACTTGCAGGTAAACAAGTTTTTAGTACCGAAAACGAAGATGCTGATTACGGCGAATATAAAAATAAGGTTACCGTTAGTTATAACGACTTAAAAACAAGTTACGTTTACTACTACAACCAAACTGATATAGATAAGAACTCAAGCAAAATTGAAGGCGTTATGATTGTAGACGGCAACACCTATTCAGTTAACGGTGGATTAGAAAAAGATGAAGAAGAAGTTGAAATGCATTTAAGCGTAAAAACTGGCGAAAATTCTTATATAAAATTTACCAACGAACAAGAAAATGAAGAAGATGAAGTTGAAACGGAATATTCTTATAAGTTTGTTGAAAACGGCGTTACCGTTAAGTCTGTTTCTATTGAGTTTGAAAAAGAAGATGATGAAACGGAAATGGAAATTCGCATAAATGAAAACGGTAAAGTTACAACTTGCGAATTTGAGTTTTTTGATAACCATATTGACTGCCAATACAACGGCAAAAAAATTAAAATAGAAATCACGGAAGATACCTATAAGTATATAATCAACGGCGAAACGGTTGAACTTCCAAAAAATCCAGATTAAACCTTTAAATTTACTTGTCCAAAATCCATTACAACAAAAAAGAGCGACTAAAAAAGTCGCTCTTTTTTAACCTTCTAATAACGATAACAGTTCATCAAAATTATACGGATAGGCTTCGTGTCCGTAGTAAGAACGGGTTTTTCCGTCTTTGTATTCAAAAACCAATTCCCACTCTTCGCCATCTAAAACAACTAGCCCGTAATCTTCACACCTATACTCTTTTTTCCACTCACCTATATGCAAACTTTCTAATTCTGCTAAAAAGTCTTCCTTTTCTATTTCGCCATATCTTTCTGTAAAATCGCCAAAGAACCCAAATAAAAAAATAGGTTTTTCTTCAGTCAAGTCAACGATGGTTTTTTCCCTACGGTCAAAACCCCCTTTCCTAAAAGTTATTTTTACAACGTCTTTTAATCTTTCGTTAAAAAGCCTATCGGCAACTTCTTTTTTACTTTCCTTATAATCTCCACCAAGCAAAGTATATTCCATTATTGCCATTTCCAAAAACTCTCTATCACATTTATAAATCGTGCTATTACTTGGACAAACTATCACTTCTTCCTTATAGGCAGGGCTTTCCATTTTTCTTCTTAATTTCCCCATTTTTATTTTCGTTGAACGAATAACCTTTAACAATTCACTTTTATCTTTGGTTTTTAATCTTCCAAAAGGTGGCGCGTACATAATTTTCTCCTTTTAAATTATTTTATACTGCTATTTTACCCTGTTAATATGACAGTTTTAGTCAGGTTTGAAATAAAACTAATATAAAAAAGCACCAACGAAAGTTGATGCTTTTATTTTTACATAAAGGTAATTTTCATTATTGAACTGTTGTATATAGGGAAGTATTGACTATAGGCGCAATACATTACTTTGCCGTTTTGTTCCATCCACTTTTCGTGAATAAACCCACCGTAAAGGG
>JAFVYV010000002.1 GCA_017508485.1 Clostridia bacterium | reverse complement strand
TATTTTATTTTTATTTTCGGAGGATTACATAGATGAGTAACGTTCGTCCTGACTCATTAAAAAGAATTACAAATTTAAGAATGGCTAAAGCCTTTGCTGAAAAGGAAATTGAAGCCGTTAAAGAACAAGTTAAAGATAAAAAGGTTTTACTTGCTTTATCTGGTGGGGTTGACTCTTCTGTAGTTGCCGCTTTACTTATTAAAGCAATTGGCAAAAACCTTGTTTGCGTTCACGTTAACCACGGTCTTCTTCGTAAAGGCGAAGCTGAACAAGTTGTTGAAGTTTTCCGTAACCAAATGGATGCTAACTTAATTTACGTTGACGCTGAAGAACGTTTTTTATCTAAGTTAGAAGGCGTTTCTGAACCTGAAAAGAAACGTAAAATTATCGGTGGCGAATTTATTAACGTGTTTGATGAAGAAGCAAGAAAACTTGAAGGTATTGACTTCTTGGCACAAGGTACTATTTACCCTGATATTTTAGAAAGTGGTCCTGTTAAGGCTCACCACAACGTTGGTGGTCTTCCTGATGATATGAAGTTTGAACTTGTTGAACCTATCAAGTTCTTATATAAAGATGAAGTTAGACTTGTTGGTAAGGCTCTTGGTCTTCCTGATGAAATGGTTTATCGTCAACCGTTCCCTGGCCCTGGTCTTGGTGTTAGATGTCTTGGCGCTATCACTAAAGATAGACTTGAAGCCGTTAGAGAATCTGACGCTATTTTAAGAGAAGAATTCAAAAAGGCAAAGTTAGAAGGAAAGGTTTGGCAATACTTTACTGCCGTTCCTGACTTTAAGTCAGTTGGTGTTAAAGACGACCAAAGAACTTATGCTTACCCTGTAATTATTCGTGCAGTTAACACGGTTGACGCAATGACTGCAACAGTTGCTCCTATTCCTTTTAAGGTTTTAGAAAAGATTACTGCAAGAATTACTACTGAAGTTCCTAACGTTAACAGAGTGTTATTTGACTTTACACCAAAGCCATCTGGCACTATTGAATGGGAATAAAAAAAATGCCTTCGGGCATTTTTTTAGTTATTATTGCCCTACGGGCAGATTATAAGTTAAACCTAAACGAAAAGGACTGGTGGATATCAGTTCCTTTTTTGATTTTTTGCATTTTTTTTGTAAATTTAGGGCTAAAAGCAATAAATATATGCAAAATGTAAACTATAGTTGCGTGTTTTTTGGTGGAAAAGACTGTTTTTTTAGGTGTATAATTTAACCATCAAAACAAAAAGGAGATTAAATTATGACAATAGGTAATAGAATTACTGAATTACGAAAGGCTTTAGGTCTTTCACAAGAAGATTTAGCCGATAAATTAGGCGTTTCAAGACAAGCCGTTTCTAAATGGGAAACGGACGTTAGTGCACCTGATGCTTTTAATCTTATCGCACTATCAAAAGTTTTACAAACTAACGTTGAGTATATAGTAACCGGAAAAGAAGTTAAAGACGTTAACGTTGAAGTTAAAAATAATACCGATAAAAATCACCGTAGCAACCTTTCCATTTTAGGTTTTATTCTTCTTGGTGGTGGAATACTTATGGCTATTATTGGTATGTTTTTAGATTTTATTTGGTGTTTAATAGGTGGGTTTGTTGCTGTTACTGGAATTATTTTTGCATTAGTTCAAAAGAAGAAACATTTTTTAATAGCATTTCCTATACTTATCGTTGTAATTGCCGTTGTAATATTTTTAATTACCTTTTAACTAAAAAAACGATATTAAAAAAAGGACTGAAAAATCAGTCCTTTTTTGTTTTATTGTTAGTTTTTCTTTATACCGTTTGCCTCTTTTGTGACTTTTTCTTTCTAACGAATTCTATTACGAATAGTATAATTGCGTATACAACGGCATAGATTGGCGCCATTACCCAAGCAGTTAAAGGTGTTCCACCTAAAAGTGGTTCTACTATGTGGAAAGCATCATTCATATTAAAGGTTTGCATTAAAAATGCGCCTAAAGTTAAATAGCAAGTAAAGCCGAATAAGGTACAATACCACTTTTTGTAAGTTATGCGTATTTTCTTAAACATTAGTAGCCCTACAACTAAAGTTGCGCAAAAACTGTGGTGAAGTAGACCTGAGATTGTTGGCAAATAGAAAAAAGATGCGTTTTGTCCTACGAAACTTGGATATGCTACAGTTGATATGCCACCGAATAAGCCAAGTAGCCATACAAAGTGTAGTACGTTGTTGTCGTCTTTTCCTAAAAGAACGGCTAAAGATAACACTAAACTTGTCATACCACAAAAACTGTCTGGTATAATTAAATGCCATCTAACGGTATCGTATCTAAACACTTGTGAAAGCCTGTTTGCTATTATTGATATAAAAAGTAAACCGGCTAAACATTTTAATACAATATTTATAGTCTTTTCTTTTTTTGCGAATTTTTTGGTTAAAAGCAAACACGCAACTGCTAAAGCCGTAGTTATTACAATATAAAGAATATGTTCTATTCCATAAACCTTTGGTGTCATTTATATTTTCTCCTTTTGTAAAATACTAACTTATTATATTCCTTTTTTTATTTATTGTCAATGATAAAATAAATTGTTATTTTAAGTATAAAAAACTTTTTTGCCTATTGATTTTACCGTTTAACTATGGTATAATTTTATTTATATAAAATATAAATAAAAATTTTTTGTTTAAGGAGATAAAATTATGGAATTTAGCGTTAATCATCCCATTATTTTCGTAATGGTTGCCGTTATTATCCTTGCAGTTTTAGGTCAATCTGTATTCTTCCTTATTAGAGCAATTAAACGTGCTAAAGAAAAGGGTATGGAAATGGCTAAAATTAAGAGTACTATAATCTCTGCTGCAATCTTTACTATCGCCCCTGCTATTTCTATTTTAGTAGGTGTTGTTGCGTTATCTAAGAGTTTAGGTATTGCTTTACCTTGGCTTAGACTTTCAGTTATAGGTTCACTTTCATACGAATCTATCGCTGCTGAAAGAGCGCTAGAAGCTTTAGGTCTTGGTACTGATATTACAATTACTGCACCTGAAGCGTTTGTTACCGTTGCTTGGGTTATGACTTTAGGTATTTTGATAGGTTTAATTTTAACACCTATTTTAACAAAGAAAATTCAAAGCGGTATGAAAACTTTAGAAAAGAAAGATAAGCGTTGGAGAGAAATTTTCCAAGACGCTATGTTTATGGGTATGATTTCTGCTTTCTTAGGTTTTGTTTTCTGCGACGTTACTTTAGCGTTTAAGGGCGACTTTACTGGATTTATTCCTGTACTAGTTTTCTTTGCGTCTGCTATCGTTATGGCCGTGCTTGGTATTCTTTCTAAGAAGAACGGATTTAAGTGGCTTAAAGATTACGCATTGCCTATCAGTTTAATCGTTGGTATGGCACTTGCTATTCCTATTACTAGTTGGTTAGGTTAAAAGGGGGTAAAAATTATGAAAAGAGAAAGAAGACAATTATCTTATTTAGATTCTGTTCACCGTGACGGTAGAGTTTGGGGCTTTTCTATTTTAGGTATTATTATCCTATTCCCTACTTTACTTTGTATTATATTTAACGTTTTACCTAACTTTACTGCTTTAGGTAAAGGTTTAATTGCAGTTCTTCCTATGTACTGGGCTGTTGGTCTTGTTGAAATTTTCACTTACGTTCCTATGCTTGGTGCTGGTGGCGCTTACCTATCTTTCGTTACTGGTAATATTTCTAACCTTAAACTTCCTTGTGCGCTTGACGCTATGGAAAAGGCTGGGGTTAAAGCAACTACTGAAGAAGGTGAAATTATTTCTACAATTGCTATTGCCGTTTCAAGCATAGTTACTACTATTATCATTATAATTGGTGTTTGCGCTATCGTTCCTTTAACGCCTGTGCTTAACTCACCAGTTCTTGAGCCTGCGTTCAAACAACTTATTCCTGCACTATTTGGTGGTCTTGGTGTTGTTTTCGTTTCTAAAAACGTTAAACTTGCCATTGTGCCTTGTGCGTTAATGCTAATTCTATTTATCGCTATACCTGCGCTTAACTCTGGTACGGTTGGTATTATGGTACCTGTTAGCGTTGTTATTACTATTATCGTTGCAAGAATTATGTACAAAAAAGGTATTATTTAGGAGATTGAAATGAACTTAAATTTAGACTTACCTTTTATTATCCTATATGCTGTTTTAGGCTTGATTGTAATTTTTGTTTTAGTTCTTTTAATTAGAACTTTTGCTTTTAAGCCTAAAGACAATATAGAACTTTTAACTGATGAAGAAGATTTTGATAAGGACGCATCTGTTATATCACTTCAAGAAATGGTTAAGTGTAAAACCGTTTCTTATACTAACAGTGAACTTGAAGACCCTGCTGAATTTGAAAAGTTTGTAAACTTACTCCCTAACCTTTTCCCTAACGTTCATAAGGTTTGTACTTTAACTAAAATGCCTGGTCGTGGACTACTTTATTTATGGAAAGGTAAAGAACCTGGCCCTGCATCTGTTATGATGTCGCACTACGACGTTGTTCCTGCTTTAGAAGAATATTGGGAAAAACCTGCTTTTGACGGCATTATTGAAGAGGGCGTGTTATGGGGTCGTGGTACTTTAGATACTAAGGCTACCTTAAACGGTGTGCTTTCTTCTGCTGAAGAACTTATTAAACGTGGATTTACACCTAATAACGACGTTTACTTTGCTTTTTCTGGTACGGAAGAAATTAACGGCAAAGATGCCCCTACTATTGTTGATTATTTTGAACAAAACAATATTGAAATCGGGCTTGTTATTGATGAAGGTGGCGCTGTTGTTGAAGGCGTTTTCCCTGGTGTTAAAGAGCCTTGTGGTCTTATCGGTATTGCTGAAAAGGGCTTTTTGAACGTTGAATATAAAATTAAATCACAAGGTGGACACGCTTCTGCACCTAAGCCTAATTCCCCTATCGTTAGTTTATCTAAGGCTGTACTTAAGGTGGAAGAAAATCCTTTTAAGTACCACTTAACTAAACCTGTTAACGAAATGTTTGATACTTTAGGTAGACACTCTAACTTTTTATATCGTATGATTTTTGCTAATTTATGGCTATTTAAGGGTGTGCTTAACGGTATGGCTAAGAAAAAGGGTGGCGAAATGAACGCATTACTTAGAACAACCGTTGCCTTTACTCAAGCAACTGGTAGTGATGCGGCTAACGTTATTCCACCTGAAGCAAAGGTTGTTTCTAACATAAGAATTAATCCACTTGATACCGTTGATTCTGTTATTGACGGACTTAAGGAAAGGGTTGATAACGATAAGATTGAAATTACCGGCTTTTTAGGTGTTAACCCTAGCAGAATTTCTGAAACTAACTGTGAAGAATTCAAAAAGGTTGAAAGGGCTGTTGCATCTACTTGGAAAGGTACGCTTGTTTCCCCTTACCTTATGGTTCAATGTTCTGACTCTCGTCATTACGGCAGAGTTAGTGATAAGGTTTATCGTTTTTCTGCGATGGCTTTAACTACTGAAGAAAGAGCAAGTATTCACGGCAATAATGAAAAAATTAGAATAGAAAATATTCATAAAGCCGTTGAGTTTTATATTCGTGTTCTTAAACAATGTTAATTAAATAAAAATTAAAAATGTTTAAATTTGATAGATTATTTTTAACAATGGATAAAAAGGGCATTTCCACATATAAACTTAGAGAAGAATGTGGTATTGATAGCAAAACAATTCGCAGATTAAGAGCAAACCAAAATATTGAAATGAAAACACTTGATAAAATTTGTTCTTTTTTGGATTGTAAAATTGAAGATATCGTAGAATTTATAAAAGACTAAAAATTAAAGGCGTGGCTTATAATAGGCTACGCCTTTTTTTATTGACTTTGCTTTTAATAGGTGCTAAAATGTTTTTAGGAGAGTAAGTATGGTTATTAACGGACTTGAAAAACTATCACTTGTTGATTTAGTGGGCAAAACTTGCGCCACCGTGTTTTTAGGTAGGTGCAACTTTTTGTGTCCTTTTTGCCATAACAAAGGGCTTGTTGTTGATTATGAAAACCAACCTGTTATAACGGAAGAAGAACTTTTTTCTTTCCTTTCTACTCGTGTAGGGCTTATTGACGGCGTTTGTATTACTGGTGGAGAGCCTACCCTTCAAAAGGACTTAAAAGACCTTATTGTTAAAATTAAGGCTTTAGGTTTTCTTGTTAAACTTGATACTAACGGCTCTAACCCTAAAGTTTTGAAAAATCTTATTGATGAAGGGTTGATTGACTACGTTGCTATGGATATTAAAAATTCCCCTTGTAAGTACCCTTTGACGGTTGGAATTGATAATTACGATACTAAAAACGTGTTAACTTCTATTGAAATTTTGAAGTCTTCTAATATTCCGTTTGAATTTAGAACGACTATTGTAAACGAACTTCACGATGAAAATGATTTTGAAAAGATTGGTAAAATCGTACAAGGCGTTGATAACTATTATCTACAAAAATTTGAAGATAAAAACGGGTGTATTGCCGAAGGTTGGCTTTCAGCCGTGCCTATTGAAATTGCTGAAAATATGAAGAAAACTCTACTTAAATACGTTAAAAACGTGGAACTTCGTGGATATTAAAAAATGAAAAATAAAAAAGTCTTAAGAAAAACTTAAGACTTTTTTTAATTTTTATTCTTCTGAAAAACTGTCTTTACCTACTCCGCAAAGTGGACAAGTAAAGTCTTGTGGAAGGTCTTCAAACTTTGTTCCTGCCTTTATATTTTCATCAGGATAACCAGTTGCTTCATCATATACCCAGCCACATACGTTGCATACGTACTTCATAATTTTATCCCCCTTTAATTATTTTGTTAACTCTTTTGAAAGAGTTTTAATTTCAATTATATTTTCGTCGTTTACGGCTGATAAAATTTTAACACCCGTTTCTAAATATTCAAGGTTTTTGCTCTTTTCAAGCATACCTTTCATAACCTTTGTTGCCACTGGCGCCCAACTGCCGTTTTCAATAAACGCAACCTTTTTGTTTTGGAAGTTTCTTTCAGTTAGGTGATTGATAAACTCTCTCATAAACGGAAAAATTTCTCCATTATAAGTGGTTGTAGCAAACACGATTTTGCCGTATCTAAACGCATCTTCAACCGCTTCTGCCATATCGCATCTTGCAAGGTCATCTACCACTACCGTTTCCCCTAAACTTTCAAGTTCAGTTTTTAATAGTTCAACTGCTTTTTTGGTGTTGCCGTAAACGGAAGTATAGGCGATTAGAACCCCGTCGCTTTCCGTTTTATAACTTGACCAAGTGTTGTATAAATCAAGGTAGTAGGCTAAATTTTCCGTTAAAATAGGGCCGTGGAGTGGGCATATTCTATTTATTTCTACCCCTGCAACCTTTTTGAATAGGTTTTGTACTTGTACACCGTACTTTCCTACAATTCCTATATAATATCTTCTTGCTTCACAAGCCCAGTCTTCTTCAATATCTAACGCACCGAACTTACCAAATGCGTCGGCTGAAAAGAAGGTTTTATCAGTTAAGTCGTAGGTCATTATAACTTCAGGCCAATGTACCATTGGGGCTGTGATGAACTTTAAGGTGTGCTTTCCAAGTTCAAGCGTGTCGTTATCGCCTACTACTATTCTATTTTCGCTAAAGTCCGTACCGAAAAATTGTTTCATCATAACGAAGGCTTGTTTTGATGATACGATTACTGCGTTTTTGTATTCTTTTGTAAAGTTAAGAATATTTGCAGAGTGGTCTGGCTCCATATGTTGTACTATTAGATAGTCTGGTGTTCTGCCGTTTAATGCTGTTTTTAAGTTTTGTAGCCACTCTGTTTTGAAGTTTTTATCTACCGTGTCAAAAACTGCAACCTTTTCATCAAGTAGTAGGTATGAGTTGTACGCCATACCGTTTTCTACTTTATATTGACCTTCAAATAGGTCAATTTGGTGGTCGTTTACACCTATATAAATTAAGTCGTTCGTAATTTTCATAATTACTCCTATAAAGTGTCTATATAATTACTTGCTTTTGTTGCGGCAACTGCGCCGTCTGCCGTTGCTGTTGTTAACTGTCTAATTTGTTTTACTCTACAGTCCCCTGCAACGAATACGCCAGGGGTTTTTGTAACGGTATCTTCACCTGCGATTATATAACCTTTTTCGTCTAAATCTACTATGTTTTCAAACGCTTTGTTGTCTGGAATTTGACCGATTGCTACGAAAAGGGCTTTTGTGTCTACCGTGAAGGTGTTTTCGCCGTAAGTTTCTTTGAAAATAAGTTGTTGTAAGTGGTCTTCGCCTACCATATCTATTAAGGTTACGCCCATTTTTACTTCAATATTTTCTTTTTCCTTTAAACGCTTAACTAACACGTCGTCTGCAAAGAATTTGTCAAAAAGGGTGTAAACTTTAACCTTTTTGCAGTAGGCAGAAAGGGCTATTGCGTATTGAAGGGCAGAGTTTGCGTCCCCTATTAAAGATACTTCTTCCCCTTTATAGAAAGGGCCGTCACATAATGCGCAGTAGTAAACGCCTTTACCTATTAACTCTTCTTCCTTTTTGATGCCCGTGTGTTTGTGCTTTACGCCAAGTGCTAGAATAACTGACTTACCTTCAAACTCGCTATACTCCGTTTTTACCTTAAAAGTATTGCCTATTTTTTCTACCTTTTCTACTTTGTCAAACTCAATTTCAGCGCCAAGTGAGTCAATTTGTTCAAAAAGTTTGTCAGAAAATTCCGTTCCACTAATTTCTTTTATTGATGGAAAGTTTTCTACCCTAGGAGAGTTGGCTATTTGTCCACCAAAGCCTTCCTTTTCTATTACTAAAACCTTTCTACCACTTCTTAAAGCATAAAGGGCGGCAGTCATACCTGCCGCACCCCCGCCGATTACTATTATATCGTACATTTATTTTTGTTCCTCAATAAATCTTTTGATTTCACTTGCGTTGTCGTATTTAGCATAACCATCTTTTGTTGGTACAAACATTGTTGGTGCTTTTAATACGCCGAATTCTTTAGCCATATCCTTGTCGCTTGTTGCATCAATTACCGTGTATTTGATACCTGCTTTGTCTAGCATCATTTTTGCCATTTTACAGTTAGGGCAAGTTGGAGTTGTGAATAATAAAATGTCTTCACCTTTTACTTCTACTTCACACGCTTTTACTTCTTCTTTAACTAAATCTTCTCTCTTTAGTTTTGAATTTTCAATATCGTAAACCTTTCTTGCGTTGAATTCTTCAAGTTTACCGTCGTTCCAGTTTTGTACTGGTCTATAGTAACCTGTAATTCTGCTGTAAACTTCCGTTTTAGCACCACAAATTGGGCAAGAATAGTGTTCGCCGATAATGTAACCGTGTTCTGCACAAATTGAGTAAGTTGGTGATAAAGTGTAGTATGGTAGTTTGTAGTTTGCGGCAATCTTTCTTACAAGGTTTGCTGCTGCCTTCCAGTCAGACATCTTTTGTCCTAAGAACGCGTGGAATACCGTACCTGAAGTATATAAAGTTTGTAATTCGTCTTGAATATCAAGCGCTTCAAAAATATCAGCAGTATAGTTTACTGGTAAGTGTGAACTGTTTGTGTAGTATGGTGCGCCGTCTTCCTTCTTACAAGCCGTGATGATATCAGGGAATCTCTTTTTATCGTGTTTTGCAAGTCTATAAGTAGTTGATTCTGCTGGTGTTGCTTCTAAGTTGTATAGGTCACCATACATTTCTTGATAGTCTGAAAGTTTTTCACGCATGAAGTTAAGAACTTTCTTTGTGAATTCTTGTGCATCCTTTTCAGTTAGGTCTTTACGAATCCATTTTGCATTTAAGCACGCTTCGTTCATACCGATTAGACCGATTGTTGAGAAGTGGTTTGCAAAAGTTCCTAAATATCTCTTTGTGTATGGATATAAACCTTCATCAAGAAGTTTTGTTACGATATCTCTTTTAATCTTAAGTGAACGAGCAGATAAGTCCATCATCTTTGTTAATCTATCAAAGAAGTCTTGTTCATCTTTAGCAAGATATGCAATTCTTGGAATATTGATTGTTACTACACCGATTGAACCCGTGCTTTCACCTGAACCGAAGAAACCACCTGACTTTTTACGTAATTCTCTTAAGTCTAGGCGAAGTCTACAACACATACTTCTTACGTCACTTGGTTCCATATCGCTGTTTACGTAGTTAGAGAAGTATGGTGTGCCGTATTTTGCAGTCATTTCAAATAATAACTTGTTGTTTTCAGTTTCAGACCAGTCAAATTCGCTTGTGATTGAATAGGTTGGGATTGGGTATTGGAAACCTCTACCGTTTGCGTCACCTTCAATCATAATTTCAATAAACGCTTTGTTTATCATTGCCATTTCCTTTTCACAGTCTTTATACTTAAAGTCCATATCTTTACCGCCAACGATTGCAGGTAATTCCTTTAAGTCGTTTGGAACTGTCCAGTCTAAGGTAATGTTAGTGAAAGGTGCTTGTGTACCCCATCTTGATGGAGTGTTTACGCCGTAAATAAATGATTGGATACATTGTTTAACTTCTTTATAAGAAAGGTTATCTACCTTTACAAATGGTGCTAAATAGGTATCAAAAGATGAGAACGCTTGTGCGCCTGCCCATTCGTTTTGCATTATACCTAAGAAGTTTACCATTTGGTTACATAAAGTTGATAAGTGTGATGCTGGTGCTGAAGTTATTTTACCAGGAATTCCACCTAAACCTTCTCTAATTAATTGTTTTAATGACCAACCTGCGCAGTAGCCGGTTAACATAGAAAGGTCGTGAATATGAATATCTGCATTTCTATGTGCCATTTCAATTTCTTTATCGTAAATTTCAGATAACCAGTAGTTTGCAGTAATTGCACCTGAGTTTGATAAAATTAAACCACCTACTGAATAGGTTACAGTTGAGTTTTCCTTAACTCTCCAGTCGGTTACTTTTACGTAACTATCTACTATTTCTTTATAGTCTAAAATAGTAGACTTCATATTTCTTATCTTTTCACGTTGTTGTCTATATAATATATACGTTTTAGCAACGTCGCCGTATCCTGCTTGGATAAGAACTGCTTCTACGCTATCTTGAACGTCTTCTACGTCAATTAAATTGTCTTTTACTTTTGATTCAAAATCAGCAGTTACTTTTAACGCCAAAAAGTCAATTACGTTTTGGTTGTACTGCTTATCCATTGCTTTAAAAGCCTTTTCAATTGCTACTGAGATTTTGCTAATGTTAAAATCTACTATTTCGCCATCTCTTTTTCTAACTTGATACATTTTTACTCCTCCTAAATTTTGTGTGATTGCTTTTATATGCTACCATATATTTAGTGCGTTGTCAATAGTTTATCACAATATTTTGTAAAAATTTTTTAATAAAAACACAATATATTGTGGTTTTGTAAAAAAATAACCTAGACCGATTTTTTGGGTTTAAAACCCCGTTTTCCTTAAGTACGGCCTAGGTTTTTTTGATGTTTTTACGCCTAATATAGTTCTAAAAAGCGTTTGGTTATATGGTATAAAGTAGTGGTCGCTAGTTCTAAAAACTTAGGAAAGTCTACCTTTGCATCACCGTTTGCGTTGTCTGAAATTGACCTTATAACTATATATGGTATTTTGTTTACGAAAGCCACGTGACCTATTGCGCCACCTTCCATTTCACAAGCGATTGCGTTAAAGGAATTTTTAATTTCTTCCTTTTTAGTTTTGTCGCTTATAAACTGGTCGCCCGTTGCAATTATACCCTTTTCATAATTTATATTAAGGTCTTTTACCGCCCTTTCAAACTTGTTGGTTAAATTTGCATCTGACTCAAAAGTTATTACGTTTATGCCGGAAATTAGACCTTTAGGGTCGCCAAGTGGAGAAGTGTCCATATCGTGTTGAACCGTGCCTACCCCGATAGCAACGTCGTTTACAGTTAGGTTTTCACTTAAAGCACCTGCTACGCCCGTGTTTATAATGCACTCTACGTTAAACTTTAGCGCCATTACTTCACTTGCGATTGCTGAAAAAACTTTGCCTACGCCACATTTTGTTATTACAACTTCTTTACCAAAAAGTTTACCTACCGTGTAAGTGCTTCCACTTATAAAATAGTCTTTTTTGTCAGTTAGGTCATTTTTTATTAGCGCAATTTCTTCTTCTAACGCGCCGATTATTCCTATCATATTATTCCTCGTACTTAAAATCGTTTACCTTGTTTAGTAAAATATCTAAATATCTTTGGCACTCTAATTTTGCCTTTTCTAAACTTAAAGTTTTATAGTTACCACACTCTAATGGAGTGTTTCCAAAAACTTCCCCATTATATGCAATAATCTTTTTCAAAACGTCAATTACCACTTCTAAAACGGTTTCTTTATTCTCTTTACATAATAAGTAAAAGCCGGTTTGACAGCCCATAGGTCCAAAATAAAGAACGTTATCACTTATTTTACTGTTTCTTATAAGGCTAGCGAACATATGCTCTACAGAGTGCATAGTTTCGTTATCCATAAAATCCCCTTGATTTGGCTTTCTCGTTCTTAAGTCGTAAGTTATTACGTCGCCGTCTATTCTTGAGATATAGATACCTTCTTTTAAGGTGTTGTGGTTAATTTTAAAACTTTCTATTTTATCCATTAGTTGTTTTTAATAAATTCTTCTACGTCCTTTTTGTAAGGTAGTGATGGTATTGCGCCCTTTTTAGTTACCGTTAAAGCGCCTACTGCGTTTGCATATTTAACGCTTTCTTCTAAAGTTTTGCCGTCCATCAAGCATTTTGCAAGTGCGCCGTTAAAACTATCACCTGCGGCAACCGTATCAACTGTTTTTACGGTATAACCACTAATAATTTCCTTCTTTTCTTTAGTTGCTATTAAAGCACCACGCTTACCTAAAGTTGCAACGATAGTTTTTACACCTACGTCAAGTAAACTGTCGGCTGCCTTAAACACTTCTTCATCCGTGTTAGTAGGAAGTCCTGATAAAATTTCCATTTCCGTTTCGTTTGGAGTTAGATAAGTTACCTTTGAAAGCAATTCTTTTGAAAGTTTTACTGCAGGTGCTGGATTTAATATAACTGGTACGCCGTATTCAAAGCATACGTTGATTAACTCTTCAGTTACTTCCATAGTTAGTTCTAGTTGTAAAACTACTAAAGAAGTGTTTTTGATGGTTTCTTTTACCATTTCTACTTCTTTTAATGAGAATACGTGGTTTGCAGATGGTATTACGCAAATTCTATTTTCGCCGTGTGCGTTTAATTGAATTTGTGCCATAGCAGTTGGTTCATCACAGTCAAATACACGGTCAATACAAATATTTTCTTCCTTGAAAATCTTTCTAAAAGTTTCGCCGTTGCCGTCACGACCAAGCATACCTATCATTTCAACGTCGCCACCAAGTCTTGCAATTGTTACGCATTGGTTTGCGCCTTTGCCACCTGGGTATAAACCTAAAGTTTTACCGATAATGGTTTGACCTGGCTTTGGAAATTCGTCCATAGTAGCAACGCTATCCATTACGAAAGAGCCGATAACAGTTATTTTTGCCATTTTTATTCTCCTTTTAATTGTTCGCCAAGTGCGCCGTTAGGGTGGAATTTGTAGAAGTCGTTTTTAGTAAAGTTTTTGTTCTTTGAAAGTGCACAAGCAAGTGCATCACCAAGTACTAAAGTTAAAGTTGATGATACCGTTGGTGCTAAGTTTAAGTGGTCGGCTTCTGGTAGTTTTGGATAAATTAGTTTGTAATCGCATTCGTTCGCAAGTGGTGAATTTTCCCCACTAGTGAAAGCAACCGTTTTACAACCGATTTGTTTTAAACCCCATAGGTCTTGAACAACTTCTTTAGTTTTACCGCTGTTTGAAATTAAAACTGCAACGTCTCTTTCTTCAATCATACCCATATCGCCGTGACACGCTTCAGTTGAGTGTACGAAGAAACTTGGTGTACCTGTTGATGAGAAAGTTGCTGCAAGTTTTTCACCTATATGTCCACTTTTACCAACGCCCATAAAAACAACTTTGCCTTTACAGTTTGCTAAAACGTCTAAAACTTCTTTATACTTTCCGTCCATTTCATTTATCATTTGTTCAATTGCTTTCATTTCTGTAAGCATAACTTCTTTCATTGTTTTTTCCATTTTTGTTTCTCCTTTTTTAAAGAAAACACTTTACTATTAATAGTAAAGTGTTTTTTTCTTTAATTATAACTTTTTGACTTTATTTTGTCAACACTAAAACAATCTTAAATTATTTTAATTCGCATTTATAAAGCATTGAGTTGTAAGTAACTTTATTCCATTGAGAAACGATGAAGTAGAAAGTCTTACCGTTGTTTGATTGGAATAATTCGTGTGAGAACGCACCGTATAAACCACCTTCACCTGCTGGTAATGGATAGTCCTTGCTTAGAACGATTTGTTCGTCTTCTTCTAAGAACTTACCGTAAGGAGTTTCACTTGTTCTCATAACGATACCTACACCTGGTTTGAAGTATAATAATACCCATTTATTTAAGTAGTTGTTGTAGAATACTGTCATGTTAGATGCTGGAGTTGATACGATGTAACTTGCTTCGTCGTTTTCAGCAATTGCTTTTAGACCAGCAGTACCTTTTACCCAGATTGGGTCGTTGTTTGCATCAAAACCAATTAGATATTCGTATGCTTGGAAGTTTTCAAAGTCTGCCTTCTTAACTCTACCACATTTGATACCGAATTGACGACCTGCACGACGACCGTAAATGTAAATGTATCCGTCCTTACCGTCTACTGGATAGATTTGTCCAAAGAAAGGAGCAACTCTTTCAGAAAGGTTAACTTCTACACCACTTGGTTGCATATCGTTGTTTTCTTGTACTAATTCTTGAATAACGTCTTTGAATTCGCCTTCATCAGTTTCAACCCAAGAAAGGTCGTATACTCTTTCCCAAGTTTCTGCGTTGTCAGTTGACTTGATAACGCCTGTGTAGTTTACGTTCCAGAAACCTGATTGTCCCCAGCTTCTGATTGATTCAACGAACATATATAAAGCACCGTTTACTTCAATACCACCTTGACCGATTTTTGTTACTTCAATGTTCTTGTCTGAAGTGTAGCCGTGGAAGTCAAATAAGTATCTTGCATCGCCCTTGTTGTCTTTGATAAAGTCGTTGAAAATTAAACCGTTTGAAAGGTCTGTGTTTTCAATAATACCTAAAACGTTACCTCTCCACTTATCTCTTTCCTTTTCTTTTGATGGCCATTGAGTACCAAAAGTGTCGCCGAAAATCATGTACATACAGTTGTTTTTGCTACTGTAGAAAGGAATACCTAAGTCTGTACTCATGATGCTCCATCTTGGAGTCATACTTCTTGAATATGGACCAGTAATGTATTCCATAAATTGTACGTTTTCAACCATGTCTGAATAACTGTGTTTCATAATAATTTCTCCCATATAATTTATTTTATTTATTTTTTTTATTTTAACCTAATAAGGTTTTTTACTTGAATTCTACTTTTACTACGATTGGGTTGTAGTATGGCTTCCAAACTGATACGATTACGTTCATAATCTTTCCACCTTCTTCTAAGAACTTTTCGTGTGAAAGTGGTGCGTATAAAATTGTGTTTGGAACGTCTTTGTCGCCGTTTTGTATAATAACTTCGCCCTTTAAGTATGGACCGTAAATATTGTCTGCCGTGTACATTAAGGCTTGAGTTTTGTCTTCAGATTGCTTTAGTAAAGTCCATTTTTTTAGGTAGTCGTTATAAAATACCGTAAGTTCTCCACTTGGGTTTGCTAAGATGAAAGAATTTACGTTCTTCTTTTGAAGGTTGATACCTTCTACACCCTTAACCCAAATTGGCTTACCAAATTCATCATAGTCTACCATATATTCGTATTCATCAAATACTTCAATATTTTCTTTTAATACTCTTGCAAGTTTAATACCCGTTTTACGATAGTTGCCTTCGCCAAATAGGTAAATATATCCGTCTTTGCCGTCTACTGGGAAACTTTGTGTGTAGTAGTGACCTCTGTGGTGGTCAAAATCTACCTTTCCTACTGGCTTAAATTCCGTTTTTAGTGGAACCGTTGATAATTCTTCATTTATAAGTTTTGTGGTTTGTTCTTTGAACTCTTCACTCGTTTCATCAACCCAGGTTAGGTCAAAAACTCTTGACCAAGTTTTGCCACCGTCAACCGACTTAACACAGCCACCGTAGTTCATAAATGGAACTGGACGCCATACCCTTATTGAGAAGTAGTACATATATAATACGCCGTTTACTTCAATTAAACCGGTTGGTATTTTTGTAATTTCTATTAAATCTTCTGGTGCGGTGTGGTGCGCTTCGGTTATAACCCTTGCTTTGCCTTCTTCATCTTTAATAAAGTCTACAATTTCAATACCGTCTTTATAATCATTAAGTTTTACCTTTGCCATAACGTTACTACGCCAGTTTCCAGTAAAACCGATAGTTTCATCATCAGGACCAAAGGGTGCGTTGAAAGTATCACCAAAAGCAATGAACATTTCATCCGTTTTAGAGTTGTATAGTGGCATACCAAGGTCGGTACCACCAACGTCAAACCTATTTAACGTGTCGTTTTTACTATTTTTGCCCGTTAGAAAGCCTAAAACTTTTACGTTTTTGATATACATTATTAAAAAATACCCCGATATTTTATTATCTTATTAAGTATAACACGGTTAAATATTTTTTTCAAGAATAAAACGCACTTTTTTATTGTTTTTTAAAATATTTACACCTTTTAAAATAAGAAGCATTAGTGTAAACTCTAATGCTCTATTTTTATTATTAATCCGATTCCTTTAAAAAACGAACTATTGAACGAATTATTTGATATTCATCTATCTCAAGTATTTCAATCAATAAATTATTTATTTCTATTTTCATCTTTATGTCTTTTGGAATACTTCCTATTCTCTCTAATACGTATCCACTAAAAGTATCGCATTCCGTTTCTTCAAACTTAACGGCAAGAACTTTTTCTATGTCTTCTAAAAGAACGTTTCCTATAACTTCATAATAAGTACCGTTTTCATCTTCGCCTTCTTTTATTTCGCCCTTTTCTTCTTCGTCTTCAGTAGTTTCAATATCACCAATTAAGGCTTCAATAAGGTCGTTCATCGTAACTATTCCCGACATTCCACCGTATTCGTCAACCACTATCCCAAAAAAGTTTTTACTTTGTTTCATATTCTTAAATAGTAAATCAGCTTTAACCGTTTCAGGAACAAAATAAGGTTCTTTTATTATTTTTTCTACACTTTCTTCATCAAAAGAAGGTAATCTAAAGTAATCTTTAGTTCTTAAAACACCTACTATATTATCTTGAGAATCTTTACAAATTGGATATACAGAGTGGTCGCCATCTCGAATAATCTTATCCCAATTTTTAAATTCTTCTTTCCAAAGCATAACTACGTCAGTTCTATGTGTTCCAACGTCCATTGCCGTTATATCGTCAAATTCAAATACGTTTTGTATTATTTCTTTTTCATCATCATCTAAAACGCCTTCTTTATTGCCAGCTTCAACTAATAATTGAATATCTTCTTCGCTTACTTTTTCATCAACGTCATTAGGGTTTATACCAAATAAACGAAGTACTAAATTTGTTGATTTTGTAAGTAAAAATACTATTGGCGCAAACAACTTTGATATTACAGATATCAACGTTGCCATTTTTAAACCTAATTTTTCTGCCTTTCGCATTGCTATACGTTTTGGAACTAATTCTCCTAACACTAGTGTAAAATAGGATAATATTAGGGTTATTACTATAACTACAATTGTGTCGAGCGTTGCATAAGACATATTTAGCCCTAAACTAATTAACCAATTTGATAAATAGTCCGAAAAGTTTTCTGCAGCAAACGCACTACCTAAAAAACCTGATAACGTTATTGCTACTTGTATGGTTGCTAAAAAACGCGCTGGATCGTTTTTGAGTTTTTTGAGCTTTTTGGCTTTTTTGTTCCCCTCTTCAGCAAGTTTTTCTACCTTTTGCTCATTAATACTGATTACCGCGATTTCTGCACACGCAAATATCGCATTGAGACCGATAAGGATTACTTGTAATAAAAGCATCCACCACAGATCATCCATAGATTTTTAAAAATATCTCCTTTTTTGTAAAATTATTTTAAAACAAAACCAAAAAAAAACTTTTACGGAACTGTCCATAAAAGTCTTGAAATTTAAGCGGTGCCGAGTATATGGTTATACCGTATTGACGACAAACGCACATTTTTTAGATGTCTTCTACTCCCTTTTTGGTTATATTCTAATTGATTTCATTATAACACTTTATATTATAATTGTCAATCATTTACAAGTACTATCTATTCTTGGCATTTACGCTTGTATAATTTTATTCCTCTTTTTGTAAGGTTTTCTTGTAGTTTTTTTACGCTAACATCTTTTACTTCCACCTTTTCATCAATTAGCATTGATGCTACTACACCTGCAACTTCCCCAGTTAAAGCACATACGGGAATAACCCTTGTTACGTCCCACGCTTTGCCTGTTGCAGAGATTATTCTACCTGCTGGTAAAAGGTTTGGATAGTCTTTATTATATAGCGCCCTAAATGGAATTTCGTACCACTCTTCCCTTTTTAAATAGTTGCCGATAACACCAACAGAGTCTTCAAATTCTTTATAGACATCTTCCCCTGTTAGTTCGTATTCGCCTACCATATGGCGAATCATTCTAAACTGTGGCATACCCGTTAAGTTTATAATTTCGCTATTTTTTAGGTCTTGCATTTTGCCAAATAAAATGCGTTGACCACGGTTTATCATTGTGTTGACGTCGTCGCTACTAACACCTTTAAGTAGTGGTACGTCTTCTGGTTGACCACGGCCTACCATATTGCCACCAGAGTAAATCCACCTTCTTGTTTGTTCCCTTTTTTCTATAGGCTGACTAAAGTCGGTTATATAAGATAGGTAAGATAGGTAGTTTAAGCCCGTTTCACACTTTGCGCCTGCCCTATCAAATATGGTTGCGTTGCCGGTTGCATCTATTACAACTTTTGCTTTATAAAACTCTTTGCCTGATACCGTTTCCACTTCTACCCCTTTAATTAAGCCTCTTTCCATTATAGGGTAGGTTGCTAAACTGTCGTATCTAACGAAAATGCCTTCATCATAAAGTAGTTTGTTTAAATATACTGAGTATAAGGTTGGTGAAAAGTGTGTGGCGTATCTTTTATCTTCAATACTCACTTTTTCTTTCTTTAGCCACTTTTCATCTAGGTCGTTAAACCCGTCTTTTATGGCAAGTTTTAGTAGTTCTTCCGTTATGCCGTAAATTAGTTGTTCCCCCGTGCCGTCGCAAAGTGGTTCAAACCAGTTTACAAGCCCTAAGGTTGCAAGTCCACCTAAAACTACCGATTTTTCTATTATACAAACGCTTTTATTTTCCCTTTTAGCAGAAAGGGCAGATGCTACACCTGCTATTCCACCACCTATTACTAAAACGTCGTATTCCTTTTCTAAAACGTACATAATTCACCTACTTTTATAAATTATAACACACCAAAACCTTTCTTGCAACAAATAAAAAAAGCGTTTGAATTTTCAAACGCTTTTTGTTTTGCATTTAATTATGCTTGTTCTTTGTTTGCTGGGTCATGAATTGGGTTCCAGTAACCATACTTTTCATCGTTTAGTTTCTTTTGCATTTCTGTCTTAGCAGAAGCAAGTGCTGCTTTAATTTCAGTAATTGCACGAGAATCAGTTGATGGAACTACTGCATTACCATTTCTTAACTTGAATTCCTTAATAACGTCCTTTACGTCATATGCTTCGTTCTTTAATTGTTCTTGAGCAGCATCTGAGTAGTGAGGAGCAAAGATTGACTTATCAGCTATTTCTTGAATTAAAGTTCTGTAATCGTACTTAGCATCAATTGTTAAAGTATCCATGTAATCTCTTACACTCGTGTTAGGAGATACTCTTGAGTAAGCTGAGTATTCAAATAACTTAGCAGTTCTTGCAGGGTCTTCATAAGAGAAGAATTCAATAACCTTTGCAGCTTTTTTTGCCATATCTGAATTTAATTTGCTGTTGATAACGTAAGTCCAACCACCGTTTACTGATGGAGCAACGTCCTTATTTCTTGCATTTTCCCAAATTGGCATTGGAGCAAAACCGATTGTTTCAAACTTAGATGAGTTACCATATTGGTGGTTAACTTCTGCCATACCTGCTGAATAACCGATTACTGTTGCGAATTGACCTTTAATTAATTGTTCTACAATGTAGTCGTATTCTAATTGAGATGCCATGTTTTGTGGAGCATAACCGTTCATATAGATATCCCAGAAGAAGCTTGTCATTGCTTGCCAACCTTCATCTTCAGGGTCTACGTTAACGTTCATCCAAGTATCGTCAATTGCAGTTTCACCTGTTGTGCTTAATTCCATACCAGTTGTTGCCCAGTATAATGCTGAACCCCAAGGAACTGAAATTGGGTAGAAACCTTGACCGTTATACTTTGAGTATTGCTTAATAGCAGCACAAGTTGCTAATAATTCTGCCCAAGTTTCTGGTACGTTATATTCTTGAGTAGTTTCGTTATATAATCTGTCTTCTACTGCAACACCATTTGTC
The DNA here is from genome assembly GCA_017508485.1 of Clostridia bacterium. Classification (GTDB taxonomy): domain Bacteria; phylum Bacillota; class Clostridia; order Christensenellales; family Borkfalkiaceae; genus SIG381. The sequence continues at coordinate 35,450 of JAFVYV010000002.1, read as the reverse complement.
TTTTGTTTTGCTGCTACTTCTTCAAATACAAGTTTGTTGTAGAAGTACATCATTGATGGTTCAAAGTACATTGGGTATGCATACATTATATCATTGATAGTAACTGCTGCCTTACCTGCATCTGTTAAGTCTGCAATTGCTTCTTTGCTGATGTAGTTTGCAACGTTTGCTGCACGGCCGTTCTTAACGAAAGTTCCGTATAAGTTACCAGGTGAACACCAGTAAATTGCAGTTTGTTCTTTACCTTCTAGCGTTGTTGCAATTGATGATGATAAGTTAGCTTTTGTTTCGTAAATTATCTTTAATTGAATACCGTCATTTAAGTTTTCATTAAATTCTCTTGCAACGTCGTCATACCACTTCTTTTGATAATCAGGCATTTCAAGCGCTATCATTCTGATAATTGTTGCACCTTTTTCTTCTGGATAGTCATCTCCACCACAACCAACAAAAGTTGCTAGGCAAGTTACAGAAAGTGCTAGTGCCATTAAAAAAGATAAAATCTTTTTCATATCCTTCCTCCTAAATTAAATATTATTTTATTTTAATCTACACAATTATATTACATAAAAGTTTTATTGTCAACTTTTATGTGGTTAATTTGCAAAAATTTTATCAAGCCATTTTTTGATTGATTCTATTTTGTTTTGATTTTCTAACTTGGTTTTTGATACGGTTAGGTAAATTTTAACGATAGGCTCCGTTCCACTTGGTCTTATTACCACTTCCGTGCCTTCTTCACCTTCGTACACAAGCACGTTTGACGGTGGAAGTCCGTTTAAACCACCTAAATAGTCAAGCCTTTTTACTACCTTTTCTTCCCCTATTTTTTCTATATTGCTTTCCCTTAAATTATTAAGTAGTCCCTTTAGTTTTTCTGCGCCAGTTGCCCCTAAAAATTCGTAAGAGAAAAGTTTGTTTTCAAAGTAGCCGTATTCAAAGTAAAGGTCGTTAACTGCGTCAACTAAGGTTTTGCCTTGCTTTTTGTAGTATGAACACATTTCTACTGCAAGCATACCACCTACTACGCCGTCTTTATCACGAACGTAAGTGCCTTTTAGGTAGCCGTAACTTTCTTCAAAACAAAAGATGCAGTCCTCTTCTTTACCATCTATTTCTAAATCTTTAATTACACTACATATATATTTAAAGCCTGTTAAAACGCTTACCACCTTAGCGCCGTATTTTTTTGCAATAGGCTCTACCATTTTAGTAGTAACTATCGTTTTTACTATAACTGGTGTTTTTGGTAGGGTGTTTTGCTCTTTTCTTACTTTAAGTATGTAGTTAGCAAAAAGTACGCCAAGTTCGTTGCCAGTTAAAAGCACAGCCTTTCCGTTATGCTTTACTGCCACCCCTAGTCTGTCGCTATCAGGGTCGTTTGCAACTAAAATATCGCTGTCCGTTTCCTTAAGTAGGTCTAAGCCTAATTTTAAGGCTTCCTTCTTTTCAGGGTTAGGGAAAGGGCAGGTTGTAAAGTTGCCGTCCGGATACCCTTGTTCTTTTACAATAAATAGGTCTTTTACGCCAAGTTCGGTTAAAAGCCTTGGTACTATTTTATGACTTGCGCCGTTAAGGGGTGTGTAGCAAACCTTTACCCCTTCTATTTTGGTTAAAGATTCCTTTTTTACCCTTTCTATATATTTTGTTATAAGTTCTTCACTAATAAATTCTATTTTGCCCTTTTTTACAAGCGTTTCAAAGTCGGTTGTTTCTACCTTGAAAGGGTCAACCTTTTGCATATATTCAAGTAATTCAAGTGAGCCGTTATCAGTAAATTGACAACCGTCGCTATTATAAACTTTGTAGCCGTTGTATTTTGCTGGGTTGTGGCTTGCCGTTATGTTTACACCGATATCCGTTTTTAGCGTTCTTACTGCAAAAGATAAAAAAGGTGTTGGTAAGCACTCTTTTGATAGGTAAACTTTTATGCCGTTAGTAGCAAAAACTTCTGCCGAACAAAAGGTAAACTCTTTTGAAAAATGCCTACTGTCAAAGGTTATTACTACCGACTTTTGCCCCTTTTCCTTCATAGAGTTTGCTATGCCTTGCGTTATCTTTTTAATGGTGTAAACATTTAAACAGTTTGTTCCTGCACCTACAACTCCACGAAGTCCACCCGTGCCAAACTCTATATCTTTATAAAAGGCGTTTTCAATTTCCGTTTCATTACCAGCCATTTTTTGTAATTCAGTTTTTACAAACTCGTCTTTTGCTAGTTTTAGCCAAGTTTGGTAATTTTGAAAAGTTTTTTCAGTCATTAGGCTTCTCCTTAACCTTTATAGTAAAAGTTTAACACAATTATATAATAATTGCAAGTTTAGTTCTTAACAAAAAAACGCCTTTTTTTTGGCGTTTTGTTGGTGGTTTTTTTAAGTAGGCTTATTTTTCTTTATAAAAAAGTTTACAATGGCATAAACCTTCAAAATTAGGGTCTGCAATTTGCCCTCTAAACTCAGCGCACATACACTTGTATTCTGGCTTTTTACCTACCCTACAAGGACAGTAACCGTCTTTTGCAAGTAAACCTTCTTTTATAATTTTTACTATTTCTTTATCTTCGTTTAATCTTATTCGCATATTTTTACCCCTTGTTTTTTAATATTATACCACTTTTTTACCAAAGATTAAACGGTTTTTGAAAAAAAATTTAAAATTCCCTATTGACTTTTGCCTTTTTGTATTGATATAATTAAAAAAATTTATAAAGGAAGGTAAATAATTATGAAAAAATTATCACTAGTTTTACTATCTTTGGCTTTAGCAGTTTGCTTTTTATTTGCCGGATGTAACAAATACGGCGTTATTAAAAAAGCATACGAAGATGCTGGTTGGACAGTAAGTACTGAAATTGAACAATATCAAGATCAAATCAATACGGCTATCGCAGAAGAAAATAGAGAAGATATTGCAGACGTTCACGTTTTTGTTAAGAATATCGTTTCAGTTGCTATCATCGTTGAATTTAAATCAACGGAAAGTTTAGTAGAAGCAGTTGAAAATAGTGCTACTTTACAAGGCTTTATTGAAGACGCGCAAAACTCTGATTACGTTAGTGGAAACTGTGTACTAATTACGCTTTCTCCAGCTGCGTTAGAAGTATTTAAGACAACAAAATAATTGAAAGTTAAAATTAAAAGGGCAAGTTAAAAAACTTGCTCTTTTTTTGCCTTTTACCTTTAATTTAAAAATAAAAAAGGGCTTTTATGCCCCAACATAAATATTATCTCATACTTTTAGCAAAAAAACAAGGGGTTTTTTAAAAATAAAGTTTGCAAAATTTTTAAAAAAGATATTGACGGGTTTTGACATTTATTATAAAATATAGGTGAACAAAGGAAAACCTTTAGGGGGTACAACCAATGTTTGTAGTTCTTCATAATAAATAGATTTTAGGAGGACGGTCCAATGTACTATTTAAATTCTTTTTCGGAAATATAAGGAGGTATAGACCAATCGTTAATTTAAGCGCTTGCTCTAAATAATCCGATGGCTTAAAAGAAAGTTCCTTTTTAGGAAATTAGTTGTAGTAAGTAGAAAGCCACAATCGGTAGCGACAGCAAGCTTACAACTGAATATTAGATAAAACAAAAGGTCGAAGATGTTCGACCTTTTTTTGATAAATTAAAAGGGACTTTTTGGAAGTCCCCTTTTTTATCTGCTTTTTTATTTTTGGTAGAGTTCTTTTATCTTTTCGGCTACTTTTATGCCGTCCATCGCTGATGACGTTATGCCACCTGCATACCCTACTTCCCCTACTGGATATAGGTTTGTTAGGCTTACTGAAGATAAATTTTCATTTCTAACAATTCTAACTGGTGAAGAAGTTCTTGTTTCTACCCCCGTTAGTATGCCCGACCTACTAAAACAGTTTATTTTTTTGCCCATTTCTACTAAGCCACTTCTTATAGAGTTGGTAACGATATCAGGAAGAAGTCCGTTTAAAGAAGTTGGTTTTACACCTATTGCGTAGGTTGGCTTAACTGAGTAAATACTAGTACTTTTTTTGTCTTTTATAAAATCTTCTACGTTTTGTACTGGCGCAGAATAGTCGCCACCACCAAAACAAAAGGCTTTTTGTTCTAAACTACTAAAATAGTCTAAACTCTCTAAAATGCCGTTATAAAATTCGCCCTTTCTTATTTGGCAAATTATTGCGCTGTTTGCGTTTATTTTATCACGGGCAAACTCACTCATACCGTTTGTTACTACCGTGTTTTCTTCACTCATTGCAGGGACAACTACGCCACCTGGACACATACAAAATGAAAAAACACCCCTGCCGTTAACATTTGTTACCGTTTTGTAGTCTGCCGTTATGCCAATTTCTTTACCAAACTGGCTTTTGTTTATATCCGTTTGTAAATGTTCTACTCTAAAGCCTATTGAAGTTTCCTTTTCTTCCATAAAAACGCCTTTATTATAAAGCATTTTGTAGGTATCACGGCTTGAGTGTCCTATTGCTAAAATAACCTTTTCGCAGTCAATTACCCTTTCTTTACCGTTATTTTTGACCGTTATACTTTCTATTTTGCCATTTTTTACGGTAAAATCAGTAAACAAGGTGTCAAACAACACTTCTCCACCAAGCGATATAATTTCTTCACGCATGGATTTTACTACTTTAGGGAGTATATCGCTACCGATATGTGGTTTTGATAGATATTTTATCTCTAAAGGTGCGCCGTGTTTAACAAATTCGTTTAAGATATAGTCTTTGTATATTCCCTTTACGCCCGTGTTTAACTTGCCGTCAGAAAAAGTTCCTGCACCACCTTCGCCAAACTGAATATTGCACTCTGTATCTAGTGCTTTGGTGTTAAAAAATAGGTCGGTTTTTAACTTTCTTCTATCAACGTCACTTCCACGTTCTACTACTATTACCTTAAACCCTGCACGGCTTAAGCGAAGGGCTGAAAATATGCCACTTGGTCCAAAACCTACTATTACGATAGGTTTTGTTGGATAAGAATATTCTTTAATTTCTTCTTGTTCTTCTATAAAAGGCTGGTTTGAAAGTTCTAAATTGTATAGGAAAAATACGTCCCCTTTGTTTCTTGCATCAAGGGACTTTTTTACTATTCTTAAATACTTGAAGTCTTGTTTTAATTCTTTTTTTGCCTTTTCTTTTAGTAGAGTTTCACTTTCCCCTACTCTTAACTTTACCGATACTTTCATAAAAAAAGAAACCTGAAAGATTATTCAGGTTTTATTATTTTAAAATTATTTTCCGTGTCAAATAAGTTCCAAGGCGCAACGTCTTTTGGTGGTTGTACCTTAAATACCATTCTTTCTTTGGTTACTGGGTGCGTAAATGAAAGCGAGTATGCCCAAAGTGCAAGGTGTCCTTTTTTTGCCTTGTCCGGTGCATAACGCATATCGCCGTAAACTGGTGTGTTTATTGCGTTCATTTGTACCCTTATTTGATGGCTTCTGCCTGTGTGAAGTCTTACTTCCGTTAATGAAAGCCCGTCAACCGTTTGTAAAATTTCATAGTCAAGCCTTGCTAGTCTTGCGCCGTCAGTTAACGCAGTACATACGTAAACCATATTGTTTATAGGGTTTTTCTTTACGTAGTTGGTTAAAACTGCCTTCTTTTCTTTTGGTTCGCCCATTAAAACGGTTAAATACTTCTTTTCAAAGTCGCCGCTTCTCATACCTTCTGATAGTCTTGATGCGGCTTTAGAAGATTTTGCAAATACCATTACGCCACCAGTTGGTCTATCTAATCTGTGAACAAGACCTACGTATACGTTGCCTGGTTTGTTGTAAGTTTCCTTTATGTATTCCTTGATTATAGTAAGCATATCTTTATCCTTACTTGCATCTTCTTGTGAAGGAATATTTTGTGGTTTTAATACAACTATAATATGGTTGTCTTCATATAAAATTACTAAATCTTCCATAATCTACCTCGTCCAAAATCCGCTACAACCGCAAGGAAGTACTATTCCTTCGTCCGTTTCAACGCCTATTTCATCTGCATCTATTTTACCTTCTGGTAAAATTAATTTTAGTATATTTTTAATTACTTGTGGTTGAAGTCCTGTCGTATAACTGTTAATTAAAAAGAATAACGGATTGTCGCTTAAAACTTCCTTACAAAGTTCTACTAAAGAGTAAAGTTCGTTCTCTAACTTCCACATTTCTCCGTTTGGCCCTCTACCATAACTTGGTGGGTCCATTATGATTGCATCATACTTTTTACCACGGCGAATTTCACGCTGAACGAACTTTTTGCAGTCGTCAACTATGTATCTAACAGGCTTGTTTTCAAGCCCTGATAAACGCATATTTTCTTTTGCCCTTTCTACCATATTTTTTGCGGCGTCTACGTGGCAAACGGTTGCCCCTGCATAGGTACAAGCCACCGTTGCGCCACCCGTGTAGGCAAATAGGTTAAGTACGTTTATTTCACGATTTTCTTTTTTAATTAAGTCTATCATTCTGTCCCAGTTGACTGCTTGTTCAGGAAAAAGTCCCGTGTGCTTAAAGCCCATTGGTTTAATTAAGAACTTTAAGCCACCGTAACTAACAGTCCACTCGTTAGGGAATTTTTTTAGTATGTTCCACATACCACCACCCGTTTCACTACGGATATATTCGGCGTTAAGTAGTGGGAATTTTGCCATATTTTCACTACTTTTCCAAATAACTTGTGGGTCTGGGCGAAGAAGATAAACGTCTTTCCACCTTTCAAGTTTTAAGCCGTCGCCGGTTTTTAAAACTTGATAGTCTTTCCATTTTGCTACTTTCATTTTATACCTTATTGATAATGATTACGCACTTTTCTTTATTAACGTCAAGTTCCTTTTCAAAACCAGTAGTCTTGCCTTCTACTATGCTGTCTGCAAGAACGACTGATGCGATTTCATCACCGTTTTCAGTTAATACTTTTAAAGCGTTGCCTTCTGCTACGAAGTTAACGGTAATTCTATCAGTTACTTCAAAACCTGCATCCTTTCTCATTGTTTGGATTTTTGAAATAATTTCTCTCTTAACACCTTCTAACTTTAATTCTTCAGTAATGTTGGTGTCAAGAACAACCGTTATACCGTTGTTGCTTTCTGCAACGAAACCTTCTTTACTCTTGCTTGAGATTAAAAGGTCGGTTTCACTAAATTCAAATTCAGCACCGTCAAAGGTCGTTTTATAAACTTCCCCTTTCTTTACGGTTGCTACTACTTCGTTAGCATCACATACGCTAAAGAATTGTCTAATTTTACCAAGTAATGCGCCGTATTTTGGACCTAAAGTCTTTAATTGTGGCTTAATTTCATAAGTGATAAAGTCAGTTGCACTCTTTAAGTATTCAACTTCTTTTACGTTAAGTTCATCTTTTGCAATTTCAAGTAAACCTTCAGTTAAGTCAACCTTGTTTTCAGATTGAACGAAGATTTTTGAAAGTGGTTGTCTATTTTTAATGTTGCTTGCGTTTCTACAAGCACGGCCAAGTGATGCAATTTCAAGTACGTTTGTCATACCTTCTTCTAACTTTTCATCAATTCTTTCTTCTTCCACTACTGGGAAAGAAGTTAAGTGAACTGAAATTGGTGCGTCTTTATAGAAGTTTGGTACTAAGTTTTGGTAGATTGATTCTGCCATAAACGGTGTGAAAGGCGCTGTTAACTTTGATAAAGTTACAAGTACTGTGTAAAGGGTTGTGTATGCGGCGATTTTGTCTTCACTCATATCTTTACCCCAGTATCTTTCACGACATCTTCTTACGTACCAGTTAGAAAGTTCATCAGTAAAGTCGTTTAGACTTCTTGCGCTGTTGAAAATATCGTATTCAGCAAGTCCCTTATCTATCTTTTTAACTAAAGTGTTTAGTTTAGATAAAATCCATTTGTCCATTAAGGTTAACTTGCAGTCTTTTAAGTCGTACTTGCTTGGGTCGTACTTGTCAATGTTTGCATATAGTACGAAGAAAGCGTAGGTGTTCCATAAAGTTCCCATATACTTTCTTTGTGCTTCTGATACGGCTTCTTCATAGAATCTTGATGGTAACCAAGGTGATGAACCTGTGTAGAAATACCATCTAACGGCGTCTGCACCTTGTTTGTCTAATACAGACCAAGGGTCAACTACGTTACCTTTATGCTTACTCATTTTAATACCGTTTTTGTCGTTTACGTGACCTAAAACTATACAGTTTTTGAACGGTGCTTTTTCAAATAATAAGGTTGAAATTGCTATTAAAGTGTAGAACCAACCACGTGTTTGGTCAATTGCTTCACTAATAAAGTCTGCTGGGAAGTGGCTTTCAAAAAGTTCTTTGTTTTCAAACGGATAGTGGTATTGTGCAAATGGCATTGAACCAGAGTCAAACCAACAGTCAATAACTTCCTTTTCTCTAACGAAAGTACCACCACAGTCACAGTCAAACGTGCAGTCGTCAATGTATGGACGGTGAAGTTCAATATCACCTTCAATTTTGCATAAGTCTTTTAGTTCTTGTTTGCTACCGATTACGTGGATTTTGCCACATTTATTACATACCCAAACTGGTAGTGGTGTACCCCAGTAACGTTCTCTACTGATACCCCAGTCAATAACGTTTTCAAGGAAGTTTCCCATTCTGCCGTGTTTGATTGTGTCAGGCATCCAGTTGATTGAGTTGTTTACTTCTAAGAGTTTATCTTTTACTGCAGTCATTTTGATAAACCAAGAACTTCTTGCGTAGTAAATTAGTGGTGTATCACATCTCCAGCAGAAAGGATAACTGTGTTCAAAAGGAAGTGCGGCAAATAATAAGCCCCTTTCCTTTAAGTCGTTTAAAATTTCTTTATCGGCATCTTTAACGAATAAACCGGCAAATGGACCTGCTTCTAAAGTCATTTTACCACGAGTGTCAACTAGGTTGATAAACGCAATATCCCATTTTTGACATACTCTTGCGTCGTCTTCACCAAAGGCTGGTGCGTTGTGAACGATACCAGTACCGTCTTCCATTGTTACGTAGTCGTCAGTTACTACTACGTACGCCTTTTTGTTCTTTTCAAGTGCAGAAACTGCAAAGTCAAATAATGGTTCGTATTCAACAAGTTCGTATTCGCTACCCTTTTTAACCGTTAAAGTTTCATAACTTCCTTCTTCAAAATATCTTTCAACAAGTGCTTTTGCTAAAACGTAAATTGTGCCGTCTTCTAACTTGATTTCTGCATAATCTTCATTGCCGTTCATACAAAGGGCTACGTTAGATGGTAACGTCCAAGGAGTTGTCGTCCACGCTAAGAAATATGCGTTTTCTTGTCCTTTAATTTTAAAACGAGCAATTGCTGAAGTTTCTTTTACGTCTTTATAGCCTTGCGCTACTTCGTGGCTTGAAAGTGCCGTTCCACATCTTGGGCAGTATGGTACGATTTTGTAGCCTTTGTATAATAAGCCTTTTTCTGCAATAGTTTTAATTGCCCACCAAACTGATTCAATGTAGTTATCTTCATAAGTAACGTATGGGTTTTCCATGTCAGCCCAGTAACCTACACGGTCACTCATCTTTTCCCATTCGCCTTGATATTTCCAAACGCTTTCCTTACACTTCTTGATGAAAGGTTCAATACCGTATCTTTCAATTTCTTGCTTTCCGTCAATACCTAAAATCTTTTCAACTTCAAGTTCAACTGGTAGGCCGTGTGTGTCCCAACCTGCCTTTCTTAAACAGTTTTCACCTTTCATTACGTGATAACGTGGAATTATATCTTTAATAACACGGGTTAAAATATGCCCGATGTGTGGTTTGCCGTTTGCTGTTGGAGGTCCGTCGTAAAAAGTGAAAGACTTTTCCCCTTTATTAAGTTCTACGTTTTTTTCAAAAATTTTATTTTCCTTCCAAAACTTTAAAACTTCTTTTTCGTTTTCAAGAAAGTTTAACGTTGTGTCAACTTTTTTATACATAATTTTCTCCTTAAAAAAACTTTTTCAAAATAAAAAACGCCTCTTAAAATTAAGAGACGATATAAACCGTGGTACCACTCAAATTCGTAAAAACTTACGCACTTTTATCTGTTAACGGAGATTACCCGTGGTATGCTACTTTTAGTTCACTACCCTGCTATAAGGTGATACCTTTTTACCTAACTTTATCGGCTTTGCACCAACCCCGACTCGCTAAAAAAAGTTAAAATAAAAAAACTTGTCCTTAATAATTGCTTTTTTTTATTTTTTTATTATTATAACTAATTACTTGTAAAATGTAAAGTCAATTTTACCTTTTTATAAATTTTTAATAAAATTTGTTGCAAATTTACCATTTTTAGGGTAAAATTATAAAGCCGTGCTAGATGGGGAGTTAGCGGTGCCCTGTACCCACAATCCGCTATAGTGGGGTTGAATATCTTTTTGAGGCCGTTTTGTGGAAGGCTGGGCTTTCTAAGGAACGTTGATAACAAGGTCTTATGCAACAAACTGCTGTGAACCGTGTCAGGACGGGGACGTAGCAGCACTAAGCAGTGAGGTTTGTGTGCCATAAGGAAGCTTTGTAGGAGTCACCTGGAATTTTTTCGCTTCGGCAAAATTTGTCGATTTTAGGTTGCACGGCTATTTGAAAATTAAAGGCGCTTTTTTAAGCGCCTTTTTTTAATGCCTTTTATAAATTTCTCTATTGACTTTTTTGCCATTTTTTGATATTATTTTATAGTAAAGATAGTTTTTTTTAGCGTTTATTTTAAATATAAGGATTTTTATGAAGAAATTTTTACCTTTTACTTTAATAATTACCCTTTTTCTTTCACTTTTTACCGTTGGTTGTGGTAAGGAAAGTTTTACGGTATCTTTTAACAATAATAACGGCGACAAGGTTTACACCCTTTCCGTTAAAGATGGCGAGTTAGTAGATAAACCGACCGACCCTTATAGATATGGCTATAACTTTGACGGTTGGTTTTTAGGGAATACCCCTTTTGATTTTGAAAATACGCCTATCACTAAAGATATTTCTTTAACGGCTAAATGGAGTGGCATTTCTTCTATTATCACCTTTGACCCTATGGGTGGCGAACTTGAAACTACTACTGCTACCGTTAATTACGGTGGAAGTTTAACTAAGCCTATCCCTGTAAAAGAAAATTACGTGTTCTTAGGTTGGTTTATTAACGACTTTACACCTTTTAATTTTAACAACATAACAATCGTTAGTGATACGACCATTTTTGCAAAGTGGGAGCCTGAAACTCCAAGCAATACTTACACCGTTATATTTAATAAAAATAATGGTGAAGATATTCTTTCAATCACGCTTAATAAAGGCGATTTAGTCCCTAAGCCACTTGACCCTACTAAAGTTGGTTACGACTTTGACGGTTGGTACGTTGACGGAACTATTCTTTTTGATTTTGAAAACACGGCTATAACTCAAAACAACTTAACTTTAACGGCTAAATGGAACCCTAAAAAGTTTAACATTACCCTTGATGCACAAGGTGGCTCTGTTGATGAAGAAGTTATTGTAATTGAGTATGGCGATAGCATAAACGTGCCTAGCGCTTATAAGTACGCTTATATTCTTGAAGGTTGGTTTTATAACGGCGAACCGTTCTCTTTTAAAACTATTCAACTTTTAGAAGATATTACTTTAACGGCTAGGTGGACCCTTTCCCCTAACGCGCGTACGATAACTTATATTCTTGACGGTGGAGTTAATCACGAAAATAACCCTGACGCTTTTTATAAAACGACAAAACCTTTTAACCTTTATGCGCCAACTAAACCTGGATATGAGTTTGTTGGTTGGTACTTAACGGCAGATGCCGACCCTGAAAAGGATACGGCTATAACGACTATAATTCCTGAAACAACTGATAATATTGTTCTTTACGCAATATGGGATAAGGTAGGAATTGTTACTCCTCCGTACTAAAATTAAAAAAATTTAAGGGCGATTTTAAGTCGCCCTTTTTTTTGCGCTTTCTAAAGTTTTAAGGGGTTATGCCCTTTGTAAAAAGGTCTTTAGTTTATTTAGGTCGCTATCTTCTTTTTTTGTTTTTGTTAGATACAAAGTTTCTTCTACAATGTCGTCAAGTAGCATTTTTTTAAAGTCCCCTTTTCTTAAAGAATATAGGTTGAAGTTTTTTGTTAAGATAAGTTTTTTGCCCTTTTCATTTTCCGTTGCCACCTTTAGCGCCTTTAAGGATAGGTCAAGTAAAAACCTGCCTTCTTCTATTTTCCCTGCGTTTAAGAATATTAGTCCGTGATATAAATACTGAAAACTTGCGTTTACCCTACTATTTACTTTACTTAAAACCATTTATCCACCCCCCCCGTTTATACTATTACTTCTACTTAAAAAAAGTTAATACAAAATGCGAACATATGTTTGACTTTTTATCTTTAGGGGTTTATAATAGTTAAAAAGGTGGGTTATGTTAGACGAAAAAAGACTGCAAATTTTAACTGAATCTGCAAAGTACGACGTGTCTTGTTCAAGTAGTGGTAGTAATAGAAAGAACTTAGGTGGGCTTGGTAACGCCAACCTTGGTGGTATTTGCCACTCTTTTACTAGCGACGGTAGGTGCATTTCATTACTTAAAATTTTAATGAGTAACGACTGCTTATACGACTGTTTGTATTGCGTTAACCGTAGAACTAACGATATTGAACGCGCTACTGCCACCCCTGATGAGATTTGTGAACTTGTTATGGGGTTTTATAAGCGTAACTATATTGAAGGGTTATTTTTGTCTTCTGCAGTTTTTTCTACCCCTAACCAAACTATGCAAAAACTGTTTGAAACCGTTTATAAACTTAGAACGGTTTATAACTTTCACGGGTATATTCACTTAAAAGGTATTCCTAATGCCGATAAAGAGTTAATTGACGAGGCGGCAAAATACGTTGATAGAATGAGTTTTAACATTGAATTACCAAGTGAAAAGAGTTTGAAACTTTTGGCGCCACAAAAGGATAAAAACGGCATTATTAAGCCAATGACTGCCCTTCAAAAGGAAAAGTTTATTAGAAGTGAAAATAAAAAGGGTAAGTTTATCCCTGCAGGGCAAACAACTCAAATGATTGTTGGAGCAACTAGTGAAACGGATGGAATTATTCTTAATTTAACAAGTGCGCTTTATAAAAACGTAGGGCTTAAAAGGGTGTACTATTCTTCTTACGTGCCTACTAATTTTGAAACTTCACTTCTTCCTTATAACCAAGTTAGTTTACTTAGAGAGCATAGGCTTTACCAAGCCGACTGGCTACTTCGCTTTTACGGATTTACCGTAGATGAACTTTGCAAAAAGGAAGAAAATTTGGCAGAAGAATTTGACCCTAAATGTGCGTGGGCGCTTAAAAATTTGGGGCTTTTTCCCCTAGAAGTTAATAGTGCGCCGGTTGAACTTTTAATTAGAGTGCCTGGTATCGGCTTAAAGGGTGCTTATAAAATAAGAGAAGCAAGAAAGTTTACTAAACTGACCTTTGAAGACCTTAAAAAAATGCGTATAGTCCTTAAAAGGGCAAGGCATTTTATAACCTGTTCCGGCAAGTTTTTTGGCGAAGAAAAGGAAGGTAGAATAAGAAAACTTCTTCTTCAGTTAGAACAAAATGATAACGCAACTCAGCTTTCATTATTTGATAAGAACGAAGTTATACTTTCTACCATAACGGGGGAATTTTAATGCTTTACTATAAAATTGAAAATTCGGTTGACGGAATACTTTCTGCCATATTTGAAAGTTTTTTGAAAAAAGAATACCCCGATAACTTGGTTTTTGGAGGGTTTGAAGTATCAATTTTTGATACACTTAAAGAAATTAAGGTTGATGAAGAAAGGGTTAAAAGGGTAAAAAGTGCGCTTAACAAATACAACCAGTTTGCGCTTGAAAAAATTAGTTATGCCTTTAGGTATGGAGAAGATATCAAGTTAAAAATTATTTTTGATTTTGCTTATATTACCATAGACAAAAAGAAAAATTTACTTAAAATGTTTAATAACCCTATAATACTTGCTTTTAACGATATTGTTGATAGAATTTCACTTGAGCGACATAGGTTTTTAGGGTTTGTTAGGTTTATTGAAACGGATAAAGGCATTTTATACTCTCACATCTCCCCCGACCACGATATTAGTGACCTACTTTTTAGCCATTTTAAGAATAGGCTAAACACCCCTTTTATTATTCACGATACTAAAAGAGACAAGGTGGTTTTGTTTAACGGTAACGATAAGCAAATTGTTTATACAAAAAAACTGCCGACCTTATATTTGCACGAAAACGAAGAGTATTTTAGCGAACTTTTTAAGCGTTATTTTGATAGCGTTAATATAAAGGAAAGAAAAAATACTAAACTGCAAGATAGGTATATGCCACGAAGGTATAGAAAAAACTTAACGGAATTTAAAACAAAAAAACCACTTTAGAAAAAGTGGTTTTTTTTAATTTAATTTAAGGATAGAAGTTTAATTATCTTTTCTTTTTTAGTACAACAACTGCGCCAGCAAGTAAAGCCGTGCTTAAAAGTGCGCTTGCCATACCGATTACTGAGCCACAACCCTTGTCATCAGTTGGAGTGTCTGGTGTGTCAGGCGTGTCTGGTTCTTGGGCCGGTGGTTCATAACCTGTTACTGTAACCGTAAAGGTGTAGTAAGTTTCTTCAATTTGAACAGTGAAAGTATGTTCACCGTTAATAAGGGTCTTTAACCATCTTGCTTGAATTGTTAAAGTTTTGAAGTCTTCTGACATGCTGTAAGCGTTTCTTGCAACGAAGTGCATTTTTTCATCTTCTGGACCTTGTACGAATAAACTTTCTACAGGGAATTCCTTAGTGTCAACAGTTACTGCTAAGTCTTGATTTGACTTTGAGTCGTAATCATATTCTTTAGTAGAAATTTCTGGAACATTGCTGCCTAAATAAGTGATTTCAATATACTTAATATCACAACCGTGGCCTGGTTGAGCATAGTTGTAGAAGTGGAAGTACTTACAATCTGCTTTTAGGGTGAATTCCTTTTCATAAGTTAACCAAGTTTCGCCATCAAATTGGTCGTCTGAAAATACGCTACCGATTTTTAAGTCGTTCTTAGTTGAGTCAAGTCTTATAATGAACTTACTTCCTGCCTTAGAAGTGTTTGCCGCGAAGTCCTTAGTTGGTCTAAACACAAGTTTAATTTTAACAATTGAACCGTTCTTGATTTTGTTAGTTAAAACTGAAGTGTTAAGAATATAGTTAGCGCCAACGTCATCATTAGCACGCATAGCGATATAATTTTCATTATTTTCTTGTTTAACAGTCATTGTTGCTCTACTATGAGTGTTGTTATAAGTTGAATAAATATCGCCAAAGTCTGCGTTTTCATCAGTTAAAAGGTTTCTTGTTGTTTTACTTGGTAAAACGTAATCTACGTCTAATTGGTCAGGACAAACTGTTGCAGGAGTTCCTGCTGCTGAAACGTTAAGACTACCAACAGCAAAAATTGTTGCTAAAATCGCTATTAATGCGAATAATAAAGTAAATCTTCTTTTCATTTTATTTATCCCCCTTATGCAACCGTGTAGTTAGAGTAAGTAATCCAGTTACTTGCTGCTTCCCAAGAGTCAACTGCTTGAACTTTTATATCGTAGTTACCTGTTGATAACTTTAAGAAGAATTCAAAGTTTGCTCTTTGAGTGTTTTCGTTCTTGTTTACGTCACAGAATAATAAGTCTGAACGAATCTTGTATGATTTAACTAAAGTTGAAGTTCCTGCTTTGTAAACTTTAATATTATAGTAAGCAACTAAGTTATAGTCGTCATCCTTTGCTGCTGGAACTGAAAGTTTTACGTTGTAAGTTTCAGTATCATCACTTTGTGCTAAGTTCTTGTATTCACCTAAAGTTAAAGTGATTTCACCTGACATTGTAGGTGCTTCATTATTAGCAACTCTTGTTGCTTTTGAATACTTAACTAAGTGAGATTTATCTGCTTTTGGTGCTTCTAATTCCCAAGCGTCTTTTATAACTAGGTTAGTTTTGTCAACTAAATAGTTTCTAGAAAAGTTTACTCTTGTAATTCTTACGTTGCCGTTAACGTCAACTTGAACAAGTAATCCCCCTCTGTTTCTTTCATTACCAGTGGTTGTGTTAATAGTGTTATTAACGTGGTCGCTATCTGGGAAATCAGAAGTATATTTACTACTTGAAGTGCTTAATGCTGTGAAAGTGTCTTGCCAAATGCTTCTTTCTTCGTTTAGTGGACAATGGCTATGACCTGCAAAAGACATTACTTGTGGATATTTAGGTAAAATCTTTCTAATAGTGTTGCCGTTCTTGTCAACCTTTATGCTCTTTTGGTTGCCTTCAAAGTCTGTATAAGTATATCTTGTAGCGTACTTATCGGCATATCTTGAATCTTCAACGTCTACCATTAAACCTTCTGATAAAAAGCCTTTGCTATCACGCCAGTCGTATTCGCTACCACGTGCTGTGTCAATTGGGGCAACGTGTGTTGCTACGTAAACGTATGCGTTAGGGTTTTTTGTTGTGATATCTTTTAAGTCTGCTTCTAAATAGTCTAAAGCAACTGGATTGTAAGCATAAGGTGTTGTGCCGTGTTCTGGTTGTAATACGATAAAGTGGAATTCTTGACCGTTCTTTACGATAGCCGTGTGACGATAACTTGCTTTTTCATCAAATCTATATTCCTTTCTAGTATCGTTACTAGTAAAGTATTCTTCACCAAATAAATAACGGTGGCTTACTAAATCTCTTGTATATTCCCCTCTCCAGTCGTGGTTACCTGGTGTTGTGATGAAGTTTGTGCCAATGCTTGTGTCTTTGTATTCGTAAATTACGTCTGCAAATGCGTTTAATTCAGCGGCGCTTCTTGTATTTCTACCAGGTTGGTTGTCTGAACCAACGCCAACTTCAATAAGGTCACCTGCTACTACAACTGCATCTAAACCATCTTTGTCGTGAACGCTTGCTTGGGTAATAAGAGAGTCTAAAGCCTGTCTAAATAAAGGCTTACAGTAGTCGCCTGACGTTACTGCGTATGAGTTCTTTTGAATATGCACGTCTGAAATTGCACCAAATGAAAGCGCTATGTTGTTTTCATCAAAATTTGCTGATGCAACAACTTCTGCTTCAGGTTTAGACACTATATTCATAGGTACAGCAACTGCCGCAGTAGCCATTACGGCTGCTAATGCTACTTTGCAAAATCGTTTCATAAAAATTCCTCCTTGTATATTAAAAATTGTTTACAAATTTATATTTTGTATAAAAATTATACTACATTACGTATATAATAGAAATATAATACAGTTTATAACTGTGTTTTTGTTGACAACTTGTAGCCTTGAAGTATATAATATGTAAAAACAACCTTTGTGCGCTTGGGTTTTATAAATGAAAGAATTATTATATTTATCAAAAAACTTAAAAGAATTACGAAAGGAAATGGGTCTAACGCAAAAAGAAGTTGCCATAGAACTTGGTATAACCTATCAGTCTTACCAAGCGTATGAACTTGGAATTACAATTCCTACCTTACAAAATTTTATTAAACTTGCTAAACTGTTTGAAGTCCCTTACGAAGAACTTTTACAAAAATAAAAAATAAAAAAACCACTTTTACATAAAGTGGTTTTTGTTTTATGCTTTAGATTTTATCAGACTGCCATAGAGCCAAAAATTTCTGCAAATAGTTCAGTAAAAAATGCTGTTATAAAGGTGTTTACAAAGAAATTTACAATAAACACTACGGTTGCAATTATTATTGCGGCAATCGCTAGGCCCTTTCTTTTACCGTTTGGTTTTAATGCTTTTGCTAAGCCTATTCCACCAAATATCCAACCTAGTATAGGCATAAAAAAGGCGCAAACAAAACCTGCTATTGCCATTCCGTTTTCCCCTTCACTATTAGCCTTTTTTTCTTCTTGACCTACAGGAGTTTCATCCTTAAAAAAGTCTTCTCTATAATTTTCCGTCTTTTCGCCACAGTCTGGGCAAATAACGGCGTCGTTGTCAAGTTGTTTTCCACATTTAGTACAATACATAAAAGTTTCTCCTTATTGTTTGTATTTTTATTATATACCTACACCACAAGGTTGTCAAGGGCAAATTATTTTTCGTTTCTTGCTAAGAAAATTCCGTTTTTTATACCTTGAATTTCTTTGTCCGTTTCGGCAGTAGAAAGCCTTTTTTCTGCCCAAGTTGCGTATAATGGGTTTTGTTCTACCCCTATATATTTTCTACCAAGTTTTTTAGCAACTACGCTTGTCGTACCTGACCCTAAAAATGGGTCAAAAACTATATCGCCAGGGTTACTACTTGCTAAAATTAGTTTTGCAATTAACTTTTCCGGCTTTTGCGTTGGGTGTGCAGTATTTTCTGCCATTGACCAGTAAGGTACTGATAAATCGGTCCATATATTTGACGGGCAAGTGTTTCTAAAATTGCCATCTAAAGTTTCTTCCCAGTCCTTTGGTAAGCCGTTTTCTTTATAAGGGGCTAGAACCTTTTTTCTTACCTTTACGGCATCTAAATTAAAGGTGTAGTCTTCACTTTTTACGGCAAACCATATATCTTCCATTGCGTTTTTCCAGTTGCGTTTTGCACCACGGCCTTTTTCACGCTCCCAAGTGATACGGTTTTTTACTATCAACTTTTCAGTAAGAAGACTTCCTATTACTAAACTTGACATATGGTCGCAACAAACGTAAATTGTGCCGTTTGGTTTTAGTAATTTTATTGCCTTTTCAAGCCAAGCGTTTGTGTATTCTTTATAACTTTCGGCATCAATTTTTTTGAAGATATTTCCGTTAAAGTCCTTTTGCATATTGTAAGGTGGGTCGGCAATAATTAGGTCAACTGAACCTTCTTTTAACCTATCCATAACTTCTAAAGTGTCGCCTATAATCGTTTTGTTTATAGGATTGGCTAAATTGTCAATATTTAGGCATCTATCAAAAAATTCTTTGCCTTCTTCTATGCTAAAATCTATAGTTTTGTTTCTAGTTGACTTCAATTTCTTTTATTACTCCACCAAATTCGTTTATTATATCACTTGCCGTCATTGCGTAGTCGGTATGCTTTTTACTTGCGTTTTCCCCTGCTTTTCCAAAAAGGTATGCGCCAACCTTACCTGCGTCAAGTGAAGAAAGTCCCCTTGCCATTAAACCTACTATAATGCCACTCAAGACGTCGCCACTACCTGCCTTTGCCATACCTGAAGTTCCGGTTGTGTTTATATAAACCGTTTCGCCGTCGGTTATTATGCTAACGGCATCTTTAAGTAGTAAAACTACCCCCTGTTCTTTTGCAAAGTTTTTTGCTATATTTATAGGGTTTTGCCTTATTTTCTCTACTTCTAACCCCGTTAGTCTTGAAAATTCTTTTAAGTGTGGGGTTAAAATTACTTTACACTTTTTGTCTTTTAATAGGCTTAAATTTTTTGATAAAATATTAAGTCCGTCTGCATCAATTAAAAGGTTGCCTTTGTAATTTTTTAGTATATATTCTAAAAGGTCAGCCGTTTTATTTCCAAGCCCCATGCCAACGCCTAGTGCGTTTAAGGAAAGCATTTTTTCTAAGTCTTCTTTTTTATCATAGGTTAACAAAATGCATTCTGGATTTTTGCCTATATAAAGGGGTAAAAGGTCTTTTTCTACGGCAAGGTATGAGTACCCTGCGCCCATTTTTAATACTGATAGTGCGTTAAATGATAGTAGTGGTGCGCCTAAATACTCCCTGCTTCCACCGATTATTCCACCTTTACCAAAGTTGCCTTTATTCACCCTTCTTTTTAGGGGTTTGAAGAATTCTTTTATATCGCTAATGGTGGTTAAATTTATGTTATCTTCTTCAAAAACGCTAATACCAATGTCTTTGCCTACTACTTCGCCAGAGTAGTCTATGCCGTCGCCAATAAATAGACCTGGTTTATACTCTTGTATGCTAACCGTTAGGTCGGCTTTAACTGCTATACCTAAAACGAGCCCGGTGTTGCCGTTAAGCCCACTTGGAATATCTATGCTTATTTTGATGCAATTTTTTTGGTTGATTTTTTGTATAACTTCGTAGTATTTGCCACTTACTTCTTTACTTAAACCAGTACCGAAAATACCGTCTACTATTATATCGTAATCGTTTTCAAGTAAAGAAAGGTCTAAAGTTGAAACTTCAAGAAGTTTTGCGTTAAAACCGTGCTTGTTTGATAGCAGTTTGTGTACCACTTTTGCATCTTCACCGTTGTTGCCTTTACCTGCTACGATAAGCACTCTGCCACCAGCAAAACGCTTTAAAATTTCTTCCGTAACAGCCTTTCCTGCCCGTTCAACTAATATAGAAGAACTTATGCCTAAAACGTTTATGGTGTACTCGTCTGCCTTACGCATATTTTCAACAGTTAACACTCTCATAAGTCTTCTTCCTTTAACAAACTTAGTGCGTTAGAGGCTTCTTCATAACTAAAGCCTTTTGATAAAACGTACTTGTATGCTTTTGCTAGGTTTTCCCTAGTGATTTCTTTGTTTTTTAAGTGCTTTTTTAATAGGGTAAAACAAGCGTCTTTTTGGTCTAAATTTTCTTCTTCTAACACGCTTTCAATAATCTGTTTTCTTACCCCTTTTTGCATTAGTTCGTACTCTAAAAGTTTTTTGCCTTTCTTTTCTTTATAAAGCCTTATATAACTTTTTGCGTACTCAAAATCATCAATAAATTTGTATTCTTTAAGTTTATCTATAACGTAGTCAATAGTTTCTTTTAGGTAGCCTTTTTCTTTTAACTTATCTTTTATTTGCTTTTCCGTTTTTTGCGTTTTTGAAATGTAGTCTAAAGTCTTGTCAAAAACCGTTCTTTTTTCACTTTCAAGTTGAATTCTACCTAACTCTTCGGCTGAAATTTCTAAACCAACTTTTAACTTATTTAAAATTACCGTTTCAAGTAAAATTCCACAACAAAAGGAGTTGTCAATATAAATATTGCACCTTTCTTTATTTTTTGCTTGAAGTTTGATGTCGGTAATTTTGCCCATTAGAATATAAAATACCCTCTTTTTAAAACTTTTGCAGTACCTTTACCTGAATAATAGTCGTTAAAAGATGGCAAAAATAGGTTAAAGACCTCTTCTTTAACGGCTACCGTAATTTTTACGTCGTCGTCAAAAAAGGTGTCTACTATTTTAACGTTTTTCCCTTCTAAAAACCTGTTCAGTTTAGAATACTGCTCGTAATTTAATACTATTTCTACTAAAACGCCTTCTGCGTTTTGTACTATTTTTGCTTTTTCTACGGCTTCTGCCACGCTACCTGCGTACGCCCTAACAAGTCCACCTGCGCCAAGTTTAACACCACCAAAATATCTTGTAACGACTACTGCCGTTTTTCTTAAATTTTTGGCTTTTAACACTTCAAGCATAGGAAGTCCTGCCGTGCCTTGTGGTTCGCCGTCGTCGGAAAATTTTTGTAAAAGTCCTTCGCTATCTGCTATATAGGCATAGCAATTGTGAGTGGCAAGTGAGTTTTGCTTTTTTATTCTTTGAACAAACTCCTTTGCCTCCTCTTCGCTTTCTACACCTTTTAGGTAGGTTATAAATTTTGATTTTGATATTATTATAAGATTTTCACTCTCGCCTAATACCGTCAAAAACTCTTTCATTAATTAAACTCTATCTTGATATGAACTTTTTTACCTTTATGAAGAACTAAACCTTTTTTGTCTTCTTCACTAATTTTACTAAACGCATCTGTGATTTTTGTGTCGTTGATTGATACGCCACCGCCTTCAATTAAACGCTTTGCTTCCCCTTTTGACTTCGCTTGTCCAGCAAGTACTAGTAGGTCTGAAACAAATTCAGTAGAAATTGGAACAACTACTGTTGGCATATCTTCTGCGTTGCCTGAAAAGGCTGCTCTTGCTTGTTTTTGCGCTTCTAACGCCTTTTCTTCACCGTGAACTAACTTGGTTACTTCAAAGGCTAATCTTTCTTTTGCGTTGTTTATTCTTTCATCTTGATACTTTGTTAATTCTTCAATTTCTTTTAAGTCCATAAAGGTTAAAAGTTTCATACATTCTGCAACTTTTACGTCTTCAACGTTTCTAAAATATTGATAGAAGTCGTAAACAGAACACTTGTTTTCATCAAGCCATAACGCACCTTTTTGCGTTTTGCCCATTTTTTTGCCTTCGCTATTTAATAGCAAAGTACAAGTTAAACAGAAAGCGTCCTTTCTTGTCTTTCTTCTAATTAAGTCAACACCTGCAAGCATATTTGACCATTGGTCGTCGCCACCGACTTGAAGTTTACATCCGTAAGTCGTGTTTAATTTATAGAAGTCGTAGCCTTGCATTAACATATAGTTGAATTCAAAGAAGGTTAAGCCCTTTTCAAGTCTTTGTTTATAACATTCTGCAGTTAGCATTTTGTTTACTGAAAAATATACGCCAACGTCACGAAGGAAGTCTACGTAGTTTAGTTTAAGTAGCCAGTCTGCGTTGTTTGCGATAATTGCAGGATTTTCCCCTTCAAAAGAGATAAATCTTGACATTTGCTTTTTAAAGCATTCTACGTTGTGGTTGATAGTTTCTACCGTCATCATATTACGCATATCGCTTCTGCCTGATGGGTCGCCTATCATACCCGTTCCACCACCGAATAGTGCAATTGGCGTATGACCGAATTTTTGCATCCAAGCCATTGCCATTACTGGAATATAGTGTCCGATATGTAAACTGTCTGCCGTTGGGTCAAAACCTACGTAAAAGGTTACCTTTTCTTCCCCTAGCATTTTGTATAAGTCTTCATCGTATATGGTTTGTTTAATAAATCCTCTTTCTTTTAATACGTCGTAAACATTTTTTGTCATATCTTTCACCTATTTTTTGAATATTTTTGCTAATCTATGAAGTCCAACTTCAATTTGTTCTTTAGTTGCGTTTGAGAAGTTAAGTCTTATAGTGTGGTCGCCACTTCCGTCAAAGAAGAAGTCGTTACCACTAACGAAAGCAACTTTGTTTTCAATTGCTTCTCTAAACTTTGCTTTTGCGCTTGTGCCGTCAGTAAATTCACCCCAAATAAATAAACCGCCTTCTGGATTAGTGTGAACAAATGAACTTGGCATAAGTCTATCTAAATTTTCTATAAATAAATCTTTCTTTTCTTTATAAACTGGTTTTGCTCTTTCAATTTGCTTATCGATTGCGCCCGTTCTAATAAACTTATCAACAACGCCTTGCGCAAGTGTGTTTGTGTGTACGTCAACTGCTTGTTTACCGATAGTCATTTTTCTAATAACTTCTTCAGGACCTACTGCGCAACCTACACGAAGGGCTGGTGCAATAGTTTTTGACATACTTGATAGGTAAACTACCGTGCCGGTCTTATCAAAACTTTTGATTGATGGAAGTGGTGTGCCTTCAAAACGAAGTTCTCTATAAGGGTCGTCTTCTACGATTAGTACGCCGTACTTTTCACAAATTTCAAGCGCCTTCTTTCTAGTTTCTACAGTTAAGGTTTTGCCCGTTGGGTTTAAGAAGTTTGGTACTAAATATAAAAACTTTGGTTTATGCGCTTTTATTTGTTCTTCTAAATCGTTTAGGTCTAAGCCGTCTTCCCCTTGTTCTACACCAAAAACTGATGCTTCGTAAGTTTTTAGAATATGTAAAACGGCAAGATATGTTGGTTTTTGAACTAAAACTGCGTCCCCTTTGTTTAGGAAACATTTACACATTAGGTCAATACCTTGTTGTCCACCACTTATAATTAAAGTGTTGTCTATACTTTGGTTTTCAATACCACATCTTTTAACGTAGTCTAAATAACTGTTTCTAAGTGGTAAATAGCCTTCCGTTGAGCCGTATTGAAGAAAGGCTGTTGGATTTTCTTCTAAACATTCTGCCATAAACTTACCTATTTCTTCTTTAGGTAGCATATTTGTAGCAGGTAATCCACCTGCAAAAGATATCATTTCAGGGTCGGCTAAATACTTAAAAATTTCTCTTATAGCGTTGCCCGTTAAATTCTTAACTCTATCGCTGAAGTCGTACATATTTTTACTCCTAATAAATTGCTATTTATTATTTTAACACTTTATTTTGTTTTTTTCAACTTTTTATATATAAAATATATAAAAAACAAAAAAGCGATTGATTAACCGCTTTTTAATGCTTGAAGTTTGTTTTATTCTTCGTTCTTTTCTTTATACCCTTCCATTATAAGTAAAAATACTGAGTAAAATAGCATTATTGGTGGTATGAAGAAAAATCTGTCAAAACAAGATACCAAAACTAAAGCCCCTACTGCTAAAATGGTGGTTATAAATGAGCCTTTCTTTCTAAAACCGTTTTTAATTACAAGCGCAAAATGGAGTATTAGTAGTATTAAACCGATTATGCCACTACTTGCAAGAATATCTACAAATATGTTGTGGTACTTACCAAACGCTCCCTTAAAATGAACGGCTGGGTCGCAATAAATATAACCTACGCCTAAAATTGGGCTTTCTTTGAAGGCTTCTATTCCATATTGCATTAGTTTTAGCCTATCACTATAAATAAATCCCCTTTCTATTAAAAGACCAAATAGTCCTTTTAATTTATCAAAAAATACAATTCCTATTATTGATACAGTGGCTAAAAAGGCTAACACAACTATTAAATGTTGAAGTCTTTTTTTGCTTTTTATAAGTAAAATTATAAAACCGATAAGTAAGAATATCCCGCCGAACAAAATTAATGTTCTTGATAGGTTAAGACAGGTTATTATGTAGGTTAAAATTATTAAAATTGAGTAGATATATCCCCTTTTTTCCGTTAGCGCAAGGTAAAAACCAAACGGAACTGACATTAAAAAGACTACGCTTATTGTGTTTTGTCCACCCCAGCCTGTACCGATTGCGCCCCTTTGAATTTGTAAAACACCGTCTACCACTTTTGATATTTCGTCAAAGTGTTTTAGGTAAACGACTATTACTGAAAAGGCTGAAACAAATGCAAATGAAAAGAAAAATTTTGCAAAATAACTAAACGGCAAGTCCTTAAAATCTATAGTGCCAAGTAGTAGAAAATAACAAGCGCTTGTGCTTAATATCATTATTAAAGCACTCGTTATGTTTTTAAAGTCAAAAAATCTTTTGGTTAGTCCTGCAATTAAAAGGGCTACTGCTAAAGAAAGTAGTGCGTATTTGAAGGTGTATTTTTTACTTTTCATCTTCTTAAAGTCGCCTAAAGCAAAAATTCTAACTAGTAGTAAAATTAAAAGTATTCCACCAAAAACTGCTATTGTAATATAGCCTTTAGGGTCTTCTAACAAAAAGTAGTCCCCTTTATCTAATACGGATAGCACCCCTTTTGTGTTATTCGCCCTTGAAATTGAAAACCCTGAAAGCATTGCAATAGGTAAAATTGCGCGTAAGTCTTTTGAAAAAAGTATGCTTACTGCCCCTACTAAAAAAGCCACACTCCACGCAACAAACTCTAAAGAAAAGGCGTTAGCAAGTACGGTTAAAAAGGTTGCAAAAAAAATGAACTTATCGCTTCCAATAAATTCTAAAACCTTTTTCATTATGCGGTTTTCTCTAACCCTTTCTATCATAACGTCCCTTTAAAATCAAAGGCAACTTTGCTTTAAGTCGCCTTCTTTCGTTTACGAATTTATTATACCACCACTAAGACTTTCTGTCAACAAGCAAAATTTTTTGCTTTCATTTTGCATAAAAAAGAACACCCTAAAAGTGTTCTTTTTTTTTATTGTTTTACAATTACAATACGAATTTTGGAAGACGTTCTTGATTCTACTAAAATTCTATGGTCTGTATTATAACCTGAAAGATAAACCTCATAGCGATAGTCATAAGTATAACCATTATAAATTTCACGATAAGCTGTACTAACCGTACCTGTTGCGCCTGCTACATCATATAATTGAGCACCATCTATATAAATATAATAATATCCACTTGTATCAGATTTATACGTATAATAATATCCTTCTCCATATTCTGCATGTATACGCTTTGGATTGTCCTCATATAATCGTATTGGATTGTTTGCACTACCTTTTGTCCCGCCTACTATAACTGAACCAATAATAATAAAAAATACTGCTAAACTTAAAGTTATTGATAAAATTATTGTTTTTGCTTTTTTATAATTAGTTTCCATTTTAGTTCTCCCTATTTTCTTCAACATTGTTTGTAGTATCAGGTTGAGTTTGTACAGGAGTTGCTACACTGTTAGGTGTATTTACTAATACTTCCGTTTTATTTTCAGGCTTTTTCAATTTCTCATAACATAGTCCACCTATAAGACCAAATATAGCCGTTAAAATACCTAACACAATTAATGCAGGACCAGGTACAACAAATAATAAAATAAAGTTAATGCTTGCACAAATTATCAACATTGTAAAATAAGCAACTCTGAAAGGATTCTTCTTTTCTGGTATTATAGCTTCTTCCTTTTTATTAATTGCAGAGTCAACTAAATCTTTAGCTTTGTCAATATCAATGTTACGATTAATATTGTCAACTTCTTGTCTACCCTTTTTAATAAGATATCTTTTTAACGCTAAATCTTTTTCATATTCAGTTAAAGAATGTTCGGCTTCTGGATATTTTTCTTGTATTGAAAGTTTCTTTTCATAATTTTCTAAAGATTTTTTTGCAAATTCGTTATTTGCTTCATTATCTGCCCTTAATTGACGAATTTTAAATGCTTGGTCTTCAATTTTGTATTGAATATCTTTAGGAATAGCAAGTTTTTTAATTATAAAGTCAGTAAGTTCAATGCCGTAAGACTTAAACACGTCTGACATTTTGTTTTGGAAAAATTCTTCAAAGTCATAAAGTGTTGTGCAAAGAGTGTAATAACCGATTTTTTGTTTTGAAATATATTTGCTTAAATACGCTTTATATTGATTGTCAAAAATATCTTTTATTGTTGCCTTTACTTTGTTTTCACCAAGTTGCGTAATATGTAAGTCTAATTTCTTTATTAAAGCAAGTGCATCAACAATTTTTAAAGTTGCCTTAAAATATGATTTAATAGACGCAGGAACTTCAAGTTCGTTGTCGTAATAATAAAGTTCTTCGCCATCATTTGTAGCATAACTGTAGTTTAATACAACCTTGTTATCCATACTTTTTTGAGCAATAAGTAAACCGTTTACTTCATCTACCTTGTTAGGCTTTTTAGAAGATTCGTTAAGTCTATATTCTAAATATAATTGTGCAAGTTCATTAGTGTATTGTTTTTTGTCAAGATATACAAAAAAAACAGGGTTCTTTTCAATTGCTGGTAATAAAAAATGTCTTTCATTTGCGCCTGAAACTTTTGTAAGAAGAGATGGACGAATTTTTATTGCTTCAAAATACGCTTCTCTTTGTAGTAAAACATTCAAATTAAGTTCGTTAACGTCAATTTGTTCGTTATTTAGTTGGGTAATTAGTTCTTCTTTTGATAATTTACTAATGTTCATCTTTTGTTAACTCCTTTCCAAGTCATTGCTACAATTTTTGCAAATTGCAGTATATTCCGGGTTTGCATAACCACAGACGTCACAAATAATCATTTTTTTCTTTTCAATTCCGTATGGAACAATTATTTGTTGCTGTTCTACACTATCTTTTTCGTTCTTTGTCTTTTCTTCTCTCATTTGTTTCTCCTCTTGTTTATTTTTGCGCGCAATTTAAAATAAAAAATGCGCCTACCGAAGTAAACGCATAAAAAACGCAAACCCCTGTAGTCGCCAAACTATACCGATACGAAAAACACATTGTACTCACACCGTTAGGACTTTGCATTTTTATCAAATTAAACGCATAAGTACAATAGAGTAGAATTCCCCTATCTTTGTGTTTTTCTTTTTTATTTAGTTATAGTTTGGCTTTTATATTTTAACATATACTATTTGAGTTTTCAATACCTTTTTGTGGTTTTAAATGAAAATCCCTCTATTTTTGCATAAAAAAAGAACACTTTTTTAAGTGTTCTTTTATTTTTTATTATTTTTTTACTAACTATTTATTTAATGCTTCTTGAACTGCTACTGCGCAAGCAACGGTCATACCAACCATTGGGTTGTTACCAGCACCGATTAAGCCCATCATTTCTACGTGAGCAGGTACTGAAGAAGAACCAGCAAATTGTGCGTCACTATGCATTCTACCCATTGTATCAGTCATACCGTATGAAGCAGGACCTGCTGCCATATTGTCTGGGTGAAGCGTTCTACCTGTACCACCACCTGATGCTACTGAGAAGTAGTTAACACCGTTTTCAACTGCCCATTTTTTGTAAGTACCAGCAACTGGGTGTTGGAATCTTGTAGGGTTTGTTGAGTTACCTGTGATTGATACGCCAACGTTTTCAAGTTTCATAATAGCAACGCCTTCTGGAACTGAGTCAGAACCGTAACATTTAACGTTTGCTCTTGCGCCCTTAGAGAAAGGCTTTTCTTCTAAAACCTTAACTTCTTCAGTATAAGGGTCAAATTCAGTTTCAACGTAAGTGAAGCCGTTAATTCTACTAATAATGTACGCAGCGTCTTTACCTAAACCGTTAAGGATAACTCTTAAAGGCTTAATTCTAACTTTGTTTGCGTTTAATGCAATTTTGATTGCGCCTTCTGCAGCGGCGAAAGATTCGTGACCGGCTAAGAAACAGAAACATTCAGTTTCTTCAGATAAAAGCATTTTACCAAGATTACCGTGACCTAAACCTACCTTTCTGTTTTCAGCAACTGAACCTGGAATACAGAAAGATTGTAAACCGATACCGATATTTGCAGCGGCAGTTGCTGCTGATTTATCACCAGTCTTTTCAGCGGCCTTTAGGGCGATTGCTGAACCAACTGTGTAAGCCCATTTTGCGTTTTCAAAGCAAATTGGTTGAGTTTCTGCTGTGATTGTGTAAGGTGAAATGCCGTATTTATCACAAATTTCTTTACATTCGTCAATTGATGAAATGCCGTATTCTTTTAAAGTTGCAAGAATTTTGGCTTCTCTTCTTTCATAACCTTCAAATTGTGCCATTTGTCATTTCCTCCTTATTCCTTACGTGGGTCAATATACTTAACAACGCCGTCTTCAGCCTTAAAACGACCGTAAGTACCCTTTGACTTTTCATATGCTTCGTTAGGTTCCATACCCTTCTTAATGAAGTCTGTCATCTTGCCAAGTGAAACGAATTCGTAACCAACTACTTCATCATTTTCGTCAAGAGCCATTCTTGTACAATAACCTTCCGTCATTTCTAAATATCTAACGCCCTTTGCTTTAGTACCGTACATAGTACCAACCATTGAACGAGCACCTTTACCTAAATCTTCCATACCTGCGCCGATAACTAAACCGTCTTCAGAGAAAGCTGATTGTGAACGACCGTATACGATTTGTAAGAATAATTCTCTCATAGCCGTATTGATAGCGTCACAAACTAAGTCTGTATTTAATGCTTCAAGTAAAGTTTTGCCTGGTAAAATTTCTGCCGCCATTGCTGCAGAGTGAGTCATACCAGAACAACCGATTGTTTCTACTAACGCTTCTTCAATAATACCGTTTTTAACGTTTAATGAAAGTTTACAAGCACCTTGTTGTGGTGCGCACCAGCCTACGCCGTGTGTATATGCTGAAATATCACTTATTTCTTTAGCTTTTACCCATTTACCTTCTTCAGGAATAGGAGCAGGACCGTGTTTTGGGCCTTTTGCTACACAGCACATTTCTTTAACTTCTGTTGAATACTGCATATTTAATCCTCCAATGTAGTTTTATTCAATTTACTTTTTTATTTTATCATACACGCCTATTTTTTACAAGCGTTTTTAACCCCTTTTTTCAATGCTCCTTTTATAATAAAAAAGATATTGTTGGTAGTATCCTGCGTTTTTACCAAACCTTTTTATATAATAGTTTGCTATCTTTTTTCTATCAGTTAAACTGCCTTTTATATTTTCTTTATACACCTTTTCTATCCAAGTGTCTACCGGGAAGGTGTCCGTTTTATTAAAACCGAAAAGGGCGATACAGTTTGCAACCTTTTCCCCTATACCTTTAAGGGAAATTAACCTTTCTATTAACTCTTTCCTTTCTAAATTACCTAAAAACTCTAAATCAATTTCCCCTTTTAGTAGTTTAACTGCGTTTTCTTTTATATACTCTGCACGATAGCCAAGCCCTACGCCTTTAAAAAACTCTATACTTTCATTTGCTAACCTTTCTATCAAAGGAAAAGCGTGGTAAGTTTGACCTAAAAATTCCCTTTTTTCACCTAGTAAAACACAAAGTTTTTCTATTATACTTTGTATTCTTTTTATGTTGTTGTTTTGAGAAATTATAAAGGAAAAGAACATTTCTACCTTGTCTTGTTTTAATATTCTTATGCCTTTACCGATATTAGCAGATTTTGTTAAAACTTCAATATTTTCATTTAGCGCACCTTCTACTATGCTTTTATAGTCGGTATTTAGGTCAAAAAAGTTATAAAAATATTTTTCATCATCAGTTTCAATATTAACCCCGTTTTCATCTTCAAAGGCGTAGCAAACCTTGTCCTTAGAAAAGATTAAAAAACCTTGTTTAAAGGGCTTAAAACGGAAAATTTGACCTGAATATAAAGTGTCTTGTAAATTAAAAAAATCTTTACTTACTATCATTTTACATAGAAAAAAAGGACATAGTGATATGTCCTTTTAATTTTAACTTAGTTTTCTTTTGCGTAAACGCTAACTTTCTTGTCGCATTTACCTAATCTTTCAAACTTAACGATACCGTCGATTAAAGCAAATAAAGTATCATCAGTACCAATGCCAACACCAGCGCCAGCGTGGAACTTTGTACCTCTTTGTCTTACTAAAATATTACCAGCAAGAACGCTTTGTCCATCAACCTTTTTAGGGCCAAGTCTCTTTGCTTCACTATCACGACCGTTCTTCGTGCTACCGCCACCTTTGTGGTGAGCAAATAATTTAATAAAAATCATATTTAGTGCCTCCCCTATATTATTCTGCTGCAGAGATTTCTAAAATCTTAACTGCTGTGAAAGGTTGTCTGTGACCTTGCTTTTTCCTTTCGTTCTTCTTTGGTTTGTATTTGTAAACAACAATTTTCTTGTCTTTACCTTGTTCTAATACTTCACCAACTACTTTGTAATTTTTTACTTCGTCAGCTACCATTACTTTACCAGCATCTTCTACTAATAAAACGTTAAGTTCTACTTTATCGCCAACGTTTGCGTTTAGCTTTTCAAACTTAATAACAGAGCCAACTTCTGCTTTGTATTGCTTTGAACCATTTTCTACGATTGCGTACATTTTAAATACCTCCTCTATCCAGTCTCGCCATTTTACGGGTGTGGATTACCAACTTTTTAAACCCTTCTCGTGCGGCTCATGGTGTATTTTAGCAAAATAGTAAAAAAAAGTCAATTGTTTTAGCATATTTTTTGCTAATTTGCTAAAACTATTTTTACAGCATATTTTAAGGAGATTTTTATGGATAAAAGAAGTGATAACGATATATTAAACGACGTTTACCAAAACGCGCATATTGCCCTTCAAAGCATTTCTAACGTACTTGAGAGCGACGTTAAGGGTGAAATTAGGGAAGAATTAAAAGTAGAATATCAAGGCTACGAAAAGGTTATGAAAGATATTGAAAGTTATATGAACCAAAAGGGCTTAGAGCCTAAAGATATTAACGGTATGAAAAAGGCTATGCTTAAAGGTAGTATAAAAATGAAAACTTTTGTAAACGACGAGCCGGAAAAGATTGCCGATATGATGGTTAAAGGTACGGTTATGGGCATAACTGAACTTATGGCAATTAAAAACGATAAAACTTTAGATTTGTCTGACGACGTTTACGGGTTTGTAAACAGTCTTCTTGCCCTTGAAGAAAGGTATGAAGAAAGATTAAAAAAATATCTATAAAATAAAGACCGTTTAAGATTTTTTGTAAAATAAAAGGATAGCAAATTTTTGCTACCCTTTTTTGTTTTTTAATTACATTGATGGTTTTAATGAAATTGGAATTTCAATTGCCGAAGTGGTTATGTAATAAGAAGTATAACCTACGTTATCATACATTGACGCACCAATTTTTCCGTCAGTGTGAACGTAAAGGAATATTTGGAAGGTTTGACCGTCTCTTGTGAAAGTTATACAGTATTGAGTAACCCCCCTTTCAATATCACCTTGTGAGCAACCTGCGTAATCCACGTCAAATACCTTCATAAATTCAGTATACTTATCTTCAGTAATCGTTCGAGGACTTTTGCCGTATGGCTTATAAGTAATGCTTTGAATATTCTTCTTTTCTAAACCAAAGTAGTCTGTAAGACCACCGCCACCACAACCGGTTGCAAATAACGCTACCATTGCCATCATTACTGCTAATAATGCTACTGCTATCTTTTTCATAAAAAATTCTCTCCTTTTAATAACTTAAAGTTATTCATAAAAAAATTATACCACTTCTTATATTTTTGTCAATAGGGATTATCAATTTTTATTACTTTAATTTTATTTACAAAATTTGGTTATTATGTTATACTCTTTGTGGTTTTTTAATAAGTTTTAAAACTTAATTTAAATTAAGGTGTTTTATGGATAAAGAAAGAAAACTACTCCGTTGGGTGCGCCTTGACAATGCGGCTAAAATTTACCCTGCTGCAAGAAGAAAAAACTGGTCTAATATTTATAGACAGTCTGCAACCCTTCGTGATGAAGTTGACGTTTTAATATTAAAGTCTGCGCTTGACCTTACTGTAAAGCGCTTCCCTTCTATTGCTTCAAGGCTTCGTAGGGGGCTTTTTTGGTTTTATCTTTTACAACTTGAAAGTGCGCCTGATATAAGAGAAGAATATAGTTATCCTTTAACTTATATGAGCAATAAGGAAATGAAGGCGTGTGCTTTTAGGGTTATCGCCTACAAAAACCGTATTGCAGTTGAGTTCTTTCACTCTTTAACTGACGGGCACGGCGCTTTAATCTTTTTGAAAAACCTTGTGGCTGAATATCTTGAACAAAAATACGGCATTTCTATACCGTTTGAACACGGTATTATTGATAGAAAGGAAGAACCTAGACAAGAAGAAATTGAAGATTGTTTCCCTAAATACGCTGGTCCTATTACTATAAGTAGAAAGGACACCAACGCTTGGCATATGTATGGCGAAACGCAAAAAAACGGGTTCTTAAACCTTACTTGCTTTAAACTTCCTGTAAAAGAGTGTTTGGACCTTGCGCATAAATATAACGCAACCTTGACTATGTTTATGAGTGCTTGTATGATGATGGCGCTAGTTAATTTGCAAAAGGAAAAAGAGCCTAATATACTTAAACAAAAGCGTATTAAACTGCTAATTCCTATAAACTTAAGAAACTTGTTCCCTTCAAACACTTTAAGGAATTTTTCAATGTATACTATTCCTGAAATTGATCCAAGGCTTGGCGAATACACCCTTCAAGAAATTTGCGACGTAATTAAGCATAAAATGGGGTTAGAGTTTACTGCAAAGCATATGAGCCGTGTTATTGCAACTAACGTTAGTGATGAAAAAAATCCGTTAGTTAGGCTTATTCCCCTACCTATTAAAAACTTGGTTATGAAAGCCATTTTTAATAACGTTGGCGAAAAAAAGTCTTGTATGGATTTTTCAAATATAGGTAAAATAACCTTGCCTGAAATTATGAACGATTACGTAGATAGGTTTGACTTTATACTTGGCGTTCACGCAACTTCGCCCTATAACGCAAGTATGCTTTCTTTTAAGGATACAGTTTATATCAACTTTATTCGTGATATAGTTGACCCTGAACTTGAAAAACATTTTTATAAAGTTCTAAAAGAACTTAACCTACCTGTAACGGTAGAAAGTAATAAAAACGAGAGGTAAACAAAATGTATTGTGTAAAATGTGGTGTGGAACTTTCTGATAGTGAAAAGAAATGTCCTTTATGTGGTACGACCGTTTACCACCCTGAAATTCAAAGAAATACCGAAGAATTATACCCAAAAGACAAAATGCCAACCCGTTCTGCTGGTAGAGCGTTCGTTTCCGGTGCTGTTTTAATACTGTTTATGATTCCTATAATAGTAACCTTTTTTGCAGATATGTACCCTGATAGAGTGTTAGACTGGTTTTGGTATTCTTTTGGGGGAATTTTACTTGCGTATATTATAATTGCACTTCCTATGTGGTTTGAAAAGCCTAACGCAGTAATATTCCTTCCTTGCGACTTCGTTGCTTGTGGTGTGTATTTGTTCTTTATAAACTTTCTTACTAAAGGCAACTGGTTTTTAACCTTTGCACTACCCGTTCTTGCAGGTGTTATGCTTATTACTTGCGTTCTTTTAGTACTACTTAAATACCTAAAGAAGGGCAAACTTTACGTGGTTGGTGGTTCAATTATCGGTATCGGTGGACTTTTTGTTTTGATTGAAAACTTAATGGTTTTAACCTTTGATATTGCCTTTACCGGTTGGTCTTACTACCCTTTAATTTCTTTAGCACTAATTGGTGGACTACTTATTTACTTGGCAATAAACAGCGTTGCAAGGGCTAAAATTGAAAGAAAAATTTTCTTTTAAATATTTAAAAATAAAAAAATAAAAGCACGGATTTGTTCCGTGCTTTTTTTGTGGTTTTTGCTGGAATTTTAGCATTTCTTGTCGGTAATTTTATTTTGCTTAATTTTTCGACAAAACGTCTACTTTAATCTCTTGAATTTGTGTATTTTTTACTTTTATAACTGTAATATTATTCTATTCTCATCATTCTATATCCAACGCCAATATGCGTTTGAATATACTGTGGAGAATCTGGTTCTATTTCAATCTTCTTTCGAAGCGTTGCCATAAATACACGCAAGGACGCAACGTTGCTTTCCCAAGCCGCGCCCCAAATCTTTTGAGTTATAAAGGTATGTGTGAGAACTTTCCCTACGTTTTGAGAAAGTAAACACAGCAATTTATATTCAATAGGTGTTAAATGCAATTCGTTGCCGTTGATATACGCGCAACCTGCGGCATAATCAATTTTAAGATTACCGTTTGTAAATAGTGAGTCCGATTGCATTGCTGAATGCAAGACAGACAATCTTCGTGTGGTAACACGAATTCTCGCAAGTAATTCTTCCACAGAAAACGGTTTGGTTAAATAATCATCAGCGCCTGCATCCAACGCTTCTATTTTATCGTTATCTTCACTTCTAGCACTGATAACGATAATTGGCATTTCCGACCAAGTTCGTATCTTTTTTATCACCTCTATCCCGTCAATATCAGGAAGCCCTAAATCAAGCAAAACAATATCGGGATTGTGTGAAGATGCTTGCATTATTGCGTTTTCTCCGTTTTGAGCGATTAAGTGTTTGTATTCGTGCGCCTTTAACGTAGTCGTAATTAAATTACGGATAGGTGCGTCATCTTCAACTATCAATATCAATGGATTATTCATTTATTTTTATCTCTCCAATAGGTAAAGTAAAGGTAAATATAGCGCCACTCGGCACGTTGTCTTTTACAAAAATTTCTCCGC
>JAFVYV010000013.1 GCA_017508485.1 Clostridia bacterium | reverse complement strand
CACTTTCTGAAATGTTCGGTTATGCAACTGACTTAAGAAGTAGAACACAAGGTAGAGGTAACTACACAATGCAATTCTCTCACTACGCAGAAGTACCAAAGAGCGTTGCAGAAAAGATAATTGGCAAAAAAGCATAATTTACTGTTGACAATTATCAAAAATCATTGTAAAATAAATAGTGTCGGGGTGTAAAAACCCCGATGCAAAAATAACAAAAATAAAAAAATAAAAATAAACATTAATTGGAGGAAACAATAATGGCAAAAGCTAAATTTGACAGAAGCAAGCCACACGTTAACATTGGTACAATCGGCCACGTTGACCACGGTAAGACTACATTAACAGCTGCAATCACAATGGTTATGGCTGCAAATGGACAAGCTCAAAAAATGAGATATGATGAAATCGATAAGGCACCAGAAGAAAAGGCAAGAGGTATCACAATAAATACTTCTCACGTAGAATATCAAACAGACAACAGACACTATGCTCACGTTGACTGCCCAGGCCACGCCGACTACGTTAAGAACATGATTACAGGTGCTGCTCAAATGGACGGCGCAATCCTTGTTTGTGCTGCTACAGACGGCCCAATGCCACAAACTAGAGAACACATTCTTCTTGCTCGTCAAGTAGGTGTTCCTTACATCGTAGTATTCTTAAACAAAACTGACCTTTTAGATGACCCAGAACTACTTGAATTAGTAGAAATGGAAATCAGAGACTTATTAAGTGAATATGGCTTCCCTGGAGAAGATACTCCAATCATCAAGGGTTCAGCTTTCAAAGCATTAGAAGTTGCTCAAACAGCTGATGATGCTACAATTCAAACACACCCAGATACTCAATGTATCAGA
Organism: Clostridia bacterium; assembly: GCA_017508485.1. Lineage (GTDB taxonomy): Bacteria > Bacillota > Clostridia > Christensenellales > Borkfalkiaceae > SIG381. The sequence goes on along the minus strand of JAFVYV010000013.1, from coordinate 41,795 downwards.
GACTTAATGGCAGCAGTTGACTCTTACATTCCAACTCCTGCAAGAGAAGATTCAAAACCTTTCTTAGTACCAGTAGAAGACGTATTCACAATCAGTGGTCGTGGTACAGTTGCTACAGGTAGAGTAGAAAGAGGTGTTGCTAAAGTTGGTGACCCAGCTGAAATCGTTGGTTTACAAGAAAAGGCATCTTCAACAGTTATTACTGGTATTGAAATGTTCAGAAAACTTCTTGACGAAGCTCAAGCAGGTGACAACGTTGGTCTTTTATTAAGAGGTATTGATAGAAAGGCAATCGAAAGAGGACAAGTTATTGCAAAACCAGGTACAATTTCTCCTCATACTGAATTCGTAGGTCAAGTTTACGTACTTTCAAAGGATGAAGGTGGTAGACATACTCCATTCTTCAACAACTATCGTCCACAATTCTTCTTCAGAACTACAGACGTTACTGGTTCAATTACACTTCCAGCAGGTGTTGAAATGGTTATGCCTGGTGATAACGTAGAAATCACTGTTAAACTTATCACTCCAATCGCTTGTGAAGAAGGTTTAAGATTCGCTATCCGTGAAGGTGGTAGAACTGTAGGTTCAGGTGTTGTTTCTAAAATTATTAAATAATTGAGGCAAACTCAATATAAAAAAAGAACTATTCAATTGAATAGTTCTTTTTGTTTTTAATAAAAAACTTTAAAATTAAAAAAGAGCGAAATCGCTCTTTTTTAATTATTTGTTAAGTCCGTCTTTAAACGTTTTACTGAATTTGAAAACAGGTTGGATAGATGCAGGTATGTCAATAGGATCGCCTGTTGCAGGGTTAACACCCTTTCTAGCAGGTTTTTTCTTAACTTCAAAGCTACCAAATCCAGAAAGTTGAATTTTGTCGTCTGCCTTTAAAGCTTCAAATATTGCATCTGTTAATGCGTCAACGCTGTCCCCAGCTACCTTTAGTGTGATTCCGGCTTTATTAGCAACGGCTCTAATTAATTCATTCTTATTCATAATTCCCTCCTAACATATAAATATGTTTATACTAAAATTATACCATTTTTTTAACAAATTACAAGGGGGAATTTAATTTTTTTTATAAAAATACTTAAAAAAAGGCTTTTTTTATGGTACAATAATCAAGGGTAAGTAAAAATGAAGGAAAATTTTGCAGGATATTCTATTGAAAACTTAATAAATACCAAAATAAATTGTGCTTGTAAAGAGTGCCATTTTATAAACGCAGAACTTTTTTATGGCAATTTTATTAAAAATATAAAACTTGTTATGAAGAATTTTCCTTACTCTAAAGTAGCCTTAATTTGTACGGAAAACTCTTTTGAAAGTTTTGGAAAATCACTTATTGATTTTTTAAAGAAGGAAGGCATAGTTCCGCTTAGTATTATAGTAAATAATTTAAGCGATAAGGTAGAAGATTTAAGCAAACTTTTTTGTTTGCCTGAAGACCTAAGATGCGTTATAACCTTTGATATAGATTTAGTAAACGCCCTTTCTTACTTTGCTTTCGTTAAACAAATTCCACTTATCTTTATACCAACTTCAGTAAACGTTAAAGGGGTTTTCAACAACAAAATAAGGGTAACGGTTGATGGCAAAGAAGATAAAATAAAAATAACCACAAAAAAATATATAATTATTGATGAAAAACTTTTGGTGGCTCAAAAAAAAGACCTTTTAACAGCCTACCTTAACGCACTTACTAGTTTAGTAAGCGTAATAGACTTAAGGGTAAACAAAACAATTTTTTCAAAAAAACTGTGTGAAAACTGTTTAGAATTAATAAACAACTCAATTTTTGCCATTATGAACAACCTTTCTAAAAAAAGGAGTATAAAACTTATTGAAGAAGGGTTAAAATTAGATATAGCAAACAACTTTTTAGAAGACGAACTGTATAATTCTTCTTACTTTGCAGTTGAAAAGGTGCAAAAAGCACTTGGCGAAGTAAACAACTTAACCAAAATAACCACGGTTTTTGCTTTACTTGAACTTTATAAAATTTACTTTTCAAAAAAGCAAGAAAATATTTTATCAGTTCCAAACTATATAGAAGACATAGAAGAACTATCTAAAATAACTAACCAAAACGAAATAGACTTATTAAGAAGGGTAAAAGAAAATTTACCTAACTTTTTTGAATTTGAAAACAAACTTAAAAAGCATAACGCAAAACTATTAAAAAAGATAAACGCAATTCTTAAACGCAAAAGAAAGTTTGTTAAAATTTTTAACGCACTATTAGAAGAAACTGAAACTGTGGATTACGAACTAATTAAAAAAAGCATATACTATGCGCCATATTTTATGGAAAACTACACCACCTTATCACTTCTTCGCGAAAAGGGAATATTAGAAAATTTATAAAAAAATTCTTTTTACAGGTATAAAAAGCAAAAAACAAGTCAAAAATCTCCTTATAACAAAAGGAGATTTTTTTATGTTTAAAAGACTTTTCTATTTAACGGCTTGTTCACTTTTGTTTGTAGCGCTAACCTTTTTTAATTACACCAGCCCTTTTAACGGCTTAAATAAGGAAGTAATTTTTTATAAAGGTGGTGGTGGCTCTTTAGCAAAAGAAGTAACTGGAAAGTTTAATTTTTTAGGCTCTTTAGGGGAAAGCACAACCTTAAGCATAGAAGAAACCAAAGCACTTTTTGAAAGCCTATCGGCAAAAGTTATGTTTATTGAAGAAGTAGAAGGAACAAAAAACTATTACTGCTACACAAATTCACTAAAAAATGGCGTTGTGCTAAAAAATGAAAAAGTAAACTTACACTTTTCCCTTTCAAACGGCAAAATAACGGTAGGCACTCCTTTAATTTTCGGCAGTTTTTAATACATATTGGAGGTTAAAAAAATGACAAAAATTATCAATTTTATCAAAAAAAATTCCTTTTATTTTATATTAGGACTATGCGCGTTAATCATTGGTTTATCAATAACGCTTGTTGCAATTTACGGTTTTGAAACGGAAAAACCACTACCAAACGGCGATATTTCCGGCGTACAAAAACCTATTGAAACGCCAGACGACCCTGTGGATAACCCAACTGACGGACCAAATCAAAGCGTAAGCACAAAGATAGAGTTTATCTATCCGGTAAACGGATACGTGTTAAAAGATTACTCTGACACGGTTGTGTTTAATAGCACCTTAAATAGATACTCAAAGCATTTAGGCATTGACTTTTATGCTGAAGAAGGGGCAACAGTTTCAGCCGTTTATGACGGCGTGGTAGAAAGCGTAGACTACAATCTATTAACGGGTGTAACAATAACCATTGACCACAAAAACGGGCTAAAAACGGTTTATAACGGGTTATTAAACGAAGATTTAATTGCAGTTGGCACGATAGTTGAAACAGGCGATACGATAGGTTACGTTTCTAACACAAATCTTCAAGAAGCAAAGGACGGAAGCCATATTCACTTTGAAGTTATTGAAAACGGCAACCTAATAAACCCTGAAAAATATATGACTTTAGAAGAGAAGTAAAAGTTATTTTTTAACTCTCCCTTGAATACACTATTTTATAAGTATTTAAGGGAGTTTTTTTATGAAAAGGACAGGCATATTTTTATTAGTTTTAATAACCATTTTTTCTTCTATAACCTTATTTTCTTGCGACAAAAGGGAGAATTTAACAAGTTATAATTTAGACCTAACTTACGTGGAAGAAGAACATAACCTTTACGGCAAAATGGAAGTTAACGTGGTTAATAGCGAAGAAGTAGTTTTTACTGAACTAAAATTCAACACTTTTGGCAACGCATTTCGGGAAGGCGCAAAATATCAACCCGTTTTACCACAATATATAGCAAAAGCATATCCAAACGGAATAAGTTATGGCAAAATGAGTATTGATAGCGTAAAAGTTGAAGGGGAAAAGGTTGACTTTTATATAGGTGGAGAAGACTTAAATTTACTAACCGTACCCCTAAAAAACGAACTTTTTCCTAACGAAAGCGTAAAGGTAGAAATGGAGTTTTGTTTAAGCCTTGCAAACGTTTACGCAAGAACGGGATATTACGATAATACGGTAAATTTAGGCAACTTTTATCCAGTTTTAGCCGTTTACGACAACGGTTTTTACGAGTGCAACTATTATGCGATAGGCGACCCTTTTTACACGGAAGTTGCAAACTATACGGTAAGCATAACTGCGCCGACCGAATATTTAGTTGCAAGTAGTGGAAAGTTAACAAAAACAAAAACGGAGAGAGACTTAACAAAAAGTAGTTACGAACTAAAAAACGCAAGGGATTTTTGTTTAGTTCTTTCAAAAGATTATGAAGTTTTGACTGAAAAAATAGGCGATAAAGAAGTAAACTACTACTATTATGATGATAAATCGCCAAAAACCAAGTTAGAAACGGCAGTTAAGGCGATAAAAACCTTTTCCAATTTATTTATAGAGTATCCTTATCAAACCTTTTCCGTTTGCCAAACAAAGTTTTTTGAAGGTGGTATGGAATACCCTGGCTTAGTTTATATAAGCGACAACCTTGACGAACAAAGTTTTAACGAAGTAATAGTGCACGAAACGGCACATCAATGGTGGTACGGCTTGGTTGGAAACAACCAAATAGAATACGGCTATTTAGACGAAGGTTTAACGGAGTATTCGGTAGTTCTTTTTTATGAACAAAATAGTGAATACGGCATAAAAAGGGAAACGCTTATAAATATATGTGAGCAAAACTACCAAACTTACTGCACCGTTTACGACAAACTTTTTAACAAAGTTGATACTTCAATGCGCCACTTAAAAGAGTATAAAAGCGAATACGAATACGTAAATTTATCTTATATAAAACCAACCATAATGTTTGACAGATTAAGGTGCGACATAGGTGATAAAAAGTTTTTCAACCTATTAAAAGAGTACGCAAAAGACGGCTCTTACAAAATTGTAACGCCAAGTAATTTAATAAGCAGTTTTTCAAAATCAGGTATAGAAGTAGAAGGATATTTTAACAGTTTTATAAATGGCAAGGTAATTTTATAAAAAAGGAAAAATAAAGGGCATTACAAGGCAAAAAGTAGTATATAAACATAATTATTTATTGACAAAAAAAATATAAAATGATAAAATTAACGAGTATAAGTATTATTGTTTAAATTTTTAAGGAGCAAAATAATGAAAAAGCTTTTATACCTACTACTAAGCCTTGTATTTGTTTTATCACTTTCAGCGTTTATTGCTTGTGATAACCCAACAGGCAAAGGCGACAGTGGTTTAAAAATCCGTAAGATTGACGGAGTTTATACAGTTATTGACTACGTACCTGAAGAAGGCGTAACGGAACTAACTATTGACACGATTGATGGTAAAGAAATCGGTGCAATCAAAAAGGGTGCGTTTAGTGGTAACGCAAGTTTAACAAAAATTACAGTAGGTTCTTCAGTTGAAGAAATTGGCGAAGGCGCATTTGCTAATATGAAAAGCCTTGAAGAAATAACCCTTCCTTTCGTTGGATTTAAGAAGGACGCAGTTAACGATGAAAGACTTTTTGGTCACGCATTTTACACTACTGAAGAATATGATGAAGGTAAAGGTTATAGCGTAACTCAAAACTATAGTGAAAGTGGAACAATTAGTTACTACCTACCATCAACTCTTAAAACGGTAAATATCGTAGCAATTGAAAATTACGAACTTCCAAGATATGCGTTTAGTGGTATTAGCAGAATTGAAACTATCACTTTACAAGGCACTATCACAAAAATTAGCGACAATGCGTTTAGTGATTGCACAGGCTTAAAAAAGGTTGTAATTAGTGATGAAGTTGCAGTTATAGGCAACAACGCGTTCAAAAACTGCTTAAAGTTAAAAGGTGATTTAGGTACTACTGATACTGCAGTTGTTAAGTTTACTGCAAGTTCTAAATTAACAAAACTCTGCAATAGCGCATTTGAAAATACAAAATTAGTTAACGTTACTTTACCTAACCTTGTAGAAACTATCGGCGAACACTCATTTAGTAATAGTGAAGTAGAAGAAGTTATTTTAAGTGCAGAAATCAAAACGATTGGTCACTACGCATTCTACAACGCAACTAAACTTGAAAGCATCAAGTTAAGCAACGTAGAAAGTATCGGTATTGCATCTTTCCAAGGTTGTGAAAGTTTAAAAACTATTGAGTTTGGTGGCGATACTACTGCTTGGGGTAACGTTACAAAAGGTGCTTCTTGGAACAAAGACGTGGTAGCAACACTCGTTAAATGTTCTAACGGCGACGTAGCATTATAATAAAATAAAAGTTTTTTACAAAAGATAAAAACCCGTTGTTTGTAAACAACGGGTTTAATTTTTTTATTTTTATAAAATGTCGTCAACTTCCCTAAAAAACTTATCAAATAGGTGGTACCTATCGGGGCTTTTAATTGCAGAAAAAATTCTATCTCTTGCAAACGGAATATCTTCTTGTATTTTGTCAACGTACTTTTTAATTTCTTCCCTTTTAGTGTTGGTGTCTGCAGGGCAACGATTTTTAACAACGGGAAAGTCTTTTGAATAAGCCTTAATATTCTTTTCTTCAATATAAATCATCGGTCTAATTAAACCTAAATTCATTTTAGAAAGGTAACTTTTAGGCGCAAAGGTTGAAAGCCTACCTTCAAAGAAAAGTGAAAGGAAAAAAGTTTCAATAACGTCGTCACGGTGATGACCTAAAGCAACCTTATTACAACCTTCTCTAACGGCAACGGAGTTTAACGCACCCTTTCTCATTTTAGAGCAAAGTGAACAAGGGTTTGTTTCCTTTCTAACATCAAAAATAATTTCACCAATTTCCGTTTTTTCTACAAAATAAGGAACGCCAAGTTTTTCACAAAACTCTTTTATAGGGGTAAAATCGCTTGGTGCGTCTTTAAAATTAAGGTCAACGGTTATGGCAACCAAATCAAACTTTTCAGGCGCAAAGCGTTTGTATGCAGAAAGAAGTTTTAGAAGTGTTAGCGAATCTTTACCACCAGATATACCAACGGCAATTTTATCACCGTCTTTAATCATTTTAAAATCCGTTAAAGCCTTTCTAAAAGGCGAAAGCATTTTTTGTGTAGTCATTTTTCCTCTTTTTTGTTGACAAAACTAAACTATAGTTTTATACTGTATTTTAATAGATTATTACAGTAAATATATTAAATCAAAACTTAAAAATTTTCAAGGTTTTTTTAATAAAAAAGTAAGATAATAGTTTAAAAGTGGGAAAGGGGGTTTTATAATGGACGCAATAATGAACGCAATCAGTAATGCACTTGGCAACAGCCATCTTGCGACCTTTATAATTTCAATGCTCCCTATGTTAGAATTAAAAGGTGGCATACTTTTTGCAAAAGCGCAAGGCTTAGGCTCAATAGAAAGTTTTATATTAGCCTTTCTTGGCTCATCTTTTGTTGCCTTTTTACTTTACCTACTTTTAATACCAGTATTCAAACTACTAAAAAAAATTAAGTTTTTAGAAAAGTTTGTTGGCAGGGTTGAAGATTATATTAATGAAAAGGCGCAAAACGCCGTAAAAAAGCAAGAAGCAAAGCAAAAGAAAAGAAAGACTTCTAAGGTTAAAATTGAGTGGCTTGCCGTATTTATTTTCGTTGCAATACCACTTCCATTAACGGGTGTATGGATGGGTACTGCGATAGCCGTTTTCTTAAATATGAAAGTAAAGCACGGCGCACCTGCTATTATTTTAGGCAACTTAGTTGCGGGTACGATAACTACCATAATCGGCACGATTTTTGCTGACCAAGCAGACTATATTTTACTAGGTCTATTTGGCGTAGTAGTAATTCTAACTATAGCGGTAATATTAAAACTTGTCATCAATAAAAAGCATAAAAAGAAAAAGACAGAAGTTTTAGAAGAGCCTACATTAGAAGAAAACACAGTAAAGGAATAAAAAAATCACCTAAGATAGGGTGATTTTTGTTTTTTGATTAGACTAAAATTTAGGAGAAAAAGATGTTAAAACTAACGGATATTTCTAAAGTTTATTTATCAGGGGACAATAAGGTAGAAGCGTTAAAAGAAGTTAATATAACTTTTAGGAAAAGTGAATTCGTTTCAATTTTAGGGCCAAGTGGTTGTGGTAAAACTACCCTACTTAACATTGTAGGTGGGCTTGATAGATACACAAGTGGCGACCTTACTATTGAAGGCACTTCTACAAAAGATTATAAAGATAGAGACTGGGATGCATACAGAAATAACTCTGTTGGTTTTGTGTTCCAAAGTTATAACTTAATTCCACATCAAACGGTTTTAGGTAACGTAGAACTTTCTTTAGAACTTTCAGGCATAAGCGCAAAGGAAAGAAAGTTAAAAGCAAAAAAGATGCTTGAAAGGGTTGGACTTATTGACCAAATCAACAAAAAACCAAACCAACTATCAGGTGGTCAAATGCAAAGGGTTGCTATTGCAAGAGCATTAATAAACGACCCGGAAGTTATTTTAGCAGACGAGCCAACGGGTGCGCTTGATACTGAAACAAGCGTTCAAATAATGGAACTACTAAAAGAAATTGCAAAAGACAAACTTGTTATAATGGTAACGCATAACCCTGACCTTGCTAAAGAATATTCAACAAGAATAATAAACCTTTTAGACGGCAAAGTGGTAGGGGACACAAACCCTTTTGAAGATAAAACGGTTTACCAAAAGAAGGTAAACAAAAAGCCAAAAATGGGTGTAAAAACGGCATTTTTACTATCACTAAAGAACCTATTTTCTAAAAAGGCAAGAACAATTTTAACAAGTATTGCAGGTAGTATAGGTATAATCGGCGTTGCCCTTGTTTTAGCCCTTTCAAACGGCTTTAACGCATATATGTCAAGAATGCAAACGGACAGTCTAGGTGCATACCCTTTAACTATAAGCGAAAGCTCTGTGGACCTTTCAAACTTTTCTGAAATGGCAACCCCTGCTATACAAGAAAAGTACCCTGTGCTTGACAATATTTTTGTTGAAGAAGCCTTTTCAAAACTAAAAGGTATGCTTAAGAGCAACAACCTTTCTAACGACAACGGCTTTTTAGACTACTTAATGGAAACTGATGAAAGCCTTTACTATGATATAGAATATAGATACGGCTTTGATATGACAAAGTATATGTATTCAACCTTTGACGTAACTGTTGACGGTCAACCTATAACGGCAAACGGATTTGCTTCAATTGACCAAGTTATGAGTAGTATTCAAGTTAAGTACGACGATAGCCTTCAACAAGCAATGGGCGTTAGCACCGACTTTGTTAGACAATATATACCAACGGCCTCTCAAATGCCAAATAGTGAAGAATTAATTAGCGACCAGTACGACGTATTGTACGGCAAAATGCCTTCTTTTGAAGACGGTGTTTATAACGAAGCCGTTTTAGTAGTAGATTCTTACAACGGTGTAAGCGATATGACTCTTGCTTTTTTAGGTTTAATACCTGCAGATATTGCAGATGGTGGCGAAGTAACTTTTAGAGATACTAAAGAAGTTGACCTAGAAAGCATTGTTACAACTGACACTAACGAAGGCAAAAAGTTTTATATAGCAAATAACGACCTAATGTATTCTTTAGGGCTAACAGGTTTTACTTCAAAAGAAGTAACTGGTACGGAAGAAGGTCTTGATGAAATTAAAATAGTTGGTATTCTTCGTGCAAAAGAAGGGGTAGACGGCATATTAAATATGGGCTTAAACTACACACCTGCTTTAACAAGACACGTTATTGAAGAAAGTAAAGCAACTGATATCGTAGAATTTATCAACAACAACGGCGCTTTAATACAACAAATGTATAAAGTTTCACCAGATATGATACTTCGTGGATTTGCCGGTAAAGATACGCCGTCACAAATAAATATTTACGCAAAAAACTTTGATGCAAAAGAAGAAATAAAAACCCGTTTAGACGCTTGGAATAATAGGTATGAAGATGGCGATGAAAATATCGTAGCCTACTCTGATATGATGGATATGATGTTTAGTATGCTAAGCACTATGGTTGACGCAGTTTCTTACGTACTAATTGCCTTTACTTCAATTTCACTTGTAGTATCAAGTGTAATGATAGGTATTATAACCTACACTTCAGTAGTAGAAAGAACGAAAGAAATAGGCGTTCTTCGTTCACTTGGCGCATCAAAAGGGGAAATTTCAAACGTATTCAACGCAGAAACCTTCCTTATCGGTTTATTCGCAGGGCTTATAGGTATTGTGGTTACCTACCTACTATCAATACCTATAAACTTAATTTTATCAGCGCTAGTTCCTGCCGTGGGAAACTTAGCATCACTTGCAATTTTAGATGCCGTGATATTAGTTTTAATAAGCATAGCTTTAACACTAATAGCAGGTCTTGTTCCAGCAAGAATAGCATCTAAAAAAGACCCTGTGGTTGCACTTAGAACGGAATAAAAAAGATAAAATAAAAGCGAAAGAAAATTCTTTCGCTTTTTTAATTTTAAAAATCGTTATAAAAAAGGCACTTTTTAAGTGCCTTTTAATTTTTAATTAAAACTTAATTTCCTTATTAATAAAGTCAGGAAGTTCGTCAACTGATAGTCTAATTTGGCTCATCGTATCTCTATCACGAACGGTTACCGTATCGTTTTCAAGTGTATCAAAGTCAATGGTTATGCAAAATGGCGTACCAATTTCGTCTTGACGACGGTATCTTTTACCGATAGAACCTGCTTCGTCATAAGTACACATAAACTCTTTAGAAAGTTTTTTGTAAATTTCTTTTGCCTTTTCACCTAAGTTCTTTTGAAGTGGTAAAACAGCAACCTTGTAAGCAGCAATAGCAGGGTGGAAGTGCATAACAACTCTCGTATCGCCGTTTTCAAGTTTTTCTTCTTCATACGCTTCAGATAAAATTGCAAGCATAAGTCTATCAGCACCGATAGAGTATTCAACAACGTAAGGAACGTATCTTTCGTTATTAACTGGGTCAATATATTCCATACTCTTACCAGAATATTCTTGGTGGCGAGATAGGTCGTAGTTAGTTCTGTTATGAATACCGTTAAGTTCAGACCAACCGATAGGGAATAGATATTGAATATCACAAGCAGCCCTTGCGTAGTGTGCAAGTTTGTCGTGGTCTTTGTATCTTAAGTGGTCCTTATCAATTCCAAGGTCAACTAAGAATTCCCACGCCTTTTCCTTAAAGAAGTTATAATATTCGCCGTCAGTACCTTCTTTACAGAACCATTGATGTTCCATTTGTTCAAATTCAATAGTTCTAAAAATAAAGTTGCCTGGTGTAATTTCGTTTCTAAAAGCCTTACCAATTTGAGCAATACCAAAAGGAACCTTTGCTCTAGTAGTTCTTTGAACGTTTAAGAAGTTAACGAATTCACCTTGAGCAGTTTCTGGTCTTAAGTAAATTTTGTTTTGGTTTTCATCCGTTACGCCACGGCTTGTTTCAAACATCATATTGAATTGTCTAATAGGGGTAAAGTTTGACTTACCACACTTAGGACAAGCAACGTTATGTTCTTTAATATATTGTTCCATTTCTTCATTACTCATAAGGTCAGGGTTAACAGTACCTTTAGAGTGTGCTTCAATTAAGTTATCTGCACGGTGCCTTGTCTTACATTCTTTACAGTCCATTTTAGGGTCTGAAAAAGATGCAGTATGACCAGATGCATCCCAAACTCTTGAGTTCATTAAAATAGCAGCGTCAACACCAAAAGAGTTTTTGCTTTCTTGAACAAATCTTTTCCACCAAGCTCTTTTAACGTTGTTTTTAATTTCAACACCGATAGGGCCGTAGTCCCAAGTATTACCCATACCACCGTAGATTTCGCTACCAGGGAAGATAATACCTCTTGATTTACAAAGATTAACAATTTTGTCCATCGTTACGTTTCTTTTTTCTTCCATAATTCTATCCTTACATAAAAATCAAAATATTATGTATTAATTTTAATATATACAGGCTTTTTAGTCAAGTTAAAAAGGGTTAAAAATAACCTTAAGTTATTAAAAAATAGTTAAAATTTAATCAAAAAACACTTTATTTATTTTTTGATTTGTGGTATCATATATGGTATAATAGGAAAATATTTTTTTAAGGAAGGTGTACTAATGTTAACAGATATCGAAATTTCTTCACAATGTCAGTTAAAAGATATTCGTGAAATCGCAAAAACTTTAGGATTAAAGGAAGAAGATTTAGAATTATACGGTAAGTATAAGGCAAAAATTCCTTGCAAAAAAGACTTAAAGTCAAAACTAATTTTAGTTACTGCAATCAACCCAACTGCATCAGGCGAAGGTAAAACAACAGTTTCCATCGGTTTAGCTGACGGCTTAAAACAAAGAAATCAAAAGGTTTGTTTAGCACTACGTGAACCTTCTTTAGGACCAGTTTTTGGTATAAAGGGTGGTGCTGCAGGTGGTGGATACGCACAAGTTGTTCCTATGGAAGATATTAACTTACACTTTACTGGTGACTTCCACGCAATCACAACTGCAAACAACCTACTTTGCGCTTTACTTGACAACCACATTTTTGCAGGTAACGCACTTGATATTGATTTAGACAACATTTATTTTAAACGTTGTATGGATATGAACGACAGAGCACTTCGTTACATCACCGTTGGACAAAGAGGTCAAGGTGTTGAAAGAAACGACGGTTTTGAAATTACTTCTGCTTGTGAAGTTATGGCTATTTTATGTTTAGCAAAAGACTTTACTGACTTAAAGAGAAGACTTGGTAACATTATCGTTGGCTTAAACAGGAAAGGCGAATACGTTTATGCAAGAGACTTAAAGGCAGACGGCGCAATGGCAACTGTACTTAAAGATGCTATTAAACCTAACCTTGTTCAAACTTTAGAAGGCACACCTGCAGTTATTCACGGTGGACCATTTGCTAACATCGCACACGGTTGTAACAGTATTTTAGCAACTTATACTGCAATGAGCCTTGCTGATTACACGGTAACTGAAGCAGGTTTTGGTGCTGACCTTGGTGCTGAAAAGTTCCTTGACGTTAAGTGTAGAGTTGCTGGTATTGAACCAAACGCAGTTGTTATCGTAGCAACCGTTAAAGCACTTAAACTTCACGGTGGCGCTAATAAAGAAGATTTAAAGAACGAAGACTTAGAAGCATTAAAGAAAGGTCTTCCTAACTTAATTAAACATATTGAAAATATTCAAAACGTTTACTCAAAACCAGTTGTAGTTGCATTAAACAGATTTGCAACCGACACTCAAGCAGAATTAGACTTATTAACTGAAGAAGTTGCTAAGACTGGTACTGAAATTGCGTTTACAGACGTATTCCTAAAGGGTGGTTTAGGTGGTCTTGAACTTGCCGACAAGGTTATGAAGGCTTGTGAAAAGGAATCAAAACTAACTTACTCTTACGACTTAAACGACAAAGTTACAAAGAAAATTGAAGACGTTGTTAAAAACGTTTACGGTGGCGACGGTGTAGAATTTACCGAAGAAGCATTAAAGAAGATTGAAGACATTGAAAAGATGGGTTATGGCAAACTACCAGTAATCATCGCAAAAACTCAATACTCACTTTCTGACGATGCAAAACTAATTTCAAGACCAACAGGCTTTACTGTAAAGGTAAGAGATATTATTCTTAAGGGTGGCGCAGAATTTATCGTAGTAGTAGCAGGTGCAATTATGTTAATGCCAGGTCTATCAAAAGTTCCTGCCGCTGAAAGAATTGATATCAATACAGAAACAGGTGAAATAGTAGGTTTATTCTAAACCTTAAGGAGAGTTTGATATGGCTGTAGTGGCTGAAAACTTTATTGAACAAATAATAAATCAAGAGTTAGAAAGTGGAAAGGTTAGTAGCGTACAAACAAGATTTCCACCAGAACCTAACGGATATTTACATATAGGTCACGCAAAAAGTTTGTGCATAAACTTTGGTATTAAAGAAAAGTATCAAGGCAAGTGCAACCTATTTTTTGACGACACCAACCCTTCTAAAGAAAAAACGGAATTCGTTGACGCTATTAAGAAGGATATTGAGTGGCTTGGCTTTAAGTGGGACAAGCAAACTTTTGCATCTGACTATTTTGAAGATATTTATAATTTTGCCATTGAACTAATCAAAATGGACAAGGCTTTCGTATGCGACTTAAGTGCAGAAGAAATTAGCAAAAATAGGGGAACTTTAACTGAAAAGGGTAAAGAAAGCCCTTATAGAAACCGTAGCATAGAAGAAAACTTAAAACTCTTTACCGAAATGAGAGAAGGTAAGTATGCCGACGGTGAAAAGTGTTTAAGGGCTAAAATTGATATGGCGTCTCCTAACATCAATATGAGAGACCCTGTTATTTACAGAATTTTACGCCAAACACACCACAGAACGGGTGATAAATGGTGCATTTATCCTATGTACGACTACGCACACCCTATTTGCGACTATATGCAAGGTGTAACGCACTCAATTTGTACTTTAGAGTTTGAAGACCACAGACCTTTATACGACTGGGTCGGCATAACTTTAGGTTTTGTTAATAAACCACGCCAAATTGAATTTGCAAGACTAAACGTAACAAATCTTGTTATGAGCAAAAGATACCTTAAAAAACTTGTAGAAGAGGGCGCAGTTGACGGTTGGGACGACCCTCGTATGCCAACGCTTGCAGGTATTAGAAACAGAGGTATCCCTGCAGAAGCATTAAAAGACTTCTGTGGTAGAATAGGCGTTGCTAAGGCTAATTCTGAAGTCCAAATCAGTTATTTAGACGCAGTTACAAGAGAATACTTAAATTTACACGCTGAAAGAGTAATGGGCGTATTAAAGCCATTAAAGGTTACTATCACCAATTACGAAGGGGAAGAAAAACTTAAGTTTGACGTAAACCCTAACCTAGAAGGCGTACAAAGAGAAATTGATTTTTCAAAAGAAATTTATATTGATAGGGACGATTTTTCACTAAATCCACCACCAAAGTATTTTAGACTTAAAAAGGACGGCTACGTTAGACTTAAAAATGCTTACATTATTAAGTGTGATGAAGTTATAGAGAATGAAAAGGGCGAAGTAGTTGAATTAAAATGTACTTACTTCCCTAACTCAAAAAGTGGTAGCGACACAAGTGGAATTAAAGTTAAGGGCGTTATTCAATGGGTTAACGCAAAAACTGCAGTTCCTATTGAAGCAAGAAAGTACGAATATCTATTAAAAGATGAAGAATACGCAGGTCAAGACTTCTCTGAAAGAATGAACTACGACAGCGTACATAAGTTTAACGCGCTTGTTGAACCTTATATTCTAGAAAATGAAGATAAATCTTTCCAAGTTTTAAGAACGGGTTATTTTAAGGTGCTACAAACTAAAGACGGCAAAGTGCTATCTGAAATAGTTGCGTTAAAAGACAATTTCAACAAATAACAAAAGGGCAGAACAACTCTGCCCTTTTTTTGTTAAAATACTTCTTTTATAGAAAGCACTTCGCCCGTGTATCCATCAAGTAAAAAGGCAACTATTTTTTTACTGTTAGCGATACCTACGTAGTAGTAAGGCTTATCTTTTTGAACTATTAGCCTTATAAAAATTTCTGCATTAAAAGTGTTTTCAGTAAAATAACTTTCTATCAAAGTCGGTTGATTTTTTTGTAAAAAAGAAAGCGCCTCTACGGTAGAAATTGTATCTTTTGGCTTAATAGAATTTAGCGTTATGGTAGAAGAAGTATCTAAATAGTAAATGGTTATATCAAAACTGTTTAGGTCAAAATTTTCTATATTAAAGGTGGCTGTAAGTTTGTTTGAAGTAGGGTCAAAAACAAAGTTTTCTTTATAAGAAACGTCTTTTACGGTAATAGCCCCTAAAGAAGAAGTTGAACTATTAAAATCGCTAGTAATTTTAACAACAAGCCTTGGCTTTAATAGACCTACTTTTCCGTCTTTAATAAAAGGTTCTTCTCTTTTACCATAATAAGCAGTAAGGGAAAAGTCTTGGTTTTCACCAACAAAAATATTTTCTTTTAGGTCGCTAACGAAAGGGGAAAGACCATCTTTTTTACCACAAGAAATTAAGGTAAAAGACAAAAATATTAAAACAAAACAAACTAAAACAGCAAACTTTTTCATAAAAATAAAACTCCTATAAGATAAATATATAAAAAATCAAAAAATTATATGATAAATTCTTATAAAATTTGTTAATTAGGATTGATTTTTTTGCATTTGTTTGGTAAAATAGAAAAAATAATTTGTGGAAGTAAAAATGAACAAACTTATTATAAAAACGGCAGTTGCAACTTTAGTTAGCATTTTAGCCGCAGGAATAATTGCATTAACCGTTCTTACTTGCTTTTACCCAAAAACTTTAGCAGATTTTAACTACAAGTTGGGTAACGATAAACTATCCGTTTACTATAGCGAACTTAACTATAAAAAAACGGGCGAGTTAGAAGATTTAGAAGAACTTATTTATAAAATAAATAATTTAGACGAGTATGAAAAGTGCGTAACCTATTCACAAAAAATGTTAGAAGACGAAGGTTTTTTAGAATTTTCAAAGGATAAAGAAGGCTACAAACTATACGTAGTAAGCGAATACGCAGTTGCGCTTACCAAAACCGGTTTAACCAATGAAGAAAGTGTTGAAAGGGTTAAACAATATTTAGAAGTAGATGAAGTTCAGTTTGTAAAAACTGTTTTAGATAATTTAAAATAAAGGAGATTAAAATGGGCAAAATTATTAAAGAAGGTTTAACCTTTGACGACGTACTACTAATACCACAAGCAAGTGAAGTTACACCAAATATGGTAGACATCACAACCGAACTTTGTAAAGGCTTAAAACTTAATATTCCACTACTTTCTTCAGCAATGGACACAGTAACGGAAAATCGTTTAGCAATTGCAATGGCAAGAGCCGGTGGTTTAGGTATTATTCACAAGAATATGTCAATTGAAGAACAAGCATCTCAAGTTGACAAGGTAAAAAGAAGTGAACACGGTGTTATTACAGACCCTTTCTTTTTAGCACCTGAAGATTTAGTAAGCAAAGCCGTTGCTTTAATGGAAAAATATCGCATAAGCGGTGTTCCTATCGCAAAAGACGGCAAGTTAGTTGGTATTTTAACTAACAGAGACTTAAGATTTGAAACTAACTTTGAACAACCTATCTACAACGTAATGACAAAAGAAAATCTTGTAACTGCTCCAGTAGGCACAAGCCTTGAAGAAGCACAAAAGATTTTAGGTAAACATAGAATTGAAAAATTACCTATCGTTGACGAACAAGGAAATTTAAAGGGTTTAATTACAATTAAAGATATTGAAAAGGCTATTCAATATCCAAACTCAGCAAGAGATAAGAACGGCAGACTTATCGTAGGTGCAGCAGTAGGTACTGCTAAAGACACTTTTGAAAGAGTTGCCGCATTAGTTGACAAAAAGGTTGACGTAATCACAATTGATACTGCACACGGTCACTCAAGTGGCGTTATCAAGATGGTAGACAAGATTAAGAGTTTATATCCTAACCTTCCACTTATCGCAGGTAACGTAGCAACTGCAAAAGCAACAAAGGATTTAATTGAAGCAGGTGCAGATATCGTTAAGGTTGGTATTGGTCCTGGTTCAATTTGTACAACTCGTGTAGTTGCAGGTATCGGTATGCCACAATTAACAGCAGTAATGGAATGTGCTGAACAAGCAGACAAAATGGGTAAGACGGTTATTGCCGACGGTGGTATTAAGTATAGTGGTGATATCACAAAGGCTTTAGGCGCAGGTGCTTCAGCAGTCATGATTGGTTCATTATTTGCAGGTACTTTAGAAAGCCCAGGCGAAATTGAAATTTACCAAGGCAGAAGCTTCAAAGTATACCGTGGTATGGGTTCACTTTCAGCAATGGCTTGTGGTAGTAAAGATAGATACTTCCAAGAAGATGCGTTAAAGTTAGTACCAGAAGGCGTAGAAGGTCGTGTTCCTTACAGAGGAGCAATTGCAGACATCATTTTCCAAATGGTTGGTGGTATCCGTGCAGGTATGGGTTACTGTGGTATGAAAAATATTAATGAACTTCGCCACAAGGCAGAATTCGTTAAGATTACTAACGCAGCGCTTATTGAAAGCCACCCACACGACATTTCAATTACAAAAGAATCTCCAAACTATAGCCCAAAAAATTAATCTTATAGTTAATAAAAAGCCGAGTTTAACACTCGGCTTTTTTTATAACACCAAACATATAAAACAGGCAAAAACGGAAGAAAAAAAGGACGCCACTAAAGATATTATAATAGGCGTAAGCAGTTTTTTTGTTTTTGCTTTTGCAAAGTAAACTGCGGCAATATAAAAGACCGTTTCACTACTACCGTAAATAACTGAAGCGCACCTACTTAAATAACTATCCACACCGTAAGTCAAATAAATATCGCTAACGACTGCAAGTGAACCACTACCCGAAAAAGGCTTTACAAGTAGCAGTTTGCAAAGTTCTTTAGGTACGCCAAAAATCTTAAAAAATGGCGCTAAAAAGTTTACAAGCATATCGGAAAGCCCACTTTTATCAAAAAGTTCAGTCAAAACAAAAATGCTAACTAAAAAGGGAAATAAGGTGGTAACGAAAGGTATTGCGCCTTTTGCCCCTTCAGTAAAAGCGTCGTACGGCTTGACCTTTTTAACTAAACCGTAAATAAACACGGCTAAAAACAAAATTGGAATAAAAAAACTGGACATTACTTTTTCCTAACAAAAATTTTAACTAAAAGAATACCGACTATTGAAGAAACTAAAGTTGCCAAAATAGTAGGCAAAATAATATCGCTTGGAGATATAGAGCCAAGGCTTGTTCTAAGTGCCAAAATGGAAGATGGTATCAGTTGCACACTCGTTGCGTTTATAACGAAAAACATAACGATAGCGTAGTAAGAATTTTTATCTTTTTCAAGCGCTAAAACGGACTTGATACCCATAGGGGTTGTGCCACCACTCATACCTAAAAGGTTTGCTGAAATGTTTAAGGTCATATATTCGTTTGCTTCCTTAGAAACGTCGCCAAACAAAAATCTAATAAAGGGCTTAAGCCATTTAGCAATTTTTTGAGAAAGCCCACTTCTATCCATAATTTCAAAAACGCCAAGCCAAACGGCGTAAACGGTGACAACCTGTAAAGATAGGGTAAGCGCCTTTTCGCCACCAGTTAGCATTGAAGAAAGCACGGTATCTGGCGAAATAAAACACAAAAATATAGTAGATGCTAAAAAAACCAAGGTAAAAACCAAATTCATACTAAACTTTATGCTTAAATTTTAATAATTATGTTTACTTTTTTTGGTAAATATATTAAAATATTATGTGAATAATGGAAAAGTATGGGTTTTAAGTTTTTAAACTTAAAATTATCTATAAAGGAGCGTTCTATGAAGGGTAAATATTATATAACTACTGCAATTGCTTATACTTCAGGCAAGCCACATATCGGCAACACTTACGAAGCAATTTTAACGGACAGTATTGCAAGGTTTAAGCGCCGTGACGGTTATGACGTATTCTTTCAAACGGGTACTGATGAACACGGTCAAAAAATTGAAGAAAAGGCAAAATTAGTTAACAAAAATCCACAAGAATTTGTTGATGAAGTTGCAGGTGGTATTAAAAATCTTTGGGACTTGGTTGACGTTTCATACGATAAGTTTATGAGAACGACTGATAGTTATCACGAAAAGCAAGTTCAAAAAATCTTCAAAAAACTTTACGAACAAGGGGATATTTATAAGGGTGCTTATGAAGGGCACTACTGCACTCCTTGTGAATCTTTCTGGACGGACAGTCAACTTATTGATGGCAAATGCCCTGACTGTGGTAGAGAAGTAGTTAAGGCAAAGGAAGAAGCCTACTTCTTCAAAATGAGTAAGTATGCCGACCGTTTAATTAAGTATTACGAAGACCACCCTGAATTTATTTTACCTGTTTCAAGAAAGAACGAAATGTTAAACAACTTCTTAAAACCAGGTTTACAAGACCTTTGCGTATCAAGAAGTTCGTTTAAGTGGGGAATTCCCGTTGACTTTGACCCTAAACACGTTGTTTACGTATGGCTTGATGCGTTAACAAACTACATCACGGGTATCGGTTACGATTTAGACGGCAACCACGACGATTTATATAAAAAATACTGGCCGGCAAACGTTCACGTTATCGGTAAAGATATTGTTAGATTTCATACTATCTACTGGCCAATATTCTTAATGGCTTTAGATATTCCACTACCTGAAAAGGTTTACGGCCACGGTTGGTTACTTCAAGACGGTGGAAAGATGAGTAAGAGTAAAGGCAACGTTATGTATGCTGACGACTTAGTTAATTTCTTTGGCGTTGACGCAGTTAGATATTACGTACTTTCTGAAATGCCTGAAGACAACGACGGACTTATCGGTTGGGAAATGATAATTGATAAAGTTAATAGTGATTTAGCAAACGTATTCGGTAACCTTGTTTCAAGAACAATCGCTATGAGCAACAAATACTTTGGTGGCGTAGTTGAAAATAAAGGGGTAACTGAAGAAGTTGATGGCGATTTAATTAATATTGCAACTGCTTGTTATAAAAAGGTAGAAAAGAAGATTAGCGAATTTAAAATTGCCGATGCTATTAATGAAGTTATGTCATTATTTAGACGTGCAAACAAATACGTTGATGAAACTGCACCTTGGGTACTTGCTAAAGATGAAAGTAAGTTAGATAGACTAAAAACAGTTTTATATAACTTAACGGAAACTATAGTTATCGGCGCAAGTTTAATTGAACCATTTATGCCAAAAACTGCCTTAAAAACGGTAGAAATGTTAGGAACTACTTTAAGAAATTATGATGATATTGAAAAGTTCGGTTTATATGAAAACGGAACGAAAGTAGTGGAAAAAGCAGACATCTTATTTATGAGATTAGACACTAAAGAAATTATGGAAAAGGTTAACAAAATGGTAGAAGAAAGAAGCAAGGCTTTAGAAGTTAAAGAAGTTAAAGAAGAAAAGAAGGGTAAAGCACAAATAGAGTTCCCTGACTTTGATAAGATAGAACTAAAAGTTGCGTTAGTAACTGCTTGTGAAAAGGTTGAAAAGGCAGATAAACTATTAAAACTAACGGTAAAACTAGGGGAAGAAACAAGAACGGTAGTAAGCGGTATTGCAAAAGCCTACACCCCTGAAGAAATGGTTGGCAAAAAAATTGTTATGATAACCAACTTAAAACCAGTTAAACTTCGTGGAATTTTAAGTGAAGGTATGATAGTTTGTGCAGAAAACGCAGAAGGCAAACTTTCACTAATTTCACCTGAAAGAGATATTGAAGACGGAAGCGAGATTTTTTAATGTTTATTGACGTACATTGCCACTTAAACGATGAAAAGTATGAAAGCATAGATGAAGTGGTAAATTCTTTTAAGGCTGAACAAGTTGATTACGTTATAAACGCAGGGTACGACCTAAAATCATCAAAAAAGGGGCAAGTTTTAGCAGATAAGTACAAGGAAGTGTACTTTACTGTAGGCGCTCATCCTGATGATGAAAAGGAAGTAACGGACGACTTTTTGCAAGAACTAACCCTTTTATCTAACCACCAAAAGTGTTTAGGAATAGGGGAAATAGGGCTTGACTACCACTACGAAGGGTTTAGTAAAGAAGGTCAACAAACTGCTTTTATAAAGCAAATTGAACTAGCAAATAGTCTAAAACTACCTATAGTAGTTCACACCCGTGACGCAAGTTTTGACACCTTAAACATACTAAAACAAAACAAGTCAAAACTAACTTACGGTGGTATAATGCACTGCTACTCAGGTAGCAAGGAAATGGCAAAAGAATATCTTGATTTAGGGCTTTATATTTCCTTTTCAGGAACGGTTACTTTTAAGAACGCAAAAAACCTAACGGAAGTTGCATTATTTGTTCCAGATGATAGAATTTTAACTGAAAAGGACAGTCCTTATCTATCTCCAATGCCGTTTAGGGGAGAAAGAAATGAGCCAAAGCGCGTACCGTTAGTTACAAAATTTTTAAGCGCTTTAAGAAATGAAGACTTAATAGAGTTTTCACACAAAGTAAAGGAAAATAGCAAAAGGGTATTTACAAAACTATGAATACTTACGTTTACGAAATTGACGACAACTTATATATAAACCTAACCAACAAGTGTTCAAATGCTTGTACTTTTTGCGTTAGAAACGGTAAAGAAAGTTATTTTGGCAACAAACTTTGGCTTGAAACTGAGCCAACTGCAAAAGACGTTTTAGATGCAATTAACTATGAAAAGAAGTACAAAGAAATTGTATTTTGTGGTTTTGGAGAGCCAACTTATAAAATAGAAGTTTTAGTAGAAGTTGCAAAAGAACTAAAAAAGAAAGGTTATATTTTAAGAATTAACACAAACGGTCAAGGCAATTTAATAAATAAAAGAGATATAACTACCGACTTAAAAGGGTTAATTGATAAAATTAACGTTAGCCTAAACGCACCGACTAAAGAAGAATATCAAGCGCTTTGTTTATCAGTTTATGGCGAAAGTGCGTTTGACGCCCTACTTGATTTTGCCGTAAAATGCAAAAACGCAGGTATTGACACGGTGTTATCAATAGTTGACGTAATAGGGGACGAAAAGATTGAAAGTTGCAAAGAACTTTCTAAAAAAATAGGTGTTCCACTATATATAAGAACTTTTATAGAAAATAGTTAACAAAAAAACGCAAGCCGAATAGTCGCCTTGCATTTTTTTAATTATCATTGGTAAATGATTTAGTTCGTAAAGATTTCTCTTTACAATAATAGTGTTAGTAAATAAAAATAAAATATACAAAAAAAGTAAAAAATTATGGAAGATTTAAAAAGTCAAATTATAAAACACAACTTTTCATTTAAAAAGTCACTTGGTCAAAACTTTTTAACGGACACAAACCTACTTGATAGTATCGTAACCCTTGCAGGTGTTGATGAAACTACCACCGTTTTAGAAATAGGCTTAGGCGCAGGGGCATTAACTAAAGCACTTGCAAAAAAGGCAAAAAAGGTTTACGGATATGAAATTGATAGAAGTCTAAAACCCGTTTTAGATGAAAACTTATCGGGTTTAGACAATATAGAAATAACCTATCTTGACATTATGAAGGAAAAGTTAGACCTTTTAGAAAAAAAGGTAGGGGACGATTATTTTGTGGTAGCAAACCTACCATATTATATAACAACACCTATCTTAATGAACTTTATTGAAAAGGCAAAAAAGGTAAAAAGCCTAACCATAATGGTACAAGAAGAAGTTGCTAAAAGGCTTGTTTCAAAAGAAAATACGGAAGATTACGGCGCAATAACCGTTTCAATCGGCTCTGTTGCAAACGCAAAAATAATCAAGCGTGTTCCTAAAGAAATGTTCACGCCACGCCCTAAAGTTGATTCTGCAGTAGTTAGAATTGATATGGATAGGGAAAAGTTCGGCACGTTTAATAAAGAAGTTTTAAGGGACACAATAAGGTGCGCTTTTAATAATAGAAGAAAGACCTTATCTAATAACTTAATGAACTATTTTAAGTTTAGTAGGGAAGTTGCAGACGGCATTTTACAAAAAGCCGGTATTGAAAAGGAAAAAAGGGGAGAAACCCTTTCAGTTGAAAAGTTTATTGAACTTTCAAAAGTGATAGAAGAAGTTAAAGGTTAAAAA
Source organism: Clostridia bacterium (assembly GCA_017508485.1). Taxonomy (GTDB): domain Bacteria; phylum Bacillota; class Clostridia; order Christensenellales; family Borkfalkiaceae; genus SIG381. The sequence goes on along the minus strand of JAFVYV010000013.1, from coordinate 18,138 downwards.
ATGGATAATTTTATTTTTGACATCAAAACTAAAGTATATTTTGGTAAAGACACCTTAAAAGAGTTATGGAGTGAAATTCTAAACAAAACGGACAGAGTTTTACTTTGCTACGGCTCTGGAAGTATAAAAAATAACGGCATATACGACCAAATTATTTTAGGCTTAAAAGAAAATAATATTTTTTACAAAGAACTAACGAACATCTCTCCAAACCCTGATATTGAAAGCGTAGACGAAGGGGTAAAAATTTGTAGAGAACATAATTTAACCGGCATTTTAGCAGTCGGTGGAGGTTCTGTAATAGACACGGCAAAAGTAATTTCAGCAGGGGTTAACAAAGAGTATTCTGACCCGTGGGAAATTATGAAAAAGGGGGAAAGAAACTACGCCCTTTTACCTGTATTTACCGTTACAACCTTGTCGGCAACTGGTAGTGAAATGAACGCCGTTTCCGTTATGACTAACAAAAAATTAAAGTTAAAACAATCAACCATAACGGCGCACCCAGTTTGTTCAATAATAGACCCAACTTTTACAAATTCCGTGCCAAAAATCCACCTAATTGCAGGTGTGGTAGATATAATTTCACACACTTTAGAAGACTATTTTTCTTTAGAAAGGGACAGTTATCTACTTGACGGGTTTTCAATTAGTATAATAAAAACTTGTATAAAATACGGCAAAGTTTTACTAACTGACCCAACAAATTACGAAGCAAAAGCAAACCTAGCCTGGGCAAGCACTTACGCAATAAACGGCGTAATAGCACACGGCAAACCACACGCGTGGACCTTCCACGTGATAAGCCACCCTATAACACACTATTACGGCTTAACGCACGGCTTAACCTTTTCAATTTTAATGCCACATTGGATGGAATACGTGTTAAATGAACAAAGGGTAGAACCTTTTTATAGGCTTGGCGTAGAAGTTTTTGGTATTGACAAAAACCTACCAAAAATGGAAGTTGCTAAACAAACGATAGAAGAATTCAAAAACTTTTTTAAACTTATCGGCGCACCGTTAAAATTTAGCGAAGTTGGTGTTGATGACAGACACTTTAACGAAATTGTAGAAAATTTAAATATAACGGCAAACGAACGCCGTTTCGTTCCGTTTGACAAACAAGACGTACTAAACATTTTAAGGAGTGCTTTATGAAAAAGATAGTAGTTGCAACCGGCAATAAAGATAAGGTAAGGGAAATTAGCACAATGCTAACTGATTACCAAGTAATCTCTCAAAAGGAAGCAGGTTTTTCTGGCGATATAGTTGAAGACGGCGCTACTTTTTACGAAAACGCACTTATTAAAGCAAAAACGGTATCAATGGCTTTAGGTGTTGACGCACTTGCCGACGATAGTGGTATAAGTGTTGACGCGTTAAACGGCGAACCTGGTATTTATAGCGCAAGATATAGCGAAGAAGGTACTAACGAAAAGAATAACGAAAAGTTATTAAAGAATTTAGAAGGCGTTAAAAACAGAAAGGCAAAGTTTTGTTGCGCTTTAGTTTTATATAAAACAACGGGCGAAATTATTTCTGCCTACGGCGAAACTGAAGGGGAAATTTTACTTAAAGCGGAAGGGGAAAACGGCTTTGGCTACGACCCTATTTTTTATAGTTACGACCTACAAAAATCATTAGGTATTGCTAGTGATGAAGAAAAGAACACTATAAGCCACCGTGCAAGAGCACTTAAAAATTTATTAGAAAAATTAAAATGAAAACTTTTATAATTTTATCAGACACGCACGGCAATATTACGGCTATAAGAAGGCTAAAAGAAATTATAGGTGAAACGGACTTTGTTATTCACCTTGGCGACCATAAAAGCGATATTAAAGAAATTGCCCTTCAATATCCACAAAAAGTCCACGCAGTAAACGGCAACTGTGACGGTGGAAAAATGGAAGAAGAAATTTTAGAAGTAGAAGGGTTTAAAATTTTGCTAACGCACGGTCATAAATATAGCGTAAAGCAAGGCTTAACAAACCTAAACTTATATATGTTAGAAAACAATATTGATATTGCCCTTTACGGCCACACGCACGAAGCAAGGGTGGAAAGTTATAACGGAAAGCACTTTATAAACCCAGGCTCAATGACAAGATACGGCGATATGAGTTATTGCTATATGGTGCTTCATAACGGCACAATTACAACAAAAATAGTAAATATATTTTAACAAAAGGCACGGATTTTTCCGTGCCTTTTAATCATTAAAAAAATCTTTAATATAACAATCAATTTGCCTTGCAATTTTAAAAAGAGTTTTGAACTTAAAATTTTTGCCAGTTAGTATATTATTTAAAGTTTGTAAAGAAATATTACACTTTTTGCAAAAATCCGTTTTAGATAGATTGTTTTTTTCTAAATAATTTAAAATAGGTTTGGTGTTTAGTTGTTGCATAATTATTCTCCTTTGTTCAGTTATACTGAAGATAAAAATATAATACTTCAGTTAAACTGAAAAGTCAAGAAATAATTATAAAATTTTGTTAAACTGAATTTATGAATAAAGAAATTAAGTTTGCAAAAAGATTTTCAGAAGCACTAAAAAACAGTAATTATACAGGCAAGGAACTTGCAAAAGAATTAGGTTTAGCCGAAAGCAATATTTCAAACTGGAAAAAAGGGGACAATCTACCAAGTGTTGAAATTTTGTTTAAGATAAGCATTTTGCTTGAAGAAAGTACGGACTATCTTTTAGGATTAGAAGATTAAAGGCACGGGGTTTTCCGTGCCTTTTTATATTGTTTTTACATTGTCTTTACATCATCAAAGTATAAAATTCATTTTGCTTATTTTCATCAACTAAGCCGTAAATATCACCTGCTAAAATATCTTTATCAAACACTTTTTTAGCAGTATCTGAAAGGTTATTATAATCACTTTTTCTAATAATCAAAGGAATTTTACCGTTTTTAGTAATTAAAGATAGCAGTTCGTTATCACGAGTGGCTAAAACTTTTGCGTACAATTTTTGCTTTATGGCAGTTTTTATAAGTTTTTCATCAATTTTTAGCATATTTTGAAGGAAAATTCTTCTAATTCTTGCTTCCGTGTATCGTTTAGTTGCCACCTTTTCTACTAAAGATTTAACGGAATAACTTTCTTTTGTAAGCGATTTTATTCTATTTTCAAGCCCTTCAGTACAGTCTAAAACTTCGCTTAAATTTTCACTTTCAACGCTAATTAGGTTTGAAAGTATAATCTTGTCAAAATCTTTTGCCTTTTTTAAGTCTTTATAAACAAAAGTAGGCACTACTGACTTTAACCTTCTTTTGCCTAAGTTTTCCCTAATACTACTTGCGCTTGTAATACCCTTATACAGTTTTTTGTCGTTATGGTCGCCCGTTCTTAGCATAGGGGCAATTTCTATATTGCTTTTTAGTTTAAGTAAAGCCCTTGTGTACTCAATACCTAAAACGCAATTAGGGGAAGAAACAAAACTTTCATCAATACCGTAAAGCGTTTTAACGGCGTTTGCCTTTGCAGATGCAAAAGAAAGTCCCTTTTCAAGTTCAGTTTTAATTAAAGACTTGAACTCTTTACTTTCATCGTTAAGTAGGGTAGCAAGTTTTATAAAATCTTCCTTTTTTCCACTTTCAACGCCAAAACAAAGGGTGTTAACTACGTTAAGGTCGTTAATGATTTTAACTGCGCCTTTACTAAAAAGTTCTGCGTTAGAAGTTGCAAAAACAGTAGGCAGTTCAATAACCATATCAGCGCCACCTAAAATAGCGTGTTTTGCCCTTTTGTATTTGTCTAAAACAGCGCCTTCGCCCCGTTGAGTAAAATTGCCACTCATAACGACTATAATTTTATCAGCCCCTAAAACCTTTTTAGCATAATCAAGTTGTTTTAAGTGCCCGTTATGAAAAGGATTGTATTCAGCAATAATTGCACAAATATTCATAAAAATCTCCAAAAAAGTGAAGTTTATAATTTACTTTTTAAAATAATTGTTGTATAATAGTTAAGTATTTATTATAATACACTAATTTTTAAAAATAATAAAGTATTTTTTAACTTTTTGTATGAGGAGATTTAACAATGAACGTACTTGAAAAAATTAAAGAAGGTGCAAAATTAAAAAACAAAACTGTCGTTTTACCTGAAGGGGAAGACGCAAGAGTTGTTAAGGCTGCAAGTGAAATTATTAAAGAAGGTCTTGCTAAAATCGTGCTTTTAGGTAACGAAGCAGAAATTAAAGCAAACAACCCAGACGTTGACTTAACTGGTGTTCAAATTATTGACCCACTAACAGACGCTAAAAAACAACAATTTATTGACCTTTTAGTTGAACTTAGAAAGTCAAAGGGAATGACTCCTGAACTTGCTAAAGAAACTTTAGAAAAAGATTACACTATGTACGCTGCTTTAATGCTTAAGGTTGGCGACGTTGACGGTTTAGTATCAGGTGCTTGTCACTCAACTGCTAACACACTTCGTCCAGGTCTTCAAGTTATTAAAACTGCACCTGGAATTAAAACTGTTTCAAGTAGTTTCGTAATGGTTGCTCCAGGCGAAAATAGACACAACCCAGACGGCGTTGCAGTATTTGCCGACTGTGCTATCAACATTGAACCAGACGCAGAACAACTTGCTGATATCGCAATTTCTTCTGCAGAAACTGCTAAAAAGGTTGCAGGTATTGAACCAAGAGTTGCAATGCTTTCATTCTCAACAAAAGGTTCTGGTAATGATGATAAGTTCTTTAAGTCAGTTCCAAAAATGCAAGAAGCAACAAGAATTGCAAAAGAACTTGCACCTGACCTAATTTTAGACGGGGAATTCCAATTTGACGCAGCAGTTGCGCCAGAAGTTGGTAAGTTAAAAGCACCTGACTCAAAGGTTGCAGGTAACGCTAACGTATTTATTTTCCCTAACATCAACGCAGGTAATATCGGCTATAAAATTGCACAAAGATTTGGTAACTACTTAGCACTTGGTCCAATTTGCCAAGGTTTTGCAAAACCTATCAACGACCTATCAAGAGGTTGTTCAGTTGAAGATATTATTGCAGTAGTTGCAATTACTGCTTTACAAGCATAATAAAAAGGAGATAAAGAAATGAAAATTTTAGTTATAAATGCAGGTAGTTCATCATTAAAATATCAACTTATTGATATGAAAGATGAAAGCGTAATCTTAAAAGGTTTATGTGAAAGAATTACTTTTAAGGGTGGTGTTTTAACACAAAAGACTTTTGACGGCAAGCAAACAAGAATTGAAATGGATATGCCTACCCACAAAGAAGCAATGGAATTAGTTCTTAAGGCTATGCTTGATAAGGAAAAGGGCGCTCTTAACTCTATTGATGAAATTAGCGCAGTAGGTCACAGAGTACTCCACTCTGCTGAAGACTTCCACGAATCAGTTGTTATTGATGAAGAAGTTATCAAAATTTGTGAAAAGAACGTTGAACTTGGACCTTTACACATGCCAGGCAACATTGCTTGTATTAAGAGTTGTATGGAAGTTATGCCAGGCGTTCCAATGGTAGCAGTATTTGATACTACTTTCCACTCAACAATGCCACAAAAAGCATTTATGTACGGTATTCCTTACTCAGTATACGAAGAACACAAAGTTAGAAAGTACGGTTTCCACGGAACTTCTCATAAATTCGTTTCTGAAGAAACTGCAAAGATTTTAGGCACTAAAAACGCAAAGATGATTATTTGTCACTTAGGTAACGGTTCATCAATTTCAGCCGTTAAAGACGGTAAGTGTCAAGACACTTCAATGGGCTTTACACCGCTTGAAGGTTTAATTATGGGTACTCGTTCAGGTGACATTGACCCAGCAGCAGTTGAATTTATCAGAGCAAAACTTGGTTTAACACCTGAAGAAGTTGTTAACTACTTAAACAAAAAGTGTGGTATGCTTGGTATAAGCGAACTTTCTTCTGACTGTAGAGACTTAACTGAAGCAATGAACAACGGTAACGAAAAGGCTAAACTTGCTATGGAAATGGTAGGTTATAGAATTAAAAAGTACGTTGGTTCATACGCAGCAGTTTTAGGTGGTGTTGATGCTATCGTATTCACAGGTGGTATCGGTGAACACTCTGAAGATATTAGACAAATGGTTATGGAAGATATGGAATTCTTAGGTGCAGAGTTTGATAACGACAAGAACTGGGCATACAAAGGTGGTATCGGCGACTTAGGTAAGCCAACTTCAAAGGTAAGAATTTTAGTAGTTCCAACTAACGAAGAATTATCAATTGCAAGAGAAACAAAGGCTTTAACCGAATAATTTATAAAAATAGGTTAAAAAAAGATAATATCAAAAAAGTTGACAAAGCATTTTTGATATAGTATAATAAATCAGCCGTTTAAGAGGAAATTATGGTAATTGACTTAAAAAAACTTAAAACAGCAGGCAAAACAGAGTTAGATTTTTACTTTGATTATGAAGAATTTGAAGACTTATGTTCATTACCTGATTGTGAAATTCAAAAACCGATAAAGGTTTTTGGTAGGTTAGAAGTAATTTCAGGTGGCACCGTATACGTAGACGGCGAAATCAATTTTTTATTAAAAGGTGCTTGTTCAAGGTGTTTAGAAGAAGCAGTTAAAGAAATGGTTGTTCCATTTTCAGAAACTTTTGATAAAGAAGATGAAATGGCGTATGAAATTATAAACGACAAAGTTGACCTAACAAAAATGGTAAACGACGTCGTTATAGTAGAAATGCCTTATAGTCTTTTATGCAAGGAAGACTGTAAAGGACTTTGCCCAGTTTGTGGCAAAAACTTAAATAAAGAAACATGCAACTGTAAATAAAGAAAAGGAAGGGTAAATAAAATGGCTGTTCAAAAAAGTAAAACTTCTAAAATGAGAACTAATAGCAGATTTGCTAACTACAAAGCAACTGCTCCTGCACTAGTAGAATGCCCACAATGTCACGAATTAAAAGTTCCTCACAGAGCTTGTAAAAAGTGTGGCTATTATGATGGCAAACTCGTTGTTGAACAAAAAGAAAAGAAGGCTGACTAATTTTATTCCTTCGTTTTTTGTTTGATTACAAAAAATAAAACCGTGAATTTTTTCACGGTTTTTTATTTTGCTTTAATTTTTATTAAATTACAAAATCGCCATCAGTAAATATGGTAATTCTTTCGCCAGACTTCTTAACACCAACAACTGAAAGGTCGCTAGTTCCTATCATAAAGTCAACGTGTTCGGTTGAATCGTTAACGCCAAGTTTTACTAATTCTTCTTTAGATAGGTTGCTACCGTTTTTAACTGTGGTAGGGTATGCTTTACCTATTGCTAAATGACAACTTGCGTTTTCATCAAAAAGGGTGTTAAAATAAAGAATTTTTTGTTTAGCGATAGGCGAACTTTTAGGAACAAGCGCAACTTCCCCTAAACGATAAGTGCCTTCATCAGTTTCAATCAACTCTTTTAAGGTTTCATAGCCCTTTTCTGCTGAAAAATCAGTAACCTTGCCATCTTTGAAAGTGATAGAAAAGTTGTCAATAATATTTCCTTGATGAACTAGTGGCAACGCATTTTTTAATACGCCGTCCACCTTAAATGCGTGTGGACAGGTAAAAATTTCTTCAGTAGGAATATTTGCGGTAAACTTAATATTGTCTTTAGCAGTTTCTTCTGCGGCAAGCCAAAGGTGGTCTTTAGCAAGTCCTGCTCTTAAATCCGTACCTAAAGCATTTTTAAATTCTAAATACTCAAAGTTTTGTTTATTTAAAAAGTTTGCCCTTTTATTAAGCCTTTTTAAGTGTTGTTCCCACGCTTTAACAGGGTTTTTGCTATCTAAACGCATAGTTTCCTTAATTTTTACCGTTAAATCTTTAAGTGGAGTTTTAGAATTAGGGAAAACTTGTTTAGCCCAGGCAAGTGTAGGGAGAGAGCAAACGCACCAACGAATTTCGTTATTCATTGTTGCTTCACGCCACTTTTTAAAAGCAATACCACGCTTTTTAGCGCAAATAGCAAGTCTTTTTTCATCAACCCCCTTATAAATATTAGGGTCTTCGGCATCAATTGCAATATAAGCAACCTTTTTGTCAAGCATATAGTCTTTTTCTTTAACCATAAATTCAGGCACTTCTGAAAGAGCGTCAATATCAGCGTAAAGGTAATTTAGTCTATTAACTTGTTCATCTTCCCACTTAACGCGAACAAGACTTGCACCTTCTTTATACGCAGTTTCAACCAAAAGTCTGGTTGTATCAGCGCACTCAACGGGTGAAAAAACAACAAGTTCTTGCCCTTTTTGAAGATTAACGCCAATTTTAAGAACTAAAGAAAAATATTTTTTTAATTGATTTTTTGTAAACATAACTTTATCCTTTTTTCAATTATATGGATATTTTACACAAATATATACCTTTTGTAAAGGAATTATGTTAACCACCCTTGATTTTTTGTGTTTAATATGGTATACTAAGTAGGATAAAAATGGTATAGTATCATTTTTTGCATAGGAGAATTAAAATGGAAGGAAAATTCGTAGAAAAGGAAGAAGTGGGCAAAACTGAAATAAGCCTATCAAGTTTTTTTGCAATTCTTAAAAACAAAATTCTTTTAATTATCGCAGTAATCGTTGTTGCTTTAGCAGTCGGCGGTGTTTTTGCGTACCTTAACGTTCCAAAATACACGGCGTCAGGCAATTTAATGGTAAACGTTAAGCTTGATGAAAACAAGGGTTCGCAATATAACGACACCATTTTGGCAGAAAAACTTATGCCAACCGTTGTTGAATTTGTAACGACGGAAGTTGTTATTTTAAGGGCTAATGAAATTTATGCAGAAAAAGGCATAGATGAAAGCCAAATTTCAGTAAGTTCAATCAATATTGAATCTGCTGAAAACAGTTTTATAATGAGCATAAAATATGCAGAAAAGTTTAACGGAGATGAAGCGCAAACTCAACTTATCGTAAAAGAAAAGTTGAACTCATTATTCCAAGCGTTTGGTGAAAAGGCGCAAGAAAGACAAGAAGGCAACTCTTCTGCATTTAAGTATTTTAATATGAGCATAACGGTAAGTTCATTACAGGAATATCCAACGGTTACCGTATCTAACGCAAAATTAAAAATAATGATTTTTGCATTAGTTATCGGTGTTGTTTTAGGGGTAGCAATTGCACTTCTTGTTGAATATTTTGATGAAACTGTAAAATCTTTAGACGACGTAAGAAAGATTACCGGTGTAGATACCATAATTGGTATGGAAGACTTACAAAACAGGGGGAAGAAATAATTATGGCTAAAAAGAATAGTTTAAAAAACTTAGACGAATTACAAGAAGCAATAGTTGTTACCGATAACAGTTTTTCATACGCAAACGAATGTTTTAACAGGCTAAAAGACAACCTTCTTTTATATATGGATGGTGGCAGAAAAAAGATAATTTCAATGCAATCATCAGTATCAAACGAACTAAAAACTACAGTTGCTTGTAATTTAGCAGTTTCTTTAGGTTTTAGTGGTAAAAAGGTGTTAATTATAGACCTTGACTTTAGAAGACCAAGCGTTCACAGAGCATTTAACGTAGAAAATAAAGAAGGTCTTGTTGAAATAATGCTTGACAAGATTACCTGTGAAAATGCTATTCAAAAAACGGAATACCCTAACGTTGACGTTTTAACAAGGGGTAACAAAGTTTACAATCCATCATTTATATTAACTTCACAAAAGTTTATAGAATTAGTTGAAAAGGTAAAAGGGGAATACGACGTAATTTTACTAGACACAGCCCCTGTATTAGAAGTTTCCGACTATATTCACCTTTCAAAAATAACTGATGGTTCAATCTTCTTAGTAGCATACGGTAGCACTAAAAAGAGTATGGTAAGAGAAGCCGTAAACGAAATTAAGAAAAACGGTATAGAAATTGTAAGCGTAGTATGTACAAAATGTCCTAAGAAGATGGTTGACGGCAAATATCACCGTTATTATGGATATTATACGACTAACGACAAAAAGTAATATGATAGATATACACACACATATTTTGCCTTTTATAGACGACGGGTGTAAAACGGAAGCAGAAGCCTTTAGCCTTTTGAAAGAGGAAGAAGATTTAGGTGTGACTGATATTATTTTAACCCCGCATTATCAACCTACCACTTATGAAAAGAGTGTAAGTGATATAAAAACGGCTTTTGAAGAGTTCAAAAAAAAGGCAAGTAAAATTACAAAAATTAACCTTTATTTAGGGTTAGAAATTTATGATGACGAGATTTTAAAAGAAGACGACCTGTCTTCTTTTAGTTTAGCAAGTTCTGATTTTTATTTACAAGAACTTCCTTTGGAAAACTCTTTAGAAAATATAAGCGAAATATTGTATTTATACAAGCGCCATAAAAAGAAAATTGTTTTAGCCCACGTTGAAAGGTACGATATTGACAAAAAATCTTTAACGGTGTTAAAAGAAAAGGCAATGTTTCAAGTAAACGCAAGTACGGTTGTAGGCCACGGCACTTTAAAGGAAAGAAAAAGAGCGAAGTGGCTACTTAAAAACGACCTAGTTGATTTTGTTGCAAGCGACCTTCACTATAGCCGTTTTAACTACTTAAAACAAGCGTACGACTTTGTTAAAAGAAAGTACGGCGAGAATAGGGCAGAAAGACTTTTCAAACTAAACGCACAAGAATTTTTACTAAAATAATGAAACGAATTATCTCAATAGGTGGTGGCGAAATTAGAAACAAAACCACCTTAAAAATTGATGAATATATAGCAAACCTTGCAAAACTTCACGCAGGGGAAAAAAGGGCGAACGCCCTTTTTATAGGTACGGCAAGTCACGATAGTATGCCGTATTTTAATAGTTTTAGAAAAACTTACACTTCCGTTTTTGATATCAAAGCAGAAGTTGCCTTAATGGTTTACGGCGAAATGGACATTGGTAAAATCAAAGGCAAAATTGAAAACGCTGATGCCATTTATATAGGTGGTGGCGACACGATGTATATGATAGCAAAGTGGAAAGAACTTGGTGTTGACAAAATGCTTTTTGACGCTTATGAAAAAGGCACGATAATTGCAGGTCTATCAGCAGGGGCTATATGTTGGTTTACTGATATGTACACCGATTCAGAAATGATGGCAGGTGGCGACGACTACGTTTTAAGAAAGGGTTTAGGTATTTTAGAAGGTCTAATGACCCCACACTATAACGAAAGAGTAATTGACTTTGACCAAACTTTTTTAACTTCTAATTTTGAAAAGGCTTATGCTATTGAAAACGACTGTGCAGTAGAATTTGTTGACGGTGTTATGACCGGCGCAATTAGTGCAGGTGGAAGTGCATATATATTAGAAAAAGAAAACGGTATTATAAAGAAAACAAAAATAAATGAACTATAATATTTTAATGAAAGAAAAAATAAATTCGCTAAAGGGTAAAAAAAGCCTTTTACTACACAGTTGTTGTGGTCCTTGTTCAACGGCTGTTATAGAAAGGTTAAAGCCCTTTTTTGATATAACGGTATTCTTTTATAACCCTAATATTCAAGGGAAAGAAGAATACGAAAAAAGGCTAAAAGAACAAAAAAAGGTTTGCGACCACTTTAAGGTTGACTTAATTATAGGGGAATACGACGACTTTAACTTTTTTTCTTTAGTAAACGGACTTGAAGAAGAAAAAGAAGGTGGCTCTCGTTGTCATATTTGTTACGACTTTAGGCTTAAAAAGACATTAGAAAAGGCAGAAGAATTAAATTTTGACTACTTTACCACCACTTTAACGGTAAGTCCAATGAAAAACGTTTTAGTTATTAACAGTTTAGGTCAGAACTTAAGTGAAAAGTTTTTGGTAAGCGACTTTAAAAAGGAAAACGGATATTTTAGGTCAATTACCCTTTCAAAAGAACTTGGTCTTTACCGCCAAAACTTTTGTGGTTGCGTATATTCAAAAAATCAAAAGGAAGATTAACCTTCCTTTTTTTATTTTAAAAAACGGTTGACAAATAGGTTTTTAAATTGTATCATTGTATTACTCAAGTAATACAGTCAAAAAAGGAGAAATACTTTGAGTTTTGATTTTAAGGGGAACACGCCGATATATTTACAAATAATTGACTATATAAAAAAGCAAATCATAAGCAAAAAGTATAGGCTAGGGGAAAAACTCCCATCGGTAAGGGATTTTTCTATGCAGTTTGAAGTAAATCCAAACACCGTGCAAAAAGCCCTTTTTGAACTTGAAAATATGGGCATAATAATAACGGAAAGTACAAACGGCAAATTCGTTACGACAGATGAAGCCGTTATTGAAAAAGTAAAGAAAGAAACGATAGAAAAAATGGTAGAAGACCTTTACCTTTCTTTTTTAGATTTAGGCATAAAAAAGGAAGAAGTTATTGAAATATTAAGTAGTAAGGAGTAATTATGGAACTTTTAAGTGTAAAAAATATCAAAAAAAGTTTTGATGACAAAGTTATAATAAACGATATAAGTTTTACCGTAGAAAGTGGCAAAATAGTAGGGCTTTTAGGTAAAAACGGAAGTGGCAAAACCACGATAATTAAAATGATAAACGACCTACTCACCCTAGATGAAGGGGAAATTTTAGTTAACGGCAGTAAAATAGGGGTAGAAAGCAAAAAAGTTATATCATACCTACCTGAAAGAAGTTATCTTGAAGGAAGTGAAAGGGTAATTGATATAATAAAACTTTTCAAAGATTTTTACGAAGATTTTGATGAACAAAAGGCGCTTTTCCTTTTAAAAGACCTTGACCTTGATATAAACCAAAAACTACCAAAAATGAGCAAGGGTATGAAGGAAAAGGTGCAACTAGCGTTAGTGATGAGCCGTCACGCAAAACTTTATGTTTTAGACGAGCCTTTAGGTGGAGTTGACCCAACTAGTAGAGAAAAGATATTAAAAACAATACTTTCTAACTTTGATGAAGGCGCAAGTTTACTAATCACCACTCACTTAATAGCCGACGTAGAAAAAATTCTTGATGAAGTAATTTTTATTGACGGTGGCAAAGTAATTTTAGCAGGTGAAGTAGAAACTTTAAGGGAAAAGGAAAACGCATCTATTGATGAAATTTTTAGGAGAGTTATAAAATGATTAAAAAGTTATTAAAATACGACTTAAAAAAGATGACAAATCTTTTAATATATCTTTATCCAATAACCCTAGCAGTAGCCCTTTTAACAAGGCTAATAAAATTAGGGAATAGTATTCAGTTAATTTTCATAATCGGCCAAGTGTTTAGTAGCATAACCTATTCTTTAGTAGGCACAATTTTAGTAAACACCTTTGTACAAATACTCCTTGCCTTTAACCAGTCATTTTACAAAGACCAAAGTTATTTAACGCACACCTTACCTATTGAAAAGGGCAAACTTCTTTTATCAAAATATCTATCAGCCTTAATAGTAATTTTAGCAAGCATAATCATTTCAGTATCAAGTTTGTTTATCGTTTTGTATAGCAAAACCCTTATGCAAGGACTAAAAGAAATGCTAAAAACGGTAATTAGTGGTTTTAATATGTCAGGCACGGGCTTTATACTGTTAATTGCAGGTATAATTTTTGCAGAAATTTGCTTTTTAATAAGCGCAGGGTTTACTGCAATAGTAAAAGCGCATACTTATAACGAAAAAAAGGTGCTAAAAGGCTTAATATGGTTTGCAGTTTTTTATATGGCAAGTATGGTAATAACCTTTATCGTGGCAATAATATCACTTGCGATAAGTGGCAACGCAACCGTTATTTTTGCAGAAGTTTTACCAGAAAGCGCATTTATAACTTTACTATCGGTTGCGCTTGTTATATATATAACGTTATCAATAGCGTGTTATTTTGTATGCAACAAACTATTTGCTAAAGGCGTAAACGTAGACTAAAACTTAAAAGACGGGTTAAAAACTCGTCTTTTTATTTTTTTAGTTAAAAAAGTTAGCAAATCTTGTCATTTTTTTTAACAAAAATTGGTGTTTTAGAAATTATATCTTTATTTTTTTATTTTTTTATTATATAATAAAAAAGCAATAAAATTAAAAAGGAGCACGTTATGAAAAAACTTGTATCTATACTTGTTTCAATAATACTTTCTTTAGTAGCAATGTCTATGCTTCTTATCGGCGTAGGTTGTGGCCATACTCACAAGTTTTCTGATGAGTATAAAAACGACCAAACTTCTCACTGGAAGGAATGTAGTTGTGGTGAAAAGGCTGACGTAGAAAAGCATAAAGATAGCGATAACGACAATATTTGTAACGTTTGTAATTATAAAATGCCAGTTAAAAGTTCAACTTTTGACGAAGATAATATAGCATTTTCTTTCGGTGCAGTTTCAGACGTACACGTTAAAAAGACAATGTGGGAATCAAACGTAGCACAAATTTACGCTGCATTTGACCAATTATTAGCAGAAGCAAAAAAGGGCGATGCAGACGGTCTTGACGCACTTTCAATTGCAGGTGACCTTATCAGTAATACTGAAAAGACGGAGGCACTTGCTGAAGAAGAAATTACAGGTTTTGTAAATATAGTAAAAGAATATAAAGATTCTGACTTTGGCACAAACGTAATGCTAACTTGTGGTAACCACGATACAAGAGCAGATATTTCAAAACTTCCAAGCCTTTACAATTTATTAGGCGCAGAATATTTTGCAAACGACGTAGATAGCGACCTTGAAAAGGGTTATCGCCATTGTGTTATCGGCGACTATCACTTTATATTAGCAGAACCAGTAAAATACGGTAGTGGTACACCTTTTGCAGACGACGTATTAGTACGTCTTGATGCTGACCTTACGGCAATTACGACAGCAAACCCTGACCAATACGTATTTTTCTTTACACACCCTCAAATTTTTGAAACTACTTATGGTAGTGAAGAAGACTTTGACGGAACAAGTACTTACTGGCATACACAAAACGTTCGTGAAGTGTTAGAAAAGTATCCACAAGTTATATCTTTTAGTGGACATATTCACTCACCAATTGCTGATGAACGTTGTATTATGCAATCTGGCTTTACTGCAGTAAACGACGGTGGCGTAACAAGTGTTGCAGTTGAACCTAATAGATACGCAAACGTAAGTGGTTCTACTCCTACAGGTTCAGACGACTGTTCTTCTGGTCTATTAGTTCAAATTGACGTAAACGGTAACGTAAGAATTACAAGAATGAACTTCAAAGATGGTGAAACTGTTAAAACTCCTTGGGAACTTCCATATCCAAAGGCAGATAAATCTCACTTAAATCTTTATACAAGAGCAGGTAGAACGGCAGCAAATAGCGCACCAGTTCTTTCAGGTGAATTAAAAGCAACCCTTTCTCCAGACGGCACGCTTGCAGAAATTTCTTTCCCTGCAGGTACTGATGATGATACAGTTCATCATTACGTTGTAACTGTTGAAAACGCATCAGGTGTTAAAACTACTGAAATTAAAATTCTTTCAGATTACTACTGGTGGTCAAATGCTTCACAAATGGCAAAGACTATCAACTACGGTGTTCGTTTAACAAAGGGCGCAAATACAATTACAGTAAAAGCAGTTGACGTATGGGAAGCACAAAGCAACGGCTTAACGGCAACAATAACTTCTTCTACTGCTCCAGAAACACTTGTTGAAGAATTTGCATCTTTCAACTTAGTAGGTGTTGAAACTGGCAAGTTAACTGGAAACAAAGTTTTAAGCGACAACTATTATGCATACAGAATTGACTACGTTGGTAAAGTAACAGGTGCCGTTGGTACTGTTGAAGTAAAGAATAACGACGATACTAACAATCCTTATTCTTTTGTAAGAATAACTTCAACTGGTAAATCTGGTAAATATGCTGGTATGACGGTTGGTTTAACTGGTACGTTCAGAGCAACATCTTTCAACGTTACAATCGTTATGAGAGTTGATGATAACTTTGTAGCGCAATCAGGACAAACAAACGATATCGCGTTTAGATTAAGGGGAACGAGTAATGTAACCTTACCTATTTACAGTTTATATCAACAAGCAAGTGCAACTGTTGATGCAGATGGATTTAGAACAATTAACTTTGATATAGACGGTAACGGTGGTGCAATAGCATTTTGGATATTCTCTTACTGTAATGAATCTTATATTGATATAAAATCAGTTACAATGACTGCAAACGCATAATATAAATAAAAAATTTCAAACAAAAAAGCCGAGATTTCTTCTCGGCTTTTTTACTATTATCAATTCGTAATATTAACTTACATAATAAAAAAGCAAGACAAAAAGTCTTGCTTTGACGTGGTGCGGATGAAGGGACTTGCTCCGTTTTGCTTTCGCTTCACTATCACGCCTGGGTGGCAAACAATTATCAATTGTTTGTCGGCAACTATGGTAAAAACTCAAACTTGTAAGTTGCCGATGCCCACCCGTTCAAGTCCCTTATCGATTTACATAACAAAAAAAGCAAGTGTATTAAACACTTGCTTTTTTTATGGTGCGGATGAAGGGACTTGAACCCCCACGGTCACCCACTAGATCCTAAGTCTAGCGCGTCTGCCAATTTCGCCACATCCGCTGGTACACCATCGGGGACTCGAACCCCGGACACCCTGATTAAGAGTCAGGTGCTCTACCAGCTGAGCTAATGGTGCATCTTGGTGACCCATCCGCGATTCGAACGCGGGACACCGTGATTAAAAGTCACGTGCTCTGCCAACTGAGCTAATGGGTCATTAAATTGTTTTGGCAGGGGTAGCTGGATTTGAACCAACGAATGCCAGAATCAAAATCTGGTGCCTTACCGCTTGGCGATACCCCTATTTGAATTGTTAAAAGTATAGTTTATATAATGGGGCGAGTGATGGGAGTCGAACCCACGACCTCAAGAGCCACAATCTTGCGCTCTAACCAAACTGAGCTACACCCGCCGTTATACTGGCGCGCCTGAAGGGATTCGAACCCCTGACCCTCGGCTTAGAAGGCCGATGCTCTATCCTGCTGAGCTACAGGTGCATACTAACAGTTAAGCATTTTGGAGCGGGTGATGGGAATCGGACCCACGCAGCCAGCTTGGAAGGCTGGAATTCTACCATTGAACTACACCCGCAAAACTGTACTCCTTTAACAATGCTAAAAGATTATACCAAACCAAAAAAATAAAGTCAACCATTTATAAACTATTTTTTTAAATTTATTTTCTAAAATCGTTATTTTTTTAAAAACGTCAATAGACTGCAAGGAATTTTGTGTTCATAATATTATATATATACTATATATTGTTATAAAAAGCAGGGAGAAAAAGGCAAGCAAAAACCCCAAAAAAATTAATTAAAAAAATATTAAAAAATTTTAAAAAAAGCCTTTTTTTTGCTTGACTTAAAAAACTTGGTATGTTAATATATTTAGGCTATCGCTTAAGGGATTGATATGTTCTCCTTTAAGAGATAAACTGAATTGCGTTATTAATTAAGACCGATGTCGGTTAATAGCGTGTAGCAGATTGACAACTACATAGTACAAAAAAATAACTAAGTACAGAAAGGCAAAGAGAGAAAAGAAATAGACTAAGAACTAAAAACTAATTTAGAAAAGAAACGAAGGTTAATACGAAGAACAATTTTGTAACGTAGGAACTTCACTGAGAAGAATTAGAACGAGTATGTCAAGGAAAGAAAGATAATTCGACGAAAGAAGAAAGATCAAGCTACAAAGAGCATACAGGAGGATGCCTTGGTACATGGCGCCGAAGAAGGACGTGACAAGCTGCGAAAAGCTACGGGTAGCTGCAAATAAGCGATAAACCGTAGATATCCGAATGAGGAAACTCAGCACAAGTAATGTTGTGTTATCATTACGTAAATACATAGCGTAATGAGGGGAACCCGGGGAACTGAAACATCTAATTACCCGGAGGAAAAGAAAGTAAAAAACGATTCCGAAAGTAGTGGCGAGCGAAATCGGAAGAGCCCAAACCATGAGTAGCAATATTCATGGGGTAGAGGACTTGATAAGGTACAAATGTTGGTAGTGGAAGATAACTGGAAAGTTACTCGAAACAGGGTAAAAGGCCCGTACACGAAACTGACAAATGACTGCAAGTATCCAGAGTACGTCGGGACACGAGGAATCCTGACGGAACATGCGAGGACCATCTCGTAAGGCTAAATACGACCATGTGACCGATAGAGTATAGTACCGT